>CALXYO010000004.1 GCA_944393005.1 uncultured Spirochaetales bacterium | reverse complement strand
AACTTGAAGATGCAAAGCTTATAATATAGCTTAAAAGAAGGTCTGAAGATGTCTACCTTCAGGGGGTCAGCTCATAGAGAAAATGTCAAGGTGCAGGTGCATCAATCATGCTGAAATACAAACAGAGGAGCATCCTGAAAGAACGCTCCCCACTATAGTCAAATAAAAAAATGATTACTGTTTCAGTCTGTTCACATATTCATGAATTTTGACAGACTGCTGTCACTTCCGACCAGAACCAGAATATCTCCATTCTTGAAGACAAGGTCAGGCGTGATGTCTGCGATAAGCTTCTCACCCCGCTTGACGGCAATGATGTTTATTGCATACTTGCGGCGCAGATTGGCCTCAACGACAGTCTGTCCTACCAGCTTGGACGGGAGATTGGACTGTACGATTGAATACCCGCTGGAAAGAGAGAAGAAATCCATGACAAGCTTGTTCTTCAGTGTTCTGGCAAGACGGTGAGCGGTATCGACTTCAGGGAATATGACCTCTGCGCCGATCATCTTCAGAATCTGAGCATGTTCTTCACTGTTCGCTTTCGCTATGACACGCGGAATCTTGAGCTCGATGCACTGCAGTGCGGCAAGAAGGCTGGACTCAATGTTTCTTCCGATACCGATGACAACAACCTCACATTTATCAAGTCCTGCTTCTATGAAGCTGTCCTTGTTGATCTGATGGATTACGAAAACATTATCCGTCATGTCGGAAAGGAGACTGGTCCTGTCCTCATCGATATCCACGGCAATGACATCATCTCCGCCTTCAATTATTGATTTCGCAAGGGACAGTCCGAAACGTCCCAGTCCTATGATTCCGTATTTAATATCCTTAGACATAGTTCTATCCTCCTTCTCAGCCTATGTTTATATTCTCTTCAAGGTAATTGAGTCTTTCCTTCTTATGCGCGACAAGACCTGCAATGGTAAGCGGTCCGACACGGCCGATGAACATCAGCAGTATGAGCAGAGCCCGGCTGGCGATCCTCAGCGTCGGTGTCAGGGCACAGCTCAGGCCGACCGTCGCATAGGCGGAAACCACTTCGAAAATGATGAAGAGAGGATCCTTATCCTCCTCAAGCCCCATTATGACAAGGCTTGATGCGCAGACTATCATGATGGAAATCATGAAGACAGCAAAAGCCTTGAAGATCGACTCGCTTGAAAGTCTTCTCTTGAATGCGACAGGGCTGCTCTGACGTATTACGGATATGAAGGTAAGCACAAGAACGAAGAATGTCGTTGTCTTGATACCGCCACCGGTTGAACCGGGGGATGCACCTATGAACATGAGAATGACCGTCAGGAACAGCGTGTATGTGGACTGCTCGGCCTGGGGCACGGATTCAAAACCGGCGGTTCTTGCAGTAACACTCTGGAAGAGACTGTTCACAAGATCCATTTCACCGGTGAGGAAGAAACCGAGTGTTCCAGCTATTATAAGGAAAACTGTTGTCACGACAACGACTTTCGTCTGGATCGACAGCTTTCTTCCCCTGTTGTCCAGAAGATCGGCATACACAAGGAATCCCAGGCCGCCCAGTACGATCAGGGATGCCACCGTTATGAGGATTCCCGCGTGATCGTTGAAGCCGACCATTGAGGTGCCGAACGCATCAAAACCGGCATTGTTGAAAGCCGACACGGAAGTGAATGCTGCCTGGCCCAGTGATTCCAGCAGTGTTGATGTGTACGGCTGATAGAAAAAGAACAGTATAAGAGTGCCGAGCGCTTCAACTGAGAAAGTGATGCCCATGGTGATCTTCACGAGACGGGCCCATTTGCGGGTTTTCACACCGTAGGATTCGACAATCATCGTGCTTGATGCCTTTCTCCTCAGGAAAAGAAGGAAGGCTGCGGCGAATGTCGCAAATGACAGACCGCCGATCTGCACCAGAAGCGCGATGAAAAAAAATCCGACAGGAGTGAACACATCCGCAAGAATGACAGGTGTGAGACCCGTGACACATACTGCACTTGTTGCGATGAAGAGCGAATCGAACCAGGTAAGAACCGCTCCGTCCTGTATTGAGACAGGAAGCTTGAGCAGCACGGTTCCGCTCAGGATTACAAAAGCGAAGCTTATCAGTATCTTGAAATGCACTGAGTGCACAATTCTGACAAGCTTCTCCAAACGACTCATTTTCAGAACTCCCTTTTAACATTGCCTATCAGAAGCCCGAGGCTCTCCCTGAGAGGCATAAGTCTATGTTTCTCGTCCTTACCGTTTGCGGAATAATAGCAGTACCACGTATTCTCATCCGCTTTGTAAGACACGGAACATGAAGTGAAACACCGGGATGCCCATCCGGAGGAAGGGCTCGTCATGAGCACCTTCTCGAGGTGGAAGACCTCCCCGTCATCAGATGTAAGCAGAAGTATCGCAGAGTTTGTCCGCTCTTTCTTCTCATCAAAGAAAATCGTAGTCTGAAAAGCCGCAAGAGCGTCACTGCAGCTGACGAAACGGAATGAGCCGAGTGCAAGATTGCGGTACCTGCTGTCCGGATCAATCCTGAGCACAGGCTGTTTCCTTATCTCGAAAGGAGCATTGAATGAAGTGCTCTGTGCATATGACAGACAGGCACTTGCCTTCTGCTTTGTATCATATATCCTGACTTCGGACGCACAGAAATAAAGTCTGTAAGATCCCTGCCAGTTGATGATCTGCGGGTGCGAAAGACGCGGTGCGGAATAATCAGACGCATACGGCACATCTGCCGCACTGAGTATGGTCTGAGGTCTGGACCATAGCCTCAGATCGGTTGATGACATTATGTTTATTCTTGAAATTGTCTTCCTGAGATCCAATCTTCTCTTGTTCTGGTAATCATAATCATGATTCTCATATACAAGATAATATGTGTCCTTCTCTTTGAAGACTGAAGGAAAATGACCACGCAGGGCCACAAGAGAAATACGTTGCCAGTCGAAGCCGGAAGTGGATATGAAATGCTCGATACCCGCCCACGTATGTGCGAAAAGATGCCACTTGCCATCAGGAGAATCTTCAGGAAGAAGTATGAAAGGTGCGCACAGTCTGCCTGCCCACCAGGAACTCTGCCATACCGGATCCTCACTGTAAGATGACCATACAGCCTCGCACAGGCTGGACTTTTCCTGCAGCCTCATATCAGTCCATGCGGCTCCTGTTCTTGTTTCTTCTGCTGCTGAAGATAGGATCCATCTTTTCTTCCAGGGAGAACTTCGCAACAGCCCATTTCACAAGTTTTGAATAAGTGAGGAAGGAAAGCGCTATTGCAAGGATGAACACAAGAAGCATCAATATCGGGAGGAGACCCGATTCAGGGAAGAACTGTGCAAAGAGCGCCATCAGAACAATTCCAAGCGCGAAATAGAGAACAAGCAGCAGCACGTTTACAAGTGTTGCAACCACCATGAAGATAACCGAATTTGTTTTCTTGTTCACTTACATCTCCTGAGAACACACAAAAATGAATATATCATATGATAATCAAGGGCTCAATTACTGCCCTCTTCTATGACAAAAAACTAGACTTAACATCAATAATATTACACAGATCACCACGGATGCATCCGCAATGTTCCATGTGGGAAAGTACTCCATCGACAGGAAACCGTACATTTTCACCGAAATCCAGTCCACAACACGCATGCTGCGCAATACCCTGTCGATAAGGTTTCCGACACCGCCGCCTATGATCCCGGCAAGACACCATTTCTCGAAAACAGTGAATTCCCCTTTCCTTTTCTCGCTGATTATGCAGTATGCAAGGAATGAAACAAGTGCCAGAGGGAGAATGATGAAAAGAACTATCTTGAGAGGAACGTCCAGTGATGAGCCGAGCGAGAATGCAACCGCATCGTTGCGCACATGGATTATTCTGAGAAATCCGCCGAGAAAACTGTATCCTGTCTCATTCTCAGGTATGGTCTTCACTATCCACAGCTTTGTCATCTGATCGGCGATGATCACGGCCAGAGAAAGGATGAAGGGTTTCAGTCTCTCCCTCATAATGCAGTCTTCCTGTCAATGAACACTGTATCGATTCCGAATTCCTTTGCAAGGTAGCGTCCCACAGCCTTCACGCCGAAAACCTCACTCTGGTAATGTCCACCCGAGATCATGTTCATGCCGCTTTCCCTGAGCGTATGATACAGCTCGTGACTGCACTCGCCTGTTATGAAGCAGTCAAGACCGGCATCCATTGCCTGGAACACATCCTCAGCCGCACCTCCGGAAATGATGCCGACAGTGCTTATCTCCTCCTTTCCGAAAGGAAGGATATTGAGACCGAACGCCGGAGAGAAACCAAGAAGCTTTGCGATTTTCTCACAGGTCATCTCAAAAGGAAGACGTCCTTTATAACCTATGTACTGTCCATGATAGAGACCGAAGGGATCATACTCCTTCATGCCCAGGCTCATCGCCATCTGTGCATTGTTGCCCAGTACGGGATGCGCATCAAGAGGAAGATGACAGGCATAGAGTGCCAGATCGTTGTCAAGCATTGTCTTCACCCTGTTGTAATGGATGCCGCTGATGGCGATCGGCTTGCCCCAGAAGAGTCCGTGATGGACGAAAAGCATGTCCGCTCCTTCCGCAATGGCACCGTCAATGCTGGCCTGACAGGCATCCACCGCAACTGCGACCTTCCTGATTTCCTTTTCAGATGAACATGCCACCTGAACACCGTTAAGAGAAATATCGTCAAAAGCCTCTACCGAGAGCTGTTTACGCAAAATCGTGTCCAATTCACCAAGTTTCATATTGATAATTATAAATGAAGAAGCGGGGAAAGGCTAGGCAAAGACACCATAGACAGCCTCGCCGCATCCGGGACAGACGGATGGAAGCATCTGCGAGACATCATCTCTGAGCACTCTGCCGCAGTGAGGACATACTGCCAGTGTAGGGATCATAGTGTTCCCGCCATAAATATAAGGGATACCGCTTTCCTTTGCCACAGTGAGCATTGAAGAGAGAAAAGCCTCGCTGGTTTCCTCTCTGTCCTTCATTCTGTAGCGCGGGAAAAAGCGGGAAAGGTGCCATACATTGACCCCCCGCTCACAGAGAAGGGAGCCGAGCATCATCACCATTTTCTCATCGTGCATTCCTTCTATGATCATGGTGGTCACCTCGATGTGACGGCCATGACTCACGATGTACTCTATACCGTCCAGCACCGGCTGCAGCGATGCCTTGCATACGGTTTCATAAAACTCATCATCACCTTTGAGATCAATATTGAAAGCATCGATAAGAGGAACAATCCTTTCAAGAGCCTCGCAGGAGAAACTGCCGTTTGTGACCATTATGTTTTTCACACCTTTCTTCTTTGCCTCTTCTGCACTGCGGATCATATAGTCCTGCCATACAAGCGGTTCGGAGTATGTGTAGCTGACTGACGGCACACCGTATCGCAGGCAGTATGCCGCAAGAGATGAAGGATCCGTTTCCTCTTCCTTCACTATCTTCTGGCTTATTTCCCAGTTCTGACAGAAAAGACAGGAATAATTGCATCCGCTTTCCGAAACTGAAAGTGTCTTTGTATGCGGCAGAAAATGATACAAAGGTTTCTTCTCAACCGGATCAAGTGCAAGCGAAACAAGCTGTCCGTAATTGACAGAGATAATTTCCCCGCCAATATTCTGCCTTGCACCGCAGTACCCTTTCTGTCCTTCTGAAAGGCAGCAACGGCGGAAACAGAAATCACAGGACAGACTCATCAAACACCTCTGCAGTAAACGTCATGAACACGGCATCCTCCTTTTTCCATGCATCAGGAGAAAGCCCTGCCTTGCGGCTCAGGGCTGACAGCATTTCCTGTCTGCCCCATCCTGTCTCATCAGCAACCTGCGGAAGGAAAACCGCCCGGCGTCCGGATACGGAAAGGATTATACCGTCACGGCCGGGAAGAAAATCTTCCGGCGATGGAATTTCCTCGGGAACACTTAGAACCGAGATCTCGATTGCGATCTCAGCAAGCTCGCTTTCGCTCAGCGGAGGGAAACGGTAATCCTTGAACGCGGCATCTCGGGCAAGGGTGAATACTTGATCTGAAAGAGGCATTATTCCTTCAAGGAAGCCTATACAGCCTCTGAGTTCCCCTTTTTTTCTCAGTGTCACGAATGCTCCCCTCTTCATATTGATTTCAGGAACTGTGTACACTTCATGGCTGAAAGCGGTCTCAAGACTTCTCCTCGCGATTTTTAAAAGAGTATTCCTTATTTCATCATTCAGCATTCTTTCCTCCAGTACACACTCTGGTAAGAGACGAAATTCTCATCCCTCTGACAGCTCACATCATTTGAAGTAGTATGAGGTCCCCTCATACCAGCAAGACCTTCTCCTGAAGACAAGGCCGACACTATCATTGCAGGTGCAATCCCGCAGATTGTCCCGTTTGTGAAATCCGCAAAAACCTTTTCAGTCCTGCCCTCTGCAAGCAGAGTCGCACAACAGCTGTCGTTTTCAACCACCTGTTTTTCCACATCACGGGAATAAGGCATGTAATTGAACCGGGGACCGTAATGGGTAAAATCAGATGATGCGATAAACGCCGTCTCTCCATCCGCCTCAGCCTTGAAAAGGCCGGCTTTCTCATAAACCTTTTCCACACTGCTCAGCGACGAGACAAGCGCATATGACACCTTCAGTCCGCGTGCGGCGATGAAAGGCAGGAACATCTCCACTCCATGCTCAGCCTGCAGTGCAGCCTCCGATTGCACTGCATGGGGAATTGACAGGGGAACTGTCTCTGCGTCGCCAAGAGGAGTTGAAGAGGATGTGAAAGATGCAGTGACAATCACATCAGGCTCAATATGGTAATAATGAGATGGAGAAATGATCACAATCCTCTTTACGGAGGAAGAAAGGGATTCAAAATAATTTCTTATTATGCCGCCGCTGTAGAACAACCCCGCATGAGGCAGAACTGCATTGACATTATTCCCGTGCAGTTCTGGATTTCCCGTAATAATTGACAGTTCATCAGCAGATGAGGGATACCACAGACCGGCGAAACGTGCACTTCTTTTCATACCTCAATCTTACTGCCGTGAAACGGAAACGAAAATGAAAAGTTTAAAAAGCAACTCAAATAATTAACGCCTGAACAAACAGAGTCTGATCTGCCAATCCTGCCTGATATGAAAAATCCAGGTACCGTTGCTTTGTCTTCTGGTTTCTGAAAATCAAGTCCGTATTCAAGTTTCTTCAATCTGATTATCACAGCAAACTTCATTGTGAAATTAAAAATATGCAAAAGTTTTTTCTATCCCTTTCATCAAGACATTTTGCCTTCAGCTCTGGCAGCTTCCTATATTTTTCCTTTTGTCTCAGCTTTTTCTCAAGTGCCAGATATTTACGATTCAGAATGTCTATATCCTGTTTCCCTTTGATAATCATACCAGCATACACAAACCAGTCCTGATGCTTGTAATCGAACACGCCACTCTCGTCGGAAAACACATATATATCCACAGAATCTCCTTTCACAAAAAAAACCACCTTCACGAGGTGGCTTTCGTGTTGGCCGGCGCAATTACATTACGCTTATACGATTGTTCGTACGGTTATCACCGCTGACAACATCTTTTGATGCTGTACCTGAAGTTTACTGTTTTGCCGCTCTCAAGTCAAAGTCAAGGAAACAACCAACTTCAAGTGAAGCATCTGATCTTTACATTCCACAGTGAACAGATTATATATTTTAACCGCAACAGAATCATAATCAAACTCACAAAGTAATTTATATGAATGAAGAAAAATCATCTGCCGACATATACTGGGAAAAAGTTTCTTATATGATAGAAGAAGCGGAAAGTAAATACAGGGAAACAGGTATTGCGTATGATGCCGAATCCGTGCTGTCAGATCTGAAGGAAAAATACAATTTTAAGTCCGGAGTCTGATCCAGTAGGAATTCTAGGTACAAATGCAGTGTCAAAAATATCACAAGCAAAATTGCTTGCACCAAATTTGTCTGAAACATTTCTGCATGTAATCTCTCCTAGAAATGCAGCTCAGCTCAAGGCCCATTGATAAAGCAGGATACCGGCGGCAACCGATACGTTTATCGAGCCTTTTGAGCCGAACTGCTCTATTGAGACTCTTGTCTGACATAACTCAAGAACTTCCGGGCTAACCCCGTCTTCCTCGCTTCCAAGCACACAGACGGCATCGGACGGGAAGGAAAAAGATGAAAGCATCTCTCCTCCAGTTTCAAGTGCGAAAACCGTCCGTCCATTCAACACATCAAGATCATCCACAATTGTGTAAGGAACTGTATTCACAGCTCCCCTGCTCGTCCTTATAGCCCGTGGAGATGTCACATCACCGCAGGCCCTGAGATATACATGATCGACCTGAAAGCTTTCCGCACTTCTGAAAACCGCCCCGATATTGTAAGGAGAACGAATGCGGTCAAGAAAGAGAGTATGTTTTTTCACAACTCTTCTGGAAGAATCAAGACTGCCATCATCATCCACGAAATCCCAGTCAGCCATCTCTTCCCCCAGAATGGAAAGGATCTTGTAATATATGTCCTTTGCATACAGGCTGTCCCTTGAGGAAAGATACCGGTCATAAAGCATGGACAGTTCAGCTTTGTCCTTCTGCGTTATGAGTGGACTTCCATTCACAATATATTTCAGCCCCTCTATATATTCATCATCAAATGCATGGAAACGTGCCTCCTCATACATGAGAGAGCCGCATTTCCTTATCTGGACACGTTCCTTAAGAGTCCTGATCTTCTTCAGCGTTATCACAGGCACCTCCGGATGGAATGACCACAACTGCAAACTCGCCTTTTATGCTCGGCTTCGATCCAAGTATCTCAATCGCAGATGATATGTCAGCTGAGAAAATCTCCTCAAACTGCTTCGTGAGCTCACGGCCGACCACAACATGACAGGAAGGATCAGTGCTCCTCACATCTTCAAGAGTCTTCAGTATCCTGAACGGAGACTCATAGATGATGAAACTTTCTCCCCTTGAGACAAGTTCCTCAAGCCGTCTCGTCCTTCTTCCCTTTTTGGGAGAAAGAAAGCCTTCAAATGTGAAGGCCTTTCCCACGTTTCCGGCTGCTGAAAGCAGAGTGACGAAAGCACTGGCACCGGGAACGGGAATCACCGTATGTCCGCTTTGTCTTACCGCCTCGGCAAGTCTTGCTCCCGGATCCGATATCCCCGGAGTGCCGGCATCAGAACAGTATGCCACATCCTGTCCGCTGTCCATGAGGGCGATGATGCCTTTCGCGCTTTCACTCTCATTGTGCGCATGGCAGGCTATGCATCTCTTTTTGATATTGTAATGCGCAAGCAGCTGTCCCGTATGACGCGTATCCTCACAGGCTACCACGGACACGCTTTCAAGTATTTTCAGCGCGCGGAGCGTTATGTCATCAAGATTTCCGATGGGTGTTGCGACCATGTAAAGCGTACTCATGAGCCAATGATAGCAGAAAAACAGGAATTTCAGCCATCACAAATTGGTTAAATTCGCCTCCGTGAGGGAAATTACGCCTGAAATGCATTCAAAACCGCACTTGGCACAGTGGTTGCATTAAAGCAGTTGTAAACAAAAAAAGAAACAAGGAGCAGAAAATATGAACGTATTCAAAAGATTATCCGACATCGTATCATCAAACATCAACAGCGCACTGGACAAGATGGAAGATCCGAAAAAGATGATCTCTCTCATGATTGACGAGATGGAGGAGACTGCAATTGAAGTAAGAAGCTCAATCGCGGAGAAAACAGCGGCCCAGACCACTCTTGAAAGAGAAATAAAGAGCAAGGAAGAAGCCATAACACGCTGGGCTGAGCGTGCAAAGATGGCGGTTGACAAGGGGAATGACGACCTTGCGCGCGAAGCCATCGCAGAAAAGAAGACTCTCGAGAAACAGCTCGTATCACTGAAATCAAATCTTGAGGTGCTGAAAGGTATCATCGTTTCCCTGAGGGAGCAGCTTTCACAGGTTGAGACAAAGCTTGAGGAAATCAAGGGTAAGAGAGATGAACTGCTTGCAAGGGCAAAGGCCGCAAAGGAAAAGATGAAGACGAATGAAGTGGTGAAAAACGCTGAAAGCAGTGAGTTCGCCCGTAAGTTCGAGGAGCTTCAGGCCCGCATCGAACGCTGGGAAGCTGAGGCAAAGATATTCTCCGAAGACAGCTCATCAAAAGTAAAGGGCACAAGTGAGACCTTTGAGGAAATGGAGAAGAACAAGGAAATCGAAGATGAGCTTACTGCCCTGAAAGCACAGACAAAGAAGGAGAAATAAAGATGTCATATTATCATTCGCCTTATCAGAAAAGGCTTCTGAGAAGTCCGAACGGAATACTGTTCGGTGTATGTGAAGGTGTGGCAAGAAGGCTTGGCGTGTCAACATTCCTCGTCCGTCTCATCACACTCATCGCCTTCTTTTCCACAGGATTCTTTCCTGTCGGTTTCGCCTACTGTCTCATGGCCCTGCTCATGCCTGTAGGCCCTGAATGGTGAAAAAGAATTCCTCCAGACAGACTGCAGGAGAGTTGCAAATGTGACTCTCCTGCAAGCAAATTTCATTTGCCGGATGTCGCTTAAAAACAGGAAATACACAAGAAAAAAGAGGGCTGTGCCCACAGAACAAGGCACAGCCCAGAAGAATAGACACTAAGTCGACATTAACCGAGAATCAGGTCATACAAGGAGAATCCGGTCAAAATCAAGCACACGATATAGCAGATGGTCATGCAGATCCTCAGTGCAGTCGGAGCCTTGAGACCACCTTCGGTATCCTTCCTCCAGAGCATCAGCGTCACGAAAGCGCCGGCTACAGGAGTTGCGATTGCTGTCGCATAGTTCGCAATCAGGATCAGCTGGACAGGAGAACCGTTGAAAACAAAACAGATCACGGTACAGATTGCAAGGACAATGAAACAGCCGTATTTGATGAACGGGTTGGTAAGTTCCGTCGGCTTGTCAAAGCCTGCCCTGAGAAGGACGAGACCGCGCTGTGTGTTTCCCATGAGAGATGAGAAGGCAGCACCGAGAAGCGCAATACCCATGATGATGTAGGCTGCGCGTCCGAATACCGGCTCAAGAAGCCCTGCAAGCTGTGCGGGAGCACTGATTGCCTGGCCCTGCGGATGAAGGACGATGGCACCGACAAGCATGATTGCAATGCTTATAAGTATGACAACCGCTACGTGTGCTATCGCATCAGCCTTCATACTGCCGTTGAAAAGATCTGCCTTGGTCCACTTTTTCTCCTTGCCGAGGTAGGTTCCGTAGATACCTGTCGTGATCGCGGCATGTGTCGAAAGGAATCCCAGTGCGGCTACGATACTTCCCTCAGGGAAGTTGCCTATTGTCACAAGCCCCTTTCCAAATTCGCCCCAGTCAGGTCCGCCGACTCCGACAAGAGTGATGTAGAATGCGACAATCATTGCGGCAATACAGATCGTGATACCTTTCTCGATAAGCGAGTACACATTCTTCATGCTGTAGCAGATTGCAAGAATCGCCAGCATTATGATGGACCCGAGTTTCCAGTCGATTCCGAAAATGAGATTAAGACCGGTACCGGAACCCGAAATATTGCCCATTGTGAAGAACACACAGGTAAGGAACAGGGCAAAACCGGTGAAACCGGCGGCAAACTTGCCGTAGTATTTTCTTATCGCATGGAGTGTCGGCATGCCTGTGAGCATTGCCAGACGGTATGTGGTGAGAACATACACGCTTCCCATGAAACCTACCAGGAGGTAAATCCACATGAGGCTGTAGCCGTATGATGCACCGAGGTTTGCAGCTGTCGTGATGGCACCCGGTCCGATGACGATACCGCTGAGAATGATACCCGGACCTATTTTCTTAAGTATTTCCTTAAAAGAGAGTTTCTCTACTTTTGAAGGATCAAAATTTTCCTCTTTTTTTGTATTACTCATAGTTTTCCGATTGTAAAACCGTCTCCTTTTTGAAAATACGCCCTGATAGAAGTGAGTAATAGACTATCAGGGCGGATCGAACGAATCAGTTTGGTTTACTTACTGTACTTTGACATATCCACCTTGCCGAGCTGACTCTTCTCAAGTCCGAGTGCAACCCATGCCTTCTCTTCATCATCAAGAGGAAGAACCGGCTTTCTCATGATGGCGTTGGAGAAGACACCTCTCTGGTAGAGAGCTTCCTTAAGGCGTGCATGAGCTTCACCTGAAGGCTGTCCGCCGCCGTAGATTGCCTGAGAGATATAGTAGATTCTGTTGGACCAGTCCTGAGCTTCCTTGAGAGTGTGCTTATCCGGATGGCTGAATACGTCCCATGCCGGGCAGATGAGTTCAGGAACACATCCTGCGAAACCGATGAGAGCACCGTCCATTCCGGGGAACCAGCTCACACAGAGTGTTTCATCATGACATGTGATGAGAGAAATGTCCGGGCATTCCTGGCGGAGGAGTCTGACATCATGCTCGTAGATTGATGTGACTCTTGTACCCATCTTGATACACTTGACGTGATCGATTTCCTTGCACATCTTGATGAGGGTCTCAACAGGATAGAAAGCCTTGCTTGTAGCAGGATAGAGGTGGATGACGATATCGATGTCGGCACCTTCGGCAACTTCCTTCACGTAGTTGAACGGAGCATCCTTGTGCATGCCGAAGCGCAGCCACATGTGAGGAGGCATGAGAAGGATGGCATCTGCACCGGCAGCCTTTGCTTCAGCAGCCATCTCGATTGACTCGATTGTGTTCTCACAGTTGATGCCGCTGACGATTGTCATCTTGTCGCCGACTTCTTCGTTTGCAATTTCGATGACTCTCTTTCTCTCAGCTCTTCTGAGGCCTGTGATCTCACCTGTATGTCCGTTGACGACTATACCCTGAATTCCCTGATCATAGAAGCTCTTGATCCAGCGCAGGTATACTCTGAATTCCTCTTCGTTGATTGAATAGTCCTCATTGAGAGGTACTGATACTGCTGGGAAAATTGTCTTGAAATTCTTAACTTTAGCCATTTGTCATTCTCCTTTTCTTGATTTCGGCCTTTGCACTCCGGATGGACTCCCGGGACCTGTCCGCCTTGTGCAAACGTTTGTATTAACTTTACGATTTTATTCTCATCAGCTTTCAGGCATCCTGTCAAAAGAAAATTGAAATCGCCAAAATATTGCAGGGTTTGACGTTTCCTTTAATTGCAAATCTGCAAAACTTTGCATAAAATAAATACAAACGTTTGTAAAAACAAAGGAAAAAGCAATGGCAACATTAAAAGATGTGGCAAAACTTGCCAATGTGGACATAAGCACGGTATCAAGGGCACTGAACAACAAAGGCTATGTGCACGAGGAGACAAAGAAAAGAATAATCGAGGCTGTCGAAGAACTGAGCTATCATCCGAACATTCTTGCGAAAGGCCTCAGACAGGGGAAAAAGCACACAATAGCCTTTGTCGTCCCGCGCATAGCCATAACAATATATTCAGATATGATCGCACCTTTCTCGGAAGCGGCAAGAAAAATGAACTACGAGTGCCTCATATGCGTAAGCGATGATGATGTGCAGCAGGAAAAGGAAATCCTCGAGCGCCTGAGAGGCGGCACGGTTGACGGGATCGTCATTTCTTCAACAGGAAAGAACAACAAGCTCATAAGGGAAATAAAGAATGAAGGTGTGTGCATACTGCAGGCTGTGAGAAAACAGGATGAAAGCCTGAGCAGCATCATCTCAGATTATTACACAACAGGATATGAGGCCGTGCGGTTTCTCCATATGAAAGGCTGCAGGAACATCGGTCTCATAATAGGAAACCTTTCCCTCCACCCTTACAAGGAAAGGTATGCAGGATACATGAAAGCCGTCAGGGAGCTGGGACTTGAGCCAATTGTCGTGATGGATGAATCCAATCCGAACAAAGTGCATTACGGCATGAACTGCGCTGACAAGCTCATTGACCAGTACCCTGCCCTCGACGGTCTTCTGGCTTCTGTTGATGCCCAGGGTATCGGAGCGATAAGGGAGCTGACACAGAGAGGAAAGAGGATCCCTGAAGATATAAGGGTGATGTCGCTCACCGGTATAAGACTGGGAGGCTTTCTTGAAACCGCAATGACAGCGATTGAGGTGCCGGCAGGTGAAATCGGAGAGACCGCAGCCGAAATAATAATCAAGGATATTGAATCAAAAGCCGAAAGAAGGACAGTCAAAAACCTTGTTTTCAATTCAACTCTTGTTGAAAGAGAAACAACCTGAACTGCAGAGAAAGAAGATTAGATAATAGTAATATCAATATTCATACCTATTACGGTATTTTATATTCATATTTAAATTCTATATTTCGGAATATCATTAAAAAACTCCCGGGTTGCGGTCCGGGAGCTGATCTGAATTGCTGTAAATTGTCACATTCTGGAATAGAGATCCATGTAAATCTTGGAAGAGTTGTTCCATGACCAGTCTTCATTCATACCGCGCTCAACCATCTGATCCCAGTGTTCCCTCTCCATATTGTAGACAAAAAGTGCATGCTGGACTCTTCCCAGAAGTTCATCAGGGCTGTATCCGGCAAAGGAGAATCCGGTTCCGGTGTTGTTCATCGGGTTGTAAGGTTTGACAGTGTCCTTGAGTCCTCCTGTCTCATGAACGATAGGAACAGCACCGTAGCGCAGGCTTATGAGCTGAGTGAGACCGCACGGCTCAAATGCAGAAGGCACAAGGAATGCATCGGCAGATGAATATATCTTATGTGCAAGTGCATCCGAGTAGCAGATGTTCGCACTCACCTTTCCCGGATACTTCCATGCGTAATAGCGGAACATGTTCTCGTAATTCGAGGCTCCTGTTCCGAGCACCACGAGCTGCACATTGAGTGAGCACAGCCTGTCCATTATGCCGTCTACGAGATCAAGCCCCTTCTGGTCGGTAAGTCTTGAGACCAGACCGAGCATGAGCGCATTCTCTTCCTGAGGCAGATTGAGTTCAGCCTGCAGCGCCTTCTTGTTCGCACCCCTTTTTGTTCTGAAATCTTTCACGGAATAATTCGTGCTGATCTTCTTGTCAGTCGCAGGGTTCCACTCAACATAATCAATACCGTTGATGATTCCCCAAAGTCTCTCATGTCTCCACTTGAGAATATCATCAAGACCATCACCGAAGTTGGGAGTCTGTATTTCCCATGAGTAGGTATTGCTTACTGTTGTGATGTAGTCGGAATACACAAGACCTCCGCGCAGCATCGAACAGTTCCACTCACTCTGCGGGATTGTCGTATCCTGATAAGGGCTGACAAGCTTGCCCGGAGTGAAACATTCATCAGGCAGACCGGATACCCATCTTATATGTCCAACATTCCACGTCCCCTGGAAACGGAGGTTGTGGATCGTCATTATTGTCCTTATTCCCCTGAAGAACGGATCTCCCTGGAAAACAGTATTAAGGTATACGGGCACAAGGGATGCCTGCCAGTCATGGCAGTGGATTATGTCAGGACGGAAACCGATCAGCGGAAGAGAAGACAGGCATGCCTTTGAAAAATATGCGAATCTTTCCAGATCCTGGAACATATCGTAATATGGGACAAGACCTGAGAAATACTGTTCATTATCGATGAAATAGTATGTGATTCCGTCATGCTCAAGCTTCTTGACGCCTACATAGATTCTGTTGTCCATCTGGAAATAATAGATGGTTTCCATCTTGTCCCTGTATTCGGGCTTTATTGCATGATAGTCAGGGATCATCACCCTTATATCATAATCGTCCTTACTGAAAGCCTTCGGCAGAGAGCCTACGACATCTGCAAGTCCGCCGGTCTTGACGAACGGCACACATTCAGATGCCACAAACAATATTTTCTTCATAAATTTACCTTCCTTCTGATATGCATTACCTGTAAATTATATTGTCTAAGGAGAAAATTAACAAAGAGAAAACACAGCCTCGCTGCAACTTTTTCCCCCAGATTGCAAAGAAAGGAAAATAAGCGATGCTTACTTATTAATATAATAGATATTAATTAGGTTGTAATTCAAAAAGAGTAACCATTTACCAACTTAATATCATAAGTCGAAATTACTAAAACGAAACCAAATGTAATTAGTCCAAATATAATAAATTGGACAGCAATGCTTTATTAACATGCTGTCCGTCTATACCGAGATATATTCTAAAAAGGAGACCAATTAAAGAGATCTAAGGAAATCATAGTCACGTTTTGCCCATACAAAAGGATCTTCTTCATTTCCATGTGGGCCGAAGTATTCTCTCTCACTTATATAAGCATCACACCCACCAGGCTGGGATTCTGCAGCATTTCTAATATCAACCCAATCGCACAACCCTTCCCCAAGCGCTACATTCCATTTTCTACTATCTTTAAGAATTTTGAATTGCTCATCTGTAAATGTAGGAGCTCCTTTGATGAACTTTGAATCATCTGCTGCTGCAGGCTTAGGAGGCATCATCTCCATCACCTTCCTCGGGAAATGTTCTAGGTCTTCATATGTTTTTCCAACTTCATTACATTCTTTAACATGCAAGACAGGAAATCTTCCTGGATACTTTCTAATCAAGTCACCACAATTAATGCCAGCTCTCATAGCCCAGCCAACATCAAGCTCAAATTTTACAATATCTGGATCAGTATATCTTATGAGCAAATCATAAGCTGTGTTATGATCTGGATCATCTTCAACAGGCCAGAATTCCGTTGCATGATTGTGGACAATACCGATCAATCCAAATTTTTTGAGATATTCGCAATCTTTTGTAAGTTGCTCGGCACTTCTCTTACATTGATCCACTGTAATAAGATCATGTGCAGGGCGCACATCCGTATACTTTGCTCCAAATTCTTGGGCAAATTCACGATCATAGTCATCTCTCAAACTGTGAAACGAAATTATCCTGATTCCAAGGTCATTTATAAACTTATGGAAATCATCTTTAGAAAGTCCACCAGTATTTGTACCCATTGCCTCAATACCATCCCAGCCAATATCAGCAAGCCCTTTGATAGCGTCAAGAACACCTTCTCTACTTGTTTTCAAAATAGAATAAACTTGTGAATAAACTTTGTCTTTCATTTTTTATTTCTCCTTTCTTTATCATATTTAATTAAAAGTCCTTTATAAGGTTCCGTAAGTACATTGCGGATCATGACATGATGGCGTCTAACCTGCTCAATTGAATCATATGAGATATCCAAAGACGGTTCTCGCTGAAGATGAGAGCCTTCATATTCAGATGATATATAACCGTCATAACCATTATCTCTAAGTACACGGATGACAGTTTCAGTATCAATATTCGGATCTGTATAACCGCCTTTCCCATCTTCCACCATATCATAAAACTTACCATGCACATGAATAATGAGATCCAGTACCTCAACAAGCCAGAGGGGATTGTCATAACAAAGACGTGCATTCACAAGAGCAAGTTCCTCTTTTCCGCCCCCCATTTTTAGAACTTTTTCAGCAAGTTCTTTAGATCCTGCAGGACCATTATCAAGCATCTCTTCTGCAGTTGCGCTTGCAATTATTTCCCCTGTTTCCGCCCGCTTTTTTGCATTTTTCTTATACTCTTCCACAATAAAATCGCAGATTTCAGGATTGGCACCATTCCTTATCGCACGTGCAACATTCAATGTAAGAGGTCTTAAACCAAAAATTCCAAAATCAGGGATGAATCCACCATTCTTTGCATTTTTCTTATACAAAAGTTCTTGCCAGTTTAATGCCCACTGAGTCTTCATAGAAAGCGGCGCATGAATTTCAAGGCCCAATTTTAAATTAAGATCTTCTGCAATCGGAAGGGCTTTATCAAGTACAGAAATTGGAGTATTACACAATACACGTATAGTTTTAAACCCAAGACGATTTGCAACTTTAAGATAATGTACGATATATTCAAGTTGCTCTTTTTCTGAAAGAGTCCTGTTCCGATACAAATTGAAATCATCAAAAATATCTGCACAAGTCGCCTCAAGAGAGTACTTTGCAAGCAGCTCATTCCAATACGATACAAATGAATCAGAAAGATTCATAAAATTCCCTTTAGGAAGAACTTGTTCCAAAATTGCCTCGTAACCTGTTCCTCCGATTGCAGCAAGAGCTGCCATCGTATCTTCAAGAGACATAAGACCTATTGCAAGTTCATCTTGAAAAGAATAACTTGTCATCCCTAATTTAATCGGCATTTCTCACCTCCATTTCACGTTCTTCGCCTGCAAATATTCCGGGTGGCATATAACTGATTCTGACTTCAACATATGCCCCTACTTTATGTGTACCTTTGCTAAGACCTTTGTTATCAATAACTGTGATTAGTGCTGGTTCCTCATATAACCAATACACACTGCGGACAGTTGAAATCTCACTCCATTTAAATGTCGCACCGTCAGAAGTGATTGATATCATTTCTTCCGGAATCAGATTCCCATCAATAAAAATCCTTATCCCACCGATGAGAGCTAGAGGAAGACCTCTGTACTCAGGGATGCGAAGTTTAAGCGAAAACCCAATCTGTTTTCCATCCTGAATTACATTTTCAAGACTTTCTTCGCAGATGACAAATTTTCTTTTCTCAAAAACATCATCCATTTAATATCCTCCTTTTTTATTCGGAGCCAGAACACACCCATCGAAAATATGCCCGGCAACCGCAATAGCCGCAAACAAAGACGACCATAACAAACATGATTCCGGCAAAGATTCTGATGAATCAGCTAAACAATTGAGTATATATGGGGCAAGAAAGCCGCTTATACACCCGACTGCATTGTAAATACCAATTCCAAGAGCGTTGTATTTCGTGTGGAACATACTTGAAATAACAACAGTATTGCCCGGAATCCTGAAACCATTTCCAACACCAACAAAGAACGAACCGATACAAAGAATAACAAGGCTATTACTTACTGCAGTAATCAGTAATCCACCAGCAAGAAAAGCTACAGCCACACTCATAAAATGATTGTGAACCCGGTTGAACAGCCAGCCGCAGAGCAATCCAGCCGGAATTCCAGCGAAAACAGAAAAAGAAACAGCGAGACTGGCTTCGGATGCACCGCCTAAATTTCTTTCTGTCACAAGAGAGGCAACATTCGTGTTGTATGCATTGTAAGCCAACATGAACAAAGCACCCAAAATCACATAAAATATGAAGCGAAATGAAATTGAGAATCTGACATTACTACCAGAATCGTCAGCATGGATTATGACTTTACGTCTGGGCAGGCAAATTGCAGCCAAGGCTATCCATAAAACCGTAACTAAAGACAGTAAATATGCATAATGCCATCCATAATGGTCTGCAACCGTACCGCTTAATAAAGCATAAAACACACCGGAAACACTAAAAGCGGCACCTCCGATTCCGCCCCAGAAAGCTTTATCATGCCCGTCATACTCCTCAGAAATAATGCTGAACAGCATTGTCTGTCCTAAATTTATTCCACCTCCGATCAGCATTGATGAAACATAGAGAACTGATAAATATTGAAACCCCAAGTAACCAGTAATTCCACCAGCAAGAATCATAAAAAGAGCAAAAAGTGCAATTGCCTTCTTATTTATTTTAGTGGCAATAACGCCGCCAAGAAGAATTACAGGGATAGCGCCAAGACTTATTATTGAATATACACCCTGCACTTGACTCGCACTTGCGTCGGAGAAGGCTTGTCCGATACCGCTAAGAATTGTTGAAATAGCACTTGAAAAAGACAAGGCCAGTGCAACAGCCAGAATTCCCGCTATTTTCAGATCTCTATGCATAAGTTTCACCTAGATTACAAACTGCCTCATATAGCGTGCCGCTAAGATGATGGATTTCTCAATACTATCAAGAGAGTCCTCAAAAGCCCTGTCTTCAATTTCAAGACAGATATATCCGTCATAGCCGATATCTTTGAGTGCAGATATATATGCACCCCAGTCAACATCACCAAGACCAGGAAGTTTAGGTGCCATAAAATCAAGAGGATAAGCCATGACTCCTACTCTATGTAGTTTTTCCGGGTACAATTTGATATCCTTTATATGAACATGGAAAATCCGGTCATTGAATTCATATATCGGCTGAATATAATCAATCATCTGCCAGATAAAATGGGACGGATCATAATTAATCCCAAAATTCGTATTCGGAATTATATCGAACATTTTTTTCCACAAAACTGGTGTAGTGAACAAATTCTGCCCACCAGGCCACTGATCTGGACCAAAAAGCATAGGACAATTCTCAATGGCAATTCTGACACCCTTGTTTTCCGCATAGGAAATTATCGGAGGCCAGATCTGAGAGAATAATTCAAGATTTTCCTCAACCGTTTTCCTCTGGTCCCTACCAATAAAAGTTGTTACAAGATTCACATCCAACATAGCAGAAGCATCAATCACTGCATACAGATGATCAATTGCAGCCTTCCTCTTTTCCAGATTGCTGTCCATCGTATTCGGATAATAGGCAAGAGCAGAAATTTCTACACCCTTATCTCTACACAAGGCTAGGATCCTGTTTGCTTCGGCTTTATCAAGATTCTCAACATCAATGTGCGATGTCCCTGCATATCTTCTTTCAGCTTTTCCATTCGGCCAGCATGCTATTTCTAAACACTCAAGTCCGTTTTTACATGCAAAATTCAGCACTTGTTCCAAATTATACTTTTCAAAAATCGATGTTATCAGTCCCAGTTTCATTTTTCCTCCTATACATCGATCCATGTCTGTTTCTGATTGCTCAGGTACACAGCATCATTCAGTTTCATCTCTCTCAATCCATCTTCAAGAGTCGCATAATCGTATTCCCCTTCACTGTTCAAACTGCTGTAAAACTGTTTGAATCCCTGTTTAAACGCATCGGGAAAACCTTCAATATGCCCGCTTGGATAAGAAACAAGAGAAGATGAATGTCCATGCATCAACGATGCATCTTTTGTCAAAATTCTGTTCGCTTCATCTCTCAAACCAATATAAAGGTTATTAAGATCCTCACTTGTCCATATTGCAGATTCCTTACTACCAGCAACATTCACAACCGTAGTATTCTTTCTTCCGGAAAAAGCCTGAGATACAATGAACGAACCAATAGCACCACCTGCCATCTTAAACATCACCGTTGCGATGTCTTCTGTATCAATATCGACTTCCGAGAAGTCAGAGCCAGCACCTTTGGTAAAGGTCTGAACATTGTTTGTTGGCTTTTTTCTCTTATTGAACACTGTTCTGAAATTTGCAGAAAGGGAAACAATCCTGTCTCCTGTCACAAACTCAACCAAATCAAACCAATGTGATCCTATATCAGATATGGCTCTGGTTTTTCCGACCTGACTTGAATCAAGCCTCCAAGAATAATCTGTGTCATACAGAAGCCAATCCTGAACATATTCTCCATGCACGGAAAACAATGCTCCAAGTTCATCATTCTTGATCATCTGCCTGATTTCATTAACCATCGGATACATACGATTATGAAAATTGACCATACCTTTCACATGTTTCTCGTTAGCAAGTTGGACGAGTTCTTCTGCCTGTTCAACAGTCATAGTAAAAGGTTTTTCGCATATAAAATTGACACCCTTCAGGATACATGCTTTTGCAATTTCATAATGCGTATTATTAGGAGTGCAGATATGAACGACATCAAGTTCTTCATTTTCAAGCAGCTGCCTGAAATCCGAATATGATTTGGAAATACAACAGTCCGCTGCTTTCTTCTGCGCATCATCTTCATCGCATAAGGCAACAATCTCGACATTCCCCAGACGACGGATTGCCTCAATATGAGCTTTGCCAATGAAACCTGCGCCAACTACAGCCGATCTAAACATTTTACCTCCTTACTTCATTTACCATGGATGAGTTTCTTCAAAGACTTTCTGATAGCTGTCTTCTCTTTCTTCCATTACTTCGATCCAGTTTCCGTCAGGATCCTGAATCCAGCATATCCAGTTCCTATCTGCTGCCCCCGCGGCCCAGTGCACACCTGAAATATCATCAAGAGGTACGATTTCAGGTCTGAAAGGTGCATATACAAGAGGACAACCTGCAGCAGCCCAATCTTTTGCTGCTTTATAAATATCAGGTACAAGGAATGAAAGATGTCCAAAGAAATCATCGCTCTCCTGAGTGATCTTTTTTTCTCTCGGCGTCAGAGGATGATCTTCATAAATCTGAAAAAGTTCTAAATACTGATCTTTATTCAGTCTTACATAAGCAAGCCAAGGCCTCCCATCGTCAAGCTTTAACGTAAACATATATTCACATCCGAGCCTTTTATAAAAATCTATTGATTTATCGAGATCTGTAACATGTAATGCCAGATGGAAAAATTTTTTAAATTCTCTCATTTTTCTTCTCCTCTTTATTCCTCAATTGGGTTTTTCCTTTCAAATCTTTCCTGCATAGAATCTCCGCTCTGCTGCATTATCTCGATGAAATGGCCATCGGGATCTTCGCTCCAAGCAATAAGACAACCGTCCTCGCCCTTATGAAATTCGGTTACAGGTTTCTTTTCGATAGGATTATTGAATAACGGATGACCTTTTTCCCTGAACCTTTTTGCAGTTCGCTCAATATCATCTGTAAGGAAAGCAATATGATGAAAAGCAGAAGTTTTGCTCTGAGTAACTTTCACTCCTTCCGGAGTAAGATTATTCAGTTCAATATAAGAATCAGGGCTTACTCTGATGTAAGAGATCTTCGGGGTGTTCTCATCTTCTTTCGTATAGGGTTTCCCAAACATTTTGCTCATATCTGCTAGACTGATTACAAATGCCTGATCAAACCCGCATACATTAACATAAAAATCTACCATCTTATCCCAGTTATTAGTCGGGAAATTAACATGAAACAAAGCTTTCACATTTCTCATATCTATAACTCCTTTCTTTAATTTGCTTTTTTGTCCTGATTCTTAACTCTGAGCTTGTTGATGATATCAGTACCTTTAACATCAAGAATAATTGCCACAATGATAACGACACCTTTTGCAACTTTATGCCAGTTTGAATTGACATCAAGAAGATTAAGGCCGTTGGAAATAACCTGAATAAGCAGACATCCAATGACTGTACCTGGAACATTTGCAATACCGCCGCTCATTGGAGTTCCTCCAATAACTACAGCAGCAATTGTATCCATTGCGGTATCAGTACCGGCACTCAGCTGGGCAGAAGCCGCCCTACCTGTTGTAACCATTGCAGCGACTGTTGTACATGCTCCCATGATTGCAGCAATGATATACTTATTCTTGTTAATATTTATTCCACATATTCTTGCAGCTTTCAGGTTTCCACCCATTGCTAAGCTGTGCCGTCCGAACTCAGTTTTCTTGATGAGAAAAGTAAATATAATGGCTATAATGACCATCAAATAAATCTGTAGCGGAATACCCAATACAGTTCCCTGTCCAATGAACTTGAACCAGTCATTGATTCCAGCAGGAGACTGTCCTCCTGAAATAAGCCACATTATGCCAGTGAAAATATAACCAGTAGCAAGAGTCAAGATAAAACCGGGAAGATCAAATGTTTGTACAAGAAATGTATTGAAACACAGACCGCCTATACCAACCAGCAGACCAACACCCACAATGAGAGTCGGATGATAACCAGCTTTATCCATAAGAGCCATTACAACACCGATCATGGCCATAAGATTACCGACTGACAAATCCATGCTTCCAGAAGAAAGTAAAAGCGTAAAGCCGATACCCATTATTGCAAGAACACATGCCTGCCGGACAACATTAATCAAATTAGCACCCGTCAAAAAGAATGGCGATGCAATAGATAGAATAATTGATATAACCAAAAGCAAAATCAAAGCTTTGTTATTAAGTGCAAATGTTGCGATTTTCTCAGTATTAAATTTAACGTTTTTCATTTCTCCTCCACTTAACCTAATGCATAAGATCCTAGAATTTCCTGTGTAGCGTCTTCCCTCGCACACGTATGAACGACCTGGCCATCCCTCATGATGATGATCCTATCAGCCATACCAAGAACTTCTTCCATCTCGGAAGAAATCAGGATTATGCTCATTCCCATTTTCACGAAGTGTCCCATAAGTTTATGAATTTCACTTTTTGACCCGACATCGATACCTCTGGTCGGTTCATCGAGAATCAGAATTCTAGGAGTACTTAATGTCCACCGGCCTATGATAACCTTCTGTTGATTTCCTCCTGAAAGAGAATCAATTGTCTGATTGCGATTATTGACCTTTATCTGAAGAGTCTTGATATTCTCATCAACAGCAGAAATTTCCTTTTTCCTGTTAATTATTTTCAATCCTTTGGAACAATACTTCTCCAGCTTTGCCAGGGTCATATTGCAAAGTACAGATAGCTGAGCAATGATCCCGCTCCTCAATCTGTCTTCGGTCACCATTCCAAGACCATGCTGAATAGCATTTGAAGGTGATTTAATCCTTACTGATTTTCCATCAATCAGAATTTCTCCCTCATCTGCCTTTTCAATACCGAAAATACATTCAGCGACCTCACTGCGTCCTGCTCCCTGAAGACCTGCAAATCCCAGGATCTCACCCTTATGCAACGAGAAAGAAACATCACGGAACTTGCCATATCTGGTAAGTTTTTTTACCTCCAATACAGTTTCCCCAATTTCAGATTGTTCTTTGGGATATAAGTTGTTGAGTTCCCGACCTACAACAAATGAGACAAGCTGATGTCTATTAATATCACCAACATTTGCTGTCGTAATATATTTGCTGTCTCTATAAACAGATACTCTGTCACATATTGTCAGAACTTCATCAAGTTTATGTGATATATATATTACAGCAACGTTTTTTTCCACAAGCTGTCTGATAATTCTGAAAAGTACTGCAACCTCTTTTTCCGACAATGATGAAGTCGGTTCATCCATAATTATAAGTTTTGCATTTCCAGCAACGGCACGTATTACTTCTACCATCTGGCAGGATGCAATAGAACTTTCACTTATCAGCATATTATACTTGAGTGTATCAAGTTTGAATTCATCAAAAAGTGCCTGGGTAGCTTCATCTCTGGCCCTATTGTTTATGATTCCATTCTTCATGAAGCGTTCTTCCATACCGAGCCAGATATTCTCACTGGCTGTGAATTGCTGGACCAAGCTGCTTTCCTGATGGATCATTGAGATTCCGGCTTTCAGAGCATCCGCAGGACCTTTGAAATTAACTTCTTGTCCATCAAAGAATATTGATCCTGAATCGCGTTTCAACATGCCGAATATCAAATTCATAAGCGTTGACTTGCCTGCTCCATTTTCACCGACAACACCATGAACCTCGCCTTCCATCACTTCAAGGTTCACATTGTCAACAGCTTTTACACCGATAAAGCTTTTAGATACTCCTTTTACAGATAGAAGGACCTTATCTTTCATTTCAGTATCTCCCTAAAGAATGACTTTTCTCTGCCCCTGCCGTGCAGGGGCATTACAAATTAAGAACTAAGTATTTTAAGTGAAATTAATTAGATAAATTCTTGATAGTTTGTCTTATCAACTCTTGAATACAGCAGATCAGGATTTCCGTAAACTGTTTTATCTTCTCCAATTTCAAGTGTTCCATTAAGACAGTCTATCATTGACTGTGCCATTCCCTCACCAATTGCAGAAACATTGAGCTTAACTGTAAAATCCATTTTACCTTCTTCAACAAGAGTGAGGCCTACATCCATACCATCTGTACCGAGAACAACGATTTCTCCTGTTCTGCCAACTGCGTCAATTGCATTTGTGACACCAAGAGCCATATCATCATTTGCACAGAAAATCACTTCAATTTCCGGATGAGAAATCATAAGACCTTCTGCCCAAGCCTGAGCAGTTTCTGTAATATAATTGCAGTCCTGAGTAGTTACGATCTCATAATTTGTATAGCCGCTGTTTTCCAACCCATGGATCACACCCATATAGCGTCCATAACCACCACTGGTTGAAAGGGTACCATTACAGATGGCGATTTTATACACATGATCTGGATTCTTTGAAAGATAGTTTTCCGTGAACCAATCTGCCTGAATAAGTCCAGTCTCTTCATCTGAAGCATTAAAATACATATAAGTAAATGCATCTGTACTTACTTCACCTGAAGACGCTATCATAACACCATTATCTATCGCATATTCAAATGCTGCTGTGATAGCATCCTTATCAAAGCCCTGTGCCCAGATAATTTTACAACCTCTTGTCACAAGATCCTCAATATCAGAAATCTGTTTGTTCATCTGTGAGTCTGCGCTTGTTACATATACTTCATAGCCAGCTGCTTCAAGCTGAGTTCTCATGATTGCAGACAATTCAGTCATGCCAGCATCCATGACAAACATGGAAATACCGACACGAGTCTTGCCGGAATCTTCCTGAGAACCTGAGGCAAAAACGAAGGAACAAGACAACAGGCAAATCAAGATAGCGGCCAAAACTTTTTTCATAGCAGTTTTTCTCCTTTTGTTTTGAAATGTTTCTGAAATAATTTTCTTCTTATTTCATTTTCCTTTTGATTAGACTATAAACCTGTTATTTTCAGCTGTAAAGAAAAATTTATAATAATTTTTTCTGAAATATTTCATGAAATTTCATTTGCATTAAATATATGTTAATGCTATTCTATTTACCAGTAAGAGGGTTTCAAATGAAGCGAAATAAAATTCCTGTTGGATTAATTGCAGAAAAACTGAATATATCGCCAGCAACTGTATCAAGAACAATAAATCATCCCGATCTTGTAAAACCAGAAACTAGAGAGCTCGTTCAAAAAACATTAAATCAAATGGGATATAATTCAGATTTGTGCAGCAAACCTGAAAACAACAAACTTGTAATTGTTGTTGTTCCCTCTATCAATAACCCCTTCTATAACGAAGTCTTAAATGGCATTAAAACTTCTATGAACTCGCATGAATACAATGTCTTGCTTCATATTGGTTCTTTGAAAGCCTCTACATATGAATCTTTCTTAAACCTGTGCAAAGAAACAAAAGCAATGGGAGTCATAAACTTAAGTGGACGAATGGAAGCTGGTTTATTGAATTCTCTTGATACAGAAATCCCGGTTGTACAATGCAGTGAATACAATAAAGACTCTTCTGTTCCGTATACAAGCATAAATGACTTTGCCTCAGCATATAACGCGACAAAACAAATCATTGCCTGCGGCTATGATAAAATAGCAATAGTCAATGGACCCGCAAATTTCAATTATGCACAGGAAAGACTGAAAGGATTCGAAAAGGCCTTACAAGAAGAAAATATTTTCTTACCTTACCACTGGAAAATATTCCTCCCTGATATAGGATACGATATTGCCTACTCTGCTCTCTGTCAGCTTCTTTGTAATTCAGCAAACAGACCCAATGCATTATTCTGTGCCTCTGATGTATTTGCAATATCAGCATTAAAAGCTGCAAGTAGATTTAACATAAAAGTTCCAGATGAATTAGGCATTGTAGGTTTTGATAATATAGATATAACAGGAGTCAGTATTCCTTCCATAACAACAGTAAATCAACCTTGTTTCAAACTTGGATTTACGGCATCTGAAATGCTAATAGAGAGAATGGCGTCACCACATATGGTTCAACAACCTATTTTATTGGAAACAGAACTCATAAACAGAGATTCCCTTACCCAATACAAAAATAATCATTCATATTAAAAACAGAATGTATGGGATAAATTCATAAACCTCCCATACATTTGACTAGAATTACACAATTTTGTACCAAATAAAGCAATTTTATGAACTTTTCTATTGCAACAGAATTGTTTCCCTGTTTTATAATCCCTAATATGAGTGATAAATATCCGCTATCAAGAAAGATGCAGAAGATTATTCAGGTCTCGGGCCTCTTCGTGGAGAGGGATGTGGACAAGCTCACACCTGAAAGAATCGAGGCGATGAACACGAAAAGCGTCCCGTCATCCCGTCTCGCAAGAAAGCTTCTCAACAAACCAGCAAGAAAAATCTCAAAAACAACATATATAGTTCCGGTAAATGAAGGAGCGGTCACAGCCTACTTTTTCAATTCCCTTGAAGACCTTACCCTGACAAGTCTCAAACCCATGATCATATATTTCCACGGCGGCGGCTGGGTGTTCGGCAACATGGACATGTACGGACTCTACTGCAGCCACCTTGCATACATCACAGGAGCATGCGTGCTGCTGGTTGACTACCGCCTTGCACCTAAATACAAGTTCCCGACTGCGGTGGAGGACTGCTATGACACATATCTGTGGGCACTGCAGGGCATAAAATACTGGAAGGTTGACCCCGACAGGGTCTTCCTTGCCGGAGACTCGGCAGGAGGAACGCTTTGTGCAGGTGTCTCTCTGCTTGCCCGTGACAGGAAAGCCACAATGCCGTCCGGGCAGATACTTATCTATCCCTGTACTGACGGCAGGCTCAGGACAGAATCCTTCAGCCAGTACGCCGACAGCCCGACTCTTTCTGAAAAGCAGATGCAGTTCTACGTCAACAGCTACCAGAGAGAACCGAAAGACATTCTCTCCCCGCTGTTCTCTCCTCTGCTTTCTCCCGATCTCTCACGTCAGCCAGACACTCTTATCATCGGTGCCGAGTTTGATCCGCTTAAGGATGACGGAAGATTATATGCCGAAGCGCTCAATGCAGCAGGATCTGTTGCACACTATGTGGAGATAAAGGACACCGTCCACGGTTTCGCATTATATCCGCATGCAAACGGCACAGAGGAAACAGACTGCATGATACGGCAGTTCACTGCCGGGCGTCCATGCCAGAAGATACAGGCTCTTACGGAAGGTGAGCTCAAAAGAGAAGGACGGCTCAAGATGCAGGCGGCAAGCCAGAAGCTGCATGAGAAAAGCGAGGAAGGAGAAAAAGACTGACTCTCCCTCGCAGGGCACATCAGTCCAAGTCTCTGCAGAGTACAGCTTCAGCAGTTCTGCTCTTGCACAATCCTTCTGTTGTTGTAGAGGAACATCAGAACAGCCATAAGGCAGATTATGATGTAGCCGGCAATGCTCCATATATCAGGAATCTGGGAGAACATGATGTAACCCAGCAGAGCCGAGAAAATGATCTGACTGTAATCATAGACGGAAATTTCCCTGCCGGGTGCGTAAGTGTAGGCAGCGGTAATGGAGAACTGCCCGCCCGCCGCGGAAAGTCCTGCAAGAAGGAGAATCCCAATCTGGGAAATACTCATCGCATGGTAGTCAAAGACGAGGAACGGCAACGTCACAAGACATGAAAATGCAGAGAAAAAGAATACAATCCTGTTTCCGTTCTCACCTTTTGTTCCGAGCTTGCGGACAAAAGTGTATGCAAGCCCTGCACCAAGGCCTCCGATGAAACCGAGGACAGATGCGAAGAGATCTGCATTCGCGAATGTCGGTTTTATGACAAGCAGGGACCCCAGGAACGCACCTGCCACACAGAGCACCTGAACAGGAGTCACTCTCTCCTTGAGAATGAAGATGCTGAATACAATCACAAAGAACGGACTCATCTTGTTCAGCATGGAAGCATCGGATAAAACCAGATGATCAACGGCATAGAAGTTGCATAGAATCCCAACCGTTCCGGCAACTGCACGCACAAGAAGATCGGGAAGATTTCCCTTATTCCAGCGGAAGGAAGCTCCGCTTTTCATGAGCATGAAAGCAGCACATATCGCCGCAATGAAATTCCTGAAGAAACTTTTCTGAATTGAGGGAAGATCGCCTGCAAGGCGAACGAACATATTCATCAGCGCGAAACAGAAGGCTGAGAGGATTATAAGGAAAATTCCCTTGTACTTATCTTTCATATTCTTCCTGCTACTTCATTTTTCCTCTTCATGTCAACATGGGAAAATCTCAGGACCGGATCATCCGGCCCTGAGAAAACAAAACACTATGGATACAAAAAATGGCAAATCAGATACTCTCAACCTTCACAAGAGAATAGCCTTCTGCCTGAATCACCTTTTTTAGAAGATCCTGCGAAAGCGGCCTGTTGCATGAGAGGATCACAAGACCTGCATTGTGGTTTATGCTGCTTACAGCGGCACCCTCGATACTGTCCAATGCCTTTCTCACCCTGTCTTCGCAGTGCTGGCAGTGCATGCCTTTGACAGTCAGGCGGAGTGAGGATGTGACATTATCCAGTTTTTTCACTGTCACGGACGTGACAGGAGAAGAAGACTGACAGCAGGAGCCTTCGCCCTTGAAATGCTTTGATGCACCTCTTGCTGCAAGGATCATAAGCACTGCAACAATCAGAAGTATGATGATATCAGTCATTTTTCTCTCCTCTTCTTCCTAATTTTTTCAATAACCGTATAGATCGTTGCACCTGCAACATAGACCGCTATGATTATCAGGAAGAAAATGAACATAGAACCTGTAGAATCACCCATCACTTCTCTTCCCTGGCCTTTGCGATCAGCTCATCTATATAGGCACTGTCACAGCCGTGGCAGGATGAGCAGGAACCTCCTGCACACCCTGTGCATCTGCCGTTTTTCCTGTCTTTTATCAGTTTTCTTATGACCGCCGCCGCCCAGATGGCGACGAAAGCCAGTATCAGAATATCAGCCATGGCTCACCTCAGGCGCTTGCGGCTTCAACGCTTCTCTTGCTGTAGCTCTTCAATTCCCTGTATGGATCCTTTCTGAAAAGCGCATAAAGCATTACGGCAAGGAAGACGAAGGCAAGTGCCGTTGCGAATGAGAATGTTCCGTATATGATCAGCCGCCCGATCTGGAAGACGATCATGGTTGAGATGTATGCGAAGATATTCTGGAAGAGAATTGCGAACCAGAACCACTTCCTGCTCTGAAGCTGCTGTGCCATAGTCGCAATGGCTGCAAGACATGGAGAGTCAAGCAGATTGAACATCAGGAAGCAGAAGGCGGCAAGAGCACTCGGAGCACCATTCACAGTGAACCACTGAGCAACTGCAGGAGCCACGACCCCGGCATCCTCCACATCGCCGGCAACGCTTGCAAGAACACCCATTGTCGATACAATCGCTTCTTTTGCGGTGAAACCGGAAAGAGAAGCTGCAACAGGCTGCCACTGACCGAACCCGAGAGGGGCGAAAACAGGAGCGATCACATTTCCGATAACAGCCAGCAGGGAATCATCGGAGTCTACCATACCGAATCCATCAGGTCCGAATCCGAACCCGCCGAGGAACCACATGACAACACAGGCGAGGAAGAGAATCGTACCGGCCTTGATGATGAAGCCCTTCAGACGCTCCCATACATGAAGCAGGACTGTCCTTACTGACGGTATATGATATGCCGGAAGCTCCATAACGAAAGGCGCAGGCTTTCCTGAGAAAGGCTTTGTCTTTTTGAGGATTATGGCACTTACCAGGACAGCAGCAATTCCCATGAAGTATGTAAGAGGAGCGACCCATGCTGATTCCTCGTAACCCATCAAGGCACCTCCTATGACACCCGCCATGAGCGAAATTACAGGAAGCTTTGCACCGCAAGGAATGAATGTTGCAGTCATGATTGTGAGTCTTCTGTCATTATCCTGTTCAATCGTTCTGCTTGCCATGATGCCGGGAATTCCGCAGCCGGATGATATGAGCAGAGGGATGAAGCTTTTGCCTGACAGGCCGAAATGACGGAACACCCTGTCCATGACGAATGCGATTCGCACCATGTAACCGCAGTCTTCAAGAATTGAGAGGAAGAGGAAAAGTATTGCCATCTGCGGAACGAAACCGAGTACGGCGACAAGGCCCCCTATGATACCGTCGACAACAAGACTTGTGACGACTTCTCCTGCGCCTATGGCTCCAAGCATGGATGAGAACACTCCTCCAATCCAGCCGCCGAATGTATCGTTTGTCCAGTCAGTGACCCATGTTCCGACCGTTGTGACTGAAATATAGTAAACAACGAACATAACTGCAATGAATATCGGGATACCGAGTATTCTGTTCGTCACCACACTGTCTATTCTGTCGGAAACGGAAAGCTTGTTTCCTGATTTTTTGACTGTCGTGGAAATAATTTTCTGAATGTATTTATAGCGTTCATCGGTTATGACGGACTCAATGTCGTCATCCTTCTTTTCTTCGATGAGCTTTCTCTCCTCATTCACAGCTGACAGCACGGAAGACGGGAGAGAAAGGGAAGGGACAACCTTTGAATCATTTTCAAGCACCTTGACGGCATACCATCTCTTCTTCTCTGCTGGAACATTCTCAAGCAGAGACTCTACCTTTGACACAGAAGTTTCGATATCAGCAGAGAAAATATCACGGGCAAGATCTGCTTCTTTTCTGTGAGCTGTTCTGACCGCTTCATCAATCAGTGCATCAAGACCTGTCTTCTTGAGAGCAGAAGTCTCAATAACAGGACAGTTCAGCAGCATCGAGAGTCTCTTAACATCAATCTTAAGACCTCTTTTCTCAACAAGGTCTGACATGTTGAGCGCAATCACCACAGGAATTCCTGTCTCTATCAGCTGGGTTGTCAGATAAAGATTCCTTTCAATGTTGGTGGCATCGACAAGATCAATGATCACATCAGGATTCTCATCAAGAAGATAATTTCTTGAAACTACTTCCTCAAGAGTATATGGGCTGAGTGAATAAATGCCAGGAAGATCGGTTATGATGATCTCATCACCCCTTTTCCTGTCTCTGAGGCGGCCTTCCTTCTTCTCAACCGTTACACCGGGCCAGTTACCCACATACTGGTTTGCGCCAGTAAGGGCGTTGAACATTGTAGTCTTTCCGCAGTTCGGATTTCCTGCAAGAGCAAACTTCAGCTTCATTTCCTCACCTCCTCAACTTCAACACAGGCTGCATCAGCCTTTCTGACAGAAAGTTCGTAACCGCGTACGGTGATCTCAACAGGATCCCCAAGAGGAGCGACCTTCCTTATATAAAGTACTGTCCCCTTCGTAAGTCCCATGTCCATAATGCGTCTTTTGTAGGCGGCATCACCGTCAATGGACAGAATGCGCACCGTACTTCCGATCTGAGCATCTCCAAGTTTCATATTTCCATCTCCTAAATATTGACCATGATATGTCTTGCCATGTCAGCATTGAGTGCTATGCGGCTGCCGCAGATGCTGACTATCACATTTTCATTCAGCTTATTGACGACTTCGAGTGAAGCCTGTGAGACAAAGCCCAGATTACCAAGATACCTTCTGGTATCTTCCCCTCCGCTTACCTTGCGGATGATTCCCTTTTCTCCAACCTGCATTAATGTCAGCGGCATCATAAAGCTCCTTGAAAGATAGTTAGCAATCACTAACTATCATTTACGCAAGTTAGCATATGCAAACATCAATGCAATGTCAACAGAAATCTCCAAATATTTACATAAATCGCCATTTTTATTTCAGCAGATCATTATGATAAATGCAAAACATCCAATAGTAAAAAACATTATTAATATTAGTATGAACTAACTCACAAACGTAATTTTAAGTTTGTTCTATAACTTGTGAATTCTTAAATACCTGCAACAGAGATTTCACCAATATTAAGTGACAGGATAAAAAACCTTACAAAGAAATTGCCGGAGGCAGCCTCCGGCTCTTCGGCAAGGACTCGCCCCTGTTCGGCTTGGTGTCCAACCTGTCTACAAAATAGAATAAAACCGGTTACTAGAAAAATTCATTTATCTTTCTTATAAAACATGTCATTGATATTATTACCTGAGACTCCTTTTCTCTGAAGATTGGAACAGAAATCAAACAAATCAATTTCAGCAAAACCATTGTTTCTTAATCATATCAGGTTAAATTTAGGGTTAAATAACCGTTTTCCAGTAACTTCAGAACCATAACGCAAGCATATAGTTCAGAGCGAACTACTTACAAGTCAATCAATTACAAAACCAATAATTCAGAAAACCCGTAGATAATAAAAAAAACCCCTAGCGGAAAAAAGGAGGTAAACCGCTGTAGGGGAACAAAAGGAGGTAAATTTTTAATCGGAAACTTGTTGTTTCCTCTGTGTTATGGCCTAACAATAATAGAATACGAATTTTATGTCAATATACTTTTTAAAAATTTGTATACAAATTTCTTTTTTTTATGCGAACAAGCTCTTATTTTCATTGATTTTCCCGTACCCTTATTAGCTATTTATATATAATATAAGCTTTTATTAATTTTATAAAATCTTTGTAAAATTAACGAACTTTTTAAAAAAATGCCGGGTCAATCGATACCCGGCATGGATGGAATATTATGGTTTGTGTCTTATCAGTTCTTCATGCTGAATGGCTGTCTTGTATTCTCAAGAACATCTCTCCAAAGAGAGCCCTCGATATCCACATGGCTTCTCTTGGATACAGCCTGCTTGATCGGCAGATATACAAACTGATTGTTCACGCGGCTGACAAGACATCTTGTCTTGCCGGCCATTGCGGCATGGACGGCATGTGCGCCGAGACGTGCGCAGTAAATTGAGTCATAGCTGTTGGCAGGGGCAGAGCGTATGATGTAGGAAGGGTCAATATACTTTACGGATGTGGGAATTCCCTCATCTTTGAAATACTGCTTAATCCTCTCCTTGAGGAATATTCCGATGTCATGATACTTGATGTTTCCTGATGCATCGGTCTCTCCTGTAGGAGGCGCGAATTCCTGTCCTGCACCTTCGGCAACGAGAATGACTGCATGTCCGCGCTCAAGTATTCTTCTCTTGAGATTCTCAAGCAGGCCGTTGGGACCGTCAAGATCGAACGGACTTTCAGGGATCAGGCAGAAGTTCACGTCAGACTGGGCAAGGGATGTATGTGCGGCAATGAAACCAGACTCGCGTCCCATGACCTTTACAAGGCCGATTCCGTTGATCGAGTTCTTCGCCTCGACATGCGCACCACGAACTGATGGAACTGCTGATGTCACGGCAGTGTCGAAACCGAAGGAAGAATCAATGAAGCTGAGATCGTTGTCGATTGTCTTCGGGACACCGACAACTGCGATCTTGAGACCGCGCTTATTTATCTCCTCACCGATGTCATAGGCACCGCGCAGAGTACCATCACCGCCGATCGTGATGAGGATGTTTATATTAAGTCTCTCAAGCGAGTCGACAATCTCCTCGACCTGCTTTCCGCCACCGCGTGCGGAACCGAGGATCGTACCGCCCTTCTCCTGTATGTCGTCAACGACATCCGGATCAAGAGGGATGAGCGGCCATGCCGAATTCTCCAGCAGTCCGAGGTAACCGTACTGGATGCCGGAGATCCTCCTTACACCGTAGCGGTACCAGAAACAGCGCACGACTGCCCTGATGACATTGTTCAGCCCCGGGCAGATGCCGCCGCAGGTGCAGATTGCGGCATGGACATGGCTGGGATTGAAGTAGATTTTCTCTCTGGGACCTGCGACTTCCATCGCATCCTCGTGCACCGGCTGTCTTCTGCCGTCCACAACCTCTGTATCGATTGAATAAAGCACCTTGTCGCTGTCATTGACATAATCCGCCATACCGTCGCCGCCGCTCTTGCTCATGCGGATCGGGGACTGAAGCTTGGCTTCTCCGAGAGTTTCAATATCGAAATCATAAAGACGATCACCCATTCTTGTATTCCTCCATTTGTTTTATCAAGAGCTCAGAGAATTTCTCATAAGGTATCTTAACACATTCTTTTGCTTCTTTCTGGAAGTCAGAATAAATTTTCACGAAATTCACGGCAAAAGGTGTAAGGCTCGCACCGTCACGGCTGGAACCGCCTTTACGGCGCTCCAGCACCTCCACCCCCAGCTGTTCCTCCAGTCTTCTGATCATGTTGTAAGCCTTGGTGTAGGAAACCGACATGCTGGCAGCCGCCTTGCGCAGACTTCCCATCTCGCCCACTTTCTCAAGCAGCCACAGCACGCCCACACCCATGAACTTTTCGCCATTCTCATCGACCAGATAGAATTTCGTCTTCAGCTCCATATCTCTCCTGCCGCTTTGAAGATCGTATCGACCAGATCCTCAAGATTCTCATTCTCGACAGAGCAGTATGCAAGGCGCAGAGTCCTGTCCATGATGTTTATCGTTCCGATACCGTATTTGTCCAGAAGATAGACTCTCAGCTCCTCTGCGCTGTGTTCCGCGGTATCGAAAGCCATGAAGTAACCGGAATTGAAAGGATAGGCTCTGAGGAGACTGCTTGACTCCCACTTCTTCACAGCCTTTCGGATAGTCCTGTAGCGCATCTCCATCTCACGGCTGGTCGCCGCCTTGTCCTTTTCAACGTTCTTTCCATCCGTGTAGGCCTTCACCAGCATTGACTGACCCGGTCTGTCGCAGTTGGAGACCGTACAGCGGATCGCACCCAGGGTCTTTTTCACAAGAGCGTCAATGTGCTCTTCATTGAAGCCCTTCGAGGCATATGAGATGAATCCGATCCTGAAGCCCCATACCATGTCTTCCTTGGTTGCGGCATCACCCTTGACTGCAAATATATTGTCATGAATATGGGCGATGCGGGCGAAAAGGCTTTCCTTTGCGATATCCTCCTCGAAGAAAAGACCATAATAGGCATCATCGCAGATGACGAGAATTTTCTTTCCTGAATCCGCAACGGCCACAAGAGCAGATACGAGTTCATTCATCTCATTTTCACTTGGAGTATAACCGGTAGGATTGTTCGGGAAGTTGAGAAGGATTCTGACAGTGTCTCCTTCACAGCTCATGAGCGCATCCTTCATGCCCGTGCTGTTGAACCTGCCTTCGCTGAAGAACCTGAATGTCTTTATGCCGCAGCCCCTGAGCTCGCGGAATATGAGGTCATAGTTGTCCCAGAAAAGATCGGGAAGAACCAGAGTGTCTCCTTCATCGAAGAAAAGCGTCGCACACAGGCTGATGGCATGAGTGAGACCTGCCGTCACGAGAGGCTGTGAGAAAAGAGTGCCCATGAGAGACGGATTCTTCCTGAGAATCTCCTCCTTCCAGATCGCCCTGAGTGTCTTGTCGCCGCCGCCGGGAGCATAGTTGAAGATATCGGAGGGTTTGAAAACACCGTCCTTGTAGAAATCCATGATATCCACAAGATGCATCGGCTGGCCCTTGCTGGTCGCAAGACCCACTGTCGCATTATATCTGTCAGCCTTCTGTTTGGCCTCATCACTCTGGGCAACGATTCCCTTCGGGAAGTACATTCTCCTGCCCACCTGTGAAAGGAAGGCACCGGCGATGCTTGTGTCAAGCACCTCATTCAGACCTTTAGCAAGTTCATTCATAAGCAGCTCCTGCCAGTTAAAAGATAATACTCACTCTACGAGCGGGTTGTTTTCAGAAATCAAAGGAAAGCTGTGCCTGTCCTCTGTCCTCCTCCTTATTTTCCTCCTTTTTCTCCCCCTGAGAGAGAAGAGAGAGAAACTCATCCTCACTCACGATCTTCACACCCAGGGCAAGGGCCGTGTTTCTCTTTCCTCCGCCGCCCTGACCCGCAAGCAGGTGTGTGGTTTTTCCTGTAATTGACGATACAGTACGGGCGCCCCTCTTTTCAAGCTCCCTGAGCGCAAGCGAACGGGGATTGAAATGCTCGAAGCTTCCGGTGACGGCCCACACCTGTCCGGCAAATATCTGGTCAGGCTTGTCGCCCTGATCATCATGCGCCTCGAACTGCAGTCCTGCCGCCCTGAGTTTTCCGATCCTGTCCCTCATCGCTTCATCCCTCAGGGCCTCGATTATCAGATGCGCGGTCTGCTCTCCTATCTGGGGAATGGAAGTGAATGCGGCGACATCATTCTCATCACTTGCCTTCAGCAGGTCGTCAATGGAACGGAAGCCGCCCTTGATGAGAATCTCGGCGCCCTTGCTTCCCACCTCAGGAAGGCCGAGGGAGGCAAGAACAGTGGCAAACGGCCTTTTCTTCGACTCCTCAACCGCATCACGGAAAGCCTTCACCATCTTCTCCCCATATCCCTTTTCTGTGAGAAGCAGACTGTAGTCACATGTGTACAGATCCGGTATATCCCTTACGAGATGCATGTCATAAAGCTTCTCGATGGCCTTCGGGCCTATGGAGTCCATATCCATCTGGTCGCGTGCCGTAAAGAAGGAAAGCCTCCCCTTCACCTGATCCGGGCAATCCCTGTTCGGGCAGAAGAGATGCGCGCCTTTATGGACAAGGGGAGCTGAACAGGTCGGGCATAGAGGAGGAATGACGTATGTCTTGTTTCCTTCCTCATTCTTCTCAAGCACTTCCTCAACGGCAGGAATCACATCCCCTCTCTTGACGACGGAGACGGTATCGCCGATGGCAAGTTCCAGTTCATCGATATATTCCTGATTGTGCAGTGTCGCCCTTTTCACCGTTGAACCGGCAAGGGAGACGGGCTCAAGTTCGGCAACAGGCGTTATGCGGCCAGTTCTGCCGACCTGCACCGTGACGGCAAGCACTTTTGTCACGGCCTGAGGGGACTCAAATTTATATGCGATGGCCCAGCGAGGATGATGCTCGGTATAGCCAAGAGCATCGCGCACGGCGATCTCATTTACCTTTGTGACCATACCGTCGATCTCATACTCAAGGCTTTTACGTTTCTGTGTCACTTCCTCAAGGTACGATGCAAGATCGCCGAATGCGAAGGCACGGGCTTCCAGTCCGGCATCCTCAATAAGGTTTCTCGAATGCTCTGCCGATGATGAGAATACGGCAAGGTGCGGATTGATCCTGAATCCAAGCTCCTTCAGGCAGGCAAGAATCGCAAGATGATTGTCAGGAGTCTCACTCTTGTCCGCCCAGAAACCTTCGTAGACGAAAATCGTGAGAGGAACCTGAGCCGCCTCGCTGCTCTTCTGCCTTCTCACAGTACCCGCAGTCATATTCCGGGCATTGGCGACCTCGGGATTCGATTCCTTGAGACGTTCGAAGTCGGCTTTGGGAAGATACACCTCTCCCCTCACGGCAATCGTGACGGGCCGGGAAAGGCGCAGAGGAATCGTCTTTATCGTCCTTATATTGTCGCTCACGTCATTGCCCACATAACCGTTGCCGCGCGTCAGCGCCCTCACGAACATACCTTCCTCATAATAAAGAACGATTGAGATACCGTCTATTTTCTCTTCCTCGACGAACGAGAGATTGCCATGCGCGGATGCTGAGGTCTTCTCCATCCAGGAAACAACCTCAGCAGCGCTGTATGCCTTGTCAAGGGAGAGAACGGGAATCGTATGCTCAACCTCGGGAAAGTCGCTGGTAAGATCGGAGCCGACCCTCATTGTCGGTGAATTCTCGCTCCTGAGCTCGGGATGTTCTCTCTCTATCGCGGAAAGTTCGTCAAAAAGACCATCATACTCCAGATCGCTCATGAGCGGTCTGCCGTCAACATAATAAGCTTTCTGAGCCTTTAACAGCTCGTCACTGAGCGCCTGTACTCTTTTCTGCAGATCCATGTAAGGAAGTATAGCCTGAAAACGTCTTTTCGTTTAGACCTGCCGGGAAAGACTTCTGACGTACTCGTCCATGCTGAGTGCGACTTTCTTGGCATAGTTCACGGCTTCAACAACGGTGCGGGCACCGAGAACCACATCACCGGCCGCGAAGATGCCGGGATGGGTGGTCTGCCCCTTCTCGTCTGTGAGCAGAAGTCCGTTTCTGCTCGGTTTAAGACCTTCAGTGGTGTCGACAAGCTTGCTCTTGGGGCCTTGTGAGATTGCGATGAAGACATTGTCCGCCTCAACCCTGATCTCCCCATCCTCTTCTCCGATAATATGACCTTCATCATCGAGGATGGTCCTCACGAACACAGGCCCGTCCTTTTCTATGCGCACAGGCTTCATGCAGTATTCGAACGCGGCTCCTTCAAGCATCGCATATTCCTTCTCTTCCACAGCGGCGTCGCAGGCATTCCTCCTTGCGTATATCGTGACCTCATGACGGCCGGGAGAACGCAGTATGGTACGTGCCACATCCATTGCCGTATTGCCGGCACCGATGATGGCGATCTTCTTGCCAAGATCATATGAATCGGGATTGACCAGGAAGTCGATTGCGTAATGCACATTGCCAAGGCTCTCGCCGGGTATTGAAAGCTTCTTCGGCCTCCAGACTCCGGTTCCAATGAATATCGCCTTGTAGCCGTCCCTCAGAAGATCATCAATGACAAGCGCACCTCCTATGGTGGTGTTCGGCCTGATATGAATCCCGATTTCAGAAAGGCGGATCTTATAACGGTCAAGTATCGACTTGGGCAGACGGAATTCGGGAATTCCGTAACGCATGACCCCGCCGATCTTGTCACGCGAATCGAAGATCGTGACATCGTAGCCCATCTTTCTCATCTCAATGGCAATCGTTATGCCGGCAGGTCCGGCCCCTATTACGGCTATCATGTTTCCGTTGCTCTGCGCACTGTCAATCTCAACCGTGTCAAGACAGGCATCAGAGATATAGTTCTCGATTGATGAGATATGAACACCTTCGCCGCGGCGGGAGAGCACGCAGTGTCCCTCACACTGTTTCTGATGATCGCACACAAGCGAACATACAACGGAAAGAGGATTGTTAGAGAAAAGCATCTTCCCCGCTTCCTTCACCTTGTTTTCCTTCAGCAGCTTTATCATGCCCGGGATATCAGTGGATATCGGGCAGCCGGTACGGCAGAGCGGTTTTCTGCACTGCAGGCATCTGCCGGCTTCTTCTATGACGTGAATCATCAGCTTTATTCTCCTTTTCAAACAACGGCTCCATTATATTATGAAATCGATTGCAATGGAAAGAAAAAAATATTTCCCTTTTTCCCGTGCAGGCAGACAGGACAGAGAAAGGCTTTCTCTTTTCCCCTGCCTTGTGCTAAACTTGCCTTATGGCAGAACACATGCGATCAAGCCAGAACAAAAGCAATAAGTTCTATGGTGTGGTACTAAACAGCGGGAAAGCGGGAGTCAGGATAAAGAACATCAGTCTTCCCGATCTGGGAGAACGTTATTTCACCCTGAGGAAGCAGGATTTCCCCTCAAACGGCGTGCTGTCCGTATTCTCCGGCAGCGTTCCTGTCCTCAGCGAGGACAACATTCTTTTCCCCCAGCAGCCCGTGATGGCCGTTTTCGGTCCAGACAACGAGTCTGTGGCCATGCAGGCGAAGAACATACAGTTTGAATACGAAAGTCTTGATGACGGGCAGAACCACTTCAACTTCGAGGACGGCTTCACTGATTCCCTGATAATCGGAAGCAGAAGTGAGAATACCGGCAACATGAGGGAGATAAAGACAAAGTTCAGGACAAAGGCCGCATCATACACAAGCAGCACCATAATAAGCTGCGAGGCATGGCAGGAAGGAGACAAGATGCACATAGAAGTGCCGACCCAGTGGCCTCAGCTCATAAGGGTCAATGTCGCACAGCTTCTCTCCCTTGACGTCTCAAACGTGATCGTTCATCAGATGCCGTGCAATCCGCTTCACAATGAATACCTCATCTGCCCTGCTGTGTTTGCATACATAGCAGCGATGGGAACAATCAGGGCGGGAGTTCCTGTTGTTCTCTCAGGCAATGCCTGTTCAGACAGTCCTCTGCTGAGTGTGGAAAGGACAACGTGGTGCACTGAAGACGGAAAGCCGGTATACGAAGAGTGCACGATGGAAGCCGAACTTGGAGCCTTCCAGATAGAGGACAAGGAATACATAAGACAGGCACTTGCCGGACTTATCCCGAACTACCCTCTTTCCTATTTCAATGCCAGCGTCACGACAAAGCGCAGTGCTTCACGCCCCTCCCTCTTCTATTCCGGCTGCGGCTACGCCGATGCCCTTTTCACAAGCGAAGCCCATCTTTCCCATATCGCATCGGCTTTTGAGATCCCGGTGCCACAGTGGAAAGAATACGTCAGCCGGGACGGGAAAAGATCGTTCACAGATTATCTTCCCTCAGTGCAGCTCTCACCCCTCGTGGAGCTGGAAAGGGACATAGTGGAGAAAAGCGATTTCAACCGCAAGTGGTCCAGCTACGAGACACAGCACAACGACTATTCGGTAATTCCGTTCAACAGAGGCATCGGCATTGCCTGCGGCATCTCTGTTGCGGGCTTCTCGACAACGCTTGCAAGACAGGTCAGCAGCCAGGCCAAGATAACACTGACGGAAAAGCAGAACATCACCCTTCTCACTTCATTCATGGAAGACAGCGGTTTTGAATCGACCGTGAAAAACATCATCTCAGGTGAAGTCGACCTCGGCAGCGACGGAGAGGTCATGGTTCTCGACAATGACGGTGTGCTGATCGATTCCGGACCTGACATGCTTTCCAGAAACCGTGCGAGTTTCCTCTCGCAGCTTGCAGGAGCATGTTCAAAGCTCAACATACAGAGGAAGGAGGAGAAACCGCCGATCTCGCTGTACTTCGCATGTGATGACAACCTCATGCCGTGTGAATTCGACCAGAGGGGCCGCGCCGCCGTGATCATTGAGATAAGAGTGGACAATATAAGCTTCATACCTGTCGCGACCGGTGCATGGGTCAGTGTCGACATCGGAAGACTGGACAACAGGAAGAATATCGAAGCGGAAGTCAGAAGCACCATAACAAGAACGCTCAGTGAATGCGGCGCACTGCTTTCCGCTGAAAGCGAGAGACCGTTCAGCATCAGCTTCTCTGTGCATGAGACGATCGCTGAATACTCATCAGCCCTCACCCAGGCCGTGGACGCGCTCACCAGGGCGGCGTTTCTCAGCGCGCTCAACCAGTGTGTCCCGGCAATAGAAGAAGGACTTCCCGTCTCTCCTTCCGACATACAGAAAGCTTTGAACGAAAAGGAGACTGCAGGTGAAAATTGAACTTACTGTCGACGGTAAATATCTTGCACTGTCGGTGAGCAGCGACAAGCCTCTCAACCTTCTGCTGCGCGATGACCTTGAGATAAAATCGATTCACAGCCACTGCAACGGCAGGATGTGCGGCAACTGCATAGTCCTTCTGGAAGGAAGAGCCGTCCTCTCCTGCCTGATTCCATCCTTTGCGGTAAGGGGCAGGACAATCGTCACCTACGACGGTTTCTGCAGGACAAGGGACTACAGGGACATAGAGAAGGCATTCGCCGCATGCTCCGCCTTCCCCTGCGACACCTGTTATGCATCAAGGGTGCTGCTGATTGAAAGCATAGTGCGGCGCTACGAGAGAGGCGGCAGCGACATTGATGACAACGAGATACTTCAGGAATCACAGCTGATCCGCTGTTTCTGCATGGACAGCGCAAGCTTTCTTGCCGTCGTGAAGGAAAGCATCAGCAACAGGAGAAAGAGAAAGAATGTACGCAGAACTCCGGTCACCTAACATACACGAGCCGCTCAACATGGCGGAATACAACAATACGATTCTCAGCTACCGCGATGTGACGCCCGTGCTCTGGGCAGGCGGAACTGAGATCATGAGCCGTCCTGACTACTATCCCAGCCAGAGAGCCAATGTCGAGCTCATTTCACTGGACAAGGTGGAGGAGCTGCATCACTTCCTCAGAAACGACCGCTTTGCGGAATTCGGCGCAATGGTGAGCATCAACGATATCGCACAGGCCGGCAAGCTCGTACTGCCGCGGATCCTGCTTGAAACGATCAACAGCACCGCATGCAGGACAGTCCGGGAAAAGATCACAATCGGAGGCTCCCTGTGTACGAAATCATTCAAGACCAATCTCGCCTCCACACTGATGATTCTCGATGCCGCAGTTGAAATAAGGTACCTGAAGAAGAGAATGCACTCGAAATGGTTCCAGCTGTCCAGGATATATGACAAGAACGGAAAGCTTGAGATGCCGGAGGGCGGACTGCTTTCCAAGGTGAGGATCGCGATACAGCAGTACGACTACCAGTACTTCAGGAGCGCCGGCACTCCGATATCCGACAAGGAAAACGCAGTCGCTCTGGCACTTGTCGCACGTTTTGAACAAGGGAACATCTCATACGCAAGGATAATCTTCACACTGCCTGACAAAGGATTCTGCTATTCACGCGATCTCGACAACCTGATCACAAGCGTACAGCTCCCCCTCAGCATCACGCGCTATGCAACGGTCGAGAACTATGTGGTGGATTATATAAAGGAAAACCTTTCCGGCATATCAGCACTGCAGGAAGCAAGGATAAGGGGACTCTTCCATGACATGTTCAGGGACATGAACGAGACAGTGCTCTGCTACACGCCGAAATGAAAAGCTGACCACATGATTATCTTCATCAAAAACGGCCGGACCCCATCATCAGACGGGTTATCCGGCCGGTTATTCTTTCAGCCTCAGACCACTCTATTCTGCTGAAAGCGGCATAAGTGCCAGACTGATATTATCAGGCTCCAATCCGGACCAAGAACCTGTGACCGCATCAATGATCAGAGGAACAAATCCTGTAAAGACATCAAGTACAACCCATCCGGCACCGACCTTGTCGCTTATGGTCGCGTAGCCGTCCTGGTATCCTTCCTTTTCAATCCTAATGCTGTATGAGTTCCCTTTCTCAAGCTCCAATGTCAGCGGAGTATGGCCTCGCGGTATACCGTTGACAGAAACAAGTGCATCAGATGGGCTTGTCGTAATGACAACCTCATCAGTATTGCCACAGAAAAGAGTCGCACAAGATGTGGACAGGAATATCACTGGCACGGATATAAGTATTATAATAAATTTCCGCATATCAACTAATTACCAGAACCATCAATAAATGTAAGCAATACCCAGATATGGGATCACTCCTATTCCGTAGCAATTCACATCGTATTCCAATGTAATACCATACATGGTTGCACTTGCATTTGTGAATATTGGAACAAGCACCTTTGCTCCGGCTTTGAGCGCAAAATGTTCAGCCGGCTCAAACGAGATTACGACATTGCCTTCAGCACCGATCTGCCACATGGATATCTTCATGCCGGACTCTTTTGTTGAAGTATAACCGTAATATACACCGATACCTGTCTCAATTTTCGTGGATTCACTGATGGCATGTCTGTACTGGAAAGAAAGTGATGGTTTGAACTCAATATCAGGATCTTCCACTTTCTGGAAATCTCCGCCCTCTGCCGTAAGCAGTTTTCTTCTCATTCCTTAATTCTCTTTATTACGATCATGCTTCACTCGCAATCCGATATCTTTCAGGCCGGTGGAAGTGAGACAAACAAGGCTTTTTCCGTTATACTTCTCCTTATGAGTGAAGAGATCATCAATCAGGAAACAGAAGCAAAGAGGAGCGGATTCATCCATCTGCACAACCATACCGACTATTCCCTTCTGGACGGAGCTGCCCAGATAAGCAAATACATTGCAAAATGCAAGGAAAACAACATGGATGCCATAGCCATCACCGACCACGGCAACATGTACGGTGCGCTGAAGTTCTACAAAGCATGCAAGGCAGCCGGTATAAAGCCCATCATCGGCAGCGAATTCTACATGAATCCGAAAAACAGGAGGGACCAGAGTCCGACATCGGAAGGACGCAACCATTTCTATCATCTCATCCTGCTTGCGATGAACGACAGAGGCTATCATCACCTGATGGAGCTCACGACCATCGCAAATACTGAAGGCTTCTACTACAAACCCAGAATCGATGACGAAGTACTCTCATCCCACAACGAGGATCTCATCTGCCTTTCGGCATGTCTTGGCGGCGAGATACTGCAAAACCTTCTCCATGACCGCTATGACGAGGCGAAGGAAAGAGCCTCATGGTTCAAGAACCTGTTCGGCGACAGATACTATATAGAACTGCAGGATCACGGTCTTGAGGAGCAGAAAAGGACAAATCCCCTTCTCATAAAGCTCGCAAAGGAGCTTGACATACCACTCGTATGCACGAACGACATCCACTACATAAACAGGGAGGACGCCAATGCACATGACACACTGCTGTGCATAGGCACCAACGCCAAGAAGAGAGACGAGAAGAGAATGCGCTTCCCGAATGACAACTTCTATTTCAAGAGCGAAGAGGAAATGCGCAGCATCTTCTCATACTGTCCCGAGGCGGTGGACAACACGAGAGTCATCGCAGACCGATGCAATCTTGATGTCGTGTTCCCCGGTCCGCTCCTTCCCGACTACGAGATACCTGAAGGATTCAAGGATACAAAGGAATACCTCGTACACCTTGCAAATGAAGGCTGTGTGAGACGCTACGGTGAAATAACACCATCCCTCAGGGAAAGGCTTGATCACGAACTTGACATCATCCTGAAGATGAACTTCGACGGTTACTTCCTCATCGTGCGGGACTACATCTACTGGGCAAAAACCCACGATATCCCGGTAGGACCGGGAAGAGGCTCTGGTGCCGGATCCCTTGTCGCCTACTGTGTCGACATCACGGACGTGGATCCGATAAAATACAACCTTCTCTTCGAACGCTTCCTCAACCCGGAAAGAGTCTCCATGCCGGATTTCGACATAGACTTCTGCTTCGAACGCCGCGGTGAAGTCATACAGTATGTGACCGAACATTACGGCAAGGACAGAGTCGGACAGATCTGTACTTTCGGAACACTGAAGGCAAAGGCGGTCGTAAAGGATGTGGCCCGTGTCCTCGACATTCCGTTCGATGAGTCCACGGCAATATGTAAATTCATCCCCGATGAACCGAAGATGACCATAGATAAAGCCATCGCCCAGGAACCGAAACTCCAGGAAATCATAGACAGAGGAGGTGTGTATGCGGAGCTTTTCGACACCGCACGCCGTCTGGAAGGAGGCGCCCGTCATACTTCATTGCATGCAGCAGGCGTTGTCATCGGCAAGACGGACCTCATCGACTATGTTCCGATCTCCTTCGATCCGAAGACCCGCAGCATCGCAACGCAGTACACGATGGACCAGATCGAGGAATGCGGCCTTGTGAAGATGGACTTCCTCGGTCTCAAGACCCTCACGCTCATCAAACATACGGTTGACCTTATCCACAAAAAGGATCCCTCCTTCGACATTTCGAAAATCAACGAGGAGGACAAGCCTACATTCGACATGCTCAAGAGAGGTGACTCAGAGTGTGTGTTCCAGTTTGAATCAGGGGGCATGCAGAAGGTTCTGCGTGACGCACAGCCGGAGTCGATAGAAGACCTTGTCGCATTGAACGCTCTCTACCGGCCGGGACCGATGCAGTACATCGACCGCTTCGTAAGCTGCAAGAACGGTCTCCAGCCGATTGAATATGCGGATCCTGAACTGGAACCGGTTCTCAAGAACACTTACGGTGTCATCGTATATCAGGAACAGGTCATGCAGGTCGCCCAGATCATAGCGGGTTACTCTCTCGGACAGGCCGATATCCTGCGCCGTATCATGGGTAAGAAAAAGGTTGAGAAGCTTGCTGAGGAAAAGGTCAAGTTCGTTGCCGGTGCCGTTAAACTCGGACGCGATGCGAAGCATGCCGAGGAAATATTCGAAATGCTTGAACCATTCGCACAGTACGGCTTCAACAAGTCACATGCGGTCGCCTATTCCATCGTCGCATACCAGACAGCCTTCCTGAAGGCGAACTACCCGGCAGAATTCCTTGCTGCGAACCTCACGAATGAAATGACGAATCCGGACAAGTTCAAGGACTATCTCACACTTGCCGACAACATGGGCATCAGAATACTGCCGCCATCCATCAACGATTCGGACATGCATTTCAATGTCGTCGGAAATGCCATCGTCTACGGTCTTGCAGGAATAAAGACAGTCGGAGAGAACATCACAAAACTCATAGTGCAGGAAAGGGAGGAAAACGGAAAATACAAATCCTTCATGGATTTCCTCTCACGCCAGAGTGACGGCATCGTCAACTCACGCATACTTGAAGCTCTCATAAAAGCTGGCTGCTTCGACTGCCTGGGAGAAGACAGGGCAACCCTCATGGCAAACCTTGATGCCGCAATCGCATACGACAAAGGCTGCAGGGAGACAACTGCCTACGGCCAGATATCTCTCTTCGGCGATGAGGTGCAGCTTGACGAGTTCGTCTTCCGTCCGGCAGAGCCATGGTCAAAGAGAGAGATGCTCGATATGGAGAAGGAACTCATAGGGCGGTATGTCTCAGGGCATCCGCTGGACAGCTACAAGGAAGACATAGAGCGCTGTGTATGGGTGGACATCTCAAAGCCGGATGAGCTTCCCAGGGAAAGGGATGTGAACCTCATCTGTCAGGTAAGCTCGCTCAGGGTCATAAAGACCAAAAAAGGCACACTCATGGCCTCCCTCGTGCTCACAAACTACCAGGGCAGCATCGAAGCCGTGATATTCCCCAAAGTCTTCCAGGAACTCGGGGAAAAGATCCAGGATGACGGTATATACGGTTTCACGGGACGCTTTGACGAGCGCCGTGATGGCGGAGGTTTCCAGTTCATAATAAGCAACGCGGTAGACCCGAAGGAACTTCCGAGCGAGGCTGTCAGGAGTATCGGACTCGCGCTTGACTCGGCACTCCTTGCCGGCAGCGAGGGAGACCATTATCTTAATGAAGTGATCTCATTCCTGATCGAGCACAGCGGAAGCCTTCCGCTGAACATCTATCTGGATGACAGGAAAGACCAGTACGTGAAGTCAGGTTTCTCCATCGCCTATTACAAGGAGATCAGAAAGGATCTTGCAGCCTTCCCTGTCATAAGGAATGTCTACATAGCATAGGAGAATACAGATGATCTATCAGATAGCAGCCTTTCTGGCGCGCCTAATAAGCCTCTATTCCTTCCTCATCTGGCTCAGGATAATCCTGAGCTGGTTCTCTCCGTATCCGAGAGAAGGAAGCCTTACATGGTATTTCTCAAAAATAATCGATCCGTATCTCAACCTTTTCCGCTCAAGGAAATTCGTCATCGGCTATATAGATTTCTCGCCGCTTTTCGCGATTGCAGTGCTTTCGGTGGCACAGTCGCTGCTCACGATATTCGCATCCTTCGGCACACTCAGGCTTTCACTGGTGCTGATGGTGCTTCTCAATGCATTCTGGTCATACGGTCTTCAGCTTTTCCTCATGATCCTCATCATCATGCTCGTGATAAGACTCATCGGAACGCTGACCCACAACCCTGGATTCTCAAGAATGAGCATGATCACGGAAAGCCTCATAAGAAAAGTGCAGGCCCTCTTTTTCCCTCGCCGCATAGTGAAGGAAAGCACGCTTGCCGTCATAGCACTCATCATCGCAGTGCTGGCCTACTTCGCCTGCCGCTATGTCATAGCGCTGCTCATGAATCTCTCGCTGAGGATACCGTTCTGAGATGTATGTCCACGAGCTTTCCTACCCCATAACGAAAATAAAAGGAATCGGCAAGGTCACAGCTTCTGACTTTGCCGCCCTCGGTGTGGAGAAAGCAAGTGATCTCATAACGCTTTTCCCGCGCTCCTATGATGACAGAAGCGTCATGAGGAGCCTGAATGATATCAGCGAAGAAGGCGGCACAATCAACACAGCCGTCACGATAACAGAGCACAGCCATTACTTCGATTCAAAGAAGAACCGTGTGCTTAAGCTGAGTGCGAAGGATCTGAATTCCGGCAGGACGCTGTACATCCACTGTTTCGGGCGTTCCTTCATGGAGAATGCATATCCCGTCGGCTCCAGCTGGTTCATAAACGCGAATGTCACCAGGATGAAAGGATCTTTCAGCACCTCTTCCTTCACGCTGGGCAGCGAAGAAGTCGTCGGAGTGGGAAAGATACTGCCCATCTACCCCCTTTCAGGATCCCTGACACAGCGTACTGTGAGAAAAGCTGTCGACAGCATACTGGGCGTGAAATACATAAAGTTTGATGATGAGCTTCCCTCTTCCATCATCGAAAAGCATCATCTGATGCACACTGACGAAGCCATAAGACAGATGCATCATCCCCGCAACATTGCAAGTCTTGAGATGGCGAGAAAGACGATTGCCTACAGCGAACTTTTCTATCTTGAGCTCAGTCTCCTGAGGAAAAGCAGGAAAGAAGGAGGAAAGATCAGGAAAAGCACTGTAAGCACACTGGAAAAACAGCTTCTTGCCAAACTGCCGTTCAAGCTGACGGAAGACCAGGAAAAATGTCTTGATGAAATAAGATGCGACCTCGACAGAGGCGGTATGAACCGTCTCCTTCAGGGTGATGTGGGAAGCGGCAAGACCCTTGTCGCATGGCTCTCGGCGCTCCATGTGATCGCAAAAGGCGGACAGACAGCCTTCATGGCACCGACCGAGCTGCTTGCCCGCCAGCATGCGGAAGGAGCAGCTGAGCTTCTCAGCGGTACAGGAGTCAACGTTGCCTTCCTCACCGGAGACATAAAGAAAAAGGAACGAGGATACCTTCTTGATGCGCTTAAGCGCGGCGACATAGATCTTGTGATCGGCACCCATGCCCTGTTCTCAAAGGATGTGGCCTTCAGGAATCTGCAGTACGTCATCATAGACGAACAACACCGTTTCGGTGTCGAACAGAGAGACGCGCTTTCAGAAAAAGGGAAAAAGGCCAGCATCCTCATGATGAGCGCAACCCCGATTCCCCGCACACTCGCTCTCACCGTCTACGGCTCAATGGACATCTCCACCATATACACAAAACCGCAGGGCAGAAAACCTGTAATCACGCATATAGTTGACGAGAAGAACAGAGAGAGGATGTACCAGGCCATCGGTGTCGAATTCCAGAGAGGACATCAGGCATACTTCGTTTACCCGCGTATTGACGATGAGGGGGACAGCGATCTGAAGGATGTCACCACAATGTATTCGTTCCTCAGGACAAAGTATCCGGATGTACCTTCCCGCCTCATCCACTCCCGTCTCAGCGAGGAGGAGAAGATTGAAATACTGGATGAATTCAGGGAAAGGAAAATAATGTATCTTGTCTCTACCTCAGTCGTGGAAGTCGGCATAGACATTCCTGATGCGACCTGTATGGTGATTGAGCATGCCGAACGCTTCGGCCTTGCGGCCCTGCACCAGCTTCGCGGCCGTGTCGGGCGCAGCAGTCTGCAGAGCTACTGCTTCCTCGTCTACTACGGAAAGCTCACTGAGGAAGCGGTCGCAAGACTGAAAGTCATGAGACAGACAAACGACGGCTTCCAGATTGCCGAGACAGATCTGAAGATCAGGGGACCGGGTGAATTCACAGGCAGCAGGCAGTCAGGCTTCCTGCGTCTCAAAGTCGCTTCCCTTGTAAATGATGTCGAGCTGATGGCACAGGCCAGAGAAGATGCTGCTGGGCTCCTTGCATCGGATCCCGGCCTGATAAGCGAGGAAAACTCAATGCTGAGGATTATTGGCGATACGCAAGTAGCCGTAAGCTGAAAACTTCTTTATATTAAGTGCTATGAGAATCACAGGCGGTCAGTACTGCAGACGCAACATAATATGTCCTCCGGGAATAATAAGGCCGGCAATGGACAGGATGAGGGAAAGTCTTTTCTCAATCCTCGGCCCTCTTTACGGCACATCGTTCCTCGATCTCTTCTCAGGTTCCGGCTGTGTCGCCATTGAAGCGGCCAGCAGAGGAGCAAGTCCGGTCCACCTTGTGGAAATGGACAGAGGCAAGAAAGAGACAATCGAGAAGAACCTAAGCTTCGTGAAGGAAGAGAAACATCTTTTCATCATGGATGTGAACCGCTATCTTGCATCATGCGCAAGAAAGTACGGCATCATTTATGCCGACCCCCCGTTCAGGATGGAAGAGAAGATAAAGCTGGCAGAGAAAGTGAGCAGGAACGGACTTCTTGAAGATGACGGCCTTTTCATAATCCACTTCCCTGAGGAAGAGGATTCATCCTGGCCTGACAGGATAGAGTCACTGACACTGTGTGACAGGAGAAAGTACGGAAGATCAATCCTCCGTTTCTATAAGAATGATGGGGAAAACAGAACCGATGAGCAACTTTGAGATACTTGAGAACAACAAGGCCGTCCTTCATTACAACCTTACCTGCAATGATGTTGACGGCTACTCACAGACAAGACTCCTCACCTATGAGAATCTTGTCCAGGAGGCGGCAGGCCTGCATGCGCACTACCGCCAGTTCGGCATATATGACCTGCAGAAAGAAAACAAGACCTGGGTCATTGCCAGAAGCAGGATGGAAATCTGCAGGTACGGCATATGGCCGGAAGCGGTTGAGGTTATCACATGGCCGCTTGACTCCACCGGGTTCAACTGCCCGCGTCACGTCGAGGCTGCGGATGAAAAGGGAGAAAAACTTTTCTCCTGCGAGACAAAATGGGCCATCATAGACTTCACAACAGGACGTCCTCTGAGAGCTGCTGAGATCAGCACGAAACTCAAAACCCCGCCGAAGGAGGAACAGGGTGAAAGCAAGCTGCCTCCTCTGCTTGATGAAGAGAAAAATGCACAGTGCGTGCTCTCAAGATACATTCCGCATATTCATTATCTTGATACGGATCTCAACAAGCATGTGAACAACCTGTCTTACATCACATGGTGTCTTGAAGCCCTTCCCAATGACTTCCGCGACGCATATAAGCCGTCTCTTGTCGATGTGCGCTGGATCAAGCAGTGCTACCGGCATGACAATCTCAGTGTTGTCGTCAGGGCAGAAGACGGCAATGAACTGTCAAAAGACGAGCCGGGACTGTGGTATGACTTCTTCCGCACAGAGGAAAGCGGTGCCCAGACCAAGGTCTTTGAAGCCTGGATAAAGTGGAAGAAAAGAGAAGACATGCTTCTGAGAAAGTAAGACAGCAGAGCCGGAAACGGCTCTGTACTGTTTTCAGGAGAATACAAGATACTGATCAGTCATCATGGAGAACAGACTTCCTGACCATGAACGGATACTCTCCAGAGCCAGACCTGAAACAAATGGTGATACATCTTCAACTGCCGCAGAAAAATCCACAAGGGCAAAACGCTCATGAAGACCGGAGCGGATATCAGCTTCACTCCAGTCTTTTCCGCTATGCTGTTTCAGCCGTGCCTTAAGATTTGAGGTGTTGACATGAACGCCATGATGCAGGAACCAAAGATAATCAAAGAAATCGCGTCCTTTAACCCTGTTTTTCCAGTTTCTCATCAGAACCGCATCTATTTTTCCGGCAAACTGTGATGGAAGATCATAGCAGAGCACACTGAATGGATACAGAAAAGAGTTCACTGCTCTTTCTTCATAAGTGGCATCGCAAGGAGGATCTGTATCAATTTCAAACTTGACTGTCAGTTTTCTGTTCACAGCAATCCCTGATACAGGAGGTTCAATTGAGAATACATTGACAAAATTGACAAGAGTATTTCCCTTTACGAATGCAGACTGTACCTGTGAGAAAGCCTTCTTCTTTCTCATCTCCACTTCCATATCAAGGCCATACAGAGAAAGATTCTTTTTTATCTGAGGAAAAAAACTTTCCAGATCAAAAGAAATGTCCGGCACTTTCAGGGAGAAATCAAGATCCTCACTGAAACGCTCCATCCCATAACAGAAGCGAAGGCATGTCCCTCCGTAAAATGCCGCTTTTCTGAAGAAAGAAGAAGAAGAGGATAATGCCTGAAGAATAACACTCTGGACTGTTTCCGTGAAGGCATTCTCCATCTCATTGACACTCAGATCCTTTCCATATCGAATGGCAATCCATTCAGAAATATAACTGTTCAATTTCTTCTCCTTATTTTCTTCAATGCCGAGGCCAGAAGATATTCCTTCTCCCGGGCATACAAATGAGCGGTGCTCTCTATGAAAGAAATGTCAACGGAAGCCAGCTCTTCTTCCTCCATCCTCATATCCTCAAGAAGGAAGAGAATCATATCATTGACTGTTGTGATTCCTTTCACCCGGTATACCAGATCCATAAGGGCCTTTTCCCTGCTTGCAATGAAAAACATCCCGTCTTCAAGCTTTTCAATCAAGAGCCCCTGTCCTGCAGCTGCTAAGGGCACCGGATAATAGAGAAATGAACCAAAGTCATTGGTATACACAACCTTACGTTCCACGCACGGACTGGCAAGAGTGTAGTTCATGACAGCATCAGGGATCATACCATAATGACGCAGGGCACTCTGGAGGGAAATATAAGACATGGGAACCAGAGCCATTGCCACGATTTCAGCAGAAGTTGAAAGAGAATCGGCATACCATCCCCTTCTCAGATGATAAATCTGTCCCTGCTTCAGCATCTGTGTGATCTTTGCCTTTGGGGAACTGTATTCCTTACCTATGCGTTCAACCAATTGCCTTGATGTCAAAATTCCCATTTTCAGTCCTGAAAGTATGAATTTTTCATACTTACTATACTAAAAACAGTTAAAACTGTTGTCAACATCAATAATGAGGCGGACGTCTGTTAGGCCTGTTCGGTGTACCAACCTCTTCGATCAGACTCTGAAGCTTCTCCTGCATCTTCTCAAGCGAGTAGCTGAGGCTGTCTATTGTTTTCTGCTGCTGGATGACAACATCATTGAGCTCGGCGATTCCGGCCTCAAGGTAGCTTATCTTTATTTCAAGTTTCTCGATTTCTTCGTTCATAGTCATGAATTCTACCGCTTCATCGGAGAGAGAGGCAACAATTATGTTGTGAAGCTTTCATAATATGTTATAATTTTGTTGCAGGTCGTTGCAGAAAAAAGGACAGCAGGAGGAAATTATGAAGGGAGAACGCGTAGCACAGCTTGAACTGCTTTTAAGATCACATCCCGAAGGACTCAGAAGGGCGGAGATCGCACGGCGCCTCGGTGTGCACCGCTCGACCATCTCCCGTTATGTCGAGGATCTCTCAAAGCACATCGACATATATGAAGACAATAACCTCATAAAAATAAGACAGAAAGAAGATGAGGATGAGAACATAGCCCTCTCCATTTACGAAGGAATCGCATTCAACATGAGTGCAGAAATCCTTGCCTCAAATGCCGGGCTGCAGTCGCCGCACCTCGCAAGCGGACTGAGAAAGATTGCAATGAACATGCGCTCCTATGCACCGAAAGTCAGTGACAACATACTTCAGGTCGCTGACAGGATCGACCAGGAGATACAGAAGAACAAAAACCTCAACTATAAATACAACGCTATTTTCGAAGTGCTTATCGACGCCTGGGTCACCGGCCGCATTGTCCGCCTTTCCACAACTGTGGACGGCGAGGAGGAAATAGAACTTGCCCCATACTTCATCGGCTTCAGGGAAGAAGAGAATCAGGACAGGAAGCCCATCACGGTCACGGGAAGACTCCGCCATACGAAGGAAATCATAACACTGGACATAACGAAGATAACAAAAGCAGTCCTGCTTGATGAGACATATACGATTCCTGATAACCTGAAACCCTTCAGGATGACGAGAGAAAATGAGGCGTCCTATGATGCCGTCGACATGATTCCCCTGAAGCTTGGGCTGAAGGAGAAATCGGCGATGAACTCATTCTCCGATATCATACACACCGATATCGAGTTTCATAGTGAGACTGACGGATCTCTTTTCTGCACCTTCAAGGCTGAAAACTCAATCGAACTGATGATGCATCTCTTCCAGTGCGGCAGTGCTGTGAGGATAATCGAGCCGGAAAGTTACAGACAGAAATACATCTCATACATGAAAAGCATACTGAAGCTCTATGAATTCTGAGCATGACTCGTCCGGTATGAGCGCGGGCTCTGTCCCATGTATTTCCTGAAAAGCCTTGTAAAATATGAGGCATCCTCAAATCCAACAGCATAGGATGCCTCACTCACAGTGCACCTTCCTTCCCTCATCATCAGTGCCGCCTTCTCCATTTTCATGAAATTCATGTAATCGAAACACGTCCTTCCTGTGTATTGTCTGAAGAAACGGCAGAAATACCGGCTGCTGAGTCCTGCCACACGGCTCACATCTTCCAGTGTCAGTCTTTCGCTTATGTGTTCCTCTATGTATTCAAGAACAGCCTTCATCTGCCCTGCTCTTGTGAAACCCTTGTCCATGTCAAAATCATTTTCACTGTATTTCCTGTTTTTCTGACAGTATGCGAAGAAGAGCCTGAGATACGCACACACCGTAAGAGGCGCCCATGCATCTGTACACGATGCGGCAGAGAAAAGCCCATTCTCAATTTCCATAAGCTCATCATCCGGGCGGAAAAACGCGTCAGGCTGAACCTTATGATTCATGACACTGCTTATGAAAACATCATCAAGGTAGTTTCTGTGCCTTATTATCTCACTGTCAAAGACAATGCACTCATATACCGCGTCTGCAGGCACTGCACCATGCAGTATACCTGAAGAGATGAAGACAAGATCGTTTTTCTCAAGCCGGATTGTGCTGTCCTCAAGCTTCAGGATCAGACTGCCCTGCACGACACGGATGAGCTCAGGCTCAATATGCCAGTGGAACGGCATATTGTAGCGCGGATGAGAGATATCAACACGATAGAACCCGAGCGGGAAATCTTTTGTACCCCGCTCCTTCGTTTCCTTCGACTCCTGCCTTTTCATAGAAAGTGAAAATAATCCTTATTTTTGGTCATTATATCCTATTTCACGGCACCGATACAGTATTATAATCAAAATCAAAAGGAGCATATGACATGTACACCTTCAACAGGGAAGAATATGAGAAAAGAATACAGTGGTATAAGGAAGCACGCTTCGGCATGTTCATCCACTGGGGTCTTTATGCGATTCCGGCAAGGAGCGAATGGGTACGCCATTTTGAGGAAATGCCGTCAGATGAATATGATAAATACATGGATGAATTCACCGCAAAGGACTGCGATATCAGAGAGTGGGTCCATCTTGCAAAAGAAGCCGGAATGAAATATGTGGTCTTCACGGCGAAGCACCATGACGGTTTCTGCCTCTTCGACACGAAATACACCGACTTCAATTCAATGAACGCACCATGCCACCGCGATTTCGTTAGGGAATTCACGGACGCCGTGAGGGCGGAAGGTCTCAAGGTCGGCATCTACTACTCTATAATCGACTGGAGACATCCCGACTATCCCCATTACGGAGATGAGATCCATCCGATGAGGAACAACAGTAGTGAGACAAATGAGAAGAGGGACTTTGACCGTTATCTTGACTACATGCACTCACAGGTGAGAGAGCTCATGACGAACTACGGCAAGATCGACCTGCTTTTCTTCGACTACTCATACGATGGCATGAGAGGTGAGAAATGGAAGGCTACCAAGCTCGTGACGATGGTCAGGGATCTTCAGCCCGGCATCATAATAAACAACCGTCTTGAAGCCGGAGGAAGAGGTTTCGGCTCTCTTGTGACAAAGAATCCGCTGCCATATCACGGCGATTATGTGACACCGGAGCAGATCGTTCCGCCCCAGGGAATAAAGGACGAGCTGGGCAATCCCGTACTGTGGGAGTCCTGCATAACGATGAACCGCCACTGGGGATACTTTGCAGGAGACAGATACTTCAAGACTCCTGCTATGCTCATCCACAAGCTTGTGGAATGCGTCTCAAAAGGCGGCAACATGATACTGAACATAGGACCTGATGCATACGGTAACATCCCGCAGGAGGAAGTCGCCATCCTGAAATACATCGCAGGCTGGATGAAGAAGAACGGAGAGAGCATATACGGCTGCGGCAACGCCGGAATAGACAAGCCGGACTTCGGCCGTGTGACAAGAAAAGGGAACTACTATTATTTTCATGTTTTTGAAAATGCTGTAGGAGCCCTTCCGATACAGGGAATTGACAGGAACAGGATACGCCGCATAAGGGTGCTGGAAAGCGGACATGAAGTACATATCGTCACACACTTCAATTACTCTGACTACCCTGATGTCGTTTTCGCGGATCTGGGAGAGGATCCAGTGCTGCCGGATCCTGTGGACTACGTACTTAAAGTGGAGGTGTCGGACTAGACACCTTCCCTCTGGCACTCCTTTATGTATTCACTAGGGCTCTGGCCTGTGATCTTCCTGAAGACCTTCGAGAAGTAGTAGATATTGTCAAAGCCCAGTGAGAGTGCTATCTCGTTTATTCTTGTATAGCCGGAGGTCTTTATGATCTCCTTGGCCTTGTCGACCTTCATCGTGTTTATGTAATCCACAAGGCTTTTACCCATCACCTTCTTGAAGCTTTTGGACATATAGCCTTCAGACACACCGGCGTAGGATGCAACATCGGAAAGCGAGATCCTCTCATCGATATGCGAGATGACATATTCCCTCGCCTTGTCTATGACAGGTGATGAAGAGGATGCGGAAAGCCGGAACAGCTCGCTTTCAATGCTTGTCTTTATATCATCGATGACAGCAAGGGCCATGCTCCTGCGGCTTATATAGGGAACGAGGGAAAAGGTGTCATCAAGCCACTGCTGGTTATGTATTCCCAGCGCGCACACGCCCGCCCATACCGCAGAGCGAAGTGCGGAGAGAGTGAACATAAGCTGCCAGAGGCTGTGATCCGTGAATGATATGTTGCTGCTGATCAGACGGAAGGAGGCTTCCAGACCGGCTATGTCCTTCTCCCTTATAACCGCTTCGATCTTGCTGTACACGGAGTCAAGCTCAAGACCTGACACCGACGGGTCGCTTTTATCAAGATAGAATGCAGTGCAGGCACTCTCTATATCATCACGGGCACTGCCGAGGTTCTCAGAGCCGCTGTACACAGCTGACGAGACAAGGGTTATTCCCACTTTCGTCACAAGCTGGGAAGCTTTCCTGACTCTGTCTTCAAGCCTGTTGTTGAGAGCACGCAGCGACGCAGCATCCACATCATGCACATAATAGACTATGCGGCTTGCCTCTCCGCTTCTGCTTGCCACAAGGATGTCTGACGGATAGATTGAGGGAAGTATCTTCCTTATGATATCGGCTTCCCACTCATAAAGCCGCTCATAGTCCTCCGCATACCAGGTGACATCATCACTTTCCTCAGGATATTCCAGCATGAACGCGATGAAGGCGAATGATGAGCACATCCCCTCCCTGTTGAGTTTCGCCCTCATGCCAGGAGGGATGTCGCGTACTACAAGCAGATTGGAGATCAGCTCCGCAGCACGGCTGCTGTCCGCCTCGCTCCCATCTTCCCTGCCTCTGAGGAGATTGCGCCTCTCCACCTCCGCTTCAGCCTTGAGGACCGCATTCCTCAACAGGCTCTCGTCAAGTTCTGTCTTCACAAGATACTCGCACACATTGTAGCGGATGGCTTCCTTCACGAGCCGGAACTCCTCTAGGCTGGTAAGGATTATGAAAACAATATCGGGATAGTCGGTGCTGCACTTCCTCAGCAGTTCAAGACCATCCATGACAGGCATCTTGATGTCAGTGATTATTATATCGGCGGGAGATGCGGAAAGAGCGACGTAGGCATCTTTTCCGTTTCTGTACGCGCCTTCTATTTCGCACCCGATATCCTGCCAGTGAAGCAGATGTGTTATACCGGAGAGAATAATGGGCTCGTCATCCACAACCATGACTTTGTACATTACTGCCCCTCCTTTTCAAGGAATATACGGACCACGGCTTTCGTGTATACGCCCTTTTCCGATTCATAAGTCAGATCACACTCATCTCCGTAATAGAGCTTTATGCGCTCCCTTATATTGCGTATCCCCACTCCGGTCATGTTGCCCTTGAAATGCACTTTCTCATCAAACACATGTGAAATCTCCTCATCATTCATGCCCACTCCGTCATCAAGGACCTCGACATAGAGGAAAGTGTCATCCCTGCGGGCGCTCACTGTTATCGTGCCGCATTTGCCGCTGGGCTCGATACCGTGGAATATGGCATTCTCCACAAGGGGCTGAAGCGTGAACTTCTGTATTTTATAATCATAAAGCTCATCTGGAATGTCATAGACAATCTCATACATTCCCATATAGCGGACCTGCTGTATCTCATCGTACTCCTTCACGAGTCCGATTTCATCCCTGAGCGGGATTCTCTCCGCATTGCCCTTCGCAATGTTCTTCAGCAGATGCGACAGGCCGCGACTCATGCTGGCGATTCCGTCAGCTTTCTGCAGCTGTGCCAGATAATGTATCGTCTCAAGCGTATTGTAAAGGAAGTGGGGATTGACCTGCATCTGCAGCATTGAAAGCTCAGTTTCCCTTTTCTCATCATAAAGTTTCTCATTGCTTTCAAGAAGGTGTGCTATTGAAAGAGACATGGCATTCACGCTCTTTCCTATATTGGCAATCTCGTCATCGCCCTCCTCTATTGAGGGATCCACGCTTCCGTAATCCTCATTTTCAGCAAGATCCTTCATGTAGCGCACAAGCCTTGTCGTTGAACGTGTCAGATACTTTGAGGTTATGAACGAGACAACCAGCACAAGAAGAGTGCTGCCGGCAAGAAGGATTATGAACATGGAAAGCCCGTAGACTGAGCTCACCGTCATCGGGTTCCTGTCCTCGAAATAGACAACTTCCACATCAGGTATGAGAAGTGAGAAGCTTTCCTCAAGATACTGTGAGGAATCCAGCATCCTCTCATCAATGGCAGAGGGATAGGTCTTTCCTGTCACAAGATCCCTCAGATAGACATTGTCGACGCTGGCATCAGTGAAGACAGGATCGAAAATGCTCATGTCAAGTTCCGCATATATATATGCATCGGCACTGTCCATCCTCCCGTATGCAAGAAGGGCATCCTCATACGGGCTGTTGAGCGTCGTTCCGATTGAAAGGGCGACATAGCTTCCGGGAGAGAAGGAGATGCCGGAATTATCCATTCGGTCAATGAGAAGCTCGTAATCCTCAAGCGCACCGTAACGGTTCTTCGTATATTCAAAGAAGACTCCTTCCCTGTTGAAGAAAATGATCTTGTTCAGATCATCCCATGCAGGAGATGCGGTCATATATGCGGCAGCGATCTTCTGTGTTTCAAGGATGGAAAGCGTCTGTGAACTTGAAAGCGGAGCCGTAAGCTTCATTGATGAGAGGACACTGTCATTGAAACAGCCCCACGATACGGCATCTATCACGGCAGAGAGTGAATCATTCACATCCTCGACAGCCGCACTCACCCACTGTCTGTTGATTCTTGAATTCTGTGCGAATACAAGAGAATTCATATATGAGAAAATTATGAAGAATGACGGGATGCTCACAAAAAAGAAACATGCAAGAATCGCAACCGTAAGCTTTGACTTGAATGTCCTGAGTATCTTTCTCTGCCTCATATAAAGCATATTATAATAGGAAGAGGGCCATTGATGAATACAAGATTTTACCAATATTGCATGTATCAGTGCCAGATTTTACCATACCACTCATAAAATGAGTTCAAAAAATTACCAATTTTTTCCAAATTTTTCCATTCCGGGCGTAAAATTTCCATGTTTGAATTGAATAGTAAAAAGACTTTTCAAAAGGAGACTCAAATGAAAAAAGCTTTAACAGTACTTCTCATTGCCCTCATCGCAATGACATCCGTTTTTGCAAACGGTGCTTCTGAGTCATCAGAAGACGGAGTTACAACACTTACTCTCGCATTCTGGGATGTTTCTCAGAACAATTACATCAATGAGGTCATTGCCGCTTTCGAGGCTGCAAACCCTGATATCAAGATCGAGCTTCAGGACACACCTTCCACAGAATATATCACAAAGCTCAACACACAGCTCAACGGCGGTTCAGATGTCGATATGTTCTTCGTGAAGGAAGCTGACAAGACAAAGACCTTCTACGACAGAGGACAGCTCACAGACCTCACACCTTATATTGAAGCATCAGGAATCGACATGGCCGACTACAACGGCACAGATGCCAACTTCATCTTCGACGGCAAGGTATACGGCATGCCGGTGAGAACTGACCAGTATGTTCTCTTCTACAACAAGGACATCTTTGACGCAGCCGGTGTTCCATATCCAGACAACGACATGACATGGACAGAGTTTGAGGATCTCGCACTCCAGCTCACAAGCGGAGAAGGTGCAAACAAGATCTACGGCGCTCACTTCCATTCATGGAACGCATGTGTCCAGAACTGGGGTGTCCAGGACGGCAAGCACACAATCATGTCAGGCGAATACTCATTCTTCAAGCCATACTATGAGATGGTTCTCAGAATGCAGGAAGCTGGTTCATGTATGGACTACGGCACAATCCAGGGTTCAGGCATCGGTTACACAGATGTGTTCGCACGCGGTCAGGTTGCAATGCTTCCCATGGGTTCATGGCTCATCCAGACAATGATCCAGAAAAACGCAACAGGTGAGTCCACTGTCAACTGGGGTGTGGCAGTCATTCCTCATGCTGAAGATGTTCCTAACGGCTACACAGTTGGTGCAACAACTCCTATCTGTATCAACAATGCAAGTAAGAACAAGGATGCCGCATGGAGATTCGTATCATTCCTCGCTGGACCGGAAGGCGCACAGATCCTCGCAGAATGCGGACAGGTTCCTGCTCTCTCAGGCGAAGAATACCTTGAAGCATATGCTGCAGCTGACGGAATGCCGGATGACATCCTCGACGGACTTTATGCAACACACATCTCTCCGGACCGCCCGGCTATGGACAAGGTCACAGAGATTGACCAGATGCTCCTTGCAGAGCACCAGCTCATCCTCCTCGGTGAAGAAACTGTTGATGAAGGAATCGCCAACATGAACAGAAACTACGCTGAGATCATGGCTAACTGACAACAAGATCCAAAATGTTGAAGGGCTGCTGAAAATGCAGCCCTTTTTTCCCTGAAAGAAAACTACTTAAAGGAGGAAAAAATGGCAGAAAAGACCATTGCCGAAAAAAAAGCCTCTTCCCTTAAAAGAAAAAATGCCTTGATCGGCTATTCCTTCATTGCGCCGAACTTCATAGGCTTCGCGATTTTCATCCTCTTCCCTGTTCTCTTCACACTTGTGCTTTCAGTGATGGACTGGGACGGTTTCAATGCAATGACCTTTGCGGGACTGGCTAATTTCAAGTCTATATTCCGTGACCGTGTGTTCAAGTCCTCATTCTGGCTCACACTTCTGTATGTTGTATGTACTGTCGTGCTCACCCTGCTCGCCTCCCTCGGGCTTGCATGCGCACTTAACAAGAAAATAAAAGGAAGGGACGCTTTCAGAGCCGCCATCTTCTTCCCCTATGTCGCATCAATGATTGCAATCGGTGCTGTCTGGAAGCAGCTCTTTGAGGCAAACAACGGTCCGATCAACCATCTCCTCAGGTCAATCGGAATTTCAAATCCGCCGGGATGGTTCGCATCGACAGACTGGGCAATTTACGGTGTGATCATAGTTGCAATATGGAAGTTCATGGGCTACTACATGCTAATCTACCTTGCAGGCCTGCAGGATATTCCCGCACAGCTCTACGAGGCGGCAACCCTTGACGGAGCAACCGGATGGCAGCGTTTCATGAAAATAACACTGCCGATGCTGACACCGAGCACATTCTTCGTATTCATCATGCTTACGATCAACAGCTTCAAGAGCTTCGACCTGATCTACGCACTCACCCAGGGCGGACCGGGAACAAGCACGACACTGCTGTCAAACTACATCTACAACCAGACATTCGTCTACTGGGATTACGGAAAGTCAGCAGCAGCATCAATTATCCTCTTCATCATCGTTCTCGCTGTGACAATCGTCCAGTTCCGCGGTGAGAAGAAATTCACTGATTATCTATAAGGAGGACACGTCATATGATGATTGAAAAAAGAAATCCTGTAAAAACAGTTCTGATCTATGTCCTTCTTATCGTGCTGACTGTCGTGACACTGCTTCCGCTTGTATGGATGCTCTCAGCCTCATTCAAGCTTTCCACTGAAGTCTTCACCTTCCCAATCAAGTGGATTCCTGAGACTTTCCACTGGGAGAACTATGTCACAATCTGGCAGAAGATCAATCTGGCAACATATACTTTCAACTCATTCAAGCTGTCGATAATCATCACACTGATACAGCTGGCAACATCATCATTCGCGGCCTACGGATTCTCAAAATGCAAATTCCCGGGACGTAATGCTCTCTTCCTTGCCTATATTGCGACAATCGCAATTCCATGGCAGGTATACATGCTGCCTCAGTACATCATGATGCAGAAGATGCACCTGATCGACACACATCTTGCGATCATCCTGCTCCAGAGCTTCACAGCTTTCGGCGTGTTCCTTCTCAGACAGTTCTACATCTCCATTCCTGATGAACTGCTTGAAGCTGCAAGAATAGACGGACTTTCTGAATACGGAACATTCGCAAGAATCGTCCTCCCGCTTACAAAGCCGGCAATGGCGACACTTATCATCATGAGTTTCGTCACTGTATGGAACGACTACATGGGACCGATGATCTACTTCAACAGCGACAGAAACAAGACAATCCAGCTCGGTATCCAGATGTTCACAGGCATCTACTCAACTGAGTACGGACTGATCATGGCAACCAGTGTTCTTGCCATCATTCCAGTTCTTGTCGTCTTCCTTGCCTTCCAGCGCTTCTTCGTTGAAGGTATTGCATCCAGCGGCCTCAAAGGCTGATAAACCAGTTACTTAAAAAAACTGACTGCCAGCGCGTCATGCGCCGGCAGTCTTCTTTTTCACTGAGGATCATCAGAAATAATTTCAGTGGCTGTATCCGGTCTCAACCGGAGGCCAGTGGATACCCCTCTGATTGAGAAGTCCGAAATTCGGAATCTTCTTCCCCTCAGCAGGAGGATAACCTTCAAGCCGTCCGTTTCTGACCCAGGCGCTGTCCCCGCCATGCAGGTTTCCGATAAGAAGATCCTGCAGCCTGTGAAGCACATCCGCATATGCAGGATCTTGTGCAAGATCATGCTCTTCCTTCCTGTCATTCTCCATATCAAAAAGCTGGGATACATTGCCGGCAGGATAATAGACAAGCTTGTATTTCTCATCACGTATCATCCTGGTTGCCTTAACATCATCACCGATCTCTCCGAAAATATAATCCCTCTTCTGTTCTGAGAATATTGGAATACCATCCATTTCATCAGCACATTCAATACCGCAAAGATCAAGCAGAGTCGGCATCACATCACAGATCTGACAGAGCTTCTTCTCATACCCTTTCCCCCTGTATTCCAGCATCGGACGGCCGGAGAATATAAGAGGAACAGAAGCGCTTGATTCATAGAAAAGCCTTTTGGCAACCATATCGTGGTCAAAAAGCATATCACCATGGTCAGACATGAAGACAATAATTGTATCATCAAGAAGACCATGTTCTCTCAGAGCTCCGATAATAAGACGGATACTGTAATCAATATGGGTGCACTGGGCAAAGAATGCTCGAATCGCATCTTCTCTTTCATTTTCACTGTACGGTGCGGCGATATCACGGAACTGCTTTATGATCCACTCCTCTTTCCAGTCATCAGCCAGTGGCTTCTCAAGCCGGGTATCGCGGTACTTGTCAAGGAAAACCTGCAGAGGAACAAGCGGCGGATGAGGATATGTATAGGACACATACAGGAACATCGGACGGACAGGATCTCTCCTTGCGATCTGCCTCATGGCCTCCCTGGTCACCCAGCTTGTCTCATGGGCTTTCTCATCAAGATGCCATGGTCTGGTGTAATATGTGTTGTTGCCCATACCATGCATGAACTGCTCGCCCGGCTTCCCATTCTCCCCAAGCCATATTTCATAATCATCAGTCACGCCGAATTCACTGCGGCCTTCTTCAAGCAGGATAACATCATCAAATCCAATCCTGTCACGCTGCGGATAGACATGCATCTTACCCACTGCAACCGTCTGGTACCCCGCATCTGAAAAGGCTCCTGCAAGAGTCTGATGTGACGGCATTTTCATTGTATCACTGTATACCCTGTCGCCGTGGTGCTCCGGAGTCAGTCCCGTCATGAGGGACCGCCTTGCAGGTATGCACACAGGACATTCGCTGTATGCATTCTCCATCATGACACCATTGTCGGCCAGAAAATCAATTGTCGGTGTCATTATATCCTTTCTGCCTCTGTGACCGAAGAGCTGTCCGGGCCATTCATCGGTACAGATGAAAACAACATTCTTCTTTTTCATTTTCGATTCCTTTGACGGAATTATAGCATCACTGCCGGATATTTACCATTATCTTATTTTCCTGTATGCAATTTTCAAAAACTGAAAAAATTACCGCACTTTATGAAAAAGCTGGTATCCTGCATCAGAACAGAAAGGTCCGACACAGATGAGCACAAGAGTCTGAAAATCGGTATACGCGAATATCATCCGTTTATTTCAAAAACCAGACAGCAAAGGATCTGAATACGACGGAAATCAATCAAATGAAGACAAGAAAACATTGCCACTTCATAACAAAAGATGGATACTGGAAAACTATAGATATCCATAAAAAAGAGGACAACTGTATGAAACGTCTCTATCTTGAAAACACGGAAGAATACATAAGCTGGCTTAAAAAAGATGAGCACATAGTGAAGAGAATACTGCACATTGCAGATCTGGCATGTGACAACACATTCATATTCACAGACAAATATGAAATGGAACGATGTACCGAGGAAGTTCATTTTGACGGGAAAATAGACTGGAACAGAATCCCGTTCGGTGATGAGGAATGGTGCTTTGCCTTCAGCCGGCACACTTTCCTTCTCAATCTCGCGAAAGCATATGCCCTTACACGGAATGAGAAATACAGGAACGCATGGATACGTCTTTTTGAAGAATTCTATGAGAATACGGAACCGGGAGAAAGATGCTGGAGAACACTGGAATGCGGAATAAGGATAGAAAACTACTTAAGAAGCATTGAATACTTCAGCGACACAGAACCCCTTCCCTCCTCTGTAATGGACAGGATGAATGAAATCTTCAGCATGCACATAGATGTGCTGAAAGCGGCACATACCGCCTTCCACAAGCTTTCCAACTGGGGTGTGCTGCAGGATCATGGACTGCTTCTTGCCGCATTGTATCTTGACAGAAAGGAAGACATGAAGCTTGCACTTGAAAGGCTTGAGGAAGAAGCAGGTCTCCAGACAATGAATGACGGCATGCACTGGGAGCAGAGTGCAATGTATCATGCAGAGGTCCTTCATGCGCTTCTCGACTCAGTCCTTGCTGCAAGGCGGAGCGGAATTGAACTTTCATGCAAGCTCCTTGATAAGACACATCTTCTCTCGCAGGGACTTGCAAGGGCATTGCGTCCAGACGGCAAATGCTACCTGTCCGGCGACAGTGATGAGATAGATTTCCGGGATATGGTTCTTGAAGCCGCAGTGCTTTTCAATGACGGAGAGCTTGCAGCAGCCGGCAAAGGCGGAAACGATGAGGATTTCCACGCATCCTTCCCTCTTGACCAGAGTATCCCGGAGGAACAGAAAAAGGAAAACCTGTCTTATTTCTTCGGCGATACGGGAAACGCAGTCCTTTCCATTGATGATGATACTGCATTCCGTTTCCACTGCGGTCTTTACGGAAGCGGACACGGTCATTTCGACCAGCTCCATTTCGATCTTTATCAAAAAGGTGAAGTGATCCTCACCGATACAGGACGCTACACATATGTGGACAGCAAAGAGAGACGGCAGCTTAAAGGGGCTTTCGGCCACAATACCATAATCATCAATGACAAAGATATGGCAACTATGGTCGACAGCTGGGGTATTGAGGATTTCGCCTCCCCTGTCTTTGAAGATGCAAAGGTTGAAGGGCCATACAAATACCTGTCCGCCTGCCATCTGGGCTACATGAAGGACGGAGTGCTTCCAAGACGCAGCATCATCACAATTGAGGACAAGTTCGTCATAATCGCAGACTCAGTCACAAATGCGGGCCAGTATACCGCAAAGAGCATATTCCATGCGGATGAAGGCGCTGTTGTGACACAGCTTGATGACAACACACTGTGCGTGCAGAAAAACAAATCAGAAATAAAGATGTTCTTCATGAAACCGGGAAAGACAACGCTCAGCACGTTCCCGATGTCAAAGCATTACAATGAAATGACAGAATCCCCGCTCATCGAGCGGAGTTTCAGCAGACTTGCCGTGACTGTCATAGCACTTGGAAAGTGTACAGAAATAAAAGAGCTTGATGTCATAAAGCCGCTTTCTTCTTCCGTCATTGACAAAGATTCATCCTGCGGACTTCTGCTGTCAGATGGCAAGGACACATACACTTTCGCCTTCACGACTGATGAGAAACCCCAGGGAGGATTCCTGCTTCGGTGCGGTGATGCCGAGTGTTATGCAAGAGTCTTCATAAAGAAAAATGATGAGGACATCATCGCAATAAAGTATTGAAAAAAATAAACGCAATGGCTGAATGCACAGCATCTTTGCATTCAGCCGTCTTTTCCTTAAAATAAGACCATCATGTGCCCGCATAGCATAATGGATAGTGCGCGCCCCTCCGGAGGGTGATATGGCAGTTCGATTCTGCCTGCGGGTAAAATCTGAACCGATATGGATATTCTCAAAACCCTGATACTGATAGTAAACAAAGAAGGAATTGCTGAAGACAAGACAGCTCAGATCATATCTATCAGGTTTGACAACCTGAAAAAAATCTGGAATATCACCTACCTGAACAACAGAACATATCCATACAGAAAAGATGATGTATTCATACTTGACGACCCGAAAGAAATTGATATAAAAGACTCGCAGGTATACGTCAAAGGCAAATACATACATAATCCGCAGCATATTATTGAATTCGGCCCTTTTTTCAAAATAATCTCATACACAGGGAAAACTTATGTCCACAGGCATAAATTTGTGAAAATAGTAAAAAACCAACGTGCAGATAAAAATGTGAATAACATAATATCCTATCTTTCTGCAGTCAGCGAAATTGTCAAACCAGATGAAGATGAAGAAGGGTTCCTGCACAAAGAAATCACCAGCCTTTTCATCAATGAAGAATCTGTCCTGTCTTCCATACTTCAGAATAAAGAACCGGAACACAATGCCTCCCCTGATATCATCATAAGCCCATGGTAAGCCAATGAATCACAGATGCAGGCTGTCAATTCAGCTTTGACAAGCCGCATAAGCGTAATTCAGGGACCTCCCGGTACAGGAAAAACACAGACAATCCTTAACATAATAGCGAATCTTCTGCTGCAGAATAAAACAATAGCCATTGCAGCTGGAAACAATGAAGCTGTAAAAAACATTATTGAAAAACTGAAAGATGAATCACTTGATTCAATTTGTGCTCCTCTTGGCAGCAATTCAAACGTTGAAGATTTTATGGAAAACCAGAAATCCATAGAATACCTGAAGACACAGCTGGCAGACGATACTCTGATCATGCCTGCAGAAATCAAGGAAAAAGCAAAGAACATAGAGAAATATTTCAGAATACAGAGTGAAATCGGAAGTCTTTACAAAGAACTTTATGAGTTAAGTGCTGAAAAAAGAGTTTCAGATTATACCTATGAAAAAATAGTAAATGCTGTTCCAGAAAAACTGATTTCCCAAAGAAAAATAGCAAATCCATTAGCTTCTGCAGCTTATATCGAAACACTAGGCATGAAAGCCAGAATAAGTTTTGCTGACAGACTGCGTCTGCGTTTTACATATAAAATAAAGGACACCAGGAATGTTCTGAAAAACATATCTTCATCAACCTTTTATCTTCAGCATTATTTCTATGATATGAGAAAAACAGAAATTGAGAAAAGGCTTGAAAAACTGAAAACAGAAGCCGCTTCATTGGATATAAGCGAATCCTCGCTTTCTGATTTCAGAAAGATATCAATGTGTCTGTTAAGAAGGCATCTGCAGAAACATTACGAAGGTACAGAAGACAGGAAGTTCACCTTTTCAGACTACAAGCAGAATTTTCATGTTTTCACAGAACGGTATCCGGTAGTATTCAGCACAACCCACTCTCTTCATCATTGTACAGACAATGCTTTTCTCTATGATTATCTTATAATCGATGAAGCAAGTCAGATTGATTTATGTTCTGCGGTTGCTGCAATGAGCTGCGCCCGGAATCTCATATGCGTTGGTGACTCAAAACAGCTTCCGCACGTTGTCAGAACAAAGGACCAGAGAATAATAAAACCTCTGACAAGTACTTTTGACATTCCTGAAACATACGACTATTGCAGCCACAGCCTTCTTTCATTCATAGTGGAAAAATACGGAAACAGTATACCCTCTACACTTCTTAAGGAGCATTTCAGATGTGATCCGGATATCATAGGATTCTGCAATAAAAGATTCTACAATGATGAACTGGTAATACGGACAGAACATAAAGAAGGAAACGGTGTAAAAATTTTCAAAACACTTCCTCACAGCGAGAGGGAGAGGACCAATGAAAGACAATGCAAGAGTATAAGGGACGAAGTATTACCGCAATCCGGTATCAAAGACACAGGAATAGTTACCCCATACAGGGCTCAGGCAGACTTGCTGAAACAGTGGCTGCCCTATAATGAGCTTCTTATTGATACAGTACATAAATTTCAGGGAAAAGAACGTTCATCAATAATCCTTTCAACAGTATCCGACCATGTCAGAGTCTATGAAGATGCTGATCAGACCGATTTCCTGAACAACCCGAATCTTATCAATGTTGCAATATCAAGAGCGAAAAACAGGCTTTATGTTGTTGCAAGCGAAGAGCTTTTAAACCAAAACGGGACTTTGATCAATGATTTCATCCGTTATCTGAATTATTACAGCAGCGATTATGAGATAAAAGACAGCAAAGTCTATTCTGTATTTGACATAATGTATGACAGATATTCTCCAATTCTTGAAACTTTCAAGAAAAAGATGCTTCGTATCTCTGATTTCGATTCTGAAAACATAATGGCATCAATTCTCAGAGAACTCCAGAATGATGATGACTTGCATCCATTTGGATTTGCAATGCACTATCCTTTAAGCAAAATAGTCAATCCATCATCTCTTGCAGATAAAGAGGACGCACGCTTTGCATCCAACTCAAATACGCATCTTGATTTTCTCATTTACGACGTACTTGATAAATCGCCAGTACTGGCTGTAGAGGTTGATGGGTTGCAGCATGTTCTCGACAAAAGACAGAGTGAAAGAGATAAAAGAAAAGATCGCCTACTTCTTCAGCAGGCCGGAGTCCGTATCGTAAGGATTCCAACAACATCAGTTGACTGCAAAGAGAAAGTAAAGAATGCAATCAGCAACGCATTCTCAGGCTAAACACTCATGATGGGAATAGTTAAGCTAAGAATATAAACAAAAATATTTATTTTTATATCATCTATATCGCACTGTGCATCCAATAATATTTCCCTAATCCATTCGGCAATATTTCCCAGATTCACTCGGAAATATTTCCATAATGTACCCGGAAAAATTCTGAGTTTTGCACAAAATCAGGACTTTTTGTGTATAGGGATATGGAAAGAGACACAAGTAATCAAATATTGATTACTAATCAATTTTTGATTATATTTAAGGAGAAATACGGAGTGAGGAAATATACAGTCCGAGTCTTGAAAAAATGTGAAAAGAAGATAAACCAACTACCGGAAAAGGACATAAATACATTGGTCATGCTTCTTGAAGATATAGAACAATACGGACCTGTTCAGCCGAAGTATCAGAACTTCAGCAAAATAGGTAAAAACAAATACCACTGTCATCTCAGTTATCACTGGGTAGCATGCTGGCAGGAATTTGAGAACGAATTTTACGTGGAGGTCTATTATGTTGGTAGTCGTGAAAATGCCCCATACTGAAAATCTTGAGATAAAAGGGCCTGTGACGAAGTCATTCATGAATTATTTAATGAACGAATACGGAGAGGAGAACATCAATACTTTCACAGACGGATATGAAGAGAATGAGTCTGTTGATTTCAGGGAAACGGCCTGGTACAAAGAGACAAAGGCAAAACAGACTCCGGGGAAAAACCTCAGTTTCTACAGAAATCTATGTGGCATGACGCAGAAACAACTGGCAGATGAGCTCGGCACTTATGTCCAGAACATTTCAAATATGGAAAACGGCAGACGGGCAATAAGCCGGGAGACTGCGAAAAAGCTGGCATCACTCTTCAGAACATCTCCCGCACATTTTCTTTAGGCACGTACGCACTCACAATGAAAAACTCTCCGGGCATATCCGCTCCGGAGAGTTCAGATTACCATCAGCAGTATCGTCCTGCTGATGTCTGTTTTCATAGAATCATTTAAACAGAAAGAAGATCTGTTTTTAAGTGAAGATCACTCTTTCTGCCTGTCTCCTCTGTCCATGAAACTGTTTTATATGAGGCAGCAGAACGCTGCCATTTTGAAAGATCATCCTTTGAGACCGCTGGAAGCAACACCTTCAACAAAGTACTTCTGCAGTGAGAGGAATACCGCTATGACTGGTATCATCGTCACCACACTGCCCGCCATGATCAGACCGTACTCAGATGAATACTGTCCGATGAAGCTTCGCAGTCCCAGCTGTATGGTCTTCAGGTTATCCCTGGTCAGGTAGATGTAAGGACCGAGGAAGTCGTTCCATGTATTGACGAACGTGAAGATCGTCAGTGTGGAAAGAGACGGCTTGGCAAGAGGAAGCATGATCTTCGCATAAATTCCGTATTCGGTCATGCCGTCAATTCTTGCAGCCTCACACAGCTCTGTCGGGATTCCTTCATAGAACTGCTTCATCATGAACACACCGAAAGCGCTGAACGCCTGCAGGATGATGATGGCCAGATGGGTATTGTTGAGGCCCATCTCCCTGAGCATCATGAACTGAGGAACCATGTATGCCTGCCATGGCACGGCGATGGTTGCGACATAGCCGAGGAAAAGTGCATTCCTTCCCTTGAAGCGGAGTTTTGCGAATGCATAGGCCGCAAAGGAAGAGGTGAACAGCTGGAGAAGCGTTACGATAAGCGTGAGCTTGACCGTATTCAGGATGTAGGTCAGAAGCGGTATCTGAGTCCAGATCTTGCTATAGTTTGACCATTCCGGTTCGGAAGGAATCCACTGGATCGGGAATGTGAAGACATCCCTGTCCTGTTTGAGTGAAGCTGAAAGCATCCACAGGAAAGGCAGGATCATGATGGCTGCGGTGATAATAAGGAACACATAAAGCAGGACTTTGAGAACTTTCTGTCCTGTTGATTCAATCATCATAAGTCTGCCCTCCTCAGTCTTTTTCCAGACGGAACTGGATAATCGTCACAACAAGTACAATCGCAAAGAGCACAAGCGCCTCGGCAGAAGCGACTCCGAGCCTCCAGTAACGGAAAGCACTGTTGTAGATTTCATATACGAGAACCGTGGTAGCCTCGCTGAGAGCACCGGAACCGGCACCTGCGAGCATATACACGATATCGTATACCTTGAAACACTGGATGGTGAGCATGATGAGGATGAAGAATGTGGTGTTCTTCAGCTGCGGCAGCGTGACATACCAGAACTTCTGCCATGTGTTCACACCATCAATTGAAGCAGCCTCATAAAGCTCACTGTTGATTCCCTGAAGACCGGCAAGATAGATGACCATGTAGTAACCCATGTACTTCCAGACGGAAAACAGGATGATGGTGAACATTGCCCAGTCGTTGTCCGCAATCCAGCGCGGAGGATTCTCAACCCCGAGTCTCATGAGAATCTCATTGACAGGACCCATTGAAGGATTGAAAAGCATGTTCCATACAGCCGTGATGGCAACCAGTGAACCTACGTAAGGGAAGAATGATACTGTCCTGAAGAAATTTCTTCCCCTGATCTTCTGATTGAGGACAATTGCAAGGAACAGTGACACGACAAGTGTCAGAGGAACCGTTCCGATTGTGTAGATGAAGGTGTTCTTGAGCGATGCCAGGAACATTTCATTCTTGAAAATGTAAATGAAGTTATCAAGACCGGCCCAGGTCATTTCCGTGTTGCCGTTCCAGTTAAGGAAAGCAAGTGCGAATGCGAATACGATAGGCACGAGCGTAAAAACGGCAAAGCCGATGAAGTTGGGAGCTATGAATGAATAGGCGACAAGGTTCCTGTTCACTTCAGCTCTCTTTGCAGCCTGGGATTTCTCAATCTTGATGCTTCTGTCGATAGGAAGCCCGTTTGCTGTGAAAGCAGCAGCTTCTTTCTCTTTTCTCTTCAACATAAGATAACCCCTGAAAACAGATTCAGCCGCACTGCTTGCTGAAGGCGGCTGAATCATAAGTCATAAACGATCAGTTAGCGAGAACTTCGTCAACTCTTCTGCCCATCTCAGCGAGACCTTCATCTACTGACATATTGCCTGTCATGATCTGATCATGGTACTCATTGAGGACAACTTCGATCTCTGCACTCTTGTCATGCAGCGGCATCTCAAGGTAGAGCTGTGCGACATTGAGAGCTTCCTTGGACTGCTCATCCTGCGGGAATCCAGGTGTGGAAGCGATGATGTCGTTGATTGCATCGTTTGTAAGAGCCGGGAAGTTGCCTGTGCCTGCAAGAGCCTTTGCACCTTCCTCACCGCAGACGAACTTCACGAAATCCCATGCTGCATCCTGCTGGTCAGTACCGGTCGGAATTGCAAGAGCTGTGATTGTACCGAGTGTTGTGCCCGGCTCAACGCCTTCAGCATGAGGATACTTCACTATACCCCAGTTGGTAGCGTCGTTTGTTCCGTCATTGGTTGCAGCGATGAGAGTTGCGATGAACCAAGAACCCATATTCTCCATAGCAACTGATTCATTGTAGAAAACACCTGAGTAGTGGATGTTGCTTGTCTTGAGTGTTGCATAGTCCTGGACGATTCCGTCAGCCTGCTCGGCAAGAGCCATTTCATAATATGGCTTGAGGTAGCTGTAATCGCCGCCGTCTGTGATCTGATGCTTTCCGTCAAGGATACCGAAAAGCTGGATCGCACTTCTCCATGTGTGGTAGTGTGCACCGTAGACCTTTGAAGCGCCGCTGCCGCTTGTCATCTGGCGGGCAATGGCATCATATTCCTCGAATGTCATGTCATTTGTCGGATAAGGAACACCTGCTGCATCGAAGAGGTCCTTGTTGTAGAAGACAACCCAGAAGTCGCTTCTGAAAGGAAGTTCGTAGAAGCTGTCACCTACGGATACCTGCTCCACGATGCCGCCGTATACTGATGTGTCAAGTCCGTCAGCCTCTGCAAGAGGTGCAAGGTCAACAAGGAGACCGGCCTTTACGAGGTTGTTGTAGCCCGGGATGTCCTTTACTGCGACAACGTCGAATTCTGAACCGCCGCCGGAAAGCTGGATCTGAAGAGCTGTCTGGTAGTCTGCGGAGCCGAGGTCGATAACCTCAACGTTGACGTCTGGATGTGAAGCCTCATATGCATTGATGAGTGCATCATAATAAGGTGTTGTGGCATAGTCCCATATAGCCCATGTGAGGGTTGTTGTTCCGTCTGCGCTTGTGTCTTCAGCGCCGCCGTTGGCAAAAACGGAAGTCATTGCGACAAGAGCAATGAGAAGAACAGCTAAAGCTTTTTTCATATTTACCTCCAAATGTGTGAACATATTGATATATGCACACCCTAACCTCGTTTCAGAGACCAAAACATGTAAAAAAAGCGGAAAAACATTGAATATTTTACGTTTTATTCTCACAGGCATGTAAAATCTTCTCATGATATGTAAAATTTTCAGCACTTGTGCCCGCTTCTTTTTTCCCTGATAATTCAATTTATGAAGGTATTTCACTCTGTCAGGACAAGGATCATACTCATAAGCGCCTGTCTCCTGCTTTTCTTCATCATAGTATACACGCTGACAGTCTGGACGGTGGCCAACAGCTATGCCCTCGTGAATACGGGACAGAACAATTCCTTCTCCCTTTCCCTCCTTTATGAGGAAATAGAAAACAACCTTGACAACGTGAAGGCTCTTGTAACAAGAGTATCGATAGACAACGAGCTGAAAAACTACCTCAAATACAACGAAGCGGATCTCGACTCATACTATGACAGTTTTGAGAGCATGATCCTCTCATCTCCCGCATACAGCGTCATAGACCGTTTCATTGTATCGGACCACACTTATTCCCGTTTCCTCCAGACCGGTGGCACAGCCCTCTCATCAGGCAGGGCCCTGCGTCAGGACTATTTCCTGAACGAGATCAGCCATATAGAGAGTGAGATGAACTTCAGCGGAATCTTCTTCTCCGATCTCGCATACAGAAGCTATCAGGTCATCGGAATACTCATGCCGATCATCGACTACAACAGCGCCCTCACGATCGGCTATGTGTATGCTTCAGTCAACATAGATCACCTCCTTGACAACCTGTACAGCTATCAGGCGATGAATGATGCGGAGCTTTACGTCAGCTTCTCAGGAACAAATTACAAGGTCGATGACAGAAAACTTACCGCTGTCTCCTCAATGCCCGAACCAGTCGAACTGGAGACAATACTCACGAATGAGACAAGCCGGGTATACAGAAGTGACAGCGACAGCTATATACTGACAATAGACAGTGAAGACAACAACTTCTCCCTGAATCTCGTGTTTGGCCCCCCCAGTCTGCTCGGAACGTCTCATGCCACACCGCTCATAGCGCTTGCATTTCTCATAGGAGCGGCCGTGCTTCTGATAGCACTTATTCTCTCTGTATATCTGAACCGGGCAATATACAATCCGGTGAAAAAACTTGCAAAGCGGATCGAGAAGATACAGCACAGCGATTTCTCACAGGATGACACGCTCAACACAAAAGACGAGTTCGGCATAATAGGTCGCGGGATCAACAAGCTCTCATGCGAGGTGACAGACCTGATGGACAGGAGGGTTGAGGATGAAAGGAAGAAACTTGAGCTTGAGTACAGAATGCTTTCAAGCCAGATCAACCCCCATTTCCTCTACAACACATTCAACTCCATCAAGTGGATGGCCAGGATACAGAAAGCAGACGGCATAAGCGAGATGATCACTTCCCTTTCACGGCTGATGAAGAACATATCCAAGCGGGATGCCGCATCTGTGACACTTGCGGAAGAGCTGAGCTTCATCGATGACTACCTTGTGATAATGAAGTACCGCTACGGCAGCACGGTACAATACGCAAGGCATGTGGATGAAGCCTGCCTTGACATCATGCTGCCCCGCTTCACTCTCCAGCCGCTTGTGGAAAACGCCATATTCCACGGCATAGAACCAAAGGGAACCGGAGCGGTTGCCATCTGCGCATACGATTATCCTGACCACTATGTCATAATGGTGGCCGACAACGGAGTCGGTTTTGACACAGCCAGGAAGCAAAGCAGCACAGACGGTGTTTTCAAGAACATAGGACTGGACAATATAAAGCAGCGTCTTGTCTATACTTACGGCGATGATGTCAGTTTCGGGATAAAAAGCACCATCAGTCTGATGACAGAATGCATCATCCGGATCAGGAAAAAGAAAGGAGGGGATGAGAAATGAGCTACAAGGTTATTATCGCAGATGACGAGCCTCTTGTTCTTATCGGTCTGGAGGATATGATCGACTGGCAGGCGGAAGGATTTGAGGTCGTCGGTCAGGCAAGAAACGGAGGACAGCTTTCGCAGGAGATAGAAAGACTCTCTCCGGATCTTGTCATCACTGACATAAAGATGCCTGTGAAAACCGGAATAGAGGTGCTTGAGGAGGAAAGGAAAAAAGGAAAGACGCTTCCCCTCTTCATCTTTCTCACGAGCTTCGAGGAATTTGATCTCATAAAGAAGGCCCTTTCGCTTGAAGCCGTGGATTATATCGTGAAGCTTGAACTTGAGAAGGATCAGCTGGTTGACGCCCTGCGGAGATCCGCAAAGAAAATAAGCGAAAGGAAAGGTTCAGACGCAGATACCAGATCGGTGAACGGACAGCAGATGCTGCAGGAACGCTATTTCATGCGTCAGCTGTTCGCGCTCGACACGCATGACATAAACCCCGGCGATGTCGGGATAAATATGGACTTCCCCTGCTTCGCTGTCGCCTATATAACGCTTCCCGGAATCCTGTCGGAAAAAGACAAGGAAAAGTCAATGAGCCTCTTCTACAGCGCATCCCGCCTGCTGAGGGAAACGATAAACCGCTATACACTGTGCTATGTGATCCCGCTTGATCTTGGGCACTGTGCAGCGATCTTCCCTTTCAGCGAGAAAACAAGAAACGGCTACAGAAGCTACATATACTCGGCATTCAGGGCATCAACTGAAGGGCTCAGGGACTTTTTCTCCCTTGATGCATCCGTCTCAATCGGCCCTCTGGTGAATCACTCCAGCCTGCTGTCCGATTCATTCTCTAAGGCGAAGCTTCTTTCCGCAAAGGAGGAGAAAGGAGAAGAGAAAATAGTCTTCTTCGATCACAGCCAGAACCAGAATCTCAGGATCGAGAACATAGATCTTGACAGCAGACAGCTGACAAAGGCCTTCAGCGAGCTGAACGCCCAGCTTCTTGATGAGACAAATGAAAAGCTGATCTCATCAATCAGGCAGACCAATGCCACCAGGGTGCATGCAATCGATGCGGCAAGCAGTGTGCTGTATATGGCGCTCAATTCGGTGCCGGATCTCTCATCCCTGCTTGAGGAGATCTTCCCCAGCAGTGAGAATATTTTCTCCTACCGCGTGCTGTATCAGGCAGGAAGCAGCGAGGATGTCATACTCTGGCTCAGGAGGCTGTGCAGCGGACTGAAGAGAATCTTCGCCGAAAGGAAACAGGACTACAGACTGCAGACTGTGCAGAGAGTGCAGGCCTACATAAGGGAAAACATCACTGGCAACCTTGATCTCGGCTCTGTCGCATCCATCTTCGGCTACAGCAAGAACTATCTTTCGTCTCTTTTCACAAGATACACCTCAACAAGCTTTATTGATTACGTAAACACTGCTAAAATGGAAAGAGCGAAAAAGATGCTGGCAGATCCCAATGCGATGGTGTATGAAGTCGCCACCGCGCTGGGCTATGACTCACCTTTTTACTTTTCGAAAGTATTCAAGAAAGTTGTCGGCATGAGTCCGACCGCCTATCAGAATACGGTCAACAGAAGGAGATCAGACAATGCATAAGGAAATCACAGAAGCTGAAAGAAGAAATGCTCTTGAGAATGCAGTGAGCATAGTCAGGAAAAACCTTCCGGTGTACACATACAAGTGTCAGGACGCGAACAGCGTGAACGGAATCTATCCTGCAATCGACAACATTGAATGGACTACCGGTTTCTGGCCGGGTGAGCTCTGGCTGAGCTACCTCGCCACTGACGACGAACTCTTTGCCCATGCTGCAGGAATCTTCACAGAAAGCTTCCGCGACAGGATAAAGAAGCACATCATGGTCGACCATCATGACATGGGATTCCTCTACACCCCATCCTGTGTTGCAGCATGGCAGATAAAGAAAGATGCTCATGCAAGGGAAGCGGCCATCCTTGCCGCAGACAACCTCATCTCCCGTTTCCAGGAAAAAGGACAGTTCATCCAGGCATGGGGCACAATGGGCGCTGCCGACAACTACAGGTACATCATTGACTGTCTTCTCAACCTTCCGCTTCTCTACTGGGCAAGCGATGAGACAGGAAACCCGAAGTACAGGGACATCGCACTCAGACACACCAGGACATGTATCTCAAATTCATTCAGAAGCGACTGGTCAAGCTACCATACATTCTTCATGAATCCTGAGACCGGAGAACCTGTAAGGGGAGAAACCTGCCAGGGTTACAAGGCAGACTCCTCATGGGCACGCGGTCAGGCATGGGGCGTATACGGTCTCGCACTTGCCTACAGGCACACAGGAGAAGAGAAATACCTCGACATGTTCGAACATGTCAGCAAGTATTTCATGGACAAGCTCCCTGAAGACATGATCCCATACTGGGACCTCATCTTCACAAGCGGAGATGAACCGAGAGACTCATCATCCGCATCAATCGTCGCATGCGGCTTCCTTGAAGCGGCAGACTCATATGAGAAACTTGCACGCTATGATAAGGCCCGCCATTACAGAAGCCTTGCAAAGCAGCTTCTCAAAGCAGTTTACGACACCTGCATGGTCACGCCTGAGGAAGAAGGAGTGAACGGCCTTGTCAAGCACGGAACATACAGCAAGAAGAGTCCGTATAATACCTGCACTCCCGCCGGTGTCGACGAATGCGTGAGCTGGGGTGACTATTACTGGATGGAGGCACTTGTCCGTCTTGGCGGTCAGTGGAAGAGCTGGTGGTGAACAACGGAAAGATAATCGAGCATCAGCTCATAGGCATGTCCAGGCTTGACGGTCTGGACTTTGCCTCATACAGCATTGACAACAGGGCTCTCTGGGACAATCTTCCAGACAGCCTGAAGGCACAGGTGAAAGACGAGGTGAAGGATTACTCTTTCTCTGGTGATGACTATATCACCCTCTCCCTTTTCCGCGATTTCAAGGCAACCGGCAACAGGAAGAGACTTGAGAATATCTATTTCGCCAAGCGCAGGAAGCTTTCGAATCTCGTCATTGCCGAATGCATTGAAAACAGCGAGAAATATCTTCCGCTCATAGAGGAAGGGATATGGGCGCTTCTGAGCGAACCCGCATGGGTCGTTCCCGCCCATAACAGTTATATAAGGGACACAGAGCAGGCGGATACTCCCCTTCTCTGGCGTCCGGTACTGGATCTTTTCGCCTGTGAGACCGGTGAGATACTCGCGCTGACAAGGTGTGTGCTGAAGGACCGGCTCAGCCCGATACTCTCAAAGAATATTGAATGGGCGCTTCTGCAGAGAATAGTGCATCCGTACATAAGCGACAACTTCTGGTGGATGGGAGGACAGGGCAGCGTGAACAACTGGACACCGTGGTGCACACAGAATGTGCTTATAGCGGCGCTTTCACTTGACCGCCTTGATGAGAAAACCCGGTTCAAGGTCATCCGTCAGGCCGTGACGGCTCTGGATCTGTTCATAGACGGTTATCCGGATGACGGTGCATGCAGTGAAGGTGCAAGCTATTACCATGCAGCAGCCCTTGCCATGTTCGGCGCGCTGAGACTTGTGGAGGCTGCAACTGCAAAAGACTTCTCACCTGTCTACCGCAATGAGAAGATAAAGGCAATGGCCGGCTATATCGAAGATGTCCATATTGCCGGCGATATGTATCTCAACTATGCAGACTGCTCGCCTAAAGCCGGCTGGCTCGGAGCCCGCGAGTTCCTGTTCGCAAAGGCCACAGGGAACGGCGCAATGATGCACCACGCTGCACTTGACTATATGAAATACGGATTTGAGGAAGATGACAACAGCTACAACCTCTACTACAAGCTTATGGGCGTCTCCTCGTACCGTGAAATTGCAGAGGAAGCCGTAAAAAATGTCACAGTGCACAAACCGGCTTTCAAGTGCTTTGCCGACAGCCAGCTCGCCATCTGGAGGGAGAAGGACATAACCTTTGCAATAAAAGGCGGCAACAACGGAGAAAGCCACAACCATAATGACGTGGGCTCCATCATCCTGTACAAAGGAGACAGGGCACTGCTGTGCGACATCGGTGTGGAGACTTATACAAAAATCACATTCTCTCCCGACCGCTATACCCTGAAGCCGATGCAGAGCGCATACCACAACCTGGTGAATTTCTCATCCCTCGTGCAGAAAGACGGAGAGAATTACAAGGCTGAGAATGTGCGCTTTGATGAAAACTCTTCTTACATGGATCTCAAGGGCGCTTATCCTGAAGATGAAAGGCTCAGATCATACTCACGCTCAGCATTCTTCGACAGAAATAAGATGGAAATCATGATAACTGATGATTTCGATACTGATCTCACGCCTGTGCTTAGTCTCATCAGCCAGGAAAAGCCGGAAATTAAAGGCAGAAGACTGTGTTTCAGTTCTTTCGCCATAACATTCCCACAGGAGAGTGAATGTGAGACAGAGACAATGGAGATCACGGATGCAAGACTGCGCACAGCATGGCCTGACAGGCTTTACAGAAACCTTGTCACGCTTAAAGGACCGGCCAGCTGGGTTATAAGCTTCAATCAGGAGAAAGGAGAAAACATATGAAGATTGAAATACTGAGAGACGGAAAGGCAGTTGCCTGCGCTGAAGGAGAAAAGGAACTCTACCTCGTATTCGAGGAAGAGTACAAGGAAGGAGATCAGATCGCATTCACTCCGGATAAAAAAGGTTTTGTGACACTGCAGTTTGACGCTGTGCTCGGCCGTGCCACCGTGTACACAAACGGAACACCGTTTGTCATGAACATCCCATTCGGCCAGAAGCATGACTGCTACCACAGTGCGGTATTCGCAGGTTCCCTGCACTTCCTGTGGGCAAGAGATGCCTATGAGTGGGAATACAGCGGATACAGAAACCTTTCACTCAATCCATACGACTGCCATGAGGATACTTCACTCTTCCCGCACTCAAAGGCAAACATCGAAACCAGAGGCGAATCAGTGTTCGCTTCCCGCAACGCCATCGACGGCATAGTCGCTTCCAACAACCACGGCCGCTGGCCATGGTCAAGCTGGGGTATAAACAGGGATCCACAAGCAAAACTCACTCTTGACTTCGGACGCGAGGTTGTCATCGACAGAATCATAATGTACACAAGAGCGGACTTCCCGCATGATGCATGGTGGGATGAGGGCACATTCGCATTCTCCGACGGCAGTGAGATGAAAATGAAGCTCATAAAGAAAGACGGACCTCAGGAGATCACATTTGCTGAAAAGAAGATCAGCTGGATGACTCTTGACCGTCTGATAAAAGCCGATGACCCGTCCCCCTTCCCGGCGCTCATACAGATTGAGGTTTACGGAAGAGAAGCCTGAAAAACAAAGAGGTCAGCACACGGTGCCGGCCTCTTTTCATATAGTGAAGAGAAAATGAGAAGATTCATCATAGGCGATATTCATGCCCGTTTTGATTCAATGATCAGTGTACTGAAGAAAGCAGGTTTCAATCCTGTCGGTGATATCTGTGACAGAGGAGAGAAAGATGCAGAAACAATAGCATTTCTCAAAACTCTGCCTGACTTCCGTCCTGTGCTCGGCAATCATGATGTATGGCTGGAAGAGTATCTTCTGGAAGGAAAAACCGATGAAGACTGGATGAAAGCAGGAGGATTGGAGACAATTGACTCTCTGAAAAACAATTTCACCACAAGTGAATTGAAAGACATAGGAGAATGGCTCTCCTCTTTTCCCATCCTGCGCATTGAGGACAAAGACATCATAGTGCACGGCGGAATTCCTGCCGGCTATGATGAGGATGAGCTTATTGAACTTTCACACCTCAGGCGTCCCTCTCCTCTTACACCTTCCCTGCTTGAGAATATTTCATCGGCACAGACAGAGGAAGAAAAACTTGATGCTGAACTTCAGTTCTTTCTCTGGGACAGAGATTATCTTTTCAGTGCAATGAAAACAGAAGGGAAACAGATTCCGCCGAAATACAAAAACAGATGGAATGAGAAAAGAGTGGTTCCTCCTCTGGAAACAGAAAGGACAATCTGGAGCGGTCACAGCCAGCTCATACCAGAAGCCCTTCCTTTCATCTCCCCCTCATACCACCTCATTGCACTTGACACCGGAGCCGGCAGCGGAAAGGGAAAATTGACACTCTTCGATATGGACTCACAAGAATACTGGCAGGAGAAGGTATTCTGATTTATAAGAGGATCTTGTCATAGGCCAGGCGCTCAACACCTCTGTACACCACAGTGCCGCAGTATGAATACCCCGCATTGATGAGGGAATGCTGCATTCTGCTGTTTTCCCTGCCCGTGTTGAGACGGATGTTATTCACTCCGTGCAAACGGCAGAAATCATCAATGGCTGCGAACATGATCCTTGAAAGCCCGTGCCCTGCAAAAGCACGGATGAAAGTGATACGCCTTATGACAACATAAGGCTCCCCTGTATTCCACTTCCCCTTTATATCCTTGTAGACAGGCTCACCTGCAAAATCCACTGCAACATAGCCGGCCTTCTCTCCGTTGATGTAAAGTATATGGCCGATACCGTTTTTTATGTCTTCTTCAATGAGTCCTCTGTCTGGATAGTTATCTGCCCACTGTACAAAGCCCTGCTCCCTCTGGAAGGAACGGCCTTCATCAATTGCGCGGAGGCAGAAATCAAGATCAGGACACTCGGCCTTTTCAAAGCTGTATTTCATTTCATCTTCAGAAAAATCACTCATTTTTATTCATCCCTTCAAGCATTTTTCTTACTTTCCTGTCGAAATCAGAATCAACCTTCTGTGTTCTGATGAATATTTCGTACTCGCTCCCAGCCTTCAGTCTGGCACTGCGGGCTGAAACAGAACCTTTGTTCTGAAGAGTTTCATAGCGTCTGAATGAAAGGAAAGCATCCACGCTTTCAGCGAACTCCTCCATGGTGAAAGTATTGCCATTTTCAATCATGTCTTCAATATAGTCGAAATATGCCGTACATTCCGCTAAAGCTTATGAATCTGCTGTTCATCAAGATAATTCTTTGCAACAGAAACCAGAATATCCACTTTCAGACAGATACGGTTTGAGAACACTGCATATAAAAATCCTCCCGGGCATAACGCTCAGGAGGATTGTGTCATTCAAGCTTTCGAAGCCTGACTTAGAGAATTTCACCCATGACAGCACCGGTCTTCTCATAGAATGCAAGGCGTTCCTTTGCATCAGCAGCTGCCTTTGCGAAGAGCTCGTCAGCATGCTCCGGATTTGTCTTGTAAAGTGATGAGTAGCGAACCTCACCCTTGATGAATTCGACATAGTCAGCTGTAGCCGGCTTTGTCTCCCATGTGAATCTCTTGCCTGCTTCTGCTTCAGGATTGAAGCGGTAAAGCGGCCAGTAGCCAGCCTCAACAGCCTTCTTGGCCTCAACCTGTGAGTATCTCATGTTGATACCGTGGTTGATACAAGGAGCATAGCAGAACACGATTGAAGGTCCTTTGTAAGCAACAGCTTCCTGGAGACACCTCTGAGCCTGCTGTCTGTTGTAACCGAGAGCACAGGATGCGACATATACATAGCCGTAGCTCATGCACATGAAGCCCATATTCTTCTTGCCGAGCTTCTTACCGGAGTTGGCGAACTTTGCAACAGCTGAGAGCGGAGTTGCCTTTGAAGCCTGTCCGCCTGTGTTGGAGTAAACCTCTGTATCGAGAACGAGGATTGTGACGTTCTTGCCGGAAGCGACAACATGGTCAACACCGCCGTATCCGATATCATAAGCCCATCCGTCACCACCGATGATGAGGACGTTCTTGTCTGCGAAGTAATCCTGCAGCTCGACGATCTTGTCAAGGAGAGCCTGTGACTCTGCATCTGCTGCCTTCTCCTTTGCAAGAACAGCCTGAAGCTCGTTCTGTGCTGTGATGGAAGCTTCTGTCATATCATCCCAGAGGCTGTAACACTTTTCGATTGCAGCCTTGAGCTCTGCAGAACAGCCCTTTGCCATGAGAGCATCGCACTTTGCCTTGAGAAGTCCTCTGTTGGAGTCAATTGCAAGTCTCATACCAAGACCATACTCGGCATTATCCTCAAAGAGTGAATTGCCCCATGCCGGACCGCGTCCGTCAGCTCTCTTTGTATAAGGAATTGTCGGATATGTACCGGAATAGATTGAGGAACAGCCTGTTGCGTTTGCAATGACAGCCCTCTCACCGCAGATCTGTGAAAGCATCTTGACATAAGGAGTCTCACCGCAACCTGCACATGCACCGCTGAACTCGAAGAGAGGCTGCTTGAACTGCAGACCCTTCACTGTGTTCATGTTGAGACCGTCGAGGTTGTCATATGTGAGGTTCTCGAAGAACTCGCAGTTCTCGATCTCGCCTGCTGCTCTCTCAGTTTCAACGTCAACCATTGAAAGAGCTTTCTCCTTTGCAGGACATGTCTCCACACAGACACCGCATCCCTGACAGTCTTCTGTATAGACCTGAATCTTGAAGAGGAGATCTCTGTCGTTCTTTGTATTTGACTTGATAGCATGGAATGTTGAAGGAGCCTTCTCCATGTCTGCCGGTGTGATCTGCTTTGCACGGATTGCTGCGTGCGGACAGGACTGAACACACTGGTTACACTGGATACACTTTGAGGAATCCCAGTGAGGAACAAAGGCTGCAACGCCTCTCTTCTCAAGCTTGGATGTACCTGAAGGAAGTGTACCGTCAACGCTCATGCAGGATACAGGAATATCATTTCCCTTGAGGTGCATGATAGGAAGAATGTTGTGCTTTGCGAAGTCGCTTGCATCATCCGGAATGAGCTTCTTCGGTTCAAGACTCTTTGTGATGGTTGCAGGAACCTTGACTTCGACAAGAGCCTCTGAAGCACCGTCAACGGCTGCCCAGTTCTTGTTGACAACATCCTCACCCTTCTTAAGGAAGGTCTTCTTGATGTACTTCTTGATCAGGTCAATTGCCTCATCTTCAGGAAGGACACCGCAGATCTTGAAGAATGCAGCCTGCATGACTGTGTTGATCCTTGTGCCGAGACCGGCCTTCTGCGCAATTGCAAGAGCATTGATATTGTAGAAGCGGATCTTTCTGTTGATGATGATCTCCTGATCATGGCGCGGGAGATGCTCGAATACCTCGTCAGACGGAATTGCACTGTTGAGAAGGAACACGCCGCCTTCCTTCAGTGTGTCGAGCATGTCATAGCGTCCGATGTATGCCGGATTGTGGCATGCGACGAAGTCTGCATGGTCGATGAGCCATGGCATATCGAGGTTGCCTTCGCCGAATCTCAGGTGGGAGATCGTGATACCGCCGGACTTCTTCGAGTCATATGCGAAGTAAGCCTGTGCGTTCTGGTTTGTGTTGTCGCCGATGATCTTGATCGAGTTCTTGTTAGCACCGACAGTACCGTCAGAACCGAGTCCATAGAACATGCAGCTTACAACTCCCTTCGGAGTTACATTGATGATGTCTTTTACAGGAATTGATCTGTGTGTGACGTCATCGTTGATACCGACTGTGAAGCCGTGGAATGCATCCGGTGCTGCAAGGAAGTCATAAACAGCCTTTGCATGGCTTGGTGTGAAGTCCTTGGAGGACAGACCGTAGCGGCCACCGATGACCTTGATGCCGGTTCTGCCTTCTGCGTTGAGAGCTGCCACAACATCGAGGAAGAGAGGCTCGCCGAGTGAACCAGGTTCCTTTGTTCTGTCCATGACTGCAATTCTCTTGACAGTCTGAGGAATGGCTGCAACAAGAGCTTCTGCAGAGAACGGACGATAGAGGCGGACCTTTACGAGACCGACCTTGCCGCCCTTTGCATTGATGTAGTCAACGGCCCAGCCGAATGTGTCGGCAGCAGAGCCCATGACGATGACGACATCTGTCGCATCAGGAGCACCGACATAGTCAAACAGATGATACTGTCTGCCTGTCAGGCCAGCTACCTTGTCCATGTATTTCTGGACGATGGAAGGTACTGCATCATAATACTTGTTTGAAGACTCACGGCCCTGGAAGTAAACGTCTTCGTTCTGGCTTGCCACGTGAATCTGCGGCTTTTCCGGCTTCTGGGCTCTTGAGCGGAATCTTGCGATGAGCTTTTCATCAACCAGAGTCCTGATATCGTCGTAGGAGATTTCCTCGACCTTCTGGATCTCGTGGGATGTTCTGAAACCGTCAAAGAAATTAAGGAATGGAACTTCTGCCTCAAGTGTTGAAAGATGAGCGACAAGTGCCATATCCATTGTTTCCTGAATTGAGGAAGCACATGTCATTGCAAAACCGGTCTGGCGGCATGCCATGACGTCTGAATGGTCTCCGAAGATTGACAGAGACTGTGCAGCGATTGAACGTGCAGATACGTGGAAGACACAAGGAAGCATCTCACCTGCGATCTTGAACATGTTCGGAATCATGAGAAGAAGACCCTGGGATGCAGTGAATGTTGTGGTGAGGGCACCTGCAACGAGTGAACCGTGAACTGCACCGGCAGCACCAGCCTCTGACTGCATTTCCATTACGTCTACCTGTCTTCCCCAAAGGTTCTCTCTTCCCATTGAAGCCCACTGTTCTGAATACTCAGCCATCGGGGAGGAAGGAGTGATGGGGTAGATAGCAGCTACATCGCTGAATGCATAGGCAATATGAGCAGCAGCGGTGTTGCCATCAATTGTTACATACTTTTTAGCCATCTTTTTCTCCGTACGCGTTTGGATTTGAAAATTCAGCCGTAACCAAAGGACACAGCTAAAGTAATAATAGCTCTACTATCGTCTCCTTTCAAGATTCCAATTCCTTTCAGAAGGGAAAAAGCGGCAGCGGAAGAAGAAAAAAACAGACATCTCCCCTTCTCTCTCAGTACCCGGCGCTCCCGCTTTGGCCAAAATCGGTGATTCGCGTGTATTGGAATATGGAACCGTAAAAATAACACATGGAGGATCTTAATGAAAGGCAGACATAAACTTGCACGTGCCCTTTTCCTTGACGAGAAAAAAGACATGGTCATAGCAGCGGAATGACAAAGGATATTATCAGAAAGGCGTCACTTACTGTTAGGCTCCCGTTGCCATCAGTAGTTACCGTCTCTATCCAGATATATTGATGAATATCATCGGTTGTCAATAAAGCAGAAAGTCTCACAGATTTTTCAAACAGCAGAGAGAAACAGCAAAAACCATGGCGACAATCAGAAGTATTGTTCAGCTAGCAACCTGATGCGCAAGTGTCACTCCATGCAAATAGTTCAGCTAAGAGCTACAGACAATATCCTACTTTTCCAACAGTCAAAGAAAACAATAATATGAAAACAACAAACCAAAGGAGGAACATCCATGCTTGATGATGTGATACTCAGAAGAAGAAGCTACCGTACATTTGCATCCCGTCCTGTTGAGAAGGAAGTTGAGGATAAACTGCTTACAATGACACTGCGTGCCCCCAGCGGCGGCAACATGCAGCTGTGGTCCATGATAAGAGTCACCGACCCTGAAAAGAAAGCATTGCTTGCAAGAACATGCGACAACCAGGCATTCATCGCAAAAGCACCTCTTGTCTATTTTTTCCTCTCTGACACTCACAAATGGATTGAGTATTTCAAAGGCTCGAAATGTGATGAGAAATTCGGCAAACCGATAAGGAACCCCGGCATCGGAGATTTCCATCTGGGGATGCAGGATGCGATGGCTGCGGCACAGACCTGCGTGCTTGCTGCTGAGAGTCTCGGCCTGAGATCCTGCTATATCGGAGACATAATAGAAAACTATGAGACAGTGAAAGAAGCATTCCATCTCCCGACTTTCGCAGCTCCTGCATGTCTTCTCGTCATCGGTTATCCGAAAGAAGAGATAAAGGCGCCTCTTCTTCCCCGCCCTGACAACGATGCTTTCTATTTCACGGATGAATATCCGGAGATCACATATGAGATGATGGAGAAGATGTATAAGAATCAGGAAGATTTCTCAAGGGAGAACAAGACACTTCCGCTTGACAACACGGGAACCTACGGTGACCGTTATTTCAACAAAAAATACACTTCCGATTTCATGGCGGAAATGAACAGAAGCACAAAGATATTCCTATCTCCATGGTTTGAGGAAGAGAAGGACTGAAAACAGAATCCACAGCGCTCCTGAAACCAAAAAGGAGCGCTGTCTGTTGAAAAGATAATGAAAAACATCAATAGCCAAGCTGGCACATGGCATCTGCGACTTTCTTGAACCCTGCGATATTCGCACCTTTCACATAGTTTATATAACCGTCGTCTTCCACTCCTTCTCTGACACAGGAAGCATGGATCTCACTCATGATATGCTTAAGCCTTGAATCAACCTCTTCCTTCGTCCAGAAAAGATGCTGTGCGTTCTGGCTCATCTCAAGACCGGAGACTGCAACACCGCCGGCGTTTGCAGCCTTGCCCGGGGCAAGGGTTATTCTCTTGTCTATGAGATACTGTGCGGCATCAGCGCACACACCCATGTTTGAAGTCTCTATCACATACTTGCATCCGTTCGAGACAAGGGTCTTCGCATCTTCCAGGGAAAGCTCATTCTGAATGGCGCACGGGAATGCCATATCGACAGGAACCTCCCACGGCTTTCTGCCCGGTACGAACTGGGCTTTGAATCGCTGTGCATACGGTTTCACGATATCATTGTTACTGGCCCTGAGCTGAAGCATGAAAGCTGTTTTCTCCGGAGTGTTTATACCCTCTTCATCAATGATATAGCCGTCAGGGCCGGAAATCGTGACAACCTTCGCACCAAGCTGTGACGCTTTCATCACCGCACCCCATGCGACATTGCCGAAACCGGATACTGCGATTCTCTTTCCCTTGATGGAATCACCCATATTCTCAAGAATGTTGTCGGCAAAATACATTGTGCCGAAGCCTGTCGCCTCAGGACGGATGAGACTGCCACCCCATCCCAGTCCTTTTCCGGTGAGAACACCTGTGTTCTCGCCTTTTATCCTCTTGTACTGACCATAGAGGAAGCCTATCTCCCTTCCTCCGACTCCGATATCCCCGGCAGGAACATCGGTATCGGGACCGATGTACTTGTAAAGCTCAGTCATGAACGAACGGCAGAAACGGAGTATCTCGGCATCACTCTTTCCGCGCGGCGAGAAATCGCTGCCGCCTTTTCCTCCTCCCATGGGAAGGCTTGTGAGTGCATTCTTGAATGTCTGTTCGAAACCCAGGAACTTGAGGGAACCAAGAGTGACAGATGAATGGAAACGAAGACCTCCCTTGTAAGGACCCAGTGCATTGTTGAACTGAACTCTGTAGCCTTTGTTCACCTGCACATCTCCGTTGTCATCTTCCCATTCCACTTTGAAGGAGATGACCCTGTCGGGTTCGGTTATGCGCTCCAGTATCTTGTTTTTCATATACTGTGGATTCTCGTTCACCACATCAATTACAGAGGCAACGACTTCCTCCACTGCCTGAATGAATTCATCCTGGCTGGGATTCCTGCGCTTAAGATCGCCGATAAAAGATTCAAGATCGTACATAAAACTACCATCTCCTTGTATCATCAGCTTAAGGGCGCTTTTTCCATCTGTCAACAAAATCTTATCATATTGAAATATTTACAGAAAAATCTTTAGTAAATCCACAAACAATTCAAGCAATTATTGATGGAATCAGAAAAGACAAAACAAATCAGCAATATTTCAGGCATCATAACAAGCAGACGCCAAAAGCGCAATCGTAAATATTGGCAGAAGCATATCAAGAAGACCGACGCGTCCCACTCAAAAAACTGCTTTTTCATTCCCGGCAGTAGAAATTAACAGAATCTCCTGATAACATGCCATTCTGAATTGTCTTTTACAGGAGGTCAGACAAGATGGATCCGGAAATCATCGAGACAGTAGGCGACAATGTAAGTGTTTTCATGTCATACTCAGTCGAGCAGCTTATCCACATCGGCATCATCGTTGCGTTATCACTTCTTACATTTGTCATTGCAAAGATTGTAATAAAAATCATTTCCAAAATGCTCAGGAAAGCCGTGAAAGTGAAAAACGGAAAACTCACACCGCTCATGGCTGGATTCATACTCAAAGTCGTTCAGGTGGTCATCTGGGTATTCACAGCCCTCATCATCCTCCAGATATGGGGAATAAACCTGACACCTGTCATTGCCGGCTTAGGTGTCACCGGTGTCGTTCTCGGCTTCGCACTTCAGGAATCGATAAGCAATATCTTTTCCGGTCTGCTGCTGGCACTCAACAATCCCTTCGGAATCGGAGACTATGTGCTGCTGGGCAGCATTGAAGGAACCGTCACGGGAATGGATGCAATATCTGTCACCCTGCTTTCCGGCGACAACAAGAAGATAACGATATCCAACAAGATCGTGCTGGCTGATGCGATCATCAACTATTCTGCCAGTGATATCCGCCGTGTCGATATGGCAGTGAGCGTCGCATACGGTTCTGACCTCGAGAAGGCAAAGGACATCATAACAAATCTTGTGAAGTCCTATCCTGAGGTTCTTTCCGACAAGCCGGTCATTGTCGAGGTTGGAGCTCTCTCTGCTTCCTCAATCGACTTCATCATCCGTCCTTGGTCAAAGAATTCTGATTACTGGACAGTCAAATGGAGATTCCAGAAGGAAATCTGTCCAGCACTCAATGCCGCCGGCATTGAAGTTCCATACAACAAACTTGATGTCAATATTCTCACACAGAATTGAGATTCAGGATATCATTTTACCAGAGTCCATTGAAAGAGCTGTTCACGAGAACAGCTCTTTCTTCATTGCCGTTTCTTAATGTTTTTTAATTTTCTGGAGTCTCTCATTGAGAGAGAAGAACTGTTCCTCCACACCCTTTATGCAGGCTGTTCCCATGAGGGAATAGGCTTTCTTCAGATCATGGGAGAGAACCACATTCCACAGCTGTGAAAAAGAAATCCCTATTTCATCCGCACATTTACTGATATAGTTCCTGACTTCTTTTTCAGCTTTCACATTTGAACATAGTGTCTTCATGTCGTCCCTGATCGAGAAACAGGTAGAATCATATGATGAGAGTGAATCATCAGCACTGTCGAACCAGTTTGTGAGGGAAGCTTTGTCATCAAGACAGTAGGAAGGATTTCCCTCCTCACAGCGGATAAGAACAGTGGTGTCCGAGAGAGAGCCGGAAATGGCTGTGACACGGGTTTCTCCTTTCTTTTCAAGCGGTATCATGAATGAGAAGACATGAGATCCATCCTGATGAGCGAAGAATCTGCCGTTAATGTACAGGTCAATATGTTTCTGGTTTGAATACACTTTCACAGACGTCTCATCTCCGCTCCTGTCTGTGAATCTCTTTCCGTTCACATATACGAATGGCTCATCCGACAACCATGCCTTGTAAACATAGAAGCTGTCCTTCTTCGTTTTCCTGTCGTATGTGACAAGACCTTTGTTGTTACGTCCCGCACACCCGCCTTCATTCCTTCTGTCAGCCGCGAAGTCGAACATGTTCCACACATGTGTCGCCCAGATAAACGGACGGGTGGAAATTATTTCCATCATTCTCTCATGGTATTCGACCTGATACTCTTCACTGTAATCCCCTCTGACAGGAGAATCAGAGTGAAGAAACACAGATGCCTCAGCACCGTATTCCGACAGTCCTGCCGGCATGCCGGGGTGCGCCGCATGATAATCATCAAGCCATTTCACATTATCTTCAACATTGCCGAGGTACCATCCGAAATAATGGTTGTATGATCTTATGTCGGGAAGTGAGACAAGATAATCATCGCTGTCAAGCTCGCCGAGCTCTGCAACCGCACTCAGGCGGGTATGGTCAAGTTCATGGCACAGATCATTCAGCAGCCGGTGGTTCTCATAAACCTCCTCTGACAGACCGAACATCGAAATCTCATTTGAAAGGCCCCAGCAGATGATACAAGGATGATGCATGTTCTGAAGCACGAGTTCCCTCATCATGAGCAAAGTGTTATCCACTCCTCTGACAAGATGACCTGAGATATAAGGAATCTCTGCCCACACGACAAGACCGTACCTGTCGCAAAGGTCATACACATACTGCGCCTGCTGATAGTGTGCAAGGCGAACTGTATTGGCTCCCATCTCAAGGATCAGTGAGATATCTTCCTCATGATCGGCATTGCTCACAGCCCAGCCTTTGTCAAGCCTGTCCTGATGGCGGCATACCCCGCGTAGCGGATACTCTTCCCCGTTGAGGATGAAACCCTTTTCCGGATCTATTCTGAATGAACGGAATGCGGCAGTCATGGATACTTCATCTTCAAGCATATCCCCTTTATAAAGCCGTGCACAGAGCGTGTAGAGATAAGGATCCTTCTTGCCATTCCACAGATGAGGATCATCAACACAGATGACACCGGCTGCTCCTTCACTTTCCGCAACGCATCTGTTATCCCCGTCATAAAGCGTGATTACAGTCCTCCCTTCTCCTTCCACCGCTGCTTCGTATTTCAGATATCCTCTGCCATCCTTCACCTCAGACCATGTCCTTGTGCCGGAGGAACCGTAATCATCAAGGGAGAAATGCGATGATGATACCGCCACAAGCCTTGCGGGCCGGTAGATGCCGCCGAAGAAAGTGAAGTCGGCAAACTGAGGATACGTGTAATCAGTTCTGCGGTTGTCGGCATAAACTGTAAGAATATTCTCATCAGCGAGACTGTCAGTGAGATCACAGCGGAAAGTCGCAAACCCGTTTTCATGATGAGCGACATGCTTTCCATTGACATATACATCAGCAATAAACGACACAGCCTCAAACTCAGCGTAAAGGCGTTCCCCCGCATCAAGATGCACTTCAGGAAGATCTATTTCATAGCAGCAGCGGGAACGCAGGAAATCATTTCCCCCGTCCTGTCCGTCAATATTGTTCCACGTATGGGGAAGAGTGACTCTTTCCCATTCATCCCCTTCATTCTTCCTGAAACGCCAGCCTTCACAAAGATCTATGTATCTTCTCATTTATACATTTTCCTCCTGCCATTCATATTCATTACCGCAAAGTCACGGCTTAAGACAATCCACAGGAACAACAAACACTCCGTCGTCCCTCCTGTACGGGTATTTTGTCAGTCCTGTAAGAACCATCAGGAAAGAAGGAGCCCTCATTTTCCCGACATCAATAAGGGAAGCAAGCTTTTTCAGGGTCGCTGCACCATGTTCTATGGCCTGTTCCTCTCCTATTTTTATTTCAATAAGAGCATATTTTCCATTTGGAAGATGAATTACCGCATCACACTCAAGATTATTTCCATCACGGTAATGCAGGACTTCTCCATCAAGAAACCGTGAATAGACTCTCAGATCCCGCATGCACAAATTTTCAAATATGAAACCGAATGTCCTCATATCGTCGATAAGATCATCAGGAGAAGCACCTAAACTTGCAACTGCTATGGAAGGATCGCAGAAATATCTTGTCGGTGATGTTCTTATTGCCGTTTTCGACCTGAGGTTCGGATTCCAGGAACCTGCTTCATCAACAACAAACAGATCTTTCAGCCTTTTCAGATAGCTGTATGCTGTGTTCTCTCCCAGTTCTGTATTCATAGAACCGATACAATCCTTTATGATCTCGGAAACAGGACATTGTGAACCCACATTTCTCGCATATGAATGAAGGAATATTCTCATAAGATGTGTGTTTACTGTTTTCCCTTCCGGTGTATTTATCTCGCTGTGCTCTATTGATTTCACATACTCTTTTGCAGCAATCAGTGCGGAAGAGGCTTTCATCTTCCCCCTGCAGAGTCTGGGCCACCCACCTCTGCTACACAGAAAAGCCAGTTTATCTATATCCATGCTGCTTTCACCGTCCATCTCACAGTTACCTCTGAAAAGCTCCTGTATGCTGACGGAACCGGAAGAATCTCCGGATTCAAACAGGCTCATCGGATCCATTCTGAGCCGCCCGATCCTGCCCGTACCGGAATGATGCGGCATGTTTTCTTCAAGAGGTGTGGCCGACCCCGTCAGAATGAACAGTCCTTCCTCTTCTCTTTTATCAACTTCATAGCGGACAGCATCCCATAATGCCGGGACGATCTGCCATTCGTCGATAAGGCGGGGAATACTGCCACGCAGAAGCCTCTCAGGACTTGTCCTTGCCAGATGCAAAACGGAGTTTCCTCCTTCTGCAACATCAAGCTTGACTGTACTTTTCGCATGCTGCATCGCAGTAGTTGTCTTGCCGCACCATTTCGGTCCTTCAATCAATACAGCACCCATCGCTTCCAGCATGTTTGCCAAAACAGCATCTGCCATTCGAATTTTGTATTTCATATCAGCAATCTTCCAGCATTGATTATAATACATGAAAAACCGCAAATTAAGCTTTTATTTGGCCAAAATGTGGAAGTTGAGGCTTTTTCGATGTGGAAATTGAGGCTTTTTCGATGTGGAAGTTGAGACAAACGGAATTGTGGCAGAGGTTGCAATCAGATGGTATCATGGAAACATGTACACACTGGATCAGACATGGATACCTTTTTCCTATCTTATGCTCAAGCATATCTACAATGTTCTCCTAATATGTTCTGACTATGACAGATTCATGCTTGAGGAAGACGGACGTGTGGAAGAGGAAATATACAAAGAGTATATGGAACTCGGTCTTTCAACCCCGCCGAAGATCACGCATACATCAAACGAGGAAGAAGCGCTTGAGATGCTCAGGCGTCTTAATTTCGATCTCGTCATAACCATGATCGACTTCCATACAGGAAAGGTCGAGCAGCTTGCCTCGAAGATAAAGGAAATAAAGAAGGACATGCCGGTCATCGTGCTCGCTCCGTCTCCCGATCACCGGAGGATCAAAGCGCTCAAGGAGGAAAAGGAAAGCGCAATCGACCAGATATTCTACTGGCAGGGTAACTCAAAGCTGTTTCTTGCCATGGTGAAACTCATAGAGGACTCGCTCAACCTTGATCATGACACAAGCGTTGCCGATGTGCAGGTTATAATCCTGATCGAAGACTCGATAAGATTCATCTCATCCTATCTTCCCGTAATGTACACCTGTCTCATACAGCAGACAAGACTCAGCATACTTGAAGCCCTCAACGACTGGGGCAAGACGCTGAGAATGAGGGGAAGACCGAAAATAGTGCTTGCACGAAGCGGCGAAAAAGGTATGGAGTATTACCGGAAATACAGGAAAAACATACTCGGCATCATAACCGATGTGAATTTCCCGTATAAAGGGGAAAAGGAAGGTTCCGGCCTGCGTTTTGTAGAAGAGATAAGACAGGAGGATGATGAGATACCCGTTCTCATACAGTCAACCGACATAAGCACTGCAAAGGATGCCGAGGCCCTGCATGCGGACTTCATATGGAAGAATTCTCCCTCCCTCCTTTCTTCGCTTCAGGAACACTTCATAAAATACTACAACTTCGGCCCGTTCAACTTCCTGAATCCGCATACGGGAGAGATACTGTACAGTGCCAGCACCATGAAAGAAGTCCAGAATGCCATAAAGGAGATCCCTGCAGACTGCCTTCTTTACCATTGCCGCCGCAATGACATCTCAAAGTGGCTCAGGGCACAGAGTCTGTACCAGCTGGCATCAATAATCGAGGCCATAAACCCGGATGAGAACACTGATGCGGAGGAATTCAGGAAAAAACTTTACACCACGATAAAAACCTACAGAACCCAGCGGACAAGAGGTGTGATTGCCCAGTTCTCAAGTGACAATTATGATGACACGTCATTTTTCTCCAGAATAGGCTCCGGCTCCCTTGGCGGCAAAGGCAGGGGCCTTGCCTTCATAGCAGCCGAGATGATGGCGGCGAAGGTACAGGATGAATTTCCCACAATTTACCTTTCAATACCCAAAACCGTTGTGGTCTCGACACAGATGTACGATTCTTTCATGGAGATCAATTCATTCGACATCTCAAACTTGACGCAGATGGATGATGAACACATACTCCTTCTGTTTCTTGGGGGAAGGCTTCCTGATGAGCTTGAGAGAAATCTTAAAGAATTCCTCAAGGTTGTCATCCAGCCTCTTTCCGTACGCTCGTCCTCCCTGCTTGAAGACAGCCACAGCGAACCTTTCGCAGGTGTATACCAGACATGCATGATCTCAAACAGTGGCAGCGATGAGAAACGTTTCAGGGAGCTGTCCTCTGCGATAAAGACTGTATGGGCATCAGTATTTTTCAAAAGGGCGCGGGAGTATCTGAAGATCACAGGGCATATGGTTGAGGAAGAGAAGATGGCGGTGATCCTGCAGCAGGTAACAGGTTCCCGGCACGGGCGCTACTATTTCCCGAATGTCTCGGGTGTGGCGAGAAGTCTCAACTATTATCCTGTAAGCGGACAGAAAAGCGAGGACGGTGTTGGAATGCTATCCTTCGGCTTCGGGAAAAGCGTTGTGGATGACGGCTCCGCTTTCCGTTTCTGTCCGGCGAAACCGAAGAAACCTTCAGACGATCTCAACGGAAACGCATCCAGTCAGGACAGTTTCTATGCGCTTGACATGGAAATGGATTTCAACCCGGAGAAGAATCTGGACAACCTCGTGCAGCTTCCCCTCTCCTGGGCATCCCGGTATCCGAAATCGCTGAAATACATCGCCTCCACACTGGACATGAACACGTACACCATCAGCGAATCAACATTTGCCGAAGGGGAAAAGATAATAACCTTCAACGGCATGCTGAAATACGGGATGTTCCCACTTGCTCCAGTGATTGACAGGATTCTCAAACTGGGTGCGAAAAGCATGCAGACTCCGGTGGAAATCGAAATCGCAGTCAATACGGAGAGAAGTGCGGACAAGAAGCCGGACTTCTCAATTCTCCAGATACGGCCCATCGCCTCGGCATACAGTGAAAGCGATGTGGAAATAGATGATGAGGACATTGCTTCTGCCTATGTTTACGCCACTTCGGTGATGGGAAACGGCATAGTTGAAGGGATACAGGATATCATTGCAATACGCGAGGACCGGTTCAAGGCAAGCGAGATGAGCGCTATGGCAGCAGAGCTTTCAGCCCTGAATGCAAAAATGGAAGGGAAGGAATATGTTCTCATAGTCGCCGGAAGGCTCGGTTCCAGTGACCGCTGGCTCGGCATTCCGTGTGCATGGTCGGACATCTCGCACGCAAGGGTCATTGTGGAGACGGGACTGCCAGACATGCAGGTCGAACCGAGTCAGGGAACACATTTCTTCCAGAACATGACAAGCCTGGGATGCATATATCTGACAGTGAATCCGACATTCAATGAAGGAAGCCTTGATTTTTCTCTGCTCGATACTCTCGAACGGATTGAGGAGACGCCTCATTTTATACATTATCACAGCATGAATGACCTTGTGATCAAGGCGAACGGCCTTGAGAAGAAGGCTGTCATAAGACCTTATAAGGAGATTGTTTCATGGGATTGAGTTTTTATTACACACCGACCCGCGTGACCTTCGGCCCTGGTGCAGAGAACAATGCGGGAAACGAACTGAAGAAGGAAGGGGCAGCAAAAGTCCTCATCCACTACGGATCACAGAGAATCGTGAAGAACGGCCTGCTTGAAAACATAACACGCCAGCTTGATGAGAACGGAATTTCATATATGACTCTCGGCGGCGTTGTCCCCAATCCGCGCCTTTCCCTCGTGAGAGAAGGTATCAGGATGGTGAAGGAGAACGGAATAGATTTCATACTGGCTGTCGGAGGCGGCTCTGTCATCGACAGTGCAAAGTGCATCGGATACGGCAGCGTGTATGATGGTGATGTCTGGGATTTCTACAGCCAGAAGGCTGTGCCGCAGAAAACACTTCCGGTGGGCTGCATCCTCACAATGGCCGCAGCAGGAAGCGAGATGAGCGACTCCTCTGTCATCACAAATGAGGAAGGTGGCCTCAAGAGAGGCTGCAACAGCGATGTCTGCCGTCTGCGCTTCGCCCTTCTCAATCCTCAGATGACCTACTCTCTTCCGCCGTTCCAGACGAGCTGTGCAGTTGTCGACATAATGATGCACACAATGGAAAGATACTTCACATCAGGTGTCTCTCTACCGCTTACGGACAATCTGGCATTCTCACTCCTCAAAAGCGTGAAGGATGCCGGATACAGAGTGCTTGAGAAACCGGATGACTATGATGCGAGAGCCACAATAATGTGGGCATCATCCCTTTCCCATAACGGACTCATGGCTCTTGGCAATGATACAAAGGGTGACTGGGCAAGCCATCAGATAGAACATGAGCTTTCAGGCATGTTCGATATTGCCCACGGAGCAGGTCTTGCCGTGATCTGGCCGGCATGGGCTAAATACAACATTGATATCAATCCCATGCGCATTGCAAAGCTTGGTTACAATGTCTTCTCCGTCATACCTTCAGACGATGTGAAGGCTGATGCTCAGAAAACAATTGAAAATGTTGAGAGTTTCTACAAATCCATCAACATGCCGGTCAGGGTTAGCGATATGGGAATAACCCTGAGTGACAGTGACATAGATACACTTGCAGAGAAATGCACCTTCTTCGGTAAGAGAAAGGTTGGTGCCTTCCGTCCGCTTGCAAAGGAAGACATCATGGCGATCTACCGCCTTGCGAGGTGATCTGTAGTACAGCAATGATCCGCCGGGTTTATGGCCTGGCGGATATAATGTTTTTGATGATTTTAAAGAGGAAACAGGACATTCGCATCAATCAATATTCTCATCTTTCCTGAGTAGAGAGGAAGAAGTCCCACAGCGCGTCTTTCGGAGGAGGTGCGACAACAGTCAATTCCTCTTTTCTCACAGGATGTGTGAATACGATCTTACGTGAGTGAAGACAGATTCCGCCATCCGGATTACTGCGCGGAAAACCGTATTTAAGATCCCCTTTTATATGAAGTCCTATCGCTTTGAGCTGTGCGCGTATCTGATGATGCCGGCCTGTATAAAGCTCGATCTCAAGAAGGTGGTAGCGATTGGAAGAAGCAAGGAGAGTATACTTCAGCACGGCCTTCCTGCTTTCCCTCACTTCCTTCACATGCGCTGTGGATTTGTTCGCCTTGCTGTCCCTCACTATATAATGAGTCAGCATATCGCTCTCCTTCGGCGGAATATTGTCAACGATAGCCCAGTATGTCTTCCTGACCTCATTATCTGCACGGAAAGCCTCATTCATGCGCACGAGGGCTTTCTCTGTCCTGGCATACACCATAACGCCGGAAGTTGGTCTGTCGAGACGGTGAGGCACACCGAGATAGACGTTGCCGGGCTTGTTGTACTTCTTCTTCAGATAAGCCTTGACGTCATCTGCGAGTGTCCTGTCTCCAGTTTCATCCCCCTGTACCAGCTCGCCGCATTCCTTGTTTATGATTATGAGATGATTGTCCTCAAAAAGGATCCTGTCCTCAAGTCTCATCATCATCTCCCTTCTCGCCTTCCGTAAGACCGTCAAAAAGTGTGGGCTCATCCTGTGCTGTCCGAGCCTCCTTAGTCTGACGCAGCGTGAGACTCTGCAGGGCCTTTGTGATCAGCTTGTAACCCACAGTCTGCGGAGACTTGCGCACAGCAAAGTCGGAGAAGCGGAAAGTCTCCTCAAGCACTTTGTAACCGTATCCGGTCTTGTACTTGGCCGTTATGATGGCACTTGGGAAGGTCGCAAGCTTGACAAGCTTGTAGTTTCCCTTGGGCAGGATTGAATACAGCTTGTTTGTGGTGAAGCTTGATATGGTGAAGCGGTTGAGGAAATAGAACTTGCTTTCCTTTTCCTTGTAGATCGCTGTGAAGACGATTTTTGAAAGCTCATCCTTGTCTGCAAGCGCATAATAGTAAAGACCTTCGGTTCCGATGAATTCCTTGTCACTGACATTGACGACGCGGTAGGCCCCGTCCTTCCTCATGTAGAAGACCTTGTCATACGGGGATACCTTGAGAAGCACTTCGCCTGTCTTCAATGCAGTGCCCATATAACCTGTGGCCTCATCATAGCGCAGTTCGAGATTGCGTACCGCAACATCCTTGACATCAAGAGACTGGAATGAGGATATCTCGCTTCTTCTCTTCCATCTCTCGGGATCAATGCTGCTTTTTATGTCTTCAAGGAAACCTGTCGCATACTCTTCAATATGGGAGAGATTGTAGTCGACTTTCTCTATTCCCGCATTGAGCTCCTCAATATCCTTTCTGTTCTTCTCGATATCAAAGAGGGAGATCCTCCTGATGGGGATCTTGAGAAGTCTTTCAACATCATCATCGGTAAGAGGACGGTAAAGCTCATTCTCAAAAGGCTTGAAACCTGTCACGACAGCCTTGTTCACCTCCTCTGCCGTTTTCTTGGTCTCAATCCTCTTGTATATTCTCTCCTCGATGAAGATTCTCTCAAGTGTTCTTGCATGGATCTTGTCTTCAAGATGAGACCTTTCCACCTGCAGTTCAGCCGTAAGCACATCCTTGAGATGATGGGCATGATAGCGGATCATCTCCGTCACCGGAACGATCTTCGGCAGGCCGTCAACGATCACAACAGGATTGACCGCAATCTTCGTCTCGCACTTTGTATAAGCATAAAGCGCATCAACTATATCGTTTGTGTAGGTGTTCCGCTGAAGCGCGATCTCAATATTCGCCTTGTCAGTGGTGAAGTCCGTCACCTTTGCGATGTGGAGCTTTCCCTTCTTGTCTGCCTCCACTATGGATGCGATCATCTGCTCCGACGTCACTCCGTAGGGAAGCTCTGTGATCACTATCTTCTTCGGGTCGGACACATCGAGACGGGCCCTGACTGTGACAAAACCGCAGCCGTCCTCATAACCGGAAACATCAACTATTCCTCCTGTTGAGAAATCAGGATAGAGAGGAACCGTCTCACCCCGCAGCGCAGCTTCTTCGGCATCGATCACTTCATAGAAATTATGAGGAAGGATGTCGGTCCTCATGCCGACAGCAATACCGGTCGCGCCCTGAATGAGGACAATAGGCACTTTTGCAGGAAAAACCACAGGCTCCTTGTGACGGCCGTCGTATGATTCCTCATACTGAGTGATCTCCGGACTGTAAAGTATTTTCTTGGCAATCGGAAGAAGGCGGCATTCAATGTAACGTCCGGCGGCAGCGCCGTCACCTGTAAGCTCGTTACCGAAATTCCCCTGATGGTCGATGAGAAGGTCGCAGTTGGCAAGATTGACCAGCGCATCATTGATTGAGGCATCTCCGTGCGGATGATAGCGCATAGTGTGTCCTACGACATTTGCGACTTTCTGGAATCTGCCGTCATCCATCTCGATGAGGGAATGTATGATTCTCCTCTGAACGGGCTTGAAGCCGTCCTCAAGCTCGGGAATGGCCCTGTCCCTTATAACATAGGAAGCGTATTCTATGAAATTCTTTTCAAATAACTTACTCGCATGTGCCATAACTACACCAGATTCTCCATAATATATTCTCTTCTCTCAGGCGTGTTATTGCCCATGTAGAACTGCATTTTCTGCCTTACCTCGCTTGCGCTTTCTATCGTGACTGGAACCAGTTTTATGTCATCACCGATGAACTGCCCGAATTCCCTGGGATCGATCTCACCAAGACCCTTGAACCTTGTGACCTCCGGACTCTTTATCTGGGCCATCATGGCATCCCTTTCCTTCTCGGAGTAACAGTAAGTCGTGACTTCCTTGTTCCTGACACGGAAAAGAGGGGTCTCGAGAATATAGAGACGACCGCTTGTGACAACCTCCTCAAAGAAAGTGAGGAAGAAAGTCATGAGAAGGTTCCTGATATGGAAACCGTCGAAATCGGCATCGGTTGCGATCACGACCTTTGAATAGCGCAGATTCTCTATCTCGTTATTCTCAAGACCGAGTGCCACCATGATATTGTAAAGCTCCTCATTCTCGTAAATCGCCTTCCTTGTCTTTCCGAACACATTGAAAGGCTTTCCCCTCAGACCGAATACAGCCTGCGTGTTCACGTTTCTGGTTTTGTTTATCGTGCCGCTTGCACTGTCACCCTCTGTGAGGAAGATCGTGCTTGCCATTGCCTCGGCTTCCCTGCTCTTCGGATAACTGTTGAGATGGTAATGGCAGTCCTTCAGCTTAGGAATATTGATGGAAACCTTCTTTGCCATCTCCCTCGCGCCGTTGCGCACAGCACTTTCTTCCTTATGGATCTTCTCGTTCGTCGTGATCTTGTTCAGAAGACTCGCAGCGACATCCTGATTCTTCATCAGGGCGTCGATGAGGGCCTCCTTGACGTCATTCACGATCCAGGTGCGGATCTCGGTATTGCCGAGCTTGTTTTTCGTCTGGCTCTCAAAGATCGGATTCTGCACCTTCACTGAAATTGCTCCGGCAATGCCATCCCTGATCTCGGGGGCATTCCAGTTTTTCTTGTAGAATTCGTTTATTCCCTTGAGCACTCCTTCCTTGAATGCAGCCTGATGCGTGCCGCCGTCACTGGTGTGCTGGCCGTTGACATAGGAGAAATAGGACTCACCGTATGAATTGGTGTGAGTGAGTGCGAATTCCAGTCTGCTGTTCTTGTAGTGTATGACAGGATAAAGCATCTCGCTTCCCACATCCTTCGTCAGAAGATCAAGAAGCCCGTGCTGGCTTTTGATTATCTTCTTGTTGTATTCGATAGTGAGTCCGGTATTGAGATATGCATAATTCCACAGACGCTCCTGCACGAACTCGTCACTGAACGAGTAATCGGGGAAAAGTTCTCCGTCAGGAACAAAGCTTATCAGCGTGCCGTTGGGCTCATCCGTCTTCCCGTGTTTCGTCCTGCCGTTCTGGACGCCTTTGACAAAGGAAGCCGAGGCGAACTCGCCGTCCCTGAAGCTCGTTACGGAGAATTCGGAAGAAAGCGCGTTCACGGCTTTCGTACCGACACCGTTCAGACCGACCGAAAACTGGAATGCCTCTGAATCATACTTGGCTCCGGTGTTTATGACGGAGACACACTCAACAATCTTTCCCAGCGGAATGCCGCGTCCGTAGTCACGGACCGTGACCTTGTTGTCTATTATTGTAATGACGATTTTGCTTCCCGAGCCCATGATGAACTCGTCTATGCTGTTGTCTATGACTTCCTTAAGAAGGATATATATGCCGTCATCAACATGACTGCCATCTCCCAGACGGCCAATGTACATACCAGGACGCAGTCTTATATGCTCAAGCGATGATAGTGATTTTATGTTGGATTCATCATAACGTGCTGCCATGGATAATATTATAAGATGGGGCAAGTTAAAGGTCAAATGAAAGTAATCATCTGAGGCAGAAGGATTTAACTGATTACACAGGATTTATGACCTTTATTCCTATTGACAGGAATCACAGTTTATCTTAGTATTCTGTTCTTGTCTGGGTATATATTCACTCAGTACAAAACAATGGAGAGATGTCCGAGCGGTCGAAGGAGGCGGTCTTGAAAACCGTTGAGGCGCAAGTTTCCGGGGGTTCGAATCCCTCTCTCTCCGTTTTATTATTTCTGGAGAGGTGCGAGAGAGGCCGAATCGGGCTCCCTGCTAAGGAGTTGACCTGCTAAACCCGGGTCCGGGGGTTCGAATCCCCCCCTCTCCGTGATTGAGACCATAGCTCAGCTGGATAGAGCATCAGTTTGCGGAACTGAGGGTCGGAGGTTCGAATCCTCTTGGTCTCGGCTTTGAAAACTCGCATCAGATTGCGGGTTTTTTTATTTTGAGCGGTAATGGAGAGATGTCCGAGAGGTCGAAGGAGACGGACTCGAAATCCGTTGTAGTACATCCGTATTACCGAGGGTTCGAATCCCTCTCTCTCCGTTTTTGTCCTTTTTGTTTTCTTTTCAGGCAGAATGAGAAAACCATGAAGCATCCCGTTTAATGTAGAATTCATTCCATGAATGATGCACAGAAAACAATACAGATGCTGAATGAAGGCTTTGCAGGTCTTGATGGATGCAGTGCTCTTGCCGTTTCCGGTTCAAGGACAAGTCTCATCAATGATGACAGCTCGGACTGGGATCTCTACATATATTATGACAGGCACATAACAAGAGAGGAAAGGGAGAAAATAATACTGCCTATTGCAGAGGAGGCCCGCATTGATGCCTCTTTCTTTGAGGAAGGTGATGAGTTCGCAAAAGACGGCATCACATATGATCTCATGTACAGACCGGTGTCATTTGTAAAAGAACAGATTGACAGAGTATGGGTGAAGCATATTCCCTCCCTTGGTTATAGCACCTGTTTTCTCTATAACCTCAGGACATCTTCCTTCCTTTTCGACAAAGCCGGTCTTAAAGAACAGATAGCGGTACTGGATCAGCCATATCCCGAGGCTCTGAAGGACAGCATAATCTCATACAACCGCAGGATGATGTCCGGAGACGGGGAAGCCACATGGTTGAAACAGCTGGAACTCGCAGTCAGGAGGAAAGACTTTGTCAGCCGCTGCCACAGGCTTGCCGCCCTTATGGCATCGTATTTCGACATGCTCTTCGCAAACAGCAGAGTTCTCCATCCGGGAGAGAAGAAGCTTATTGGCTATGCACATGCGCTGTGCCCACTCCTGCCGGAAGATTTTGACGCCGACATGAAGAATATATATTCAAAAGCATATGAAGGAGATTTACTCAGCGCCGTGAATACAGCGCTTGAGCATCTTTACTCCATGACCGGCTGATCAGGCTGCGTATTTGAAACAGTTGTAGATACTTATTGCCGTAATGAGTATGAGCATTCCCATGAACATCACATCAACCTTATGCTCATCCATTTTCTTTGAAAGGGCACGTCCTGCAGTCGCACCTGCCACGGCACAGATCATCATCATTACAAGCAGCAGCGGCTCGAATGACGGTATGTCCCTCATCACGATATTTGACAGAAGGCTTACTGTCTGGGAGAAGAAGATGATGTAAAGCGAATTAAGAGCACAGGTCTTAGTGTCCATGCTGAAGAAGAAGCTGAGTATCATTATGTTGATTGGGCCTCCTCCGATGCCGAGGAAAGAACTCATCAGTCCGAGAAAGAGACCTGCGGCAAGCGCGAATACCCTGTTCTGTATGTCAAGCTGTCTGATGCGGGTTTTGTAAATCATGTAGAACAGCACAGCAAGGGTGAGGATCACCATGATTATGTTCTGCACAAGCGAAACCTTTCCCTGATCCGGGAAAGCCGCGACAAGATATGAAAAGACCGATTTGCCGGCAAGACCGCCGAATGCAGCTCCCACAGCAAGGAATGTTCCTCTTCTGTCAATTCTGACATCCCCGCCCCTGCTCCTTAAAAGCGATACGATCGTCATGGTCAGCACGGTCGTTCCGGAAAGGAAGCTTATCTGAGAGGAACTGAGCCCGCTGATGGCATCCATCACCGGCTTTATGATCACGCCTCCACCGATTCCGCTGATTGAGCCGAGAACTGTCGCAATCAGTACCGTCAACGCTATTACAGCCTGCATGTCTTTGAATCTCCTCCTTTTTCCTCAGTGTATTAGATTATCATCAGGAGTGCCAGAGGCTTTGCACTTCACTTCTTTCAGGAATGAGATGAAGAAGAATATACTGACAAAGAACGTAAGTATATCGCTGATGCTCTGTGCGAACAGTACACCGTTGAGACCGATGATACGTGGAAGTATGAGAACTACAGGTATGAAGAATATACCCTGACGGCACAGTGCCAGAAATGTGGCCTTGCCGTAATGACTTGTGCTCTGCAAAGCCATATTTGTCGTCACGCATATACCCTGGAATGCAAGTGCGAAGCACTGGGCCCTGAGAGCCAGAGAACCCATTTCAATTACCTGGGCATCATCTGAAATGAAACACCGCAGAAGGAAAGATGAGAAAATGAAACATATTCCAGGGATTATGATCATCATGGCAGTTCCGACAGCTGCAGTGAAGCGCACAGCATCGTATACCCTTCCGTATCTCCGTGCACCCCAGTTGAAGCTGCATACCGGCTGGAAGCCCTGTCCAAAACCGAGGAGCGCGGAGAAGATGAAGAATGTTATACGGGAAGTGATCGACATTGCCGCAACCGCAGCATCGCCGAATGCGGCGGCGCTTACGTTCAGAGCAACCGTGGCAAGGGATGCAAGCCCCTGTCTTGAAAGACTGGGAAGACCCATCTTCACGATATCAAGATAAAGCCTTCCTTTCAGCGACACCTTCTTTATGTTTATTCTCACATTGCTCTTTCCCATCATGAAAAAGGCAAGAAGGATAACAAAACTTATCGCCTGGCTGAGCGATGTGGCGATGGCCGCACCGGCGGTTCCGAGACCGAAAGTGAATATGAAAAGCGGATCCAGAGCTATGTTCAGCACTCCTCCTGCCGTTATTCCAACCATGGCGAAAGCCGCCTTCCCCTCGCTTCTCAGGAGGTTGTTCATCACAAAGGAAGTGCACATGAAAGGCGCACCGAGGAATATGTATGCGGCATAGGACTGGGCATAAGGAAGAATTGTCTCTGTCGCACCGAGCAGTCTCATAAGAGGCTTGTTGAAAAGAACACCGAAAACAGCAAGCAGGATGCCAAGCGCCAGGGCAAAGAAGAATGCCGTGCTGGCACTGCTCATTGCCTTTTCTGTCTCCCTCGCTCCCAGCTGGCGCGACATTATGACACCGCCGCCCATGCCGATCGTGAACCCCACAGCCTGAATTATGGCCATTACCGAGAATACGACTCCTACGGCTCCGGCCGCACTGGTGCCGAGCTTTGAGACGAAATAGGTGTCCGCCATGTTGTATATTGATGAAACCAGCATTGAGATTATGGTGGGAACCGCAAGTTTTATGATCAGCCTCTGAACCGGAGACTCAGTCATTTTCCTGTAATGATTCTGTCTTCTTATTTCCTCATCTGTCATAGTCTGAGCTTAATCCTGAAGGGGAAAAAATTAAAGCCCCCGGAACCGGAGGCTTTGATGAGAAACCAGACTGCCTTATTTCAGAGCCGAGCCTGAGACTTTATAGACACATGCCAGGATCAGCAGGTGGTAGATGAGATTCTCAAGCCACTCGAACCACTCCACTCCGTTGACACCCTTGAGACCGTAGACAAAGTCATTGATGATGATCATTATCACCCAGACGGCCAGAACCGCGATCATGCTCCATTTCACATACACCTTGTTGATGCCCTTCAGAAAGAGAGGGACAATGAGAAGAAGACCGCACAGGACAAGAATGATTCCCAGAAGGATTTCAAGGACCTCATTGTCCAGGGACCTGAAAAGCTCATTCGCCGTCTCACCCATGAACCCCTGAACTCCGATACAGATGAAAAGAAGACCGACAAGAATCCTGAGAATGAGATCTCCTGTGAATTTCACGGACTCTTTCGCAATTGAAGTTTTAGTTGCCATACACACCTCCATATTTGAGATACTCCCATTCTAGCACAAGAAGGAAGATTGTCATACACTTACAGCCATGATAAAGGCAGCTCTGTTTCTCGGCAATCCGGGAAAAGAATATGCAAGAACCCGTCACAATGCGGGCTACCTTCTTGCAGACTATCTGTTCCCATCTTCCATCTGGTCAGTGAAATTCCATTCGGCATATGCAAAGGAAGGTGCGCTGTACATACTCAAACCGCTTACTCTGATGAATCTTTCCGGCACGGCGGCATGTGAGGTGAAAAGCTTCTTCAAACTGAAAAACGATGAGATCCTGGTGGTGCATGATGACATGGAGCTTCCCTCAGGATGTGCGAAGTTCCAGCTGGAAGGCGGCACAAAAGGCCACAACGGGCTGAAGAACATAAAGGAGAGAATCGGAGGAGAGGATTTCTTCCGTCTGAGGATAGGGATCGGGCGGCCTGTCCATGATGCGCCAGCCGCCTATGTGCTGCGGCCTTTCAGCGAAAAGGAGACAGCAGTGCTGAATGCCCTCTTCGAAATGATAAAAAAGAAAGACATCTTCTCATGCAGCACGGAATTCACGCTGAAAGTCTGACAGAAACTCTGTTTTTCTGACATTTTCCCGAAAACTGTACGAGAAATAAGAAAAAAATTATCCATCCGGACGCGTTTTTTTGATATACTTAGTGTACCAACGCAAAAGGGGGGTTCTTGGTAAATGACTCAACGAGACCTGAGAATAGCTCGCACAGCCAGAGAAAGTCTTTCTCTTTCAAGACCGCTTTTCATCACAAGCGGCAATCTTCAAACCTTATATGATGATGCAAACGGCGTAAGCTACGCCTACAATAAAATGATAAAGGAAAAAGGAGAGGAGGATTCATCCTACCTTTCCGCAGGAAAACTACATGCCACAGCAGTGCTACACCTCCTCTATCAGTGTGTGCTTGACACATATCTGAAGGAAAGCAATCCCGATCTTTTCTCAAGGGCGCTCAACCTCATAGAGACACAGGAATCCCTGATAGGAGCGCTTGCATTCTTTGACGACAATTTTCCATCTCCGCTGCTCAGAAGCATCGAGACCTCAAAGCTGTATTACGACAATGAGACACTGAGGGCATTCTTCATCCATCAGGTAATGCTCAACAACCCGGCACTGGTGAACGCGGCCGGGCCGCTGGTGTCGCCGGAAGGAATTGTCTTTCCTCCCGAAACAAAAGCACTTCAGAGCATCATAGGCTCCTATACAAAGAGCATCGGAGGCCCTATCGGACACAGCGATGAGGACGATATCTTCGATTTCCTCACAAAACCAGCAAGGCTTTATCCGAACAGTCTTGCCGATCAGATAGTCTATATCCTCAGAGAGTGGGCTGATCTTCTGTCAGATGAGCTGAAGCTTCTGCTCCAGTCAGGCCTTGACTTTATCCACCAGGAGGAAAAGGATCACGGCGGTTTCGGAAACGGCGGAGGCGCACCGATGGAAGTGCCGGATTATTCAGGACTGAACAATGAATACGAAGCCTTCTCGGCAGATCTTGACTGGATGCCCCGTGTCGTCATGATCGCAAAGTGCACTCTTGTGTGGCTGGACCAGCTTTCCAAATGGTACCACCGTGAGATAAAGACTCTCGACCAGATCCCGGATGAGGAGCTGGACAAGCTCAGGAACGCCGGCTTCACCGCACTCTGGCTGATCGGACTGTGGGAAAGATCGGATGCTTCCAGGAAAATAAAGGTAATGTGCGGCAATCCTGATGCCGAGGCATCCGCCTATTCCCTCAAGAACTATGAGATCGCAAACAATATCGGGGGATGGCCTGCGCTTGATAACTTAAGAAAGAGATGCATGGACAGGGGAATAAGACTTGCATCCGATATGGTTCCGAACCACACCGGACTTGACAGCGACTGGATGTACGATCACCCGGAATACTTCATGAGCCAGGATTATTCACCGTTCCCTTCATATACGTACAACGGCCCGGATCTTTCCCTCAACCCGGATATCGAGATCAAGCTGGAGGATCATTATTACAACCGCAGCGATGCCGCTGTGACATTCCGCCGTGTCGACAAGAGAAGTGGTGACACACGTTATGTCTTCCACGGCAATGACGGCACATCAATGCCCTGGAATGACACCGCACAGCTCGATTACCTCAATCCTGTGACAAGAGAAGCTGTCATCCAGCAGATCATACATGTTGCAAAAAATTTCCATATCATACGGTTCGATGCGGCCATGACTCTTGCCAAGCGCCATATCCAGAGACTGTGGTATCCCAAACCGGGAAGCGGCGGCGACATAGCCGGAAGGTTCATGTATGCGCTCTCAGATGATGAATTCAACAATAGAATCCCGCAGGAATTCTGGAGGGAAGTCGTTGACCGTATAGCCCAGGAAGTGCCGGACACGCTGCTTCTTGCGGAGGCTTTCTGGATGATGGAAGGCTACTTCGTAAGGACCCTCGGCATGCACAGGGTCTACAACTCAGCCTTCATGAACATGCTCAAGAACCAGGAGAACCAGAAATACCGCCTGGCCATCAAGAACACCCTTGTCTTCGAGCCGGAGATCCTGAAAAGATACGTGAACTTCATGAACAATCCGGATGAAGAGACCGCAATCGCCCAGTTCGGCGACGGTAACCGATATTTCTCGATCTGCACGATTCTCGCAACACTTCCCGGCCTTCCGATGTTCGGTCACGGTCAGATCGAAGGACTGAAAGAGAAATACGGCATGGAATACAGAAGAGCCTACTGGGACGAAAAGCCCAACCAGTGGATGATAGGAGAACATGAGAGAAGAATATTCCCGCTCCTCAGAAAGAGATACCTCTTCAGCGGTGTGGAACACTTCAACATCTACGACGCATGGAACAACGGCAGATGCGAGGAGTCTGTTTTCGCCTATGTCAACGGACATGGAAGCGAGAGGAACCTCGTGATCGTGAACAACCAGTATGAAAGAGTGAGCGCAAACATAAAGATGAGCTGCCCGAAACTCAGGAAGGAAAGCGGAGATGCAAAGGAAACAGCCGTGATTTCCCTTGCCGAGAACCTCGGTCTTCATTTTGGCGGCCGTCATTACTGCATCTATGAGAATTTCTCAACCGGCCTCACCTATCTCGTGCCATCAATAAAGATATATGAGGAAGGATACAGTTTCACAATAGACGGCTATGACAGCAGAGTGCTGTGGAACATAAGGGAAGTTGAGGATTTCGACGGCTCCTATGAACAGCTTTACCGTTTCCTCGGATCAAACGGCGTGAAGAACATCAACATCGCCGTGACACTGCTGCGGCTGCGTCCTGTATATGAAGAACTTGAAACCTTCAGAAGCGATTCGTTCTTCTCCCTGCTCGGCGATATCCTTTACAAGAACAACAACCTGCAGAGTGAAAGGAAATTCCTTCTCCTGATCGCACAGACATATGCACATCTCAGCGTGGCGGCGGAGAACTTTGATGAAAGCGTGCAGGCGTCTCTGCCTCAGCTTCCCTCTGACGTTGATCCGGGTGAAATGGTACGCCAGATAAGGAAGCTCAACAAGCTTGTGCACAAGAGCGATGACAGTGTATTCGCCTCATTCGTACGCCTTACGCCTGAACTGGCACTTATCATAGCAGCGGCGATCACGCTGAAGCCTTTCATCAATGAAAAGACGGCAAGCGTGAAGGATGCCATGAAAGCGGCCGACATGCTGCTGCTCCAGCATTTCTTTGAAGCCAGGAAAGACGAGCTCAAGATCAGTGACACCGAAATACACCAGCTTATGCATATGGCTGCAATATTCTCCGTCATCGGCTACCGTATGGAAAAGGATCTGTCAAAAAAGAGTGTCAGGATTCTTGAAGGCATCCTCAGCGACGATGACGTCAGAACTGCCGTGAAATGCAATGTGTATCAGGGAACCACCTGGTATAACAAGGAAATGATGCAGATGCTCATAGTTCTCAGCGCCCTTTCGGCAGAGATCTTCATCGAGAAGAAAGGCCGCTTCAGAAGCGAAAGATACATTGCCCAGCTCCTTGAGAAGGAAAACAAGGCAGAATACAAGCTTGACAATCTGCTGTCAGAAAAGAAGTGAGGCAAGTCTGCTATTGAGAGTCTGAACGGAATATTATATTCTTATGTAAAGACTTTCCGGTCTGGCAGATAACCTCACTGCGGAGGGATTAAAAGATTATGAAGACATGGATAACATATCTTGCAGCATTTTTTCTGGCTCTTGCCACAGCACTTCTCACAGGTGATTTCAGCTGGAGCTATACTGTTTTCAGCACGGCAGCGACAATAGCAGTTTCATTCGCATCCCTGCTTGCGGTGCTTATGGTTCTGATATCTCTTACCGGTGCAGTCGCATCGCTGAGAAAAGACAGAGCCGGCGGCAAAGTGGTGAAATGGTCACTCCTATGGGGCATTGTCTGCACCATACTGCTGCCGGTCCTGACCGCACTCCTTTCAGTAGTGTTCCCTCACACTTTCCCTGTGAGCTCCACAGCTGGAATCGGAACCGTCCAGGAAAACTATGTTCCATATGTGTTCGCAAATAACTGGAACCTGCTTTTCAGCGGGAACATTGCATTAGTATTCAGCAATGCAACAAGCCTGATGCTCCCGCTCATTCTCTTTGCATTCATAGCTGGCTGTGCCCTGAAACCGAATGCGGATGTGATCAAACCGGCTTATATTACGGTCAATTCCTTCTCCGAAGTACTGTACCGTCTGGCAAGGGCGATCTCCACATTCGGCTATGTGTTCGCATACATAACATCAACGCTTCTGTTCATCAATATATATCAGGAGAAGACATTCTTCGTCGATGCGAACTTCTCGCTCTGCCTGATAATCATTCCGGCGGTGTTCTCATTAATCATCCTTCCGGTGCTTTTCGAGATATTCACAAAGGGAAAAAGAAATCCGTACAAGATTCTCTACAGGAACATCGCAGCCCAGATAACAGCATTCTCAAGCGGCAGCTATATCGTATCAATGCCCTACATAATGGCAGGAGAGAGAAGCAATGACGGTGTGCAGAAAAGAATAGCCGGCAGCACGACAAGCCTTTTCTATATCATGGGACGAGGCGGAAGCGCTGCTGTCTCGGCCTTCGCTGTCATCGGAATACTGAACAATGTCACAGCAGCTCCAGTTTCTATTGAGAATTCCCTGATAATAGCACTTGTATGCGCACTCTGCTCATTTGCAGGATGTTTTGCCGGAAGCGGCATGGAAGTCATGTTCATAACAATCGCTTCACTGAAACTTCTCAATATCAACGTATATTCAGCAGAGCTGACAATACTCGGCGTTCTTCCTCTCGTATCCGGGCTTGCGGCTCTGATCGACAGCCAGATAGCACTGCTTGGCGCATCAATCTGCTCGAACAAGACAGGAACAGAAGTAATCCCTCCCTATGGTGATATAATTTGAACGCTGCGAAAACCTCGAAACTTCTTTCATCAATACAGGTTCTGGTCTCATCGGTGCTTGCCCTCTTCATTGCAGGAGGGTTATATCTTGCATACAGGGCCGGAAGCGGAAACATTTTGTCTTATATACAGAACATCTTCCCGGAAATCGCGATAATCTTCGGAACGCTGACACCTGCCCTGATTCTCAGGATCAAGCACAGATCGCAGGTTCCCGAAGGCTATCTTCTTCCGCTGTTCCTGCTTCTCCTGTCATTGCAGACAACCAGGATAATGCCGGAAATATTCCAGTATACCAACATTTCACTGATCTCACTGCCACGTCTTGAGGCAGGTGAGCATTTCTTCTTCATGGCAAGCTATGTGGTTCTTCTCTTCGCAGCGACACAGAACATGAAAAACATAAACACCTCAAAAACCGGAGGCTATGTGGTGATCTCTCTTATAAGTGTGCTGATCATCGCATGCATAATACCGTCAAATTCGAATCCTGACATAAAAAATGTACATGATTCTGTTTTCAACATGCTGGTGTTTCTCATACTCGCGGCTGCCGTACTGACATACCTTGTGAGCTTCATAGCAGACAAAGAGACATACCACCTGAAAAGGTTCCTCACATTCCTTTTCCTTTCTGCAGGAGATTACCTGATCATGACATTCGACGGCGATACTGCAGTTAGCCTCACCGGTACACTGTTCTTCCTGACAGGGGCAGTGATGTTGTCGGCAGTAAGCCCCAAAGGTTACTGAAGCGAGGCTTTCGTCACGTCAATCCAGGAAGCAGAAGGAAGAATTGAAGCCAGCTCATCCGGAGAAAGCCTTACAGCAGATGCCGCTGTTCCGGCCGCAGGATAGACAGTTTCAAAACGTCTGAGAGATTCGTCAAGATATATCTCAACTCCGTCTCTGACACCGAAAGGACAGACTCCTCCCACTGCATGTCCTGTTCTCTCCTCAGCTTCATCATGCGAGAGCATTTTCGCCTTTGTGTGGAAATAATCCTTGAACTTACGGTTATCGACCTTCATGTCTCCGGCAGCGACAATAAGGACCGTTTTCCCGTCAACATCAAAGGACAGTGTCTTTGCAATATGGCTTTCCTCACAGCCGAGAGCAGCTGCAGCCAGTGCGACAGTGGCACTTGAGACATCAAACAGTATGATCCTGTCATCCATTGAATGACTGACAAGATAATCGCGGGCTCTTTCATATGACATTGCATTTCCTCCTTAAAAAGACAATGCGGCAGGAACCTGCCGCATCATTGAAAATTCTCACCTGTCAGTTGAGAGTGACAATTGAAGGATCATAATCCTCAGGTGGAACATAACCAAGCAGGGTCATACATGTGGTTGCAATTGATGAAATGCCGAGACCTTCCTTCAATGTCTTTGAATACTCACCATTGTAATTGTCATCACAGATAATGCACGGTACAGGATTGAGAGAGTGAGAAGTCTTGCTCTTCGGCTCTCCGTCCGCCTTTGTCTTGACACTGCCGTCCTTGGCGTGCTCATACATATCATCGGCATTGCCGTGATCGGCTGTGACAACCATGATACCGCCGGCGGCGCTTACGGCGTCCCAGATCCTTCCGATCTGGAGATCCATCGCCTCCATTGAGCATACAACAGCCTCAAAGACACCGGTATGGCCAACCATGTCTCCGTTTGGGAAATTGAGCTTGATGAAATCCCACTTTCCAGATTCGACTTCCTTTATGACCCTGTCGGCAATCTCTGCACACTTCATCCACGGCCTCTGTTCAAACGGCACGATGTCGCTCGGAATCTCAACATATTCCTCAAGCTTATCGTCAAACTTTCCTGTTCTGTTTCCGTTGAAGAAGTATGTGACATGTCCGAATTTCTGAGTCTCAGAAATGGAGAACTGTCTCACGCCGGTAGCGCACAGATATTCAGCCATGACTCTGTCAATTGAAGGAGGTGAGACAAGATACTGACGGGGAACATGAAGATCACCGTCGTACTCCATCATGCCTGCATATTCAACTTTCGGATGTCTCTTTCTGTCAAACTCAGTAAGGGTATCGGCTTCAAATGCCTTTGTGATCTCAAGAGCCCTGTCGCCGCGGAAGTTGAAAAGTATGACACTGTCGCCGTCCTCAATCGTTCCTACAGGCTTTCCGTTCTCTGCGATGACGAATGGAGGAAGATCCTGATCAATTGCTCCTGTCTCATTTCTGAGTGTCTCGATCGCCTCATGGGCTGATGCGAACTGACGGCCTTCTCCAAGCACATGTGTCTCCCAGCCTTTTCTGACCATATCCCAGTTGGCATTGTAGCGGTCCATCGTAATGACCATTCTGCCGCCGCCTGATGCAATTCTGGCATCAAAGGTGTCATCATTGAGGCTTCTGAGGAACTCTTCGAACGGATCGAAATACTCAAGGGCACTCATTTCTCCCACATCCCTGCCGTCAAGAAGGGCATGTACCCTCACCTTTCTAACGCCTTCTTTCTTTGCTTCTCTGATCATGGCTTTGAGATGATCAATATGTGAGTGAACATTGCCGTCAGAGAGGAGACCGATGAAATGAAGTGTTCCGCCTGTCTTCTTCACATTGGCGACAAGGTTCTTCCATGTCTCACCTTCAAACATCTTTCCGCTGTTTATGGACTGGCTTACAAGAGCCGCACCCTGTGCGAAAACCCTGCCGCACCCCATTGCGTTATGGCCGACTTCACTGTTGCCCATATCGGCATCTGAGGGAAGACCTACTGCAAGACCGTGTGCCTTGAGCTTTGTCCAGGGATACTTCTCATAAAGCTTGTCCAGATGCTTTGTCATTGCAGCTGCAACAGCATCCCCTTCCTTGTACTTGCCAAAACCGACACCGTCCATGATTACAAGAACCACAGGACCTTTTCTGCTTATTTTTCCATTTTTCTTCAAGGCTTCTACCATATATTAACCTTCCTTGTTTCTTGCTTTTACCCAATATTAACACTAAGGGGCAAAACGCGGCTAGAGAGGCAGTGTCACACTTCTCAGATAAGACCTCGCATCCTGTCTGACAAGAGGATAAAGCGTTTCATACACCTTCTTATGATAAAGGTCTATCTCATCAATCTCCTCCCGGGTCAGAAGACTCCTGTCTATGAGCTTTCTCTCATACGGCACCAGCGTGAGATTCTCGAATTCCATGAACTGGCCGAATTCCGTCTTCTCCGCCTTCCTCACGGCAATGAGATTCTCGATCCTGATACCGTGGCGGCCTTCCTTGTAGATGCCCGGTTCATCGCTTATCACCATGCCTTCCTCAAGGACGACATCTATCGGATGGGAAGAAATCCTCTCAGGCCCCTCGTGCACATTGAGGTTAAAGCCAACTCCATGACCCGTTCCATGGTAAAATGACATTCCCTCATTCCACATGAACTGTTTCGCAAGCACATCAAGCTGATAGCCCCTTGTTCCGTAGATGAACTTCTGATGCATAAGGGAGAGATGCCCCTTCAGCACAAGAGTATAGTCCCTGCGCTGTTCATCAGTCGCACTTCCGAACAGCAGAGTTCTTGTCAGATCCGTCATACCGTATGAGAACTGGCTGCCGGTATCAAGGACAAGAAGGCCGTCATGGTCAATTGAGGCATTGCTTTCCTCATTCGCACTGTAATGGCACATTGCTCCGTGGGAAGCGAATCCTGAAATAGGGTTGAAAGAAGGTCCTTCATAGCCTTCCATCTTTTCCCTTTCAGAAGCGAAAAGGGATGAGATCGCGATTTCATTGTACGTTCCGTCTGTCTTTGAGAAATCGACACGGCTGAAAGCGTTTATGAATGCAGCGCCGTCCATCACATGGCTTTTTCTCATTCCTTCAAGCTCGACAGGATTCTTGCATGCCTTCATATCTGTCGAGAAATCGCGTCCTGTGAAGGATGAAGGACTATCAAGAAGAGAAATGAACGATGCATTAACCTTCTCGTCATTGTAATACGCACGTCCGCTGGAAAGAGATGGCAGCAAGGTCTGCACCTCATCATAAGGGCGGACTTCAATGCACTTGCCAACCTCCTCAAGAACAGAGGCAGAGAAACGGCAGAGAGAGGTGAATAGCACGGCCTTTTCCTGTGAGATGAACATATATGAAAGGAAAACCGGATTGCACGGCACATCATCAGCCCTCAGGTTCGTGATCCATGCAATATCGTCAATGGCGGCGATGAAGGTATAGTCTGCTCCTTTTTCCTTCAGCTTCTCACGGATCATGGCAAGTTTTTCCTCACGGCTCCTGCCTGCTGTTGCCGCAGGCATCACCCTTATCTTTGTCTCAGGAAGTGCCGGACGGTCCGTCCATATCTCTCCAAGGTAATCATCACAGAGGACGAATTCGAGCCCCATGCTCTCATAAAGCTTTTTCTTTTCCCTGTAATCCCTGACCGAGATTTCTGAGGCACAGGTTCCTACTCTGGAAGAAGAAGATGCGTTTTTCCTCAGATACTCCTCAATGGACGGCACACCTTCTTCTCCATCCTTCATCAGAGTGACGCAGGTTCCGCCCAGCTGCTGGAAGGCCTGAATGAAGTAGCGAGAATCCGTCCACAGCAGAGCCTCGCTTCTGCCGACAAGCACTGTTCCCGCGGAACCGGTGAAACCTGTGATGAATTCCCTTGTCCTCCAGTGGGGACACACATACTCGCTCAGGTGTGCATCAGTGCCTGTGACCAGATAGTAGTCAAGGCCGTTTCTTTCCATTATTGAGCGCAGCTTACTTATTCTTCCGTTTACCGGCTGATTCATATCCATACTTTTTCCTCCTGTTCACGATGAAAAACAGCACAATGGCGGAAACCATCATCATAAGACAGAACATCTGTCCTTTCGAAATATTGAGAAACGACTGGAAAACGGCGATATTGTCACTCTCCTTTCCAAGCGCTATCACATACCCTATATTTGCATCAGGCTGACGGCAATACTCTATGAAGAACCGGAAAAAGCCATAGCCGAAAATATAAAACGACAGCATGGATCCGGGCTTAAGTGCATGTTTTCTGATCAGAGGCCTGCATATGAACCATAAAATCAGGAAAAGGATTATTCCTTCAAACAGTGCTTCATAAAGCTGGGACGGGTGACGCGGAAGATTAACGAAAGCTCCCGGCTCATAAGTCATGCCGCACTGATCCGCGATATTCCTGACCCATTCTTCGCTGCTTGAAAAAGATGGCGCTGTGGGAAAGACCATTGCCCATGGAAGCGTCGAAATCCTTCCATAAAGCTCTGCGTTTATGAAATTTCCTATACGTCCGAATGTGTAGCCGAGCGGTATTCCCGCCACTATGTAGTCAACCTGGGTGAGAAAGCTGAATTTCTTTATACGTGAGTATATGAAACCTCCGACAAGGGCTCCGACAACTCCTCCGTGATAGCTCATGCCGGGAAGGCCGACAAACTCACCGTCCCTGAAAGGCCAGAATATAAGCCAGGGGTGTGTCAGATAGAAAGAGGCATCCGAGTAGAAAAACACGGAAAAGAGATGTGCTCCCAGAAGAAGGCCGACGACAGCCCAGAGAAAAAGACTCTGTCTTCCTTCTTTATCAAGATCCGTGCACCCGTCCTTCCTCACCTGGTATTCATAAAGGAAATATGCAAGTGCGAATGCGACGATATACATGACGGCATACCATCTGACAGGAAGGAAAGAAACCACATAAGGATCCAGCCACGACGGATAGTTTATATAAAGGGACATGGCTCAAGTTTAGCCTTCTCATCATATGATGGTCAATTGAAAGGGGTTCTGTTTTGCACTACACTGGATGACATGAAAAGTCTGAAGAAATCAGCATGCATCTGTCTTGTTTTTCTTGGTTTTCTCTGCACTCTTTCAGGACAGGGAAACAGGGAATCACTCACCTCTTCCTCAATTGAGAGAAACGTTCAGAATACCGGTATTTCGGCAATACTGGTTGACCTGAACACTTTGTACCAGTATCTGAATATGAATTATCTTTACGATATCGATATTGAAAAAGTGAAGGAAAATCTGACAAAGGCACTTGTTGCTTCTCTGGATGATCCGTATTCAATGTACATAAGCGAAGACGATATGGAGGAAGAGACAGAATCCCTCACTGGCCTGTATACGGGAATCGGAATCTATCTTACGAAAATGGATCCGGCGTTCATTGACTGGGATGACGAGAGCACATACATGGTTCAGGTGCAGAGTCCGTTTCCGGGAGGACCTGCCGACATTGCCGGTATCAGGGCCCGTGACATGATAAGCCATGTTGACGGGAAACCCGTGGCCCAGATGGATGCGGATGAAGTGTCCGAACTTCTGAGGGGCGAGGAAGGTGTGCCGATGACACTCGTCGTACACCGGGCGGACAGCGTGTTTGAAGTCACACTCACGCCGGAAGAGGTCGCTGTGCCGAGTGTCAGCAGCACAATCATACCAGGCACAAGCTACGGCTATATTTCAATCGCCACATTCACGAACTCCACATATCCTCTTACGAGCAGTGCGCTCACAGACCTTTCAGCACAGAACATGAAGGCCCTCATAATAGACCTGAGGAATAACGGAGGAGGCACGACGAACTCTGCCTACCTCGTTGCGAATTTCTTTCTTGAAACCGGTGACACGATTGTAAACATAGAGAAGAAGGACGGCTCCGTCATCAGGATGAACGCAAGTGACCAGACAAGGAAATACGATCTTCCCGTAGTGGTTCTGGTGAATGAGGGAACCGCATCTGCCAGCGAGATTCTCACAGGAGCACTGAAGGACAATGCCCGTGCCGTTGTAATCGGAGAGACGACATTCGGCAAAGGCGTGATGCAGGACGTCCTTCCATGGGACGGAGGTGCCATCCACTTCACTTCTGCACGTTACAAGACTCCAGGAGGAAATGACATCAACGAGACAGGCATCACTCCGGATATAACAGTGACACCTCCGCAGATGAGTGATGAAGAACTGACAGATTACTATGATTTCATCAATGAACATTATGAGGATATGGTCGCCTGGATCGATGAGAATCCAGCTTACAGCATCGACAACATTGAGGCATTCACCGCCCTTTGGCAGGATGAGATATCCTTTGATCCATATTACCTGCGGCTCATGATCAGAAACCAGTATATCGTCAGCATGAACTGGGAAGACAGGCCCATAACAGATCCTGTCTATGACATAGTCCTGGCAGCCGCCGTGGATTATCTGGACAGCCTATGAGAGTATTTCTCCTTGACAGTACATACGCGGGCACAGGGACATACTGCCTTAAGAAAAGGGACAAGGTATACCTTTTCAGATCACTGCGGCTTTCCTCCGGTGATCTTTTCACCGCAAGGGACAATGACGGCAGTTATTATGAGGCAAGGATAGTCGATGAGGACACAATATCCCTGACTCCCGTTTCACGTCCTGACAGGAGCCTTACAGACACTCTTTCCGGCTTCAGGGGCAAAATAGCACCGGTGTGTGTCTATCAGGGGCTTTGCAAGGGAAAGAAGAATGAAGACATAGCCCGTATGCTCACAGAGGTCGGTGTTCTTTCAATAACATTCTTCACAAGCGAACACACACAGGAGAAGGAACTTAACAGCCATGCTGCACAGCGCATCACGACAATAATGAAGGAAGCCGTGCAGCAAAGCGGATCTGAAACGGCAGTCAGAGATGTCAGGGTCATACCATTCACAGAAGCCGTAAGGGAAGCTGAAGGAAGGAAGATAATACTTCATCAGAGCACTCTTGAAGAAAGCCGCTACCTTTCAGAGATTCTGCAAGACATTGAAAAAGGCACGCTGATAAGCCTTTTCATAGGAAGTGAAGGCGGTTTTTCGGACAGTGAATGTTCATTTGCAGTACAAAACGGCGCAGATGCCGCAATCATGCCGACCAACATACTCAGGGCAGAGACTGCAGGAATCTTCGCACTCGGTGCCATAGAAAACAGTCTGTACAGCTGAAAAACATGCTCCCGTAACAGTATCCACTGCTCGCTGTGAATGAGAAAACTGCCTGAAAAACGTAAATTTTCCACTTCTTTTCTGAAAAGGCACTGTTACAAAGAAATGTTTCCCTCTATTCTGGCAAAGCTCAAAAGGGAGCAACAGGAGAGAAGCGGAGGAACTAATGATCTTGGTCAACAGTACCAGCAGGTACATCAGACAGAAACTTGCATGGCTATGCGAAAGGGAGAACTGCCAGTTTTTCGCCTCACTATCCAGGCTTGAAGCGTGCTCATCAAAATGCGAAAGTGCTTTTCACGTCCTTGTCGATGAGGATTACAGCCTTGGTGTGATAACCGCCCTGCTGAAGAAACTGGAAGAAAACAGACACTTCACGAAACTCATACTGCTGACTGATGGAAGCTACTCTTTCAGTATCGGAAAGGCAGTTGTTGTTCCCCGTGACAGACTTGAAAGCAGAGCGGATGAAATATTCACTTTCAGTAGCGGAAAAGACAGCGGCAGAAAGGAATCTGCTCTTATCGGCTCATCTGCCGTAATGAGCGATTTAAGGAAAAAGATAGAACTTATCGGAAAGTCTGAATGCAATGTGCTTATCTGCGGAGAAAGCGGAAGCGGAAAGGAAATCGCGGCACAGGAAATACACAGAACTCTTTTCACAAGCGAAGCTCCTGTTGTTAACTGCGCGCTTCTTGACAACAGCCTTGTTGAAAGCTTTCTCTTCGGACATGTGAAAGGTGCTTTCTCCGGAGCACTGAGCGATCATGAAGGCATAGTCGAACTTGCAAAAGGCAAAACCCTCATTCTTGATGAAATAGAGGAACTTAGTCCGCAGCAGCAGGCAAAGCTCCTGCGGTTTGTTGAAAACGGTGAATACCGCAGAGTCGGTGAGAATATTACCAGGAAGGCGAAATGCAGGATAATCGCGATAACAAACGTACCTGTTGAGACTCTTTACAGAAAGCGGCTTATAAGAATGGATTTCTACATGAGAATAGCAGGTGCAACCATTATCGTGCCATCGCTAAAGAATCACCGTGACGATATCGAAGAACTTGTAAGAAACTATGAGAAGCAGAAAAACTATACCTCCCCCATTCTGGATATCGAATCACTGAAATCATATTCCTGGCCTGGAAACGTGAGACAGCTTTTCACCGTGGTAGATGAAATCCACAGAAACGGAAAAGCAGGAAATCCCCAGCTTGTAATAAGTGATTTCGTAAGTGAAAGCTGTTTTGAATACAATGCATGAATGGTGATGAAAAAGGAGATGCCGGACACCAACCTGTCCGGCATCTTCTTTCATTTATGCATGATGTCTCACATCTCAGCGGCCTGACCAGTCCTCCCATGAGAACTTGATCACATCCCCCGTAGCCGCATTCAGCTCAACCTCATAATCTATCCCCTGTGCATACATATCCGCTTCATATATGTAGATCCCGTCATCATAGTCTGAGCGTATCCTCACATAATCTGCATTGCTGTCGATGAGGGAGCGTACTATCATCTCCGCCTCACTCGTGCTGATAAGCTCTGCATTCCTGTTTGATGCAACCCTTCCCCTTATCTCATACTCTCCTGCCATCACCCTTCCGTTTGAGGCATCTATGTCATAGCTGTATTCATAATCCCCGCTCCTGAACTCAACCTCATAGATCTCCATGCCGTCATCACGGTCATACTCAACACTCTCCCTTGAGATGTCTTCTTCAGTGAGGTCTGCCTCCATAAGTGCGATTGAGAGCGCCTGATCACGGCTTACGGGACTTGAGGAAGATGCGCTTATTCCCCTCATGTTCTTCTCATAGTCAAAGCCATAGACAAGTCCGTCATCAACTCCGATTGAGTATTCATACTTTCCATCAGCATCGAAGAATGTCACATCATAAACCCTGACTCCGTCTTCCCTGTCTGTTCTTGAGAAGATGTTCGTGATGCTGTTCCTGTCCACACCCGCACTCTCAAGTGCTATGTTCTCGGCTTCCTGATTCGTAATTGCGAAAAGACTTACACTTCCAATTACCAGTGCGGCAATCATTATTGTCATTATTTTCTTTTTCATCTCTGTTTTCTCCTTTGATGTCTTCATTATAAGAGACGAAGATTAAAGGAATATTAAAAATATTAATTTTTCAGAATTTTTCTCTACATAGTGATAATTTTCCGCACCAGCAATCAGTGAATGCCGGCTTCCTCCATACTTATTACAAAAAAGATCAGAACCACTAGCGGTAAAATCATTTATCCTCCTGCACAGATAATACCATGCTCAGAAATTCATTTGCCTATAACTCATGTTCAGTGAAACATTTGTCTTTTCACATTAAGGAAACTGCCTTGCTGGGATATAACTTGAAGCGTAAAAATTCACCTGATTTCAACCATAACAAAGCCGCAGCTTACATGAAATTTGGTTCATTCAGAGTTTTAAACAGGCCTATCTGCCTCTCTTGTTAAGAATTACTGAGTTATAAACAATTTGCACAACGCTTGTTGAAAACCTGTTGAAAACTTTATTCAAAACAGGTGTTTTACACACTTCCAACATGAAGAAATATTATAAGAAATTATATAATTCCAGATGTAAAACTAAAGAGAAGTTAACCAGATAATTCTTTTTATTATAAATATTTGACACTTATTCCGCATTTGTATGTCATTCTGGTAACATTCTATCTTCCAACATAAAACCACAACTTCTTCCATAGTTTTCAACAAGCCTGTTGAAAACTTGTGGAAAACCTATATTTAGTGTGGAAAACTTTTCTAGATTCTTCTGATATCGGCACCGATGTTTACAAGTTTGTCCAGAAGATGTTCATATCCTCTTTCAATCTGTTCAATGTTACTTATGACACTCTCTCCTTCAGCACAGAGAGCTGCAACAACAAGCGCCATGCCCGCCCTGACATCTGGACTTATTACCTCCCTGCCTTTAAGACGGGTCCTGCCTCTCACAACGGCACGGTGAGGATCACACAGTATTATGTCTGCTCCCATCCTTATGAGATAATCTATGAAGAACATTCTGGATTCAAACATCTTCTCATGTATGAGTATGCTTCCTTCCATCTGTGTGGCGGTGACACACATTATTGAAAGAAGATCAGCAGGAAAACCCGGCCATGGTGCATCATCAATCTTTTCGGTCACACCGGTATAAGTTCTGGCTATTACACGGCTCATGTTCCGAGGAACATGTATTTCATTTCTTCCTGTCTCAAATTCGACTCCGAGTTTTCTGAAGCCCTTTTCCACCGGCTTCATTCCATCATCATCAATCCCTGTAAGTGTGAGTGCACTGTACGTACAGGCGGCAAGACCGATGAAGGATCCGCATTCCATATAGTCAAAGCATAGCCTGTGGCGGCAGCCATGAAGACTTTCCTTCCCCTTTATGGTAAGAAAATTGGAACCTATCCCCGTGATCTCACATCCCATGCTGTTCAGCATATGGCACAGATTCTGCACATGAGGCTCGCATGCCGCATTGTATATTGTGCTTGTTCCATCAGCAAGACTTGCCGCCATTATGCAGTTTTCCGTTGCGGTTACAGAAGCCTCGTCAAGAAAGATATCAGCGGCTTTGAGGCGGCCCGGCGGTGTCATTTCAAGATTGCTGAGTGAATTTATCTCACATTTCACTCCAAGAGCTGACAATCCTATGAAATGGCTGTCCAGCCTTCTGAGTCCTATCACATCGCCTCCGGGAGGCGGTATGACCACCTTGTAGCCTCTGGCAAGAAGGGGACCGGCAAAAAGGATGGACCCTCTCACGGAATCAACAAGGGATGGAGTGAGTGCACATATTGATATATCGCTTTTCAGTGCGTACATGCCATCGCCAAGCCCTGATACCTGACTGCCCAGTTCACCTAAGAGACGGAGCATCACATTCACATCCTGTATTGACGGCACGTTTTCAAGCGTTACGCTTTCATCAGTCAGAAGTGTTGCGGCAAGGCAGGGAAGAGCCGCATTCTTGTTTCCGCTTATTCTGACACTGCCTTCCAGTTTCCTTCCGCCTTTTACAACATATTCACTCATATGCCTGTATTGTAGCATATATGAGAATATATTCTTCCACAAAACATCAGAAGCTGACAAAAAGCTGAAAAATATGTCTACTGTGGCGCAATTTCCCTTTTCATAATATAATATCCGCATAACCTGCAAAGGAGACGTATATGGACAATTATAAAGCAGCGGAAAAAGTAATCGGAAACTTTCTCATCGACGGAGAACTTGAGAAGATCAAGGTGAACACACAGGGACATATCAATTCCACATTTGTCTCCACATTCATCAAAGACGGAGTCAGGACAAAATACACACATCAGAAGATAAACAGGAATGTATTCAAAAATCCGAAAGAGGTCATGGAGAACATTGTTGCCGTAACAAAGCACATAGAAGAGAAGGTCTCTTCTTTCCCTGACAAGGACAGACGTGTTCTCAAAGTCATCTTCACAAAGGATAATCTTCCATATTATATAGATGAAGATGGCGAATACTGGAGAACATATATCTTCATTGAGAATGTCAACACATACGACAAGATCCCTTCTGTCAATGCGGCAAAGAACCTCGGGAAAGGCATCGGAAATTTCCAGAGGCAGCTTTCAGATTTCGACGGAAGCCGCCTTAATATCACAATTCCGCACTTCCATGACATGAACCTCAGATACAGGCAGCTTGATGATGCCGTCAAAGCTGATGTGAAAGGCAGATGTGCACAGGTCAAAGCCGAACTTGACTTTCTTTACGCAAACAAAGAAAGAGGCTGCAGGATCTGGGATGATTTTGAAAAGGGCATCCTTCCAAACCGTGTGACTCATAATGATACTAAGATGAACAATGTCCTTTTCGATCCTGTAAGCGATGAAGCTGTATGTGTCATCGATCTTGATACCATCATGCCTGGCACAATACTCTTCGACACGGGAGACATGATCAGGACAGCCTGCAATACGGCAGAGGAAGATGAAAAGGATCTTTCAAAGGTCTCATTCTATGCGGAAATGTACAAATCCCTGATCGGAGGCTATATGGAGAGTGCCGACAGCTTCCTGACAAAAGAGGAAAGAGAAGGTATAAAGGAATCAGGAAGAGTCATAACACAGATAATGGCCGTACGTTTCCTTACCGACTACATTGCCGGCGATGTCTACTACCATACGGCATATGACGATCACAATCTCGTAAGATGCCGCACACAGCTCTCTCTCATTAAGAGCATGGATGAACAGTGGGGCGATTTCTGATATGAAGATTTACGGAATCGGAAATCCTCTCATCGACATACTTGCATACATCAGTGACAGTGATCTTGAAAAACTTTCTCTTTATAAAGGAACGATGCATCTCATCGACAGGAAAAGACACAGTGAGATCATAAAATACCTGAAGACAAAAAAGCTTGTGTATTCACCGGGCGGGAGCTGTCCAAACACTATGGTCACGCTCCGCATGCTCGGCATAGAGACCACCCTTGCTGGCGGTGTGGGACATGATGAACTTGCTGATGTATACAGGTTGAAACTGAAAGACATCGGGCTCAATGACGAACTTGTAAGCTATGATGAAAGCACAGGAACATCTATCATACTGCTGACCGAAGACAAAGAGAGGACGATGAACACATACCTTGGTGCCAACAGATGCTTCAGTGAGAAAGATGTGAATCTTGACAGTCTGAAGGAGGCATCCCTTTTCTATTTCACAGGTTATATGTGGGATACGGAAAGCCAGAAAGGTGCGGTTAAAAAGGCTCTTGATTTCTGCAGGAAAAACGGAATAAAGGTTGCCTTTGACGTTGCGGATCCTTTTGCCGTAGGACGCTATAGACAGACTTTTCTGGAACTTATAGAAAACTATTGTGACATAGTGTTCGCAAACAGTGAGGAAGCAAGGTATCTTTTCGACAATTACGATGCATATGAATGCTGTAAATCCATATCAAAGCTCACACACATTGCCGTGGTCAAAAACGGAAAGAAGGGATCATTTGTGGCAGAAGACAGGAAGATAACCCAGATACCTCTTTCAGGATCCACTTCCCCTGTTGATACGACAGGAGCCGGAGACACATATGCCGCAGGATTCCTTTACGGACAGGCAAAAGGACTGAGCACAACAGAATCAGCACAGATCGCATCATATCTTGCCGGCGAGATAATCTCCTGTCTTGGAGCTCAGTTCACAATCGAAAGAGCCGCTCAGATAAGAAAATATCTAGAAGAGAAGTATGAGGGGAAAAAGGACTGACAACAGTATTATTCCTGAAAAAACAATTGATACGCATATTCCGATTATTCCAAGGATGAAGCCCGCTTCTGCATGCGGGTTTTCCTTTCTTATGGAACTGGAAATGCAGACTGCTATTATTCCAAGCACAAGTCCCGCCAGACGTGAAAATGTAAGCGCACATATCAGGGAACAGATACCGAGCACCAGAGGAGCTGTTCCTCTGTCCTTGTAATCAGGATTGTTTTCAGGCGGACGGTTGTAATTCTCGTGAACTACCTCCATCCTAAAGGATGGAAGCTTCTGCCATCACAGCAGAAAGCATGACAGTCTCATGAGACTTGTCACGTCTTACATCCACTCCGGTCAGAGTACGCGTACGTTCCATACACGTGCAGGCCATTTCATGCCTTCCTGCAAGTAGCATTGTTTTAGCAGCTTTTATATCTCTGTCTTCTGTATAACCGCAATTGTCACAGACGAATGTCCTGTCTGAAAGCATGATGTCTTCTTTAATTGTCCCACATTCCGGACACATCTTTGTAGACGGAAAGAATCTGTCGATGATGATGACATTGGGGCTGTCTTTGAGCTTGCTTTTCAGTGTACCCAGTGCGGAGTTCTGCACCTGTTTCCCAAACAAACCTTTATGCCAACCTTTTATGTTCTCATCCTGCATTACAATGAGGTTTCTTCCTTTTGTTATGTCGTGGTATATCTTGTTTGCCTTGTCTTTTCTCTTATTGGCAAGTTTCTCGTATTCCCTTCTGATAAGATGTCTTGTAGCATACCAGCCCCTGGAACCCTTCTTCTGTCTTGCAAGTTTCTTCTGCAAACCCTTAAGGCGTCCCTGTTCTCGGACTGTTATGTCGTACTTATCTCCTTCTGAAGTTGTTATTGTTGTCTTTATTCCGAAGTCAAGCCCAAGGTCAGGCTTATGTCCGGTTTCTGTCTTCTTTTCATTCACCGGAACATAGCATGTGAGCATGAGATATATTCCTGACGGCTTCTTCACAAGCTTGGCATTTGCATATTCAGCACCATATGGAATCTGATCCATACCGAAGACTCTTACAGGTCTCTTTATTCCGGCAATATGGACAGTGTTCCTGTATTTACCATTCTTGTTGCCTTCATCTGTGTAACATATCCAGTGTGTGTTTCCATACTGGTTGAGCTCTATTGAATCATAAGATGACCTGAATTTAAGTTTTCCGTTCTTCTTTCCTGTCTTATTTCTCTTTGCTGCAAGTGATGACATATCCTGCTTGAGGGAAGAATACACACTCTGGATGAATTTGGCAGGCAGTGTGAGAAGTCTTTCCACAGTATTGCCATCCTTATCAAGAGAGGTGATGTTCCTTTCTCTGGTGTCGAACGCTTTGAATGCATCAGCATCAAGAGAGATGAGATAATTGCACAGCCAGCGGCATTGGGTGAAATACAGGAAAAGACTGTCTCTCTCACTCTTGTTCAGGCACTTGAGATCAAGCTTCATCTCTACGACTAAAGGACGCATGGATGAATGACGCTCTCGGGTCTTTTTGAGCGTTTCTTTTATGGTGGTGTTCTTCTGGATGCGTCCCTTTTCGGTCATGATTTATTATACCATAAAATCGTTTAATTACTCAATCATATTTGCTTAATTTACAATATTTTATTTCATTTCATTTTTCTCTTCAGCAATTCATCTCACACCTTAAAAGGAGTGAGCTTTCTTGCTGTATGTTTTTAAACAACAAAGGCTCCGCAAAAACGGAGCCCTGCTGAATTATTTTCAGAAAAATCAGTAATTCTTTGCCTGAAGCTCGAAATATGCCTGAGGATGAGCACATACAGGGCAAACTTCCGGAGCTTTCTTTCCGACATGGATGTGACCGCAGTTTGTGCACTTCCAGATCATCTCTCCGTCACGTGAGAATACAAGACCGTTCTCCACGTTGTTGAGAAGAGCAAGATATCTCTGCTCGTGCTCTGCTTCAATCTTTGCAACGCCTCTGAAAAGAGCTGCGATCTGCTTGAATCCTTCCTCGTCAGCTTCCTTTGCGAATGTTGCATACATATCTGTCCATTCATAGTTCTCGCCTGCTGCTGCTGCCTTGAGGTTTTCAGCTGTTGTTCCGATCTCACCGTTCTCCTGGAGAAGCTTGAACCAGAGCTTTGCATGCTCTTTCTCGTTGTCAGCTGTCTCTTCAAAGATCTTTGCGATCTGGACATAACCTTCCTTTCTGGCCTTTGAAGCAAAGTATGTGTACTTGTTTCTTGCCTGGCTCTCACCTGCGAATGCTGTCTGTAAGTTTTTCTCTGTCTTACTACCTTTCAATTCCATTTTTCTACTCCTATTATCTGGCACAGCCAGTTTTTGTCGTTATTCAATGCAGTCCTCGCAAAGTCCGGACACCACAATATCAACATTCTCAACCTTGAAATTGCTGTAAAGAAGGATATTCTTCTCGTCCAGATCAGTATAGACATCAACTATTTTACCACATTTTCTGCATATTGCATGGTAATGAGGTGAAAGATTGAAATCATATCTGTCAGGACTGGTTCCCGGCATCGGAATCTTCCTTATTTCCCCCATATCTGAAAGAAGCGCAAGATTCCTGTAGACTGTTCCCTTACTGATATGGCAGTCCTTAATTGCAACGCTGTCGTAAACTTCTTCCGCACTTGGATGAGATGTCATGCTGCGCACTGTATTCAGAATAAGCTCTCTCTGTACGGTGTTACGCGTTGCTTTCATTGTACTTCCTTATTAGTAATTATTCTCAATAATAAGATATTATTTATTCAATCAAGTGTCAAGCAAATATTACAGAGACAAAAAATAAGGCTCCATAAAAGGAGCCTGTGACTGTATTATTTTGTCTTACCTGTGGGAAGGATTCTGACCTGTTTGTAAAGTCCTTCTCCTTCACTTTTGGTCTCAACACCGTCAAAATCATTGAGAGCTGTGTGGATAAGACGACGTTCAAACGGATTCATAGGAGAAAGAAGCTTGCTCCTGTGTGTCCTTCTTACATATTCAGCAGCCTTGAATGCGTTTCTCACGATAAGTTCTTCATGACGCATCCTATAGTTCTCACTGTCAATTATGATCTTGTAATCCTTGTCAAGATTTCCGGCATATACATTTGCAATGAGCTGGATCGCATCAAGGTTCTTACCCTTCCTTCCGATGAGGATTGAGGAATCATCGCTTTCGATATTGAAGCAGATCTTGTAATCCCTTCTGAAATTGATTGTGACCTCTGCATTGTATCCCATTTTCTCTATGAGAGTCTGGATGAAGCGCTGGATCTTCTCCTCATTCTCACTTTCTGGTTCAAGCACCTGTCCAGGAACCCTGTACTCGCTTTCATTTGCCTCTTCAGGCATTTCATCCTCATCTGGAACATGCACTCTGATAGTGACACTTCCCTTCTTGAACAGAGTCTTCTTCTGACTTGAAATGACCTCCACATCAAAATCTTCCCTGTCAAGACCAAGCTCATTTATGGCTTTTTCAATGGCATCTTCTTCATTTCTGCCTTCAAATTCTCTATACATATTAAACCCTCTTACTTTCTCTTTCTCGTTTTGTATCTGTTTATCTTGGCTTCTTCCTTTTCCTGAATCTCCTTTGCATACTTTTCAGTCTTCTTCTTGTTGACATAAATCTGCTGGAGAATGGAAATGAAGTTCATCACAGTCCAGTAGAGAAGCAGACCTGACGGTGCATTGTAAAGGATGAAGAAGAATATGATAGGCATACCATATGTCATGAATGTCATCATACCCTGCTGGCTGGACTGTGTATTCGCAGTCTGCGTGATCTTCATTGAGAAGATCATCGATGCCGTATATATGATCGGAAGAATATGGATGTCATCACCGAGGAACGGAATGTTGAACGGCAGAGTGAATACCGTATCAGGGACTGAAAGATCAGGAATCCATCCGGGGATGAACATTGCACCTCTCAGCTCGTAATGAGTACTGAGAAGTCCGTAAAGTGCAATGAAAATCGGGAACTGTATAAGCATTGGAAGACAGGAACCCATAGGACTTATGCCTTCTTCCTTATACAGTTTTGCCATAGCGGCGTTCATCGCCTCAGGATTATCCGCATACTTTGTCCTTATCTCCTCAAGCTTAGGATTGAGCGCTGCCATCTTCGCAGTGGAATCCATACCTTTCTTTGAGAGAGGCTGGATTATAAGCTTGACAAGTATGGTGAGGAGAATAATTGCGACACCGTAGTTCGGAATAATCTTATAGAATATGTTGAGGATCCACTTCAGAATTGTCTGAAGCCATCCAAGCCATGATGATGAATCAAGAACCTCATCAAGCTTGAGTCCTGTAAGCGAGAACGTGTTGTTGTTTGCGACATTGTATATATCAAGGGCACTTGAAAGCTTCGGTCCTGCATAATAATCATATGTGTCGCTTATCGTGCTGCCGCTTATATTGTTCCTTACGAAATAGAAACTATTTGTCTGAACAAGCACGGAATCATCGCTCTCCTGCCTGAATTCTGTTGTATATGAAGGAACATTTTCAGGAACACCGATTACTGTGAAGTACTTTCCTGCAGTTGCAGCCCAGCCTACAGGATCGGTGATTTCGGCATAGCCGTTCTCGAAATCAGTTACATTGCGTCTCTTGTTGTTGTCGGCTTCCTTGTAATACATTCTCCTGTATTCACCGTAGCTGTTGGAAAGATCCTCGAATTCAGGACCCACCTGAGGATCATAGCCGAGAGTGTATGAATCAAGAGGAATCGGGTTACCGTCAAGAGAAGACATGCTCACATTGACCTTGAAAAGGTATTCGTCATTCTCAGGAATTGCAAAACTCTTCTTTATCTCGAATGTGCTGCCTTCAGCCTCAAACGTCCTGGCAAAATCAACAAGAGTTATGAGACTTCCGTTGTCAGTGACCACATTTTCCTGAACTGTGTAATTGAAGTAATCATCAACAGGATCTGAGTAATCATCCCCTGTATAAAGTAGGAAAGCGTTCTTTCCGCTTGAATCCTTGAGAATAAGCTCAACGGGCTCCCCTGTGGTGCTTTCCTTGTGGTTTTTAAGCTTTATGCTGTCAATAGAAGCACCTGCAGGATCAAATCCTATTGAATATGCCTCAGTCTCAACTATGAAAGGCTGTGTGTTCTCAGCACTTCCTGTTGCAGTGAGTTCAATATTATTATTATTCTCGTCTGCCGGAATAATCGTTTCTGTTGTTTCAGTTGTCGTATCCGTATACTCAGGCGGGAACAATACAGCATTAACCGTCATTCCGACTGTTATTACGATTACAGAAAGTACAATTGCTATAATGGTATTCCTATCCATCAATATTCTCCTATGCCTTAATGCGGAAACGGAAAGCTGGAATAAGGAATACTCTGCTTAAAGAGGAAAATGGGGAGCTATTTTGTCTCAATCCTGTCTAATAAGGAATAGAAATTAGACTCAAGCAAGGAAAAAGGCAAAACCTTTCCGGGATACACTACCAAGGCAATATCATGACCAGCGGTCGGATTTTCTTCATCAAACATGACTCTTTCAGGATACAGACGGAAAAGTTCCTTCATCTGACGTCTTATTCTGTTCCTTTCAACGGAATTTCCGTACTTTCTTGCAGGAATCACAATGAAACGGTCAAAAAAAAGATCGTTTTCTATAACCATTAATCGCATTCCCTTGCAGGAATATGATGATCCCTGCCTGAAAATGCGATCGATGTCATGTTTCTTGCGTATTATCTCTTTCTTAGAAAGGCTTCTTCTCATCGGAAACTGTCAGGCTGTGTCTGCCCTTTGCCCTGCGGCGGGCAAGTACGAGACGGCCACCTTTTGTAGCCATGCGTGCTCTGAATCCGAAAGTTCTTGTTCTCTTTGTCTTACTCGGCTGATAAGTTCTTTTTCCCTTGTAACTCATATTTATCTCCAATAAAAGCGATATTTTGTTTCTTCAGGACAAAAGTGTCCGACTTGCAACTCTATAAAATAAAAAGAAAACAGTCAAGATACTGTAAAAAGGCATCAGTTAAGCACCTTAACTTTCCTTATTTCATACTCGGGAAGCTTTTCATGAAGTCTCATGAGAACCTCCCTTTCATGCATTCTGAAGTATGTATTGTATGCCGGATGAGAACATCTGACTGTGATTGATAGCCTGTCAACGGATTCAAGTGTCACATTACCGAACATCTCGTCACCTATGATGTACTGCCAGTATTTCGCAACAGGTTCCTCGCCTCCAAGCTCCTTTTTCCATTCATCTTCAAGCTTTTCTATGCATTCACCTATTGTTTTCTCCTGCCACCTATGACTTTTTCTCAACTCTTCCCTCCCTGACTGTATATTCAAGCATTTCATCCTTTTTAGAGGAGAAGTATTTCTCATCAGGAAGAAAAGTGAAGAAAGCCTGACTGTAATCATTGAGAAGAGAAAGGAAATTTCCTCTTTTGACATTGTCAAGCTCAAGAAGGACGTCATCAATAAGGAGGACCGGTTTTTTGCCGGTCATCTTTATGAAGAACCTTGCTTCTGCAAGTCTGAAAAGAAGGGATGCAAGTCTAATCTGACCTGTTGAACCGCTCTGGGAAAAAGGACCGTTCTCATCATATACCGTAAATCTGTCGCGGTGTATTCCGGATGAAGTGGTCAGGAGATTAATATCTCTTTCCCTTGTACTTTCAAGATAATTGACAACTTCATCTTCACTTTTCAGATCTCTCCAGGAAGGCTGGTAACGTATTGAAAGTTCCTTTTCAGTCTGTGAGATTTCCTTGTAAAGGGATGGAAATATTTCATTGAACATCCTCACTCCTTCTTCCCTTTCTCTTGAAACCTCAAGTCCATATTTGGCAAGACGTTCATCATAAAGGGAAAGCAAGGAAGACTGATGTGCTTTTATTGCAGCATTTCTCTGCATCAGTATCGTTTTATAACGGCGCAGACTGTCAAGGTAGACAGGATTGTACATGCTGAAAGTCTGATCAAAGAAACGGCGTCTGTACTCAGGTTCTCCCTTAACGAAATTTATATCATCATGAGAAAATACAATAGACGGAAAATTATAGATAAGCTCCTTTCTATCCCTTATTTCCTTTCCGTCAAGAAGAATTCTTCTCTTTCCTCCCTGATTCACATACTCTACCTTTCTTTCAAGACCGTCATCGGAAACAGCAATTCCGACAATATGTACGCGGTCCTTATTAAAGGTTATTATCTCCTTAGAATTTCCCGTACGGAACGAAGATCCGTAGGAAAGAAGATAAACGGACTCGAGAATGTTTGTCTTTCCCTGTCCGTTTATTCCTTCGAGTATCACATTACGGCAGTCAGTATTGATACTCGAATTATCTATATTCCTGAAGTTATAGTACTTTAGTTCCTTGAATCTCATGATCAGTGCATCGGCATAATTACAAAGATATAATCCCTTTCAGGTTCAGGCAGCACAGCTATTGCAGTGTTTGCGCTGTTGAAGCATATTTTCACGCTTTCAGTCTCAATTATCTTGAGAGGGGTCTGAAGAAAACTGTAATTGAAAGAGATTGTCGTGTCAGGACCATCGTAATCACAGTTGATCATGATCTTTGCATCTCCGATTTCTGTGTTCTCACTGCTCAGCAGGACACCGTTACGACTGAAATCAAGGAAGATTTTCTTGCTGTTTGAATCAACACAGAGAGAAACCTGATTCAGGGCATCGAGAAGACTTTTCACATTTATCCTGCATTCATAGGCAAAGCTCTGTGGAATGACTTTTTTATATGCAGGATAGTTTCCGGTGATGAGAGTTGAATAGATTGAATGTCCGTTTATCTCTGCAAAGATATAGGCGTTTGTGACTGCAAGAGAGAAAAGACCTTCTCCGCTTCCGATGGACATGAGCTGGTTGAGGAACTTTATAGGAATGATGCAGGGCTTGAAGTCGGGAATCTCCTGTTCGAAAACCTTTCTTGAACAGCTGAGCCTCTTACCATCTGTTGAGGCAAGGACAAGCTGGCCTTCATCATTCTTTTCCATATAGACACCGGTGAGGAAGAACTTTGTCTCATCAGTACCCACTGAGAAAGATGTCTTGTGGATCATGTCAAAGAAATCTCTCTGTGAAAGGGAGAAATAAGGATCAGAACATGAAATGAGTTCAGGGAATCTGTCAGCGGCAAGAGTTTTGAGATTGAATCTTATGCTGTCATTTCCAGCCACTGTTATATTGATCCTGTCATCCTCATCTGTGAAGATGAGATCGCATGAAGGAAGTGATTTCAGTATTGAAAGGAACTTTTCACAGATGACGGTAGTTGCACCCGGAACTTCCGTAACAACAGGAAAACTCGTGGAAAAACCGAGCTTAGTATCCGTACTCTTGATTGTCAGAAGATTCTGATAGTTCTCAATAAGGACGTTTGATGATATTGAAAGGGCATTCCTCTGACTTGTGAAATTATTGGCATGTTCAATTTCTTTAAGGATTGTGTCTCTCTGGCAGATAAACTTCATGTAAAGCTCCTTTATTAATAAACATAATATATTATAGATTATTTCGCTTTCATCTTCAAACACCTTCATTACTGATATTACGGAGTTATTTAAAAAATTTCAGCAGTAATAACAGTAATGACTGTTAATTGTTGAAAACTATTATATTTGTTTATATTTTATTAAAATATTAAAAATAAAACTCTGTTGATAACTTGTTGAAAAATGAAAAAGAAATGTTGAAAATGCTGAAAAATCCGGCAATTATGAAAAAGAAGAAAAATGAGCTGTTGATTTCAACAGAGTTTTAAACAGGTTTTGAGAGTGTTTTCAACAGGTTTTCCACAGACTTTTCAACAGCGTTGTTGAAAACTTCTCATACAAGTTTCTTTAAATATGGAAGAAGGAAATGGTTGAAAACCGCTATGACTCTTCCAACTCCCAGAAATGCTATTATGGTGCCAGCTCCTATACCTATTATACTTCCTTCTGCAATCAATGATATGATTACTGTAAGCGATACGTTTATTCCGTCGAAGACATTCTTTACGAATCCTGTTTCCTTTTTTGAAAGATCAGAAAGAGACTGTACTATACCGTCTCCAGGATTTGGAATAAGACGCATGTCCAGTGTTGCTGCAGCTCCCACTCCCGTTGTGATTATTGCAGCGGCCAGGGCCACGAGTCTTCCCGGCATTGATGAAAAGAATCCATCCTGGAGTGTGTTCATCTGTGGTATCATTATCTCAAATACATTCATTATTCTGGTGAAGACAAGTGAGAGAGGCAGCTGAAGTATGTCTTTTATTATCAGACTTCTCAATTGAATCTCACTGTTTTTTCTTGAAAGATGAATATGAACAATGATCTGGATGATTACGAATACTGAATACAGAACGAATGTTGTGTTCCCGATTGGAAGTGAAAGAAATGATGAGAAACAGTTCGCCACTGAAATTATCGGAGATACTCCCAGTCCTGTCTTCACATTCAGTGATATTCCGAATGCCAGAGTCAGCATTCCTGCAAGATATATTGAAATTCTTTTCAGCTGTTTTTTGTTCATGATGAGATGATTATATTTTTAATGAAAAACATGTGCCAGAGGTAATCACTGATGCTTGAAGAATGCAAAAAGAGAAGATGAACAGCTGAACATCTTCTCTGTGTTCCGTCTTTTTAAAAGTGCTGTGAATGCGAAAAGATATCTGACAACATTCGACATTACTTTGCTCCATATTTTGTAAGATATGTATAATGTTAAAAGATGCAAGTGTTAATATTTTTATTGATAATTTTATTTATTAAAAGAAATTAACATATATAATATGATATTTTATGATTCTGGTTTACATCTAACATACTTATTACCAATATATAAAGTGACAGATACTTACAAATCTTTGATGTACGAAGTAAAACGTATAATAAAAGCTTAGAATGCATAAAATGGCAAAAAAGCTTATATCACATGTTATCTTATGATATAAGCTTAATTTCTTACATTTATTATGTTCAGAACAGTAGATTTCTTTTGTGAATTCACGACATAAGAAGCATAAAGTGAGAAGTCAGCGCGCCTTTGCCCTTATATTTGTCTCAAGTGAGTCAAGAGCTGATGAAAGCTCAGCATTGCTTTTTCTCTCTTTCTCAATCTTGTCAATTGAATGTGTTATCGTTGAATGATCCCTGTCAAAGTATGTTCCTATCTCTGTTGTCGAGTACTGTGTGATCTTTCTTGTCAGGTAGATGGAAATGTTTCTGGCATCCTTTATGATTGCGGTTCTCTTCTTTCCTTTTATGTCGGAAATGTCAATGTTGTAGTAGGATGCAACTTCCTTTACGATCATGCTGATGGAAATGTCCTGCTCGCTGGCTATGGGTGCCGATATTATGTTCTTGAGCTGCTCCTGTGCTGTTTCCAGTGTTATTTTCTGCTTTATAAGGGTTGAATAGGCTATCAGTGTGGTAAGAGAGCCTTCAAGATCTCTTACATTTGTCTTTATATTCTCGGCAATGTAGTTTATGACGCTGTCATATATCTCGACATTCTTTTCCCTGCATTTCTTCTTGAGTATCGCCACGCGTGTCTCATAGTCAGGTGCCGTGAGGTTTATGTTGAGACCTCTTGTGAAGCGTGACTTGAGGCGGTCTGTGAAACCCTTGAGCTCGCTTATCGGACGGTCACAGGTGAATACTATCTGCTTGTTTGTCTCATACAGGTCATTGAATGTATGGAAAAGCTCTTCCTGTGTCTGTATTTTCTTTTCAAGGAAATGTATGTCATCGATAAGAAGTACATCTGCCTTTCTGTATTTTATCCTGAACTGTGATGTGTTCTTGTTTGTCAGCGACTGTATATAGTCATTGGTGAAGGTTTCTGCCGTCACATAGATGACATTTTTCCTCGGATTCTCCTTTTCCACATAGTTTCCGATTGACTCGAGAAGATGAGTCTTTCCCAGTCCTACACCTCCGTATATGAGACACGGGTTATAGCTCATGCCTGGATGCATTGCGATGGCTTTTGCGGCATTATATGCGAAAAGAGTGCTTTCGCATGGAATGAAGCTTTCAAATGTATATACGGGATTCAGCAGACTTGTGCGGGTTCTTGATTTTTCTTCTTTCTGAGGAATGTCTTCCTTTCCCGTATCCTCATCCGTGATACTTTCGTCAGCTGCGATGCTTATGCTGAGGTCTATCTTCTGTCCGCTCAGTTCCTCAAGCATGTTGACCAGTTCGGTTCTGCACTGTTTTTCAAAGTTCGCCTTTGTCATGGCAGAGTCGCATTCGAGGAAAATGGTGTTTTTGTCGCTTTTCCTGAATGTGATATAGTCAAGCCACATGATTTTCGACTGGGGCAGACTCTCATGAAGCTGCTCCAGCGCCTGGTACCAGATGTCTTCTAACATAATATGTATCATATTGGTTGATGCTCATTTTTTTCAAGAGTTTTCAGCCTTTAATTAATTTTTCATATAATTTTTTATATTGAAAAAATATATTTAAATTGAAACTGTAAATGCCCGATATTGTAATTTTTGACAATTGAGGATAATATATCTAAGGTTATTTATTATATGCACGCGTATTGATACTAAATGACTGAAATAAGGGAAAATTGCATGAATGAAACAAATTTGAACGAAGAGACAGAGATGCAGGTACCCGACAGTATCATGAATGGAAGCGAGGAATACAACAGCAGCGAGATTCAGGTACTTGAAGGACTTGAACATGTACGTCTCCGCCCGGGTATGTACATAGGTACTACAGGTATTGACGGGCTTCATCACCTTGTGTATGAGGTACTGGACAACAGTATCGACGAGGCTATGGCCGGTTTCTGCGATCATATCCAGATTTATTTCGACAACGGAGAATATGGTGAGATATGTACTGTTGAGGATAACGGACGCGGTATTCCCACCGACATTCATCCACAGGTAGGAAAGTCGGCACTTGAAGTCTGTCTTACCAAGCTCAATGCCGGAGGAAAATTCGGAAAGGGAGCCTACAAAGTTTCAGGCGGTCTTCATGGTGTGGGTGTTTCATGTGTGAACGCTCTTTCCATATGGCTTGAGGCTACTGTATATCATGATGGAAAGATATTCCGCCAGGTTTATCACAGAGGTATTCCTGAAGAAGATGTCAAGGTGATCGGAACATGTGATCCCGACAGGCACGGAACAACCATCCGTTTCTCTCCTGATTTCGATGTAATGGAGAAGAACAGCTTCAATTATGATACTCTCGCAGCCCGTTTCAGGGAGCTTAGCTATCTGAACAAGGGTATAAAGATAACTCTGACGGACAGACGTACAGATGAGCCTAAGGTTGAGGTTTTCCACTCCGAAGGAGGTCTTTCTGAATTCGTAAGCTACCTTAACCAGTACAAGAAGACACTGTTCCCTCCTATCGCATTCGATGCCGTCAAGAATGATGTTGTGGTGGAGATAGCGCTCCAGTACAACGACAAGTATGATGAGAAGGTCTATTCCTTCGTAAACAACATCAACACCCGTGAAGGCGGCACACATCTGACCGGTTTCAAGACTGCTATTCTCATGGCTGTCAACAACCAGCTTCAGAAGAACCAGAAGATGCTGAAGAAGTTCGGAAACGACAAGCTTGAGTCCACCGATATATCAGAAGGTCTTACCGGTGTTGTGTCGATCAAGATCGCTAATCCCCAGTTTGAGGGTCAGACAAAGATGAAGCTGGGAAACGCGAATGTCAGGGGTATTGTCCAGTCTCTTGTTTATGAGAAGCTCAACAATTACTTTGATGAGTTCCCCGCCAACATCGAGATGCTTCTTGACAAGGCGATCAGCGCCGCTCTTGGCCGTATAGCCGCACGCAAGGCACGCGAGCAGATAAGGAAGAAGAGTGAAGGCGGCGGACTGCCCGGAAAGCTTGCAGACTGTTCTGAGAAGGATCCTGCAAAGTGCGAGGTCTTCATCGTCGAGGGTGACTCCGCAGGCGGATCGGCAAAGCAGGGGCGTGACAGGAGATTCCAGGCCATTCTTCCTCTGTGGGGCAAGATGCTCAATGTTGAGAAAGCCCAGGAATACAAGGTTCTCGGCAACGATAAGCTTCAGCCTGTCATCTCCACTATCGGTGCCGGCCTGACACGCTATAACAACAACAGTGATGAAGGTTCATCTGATGACGAGCAGACTTTTGACATAACAAAGGCACGCTATCATAAGATCATCATCATGGCTGATGCCGATGTCGACGGTTCCCATATCAGGACACTGCTTCTGACTTTCTTCTTCCGTTATATGAGGCCTCTCATCGAAGCTGGATATATTTATTTCGCGATGCCTCCTCTTTACAAGATCACTCTCGGCAAGAAGGTGTTCTATGCCTATGATGAGGCGGATAAGAAGAAGATAATCGAAGAGAATGCCGCCGGAATGGATGAAGCCAAGATCCCTATACAGCGCTATAAAGGTCTTGGTGAAATGAACCCTGAACAGCTCTGGGAGACTACGATGAATCCAGAGACAAGACTCATCAGCAAGGTTCACCTTTCTGATGCAGAGGAAGCGGACAGGGTGTTCTCTATGCTTATGGGCGAGGATGTTGAACCCAGACGTGAGTTCATTGAACAGAATGCCACTTACGTATCAAACCTTGATGTATGAGGTAAAGAGCCATGGATGAAGATTTGACAAAGAATGATGATAACAACAGCCGTGTGATCACGGTGGATGTATCAAATGAGATGAGGACAAGCTACCTCAACTATGCTATGTCCGTTATTGTAAGCCGTGCTCTTCCTGATGTGAGAGACGGTCTCAAGCCTGTTCACAGAAGAATTCTCTACGATATGTATGAGATGGGACTCAAGGCAAGCGGCGGTTACAAGAAGAGCGCACGTATCGTCGGTGACGTTCTTGGTAAATACCACCCGCACGGAGACGCATCGGTATATGATGCCCTCGTACGTCTTGCACAGGATTTCTCACTCCGCTATCCGGTTGTGAAGCCTCAGGGCAACTTTGGTTCAATTGACGGTGATCCTCCTGCGGCAATGCGTTATACGGAAGCCAAGATGAGCAGAATCGGTGAGGAAATGCTCACTGACATAGGCAAGGATACCGTTGATTTCGGACCTAACTATGATGACTCTCTTGAAGAGCCTTCTGTTCTTCCTGCCGCATTCCCCTTCCTTCTTGCGAACGGAACCAGCGGTATTGCCGTAGGTATGGCCACGAATATGGCACCCCACAACCTCAATGAGATTGTTTCTGCCGTATGTGCGCTTATTGACAATCCGGAGCTTACAAATCTTGAGCTCATTGATTACATAAAGGGCCCGGATTTCCCTTCTGCCGGCATAATCTGCGGCAGGAAAGGCATAATCGACGCCTATACAACAGGACGCGGCAAGATAGTCATGCGTTCCCGTTACGAGATCGAGGAGCATGAGAAAGGTCATGACAGGATCATCTTCACAGAGCTTCCGTATCAGGTTAACAAGGCTGAGCTTGTAAAGAAGATCGATGATCTTAGGAAGGACAATGTCATTCCTAATATCGCAGCTGTGAGGGATGAGTCCGACAGGGACGGTATCCGTGTCGTTATTGACCTCAAGCAGGGTGCTGTTCCGAATATCGTGCTCAACATGCTTTTCAACAGAACGGCACTGCAGTCCAACTTCAATGTATACAACCTTGCCCTCAAGGATGGAAGGCCGAAGGTTTTCACTCTGCGGGAGATGCTTCAGAGCTATATTGATCACAGAGAGAATGTCATTGAGAGAAGAACCCGCTATGATCTGAAAAAAGCAGAGGAAAGGGCTCATATCCTTCTCGGTCTGAAAATAGGACTTGAAAATATTGATGAGGTCATCAGGATTATAAAGGAAAGTGAAGACAATAACATAGCCTCAATCGAGCTTCAGAAAGCATTCAGTTTGTCAAAGATACAGGCAGATGCCATCATTGACATGAAACTCGGCCGTCTTTCCCACCTTGAGACAGCGAAGATTCTTGATGAACTTGCTGAAATCGAACAGAAGATCGCATATTACAAGGATCTTCTTTCAGACAGAAACAAGATACTCGGTGTCGTAAAGGATGAGATAAGGGATATCGGTCAGAAATACGGTGACAGAAGAAGAACCGAAATTCAGGAAAGGGAACTTGAGGATACCACCGATGCCGATTTCATCAAGGAAGAGCAGGTTGTGGTCTCAATCTCCAACAAGGGATTTGCAAAACGTCTTTCACTCGATGAGTACAAGGCTCAAAGTCGCGGCGGAAAGGGTGTCAAGGGTGCAAAGCTTGTTGACGGTGACTTTGTTGAGCATCTCTTCATTGCTTCCTCTCATGATATCGTGATGTATGTCACCAATTATGGTAAGGCATATTACACCTATGTATGGGAAATCCCTGAGGCTGCAAAGACTGCAAAAGGTGCGAATCTCAAGAACTTCCTTCAGATTGAGAATCAGGAGAAAGTCACCAGCATCATCTGCTTCAACGAATTCAGGGAAGATCAGTATCTGATGATGGTCACGAAGCTCGGTGTCACAAAGAAGGTTGAGCTCATTGCCTTTGAGAATGCGAAGAAGAGAGGCGTCAAGGCCATTATTCTTGATGAGAATGACGAGCTTGTCTCCTCGATCTTCGTGAATGAGGGTGATGATGTGATGTTTGTCTCCAAGCTAGGAAAGGGTTTGAGAACAAGCTCTGATGATGTCAGGACAATGGGAAGAGCCACACATGGCGTGAGGGCTATGAAGCTTGCCGACACAGATGAGATCATCGGCCTTGTGAAGGTTGAGGATGATAAGAGAATCCTCATGGTCACTGAGAACGGAAAAGGCAAACAGGTCCGCTTCAGTGAATTCATGACACATGGCAGAGGTACGATGGGACAGAAGATTTATACAATCGATGACAGGACCAGTTATCTCGTTAATGCCCTTGCTGTGAATGATGACAATGATGTTGTGTTTGTAACACTCAACGGACAGACCATAAGAGTGCATGTCAAGGATATTTCCATCCAGGGCCGCTCTGCCATGGGTGTTAAAGTTGTTTCATTCAAGAAAGCAAAAGACGTCATCGTTGCTATGGCTGTTACTGAATATCAGGTGGAGGAAGAGGACGATGAAGAAAGCGCTGAGAATGAAGAATCAGCTGCAGCCTCTGTCTCAGAAAGTGTGACAGGAAACATCAGAAAAGACTGAAAGTACTGAAGAAAAAGTATAAACTATACTTTCAGTTATAATTTTGACTATTGGACCATATGAAGAGAATATCATATGGTCCATTTTTTATACTCAAAACAATGATTTTTTATAATATGAAATATCATAAATGAGGAAAAGTGCTCAGGTATTTTTGTATCTATATATAGAAACTTAAGACAAAAAACGCCATTTAACGCATTTATTTGGGGTTTTTGACACTTGAGGAAGTGTTTTAAGTTTTATCTGGAAAAAAGGAGAAATGAATACCAATGGGTCTGGGATTGGATGTGAGTCTCGCCAAGAGTTTCTCATGTTTCACGTGAAACATGATTTTCATTATGATTTACTGTTTTTACTGATTGAGGTCCTTGTTGATATTTATTTAAACATAAATAAATTTGTTTTGGTAAATCTATTAAGAGGTTGATAATTATATGAAAAACCTTATGTTTCACGTGAAACTTATGTTTTATGATCTTTGGAATAGAGTAAGTGTATTTTTGAGAATTTATGTGAATTTTGGGAAAAGTAGTTTATGTTTTTATTTAAATATATAAAAGGAGAAGTGTTTTTTAATGAGAGATTGTTATTAAAGGTTTGTGGAGTTAGAAGAAGATTATCAATATTAAAAATGAAAATATGGGTAAAGAAAGTATTTTTATTTACTTTTATATCCACTTAAGTTTATTGTATTGGTTATTCCGAAATAGATGATATTTTTTAATGATAAAACAAGAATGCATTGGATATAATATCTAAATTTGATAATTCAAATAAAACGTTTATTCAGCTTAGCAGTGTACCTGTATCATTTAGTCCAATTCCAAATATATAAAACTATGAATAGTTTTTCTGTGTTCCAGTGATAGAAAATAGTATCAATGATATCCATTGGTCGCTGCTTGTTTCACGTGAAACATATAAGCTTATAATAGATTTTTTTGATTATGTATATAATTCTTGTGTTATATCCATTTTATTCTGATTTTGAACTTAAATAATTGTTTTGTTTACATTTTATATATTGCACTTATAGATGAAATTTATATTTTAATATTTATTTGTATTTAATATTTCGGATATCGGTTCTGTAGATACTTTATTCTTATACATTTTAAATTAGCTTTATATTTTGAGTATGGGGATTTTATTTTTATAGGAATTTGTAAAATCTTGATATTGGTTTTGTTTGCTGTTTTATAAAAAGGGGGTTTTTATTCTGTTTCACGTGAAACTTCCTGTACCGTTGAATTTATTTATGTATAGTCGTTTGGTTAGAATTATTGTGATAGCGTTATAGAGCAACTAATATATTAGTATACTAGTTGTTTGTTTCACGTGAAACTTTTGATTGTAAAACTATTTCTTTCCTGGTTTGATAAATAATTGCTTTTTGAATTTTATGTCTTTTGGCTGCTTCTGAAGTTTTTGATGATGGATTTTTGAATAGTTTTTCCAAAAAAATACCTCTCTTTTAGCAAGAGAGGCAGTGTGATTTGTCTGTGTTCTGATCAGAACTGCTGTCCGGTTGCGTTGATTACCTCAAGCTCAGGATCAACAACGGCTCTCAGGTATTTCTCAACACCGTTCTTAAGTGTCATCTGTGACATCGGACAGCCTGCACATGCACCGACAAGATTGACGTATACATCTTTGTTGTCAAGTTTTATGAATTCGATATCTCCACCGTCATTCTGCAGAGAAGGCCTTATTTGATTGATGGCTTCTGCCACCTTCTGTTCTAATGTCATTTCTGCCATTAAGGTTTCCTCCTGTAATTGTGTAAAAAATACACTATGGTTTTCGTGCGGTCAAGTTTGTTTCTGTCGACAAGCTTAAGTTTTCATCATATATTATTATCTATGAGCGCTCACAGGATAATTTTTTTGAATCAGAAAGGCGGAGTCGGCAAAACGACAACATGTGTCAATCTCGGCTCTTCTCTCTGTGCCATGGGTTATAAAGTTCTTCTTGTGGATTTTGATTCTCAGGGGAATCTGACAGGGGCTGTTTCCGGAGACGGCAGAAAGCCTACGATGTATGACGTGATCGTAGGACGGGTGACAGCACAGGATGCTGTGCAGGAAACTCCGTTTCAGAATCTTTTCCTGATTCCTGGATCAATAGATCTGGCAGGTCTCAATGTCGAGCTTGTAGGTGAAGAGGATAACAACTACTTCCTGAAAAAGAGACTGGCGGAACTTGACAGTCAGTTTGACTTCATATTTGTGGACTGTCCCCCTTCCCTTGGTGTCATAACAATGAATGCGCTTGCCTGGGCTGAAAGCATCATAATTCCGATGCAGTGCGAGTATTTCTCTATGGAAGGTCTGAATCTTCTTATGAGAACTGTCTCAAACGTCAGGAAAGGCCTTAACCCTGATATCAGGATACTTGGCATTCTCTTTACAATGTTCAGCAAGAGAAGCAGGCTCAATGCAGAAGTCATACAGGACACAAGCAGCTTCTTCCCCGACCTTGTATTCAAAACGGTCATACCAAGATCCGTACGCCTTGCAGAGGCTCCTTCTTACGGACTTCCGATAAATGTCTATGATATTTCAAATGCAGGCACCAAGGCTTACAGCTCGCTTGCCAGGGAGGTTGTTGATAGATTATGAAAGCACTCAGGAAAAACCATGGACTTGGCAAGGGCATAAGCTCCCTGCTCGGCAATTTTGATTATGATCTCAATTCAGAAGAAGTGATTGCTGAAGCTGAGAAAAGGAAGAATGAAGCTGTTGAGGAGCTGCTTGAGGAGAAGCCTGGACATAAAATAAAACTGCAGGATGTGAAGATTGACGAAAAGCCAGCAGTCTCTTCTGCTTCTGGCGATACTCAGCCCTCAGACAGGGTCCTCTCCGTCCCTATTTCAGATATCGAGGCAAATGAGAACCAGCCGCGTAAGTCATTTGATGAGGAAACTCTTGAGGAGCTTGCAGAATCAATCCGCAAACAGGGAATTCTGCAGCCTCTGCTTGTCGAAGAGCATGTTCCGGGTAAATACCGCATCATTGCCGGTGAACGCCGTTACAGGGCCGCCAAAATCGCAGGACTGGAGAAGGTTCCTGTTCTTGTAAGGCAGCTGAGCGAGCTGCAGCGTATAGAAGTGGCTCTTATTGAGAATATACAGAGAGAGGATCTCAATCCGATTGATGAGGCAGTTGCTTATCAGTTCCTCATACAGAAGTCAGGATTCACCCAGGATGAGATTGCGAAGAGAGTCGGCAAGAACCGCTCGACTATAACGAACAGTCTGAGACTTCTGCAGCTTCCTGATTCAATGAAGGATGATCTTATTTCAGGTGTCATCACCCCTGGACATGCGAGGGCCATCCTGTCCTGCGTCAATCCGTCAGACCGTATCCTGCTGCGCAATAAGATTGTGGAGAAAGAACTTTCCGTCCGTGCAGCCGAGGCAGAGGCCGAGGCTCTTAATCAGGGAAAGAAGCTCGTGCTCAAAAAGAAAGGCAGCGGAAAGCCCAAAGACATGCAGATACAGGAAGTCGAAGACAAGCTTCTTGATGCATTCGGTACGAGAGTCGAGGTCAAGGGCAATCTGAAGAGAGGAAAACTCATTATTCCGTATACAAGCACGATTGAACTTGAGCGTCTTTATTCACTTGTGAAGGACGATTCTCTTTTCGATGAAGAATAAAAGGAAATAAAAGTATGGATAAGAAGAATTTAAAAGATGGCCTTTATGCCATTGTGCACACAGAGAAGGGAGATATTACCCTTTCTCTTGAATACAAGAAGGTCCCGATGACCGTAATGAATTTCATCGGTCTTGCGGAAGGCGTTCTTTCTGAGGATGAGGAGCCGTTCTATGACGGACTCATTTTCCATCGTGTCATTCCCAATTTCATGATTCAGGGAGGCTGTCCGAAGGGAACCGGCACAGGAGGTCCCGGCTACCGTTTCCCGGATGAGTTTGATCCGTCATTGAAACATGACGGTCCCGGAGTGCTTTCAATGGCAAATGCCGGTCCGAATACAAACGGAAGCCAGTTCTTCATCACGCATGTGGCAACACCGTGGCTTGACGGGAAACATTCTGTATTCGGTCATGTCATTGAAGGTCAGGATGTAGTGAACAGGATCGAGGCCGGAGACAGGATCAACAGTGTTGAGATTGTCAGGATCGGAAAGGATGCTGAAGCATTCAAGGCAAGTGTTGAAGACTTCTCCCGTCTTGTCGAGGAAAGTGACAGAAGAAGCCGTGAAAAGGAAGCTGAGGAGAGACGTAAGGTCGAGAGAGAACTTGACAACCGTTATCCGGGGGCTGTGAAGAAGCCTTCAGGACTGTGGTATATCGTTGAGAAAGAGGGAGACGGTAAGTCTCATCCTGTCTCCGGACAGAAGGTGAAGGTCCATTACCACGGCACACTGCTTGACGGAAAAGTCTTTGATTCCTCTGTTGCAAGAAGACAGCCGGCAACATTCAAGGTCGGAGAGGTCATTGAAGGCTGGAACGAGGCTCTTGTAGAGATGAGCAAGGGTGAGAAGAGAACACTTATCATTCCGCCTGAACTCGGTTACGGCATTCATGGTTTTCCGGGAGTGATTCCTCCGAATTCCTATCTGATTTTCGACGTCGAGCTTCTCGATTTCTGATAAATGAAAGCACCTCAGATTCGTTTTGTATGCTCTGCCTGCGGAAGGGTTGAGACCAAGTGGCTGGGACGATGTCCCAGCTGCGGTGTCTGGAACAGTTTTGAAGAAGAGAAAGTCGTCAAGGCGGCTCCTTCCTCTTCCGTGCAGTCGGTTATGTCTCCGCTTGACAGCAAGCTGAAAAAGCTTGCTGATGTTGTCGTTGACTCATCAAGCCGCTTCGAGTGCGGAATAAGCGAGCTTGACAGGGTTCTGGGCGGCGGTATCATGAGACCCAGTTCCGTTCTGGTGGGAGGTGAGCCCGGAATCGGTAAATCGACGCTGATGCTGCAACTTCTCTCTTCCTGTGCTGCATCAGGGCCTGTTCTGTACGTCTCCGGAGAAGAGAGTCCCGGACAGGTGAAATTGCGTGCACAGCGCCTTGGACTCAGTCTGGCAGACATAAATATATTCTGCGATACGAGACTGGAGGCCCTGATTGATGTAATAGAATCTCTCAAGCCTTCGGTTGTCGTCATAGACTCTCTTCAGACCCTGACCACATCATCTGTTTCATCCATAGCCGGATCTGTGAATCAGATGCGGTCCTGCTGCATGGCGCTCAGCCTGGCTGCAAAAGCCGAGAACATTGCCATGTTCTTTATCGGGCACGTAACTAAAGACGGAATGCTTGCAGGTCCGAAGATCGTCGAGCATCTGGTTGATACCGTCCTGTCCTTTGAAAGCGCCCAGACCGGAGTGAGAATACTGAGAAGCATCAAGAACCGCTTCGGTTCCGTTGATGAGCTAGGTCTTTTCAGAATGGATGAGAAAGGTCTTTCCGCAGTCAGGGATCCAAGTCTTTTCTTCATTTCAGCAAGAGAGGATGATACTCTTCCTTCTGGTATTGCCTACTGTGCGGTTACGGAAGGCTCCCGGACTTTTCTTGTTGAGATCCAGGCTCTTACCGTACCTGCAAAAGGCGGAATGTCAAGAGTGTATTCAGACAAGATAGACTCTGCCAGAGTCAGCCGCGTTGCCGCAATCCTTGAGCGCCATGCCGGTCTCATGCTCTCAGACAGCGACATCTATATAAATGTCGCAGGCGGAATAAAGCTGAACGAAGTATCCATAGAGCTTGCCCTTGCGCTTGCACTCTGGTCGGCGAAGACAGACAATGCGCTTTATGAGAAACAGGTGTGTTTCGGAGAGCTTTCTCTTGCAGGAGAGGTCCGTCCGGTTGCTTTCCTTGACAGAAGGATAAAGGCAGCAGAGGAGATGGGTTTCACCCGTATTCTCGCTCCAGCTTCACAGAAGAATGGAAACAGCTCATTTTCAGCCTGCAAGAACATAAAACAGGCGATAATGATTGCCAGAGGTTTTAGTAAGGACTCCTGATTTTATTTTTTGTAGTTGGAAAAGACATAGCCGAGCAGGAATATTACGGCAGCAACCAGCATGGCTCCCGTGATGGCGGGAGACAGGAATATGCCGCTGCTGTCAATGATCATGTATGTGATGCATATTGCGATCGATATTACCAGCATCCAGATGTTTTTCTTTCCCTTTCTGTTTTCCATATTGTTTACAGCCTGCTTATGAGGACGGGGAACGCAATCAGAGTGCCGAATGCGCTGCCGAGGGATGAGAAGAAGAATACGAGAAGAGCGTGCAGTATTCTGTTTTTGTACCAGTGTGAGAATTTCATCGCATCATCGTTTATGCTTTCAAAATCCTTTACCTTGGGCTTCCTCAGTGTTGCTTCCAGAATGCCGCCGAGCATGCCGACACCAAGCGCCGGGTGCAGGGCGAAAAGCGGTGCGGTGATGGCGCATGCGATTATGTTCAGCGGATGAGCAAGCGATGCCGTTGTGGCGATGAATGTGCATGAACAGTTCACGGCGATCCAGAGGAGGAACATCCTCATTCCCTGATCCCATCCTGCCGAGACGAAACCGTATACGAGAATCGCCACGATGAGCAGAGGAATCAACCAGCTTACTATTTTCCCGACCGGTGCTCCTTTTGGAATGAATGAAAGACTTTCAAGAGAGGGAGTGCTCTCTCCTCTGCTTAGCTTTTCTATGGTGCTGATGACTCCGTTTGTATGACCGGCGCCTATTACGGCTATTTTCTTTTTCCCTTCTGCTTCAAAGATAGAGCGCCCGAGATACTGGTCTCTCTCGTCAATGAGTACTTCCTTTATTGTCGGCAGTTCTTTTGCCATTTCATTCATCATTGACTGGAGCGTGTCCTGTTTCTTCAGATCCTCAAGTTCCTCTGCCGTGATTTCCTCTTTGGAGAATGCCGCTGAAAGCAGTGTTGCTATGAGCTTGCATTTGTTCCACAGTGAACTCTTTGCCCAGGCGCGCTTGAATGTTGTCTGTATGTCGCGGTCGCACAGAGAGAGGGGAATGCCCTTTTCCTTTGCAAGTGCTGCAGCCCCGAGAATCTCGTCGCCGGGCTTTGTTCCGGTCTGTTCGCCCATGCGGCGCTGGAAGGATGAGAGTGCTGTGTTTGCAAGCAGGAAGAATCCCCTGCCGTCTTTTATGACCTTCCTTATGTCCATGTTCTCCCAGCTGGACTTCTCGGTCTTTGACTTCATTCTGCCTTCATCAAGCTCAATGCAGATTCTGTCCGGATTCTCGCTTTCGATCAGGGAAGAGACTTCCTCCACGCTTGTCTGGCTTACGTGGGCAGTTCCGACAAGGATTATTTCCTGATCCGGGAGAATCAGTTTATGTATGGTATCGCTGACGGTTTCGACTTTCATAATAGATAAAACTTAACTGATTCTCCTCCTTGTGGCAATTACAAAGGAAGGAAGATCTGCATGACGGATTCAAAATCATTTTCCTTGAAGAATCTTATGTAAAGGTCTCCTTCACTCTTGCTGACAGGAAGCGTCCTGGCCTGGCGCAGTATTTCCTTTTCATCTTCCGGTGCGGGGATCTGCAGAAGGGAATATTTCCCCTCCGGGATTGAGAGGGTATATCCGTCTCTTTGGGGAGGAGTGAGCCCGCCCTCAACCATTTCCTTTTCTTTCTGTGTGTACGGTGAGCGGAAGCCGCACCATTTTTTCTCCAGAGTCAGAAAGACATCTTCATACCTGTAGCGGCAGCAGAAAGTGAATTCACTTCCTTTCTCAAGCGTGAATATTTCACCGGCATGATGCTCTTGCGGCCTGTAAGTGATGGGGTGTGACAGATTGAGTGTGAACAGCATGTGAAAAATGATAGCCAATCGCCGGGAAAGGGACAATGGCAAAGCTTGTTTGCAAGGAAGTATTTCGTTATTATACAAGGTATGTTAAGTACAATTAAAGAAAACATCCATCTTTTCCGTTATGAGAAAAATCATGACGATCTGTTTGAAGGCTGCTGGCCGATCAACAGAGGAGTTTCAATCAACTCCTATTTTGTAAAGGGAAGCAGCAAAAAAGTTCTCATAGACTATGTCGAGGCGGGCGCTTCTTTTGATGATGACCTTTCACAGCTCGGCTGCAGGCTTGAGGATATCGACATACTCGTTCTGAATCATATGGAGCCGGATCATACAGGCGCCCTGTCAACGCTTTTCGCGAGAAATCCGCAGATCCAGGTATATGCCACAAGGCTCGGTGCCACTGAGACAGAATCTCTCTATGGTTACAAAAACGTGCATGTCATCACAAACGGCGAGGAGCTTGATATCGGAGGCATGACTCTTGTCTTCTATGCCACACCGAACATTCACTGGCCGGATACCATGATGACCTTCCTCAAGGAAGAGGGTATCCTCTTCTCATGCGATGCCTTCGGTGCCTTCGGTGCTTATCAGAGTGTGTATGATGATGAGCTTACTGAAAGCGAGTGGGCACTGCTCAGGACTGAGACAGAGCGCTATTATGCAAATATCGTTGCAAGCTTCTCATCTTTTGTCCTCAGGGGAATCAATGCTCTTGCATCTCTGCCGATAAAAACGATCTGCCCCAGCCACGGCATTGTGTGGAGAAAGGATCCCGGCTATGTGGTCAGCTGGTATGCAAAAATGGCTGGCTATGCTGCAGGTGAGAGGGAAAAGGAAATAACGATTCTTGTCTCCAGCATGTACGGCAACACCCTTTCATATATCTCAGCTCTTGAGAGAATGGCAAAGGATGCCGGTATTGTCACACATACTGTGCGTATTCCTGATATAAACGCATCCTATGCCATTGAGAAGGTGTGGAGGAGCAAGGCTTTCATCGTTGCAGCTCCGACATATGAAAAGGAAATGTTCCCGCCGATGGCACACTGCCTTGACTGGCTTGTCAGAAAGGATGTGAAGGGCAGGATCTCCATGCATTTCGGTTCTTCTCTCTGGTCAGGCGGAGCATCTGCCGAGTACAAGGCCTATGCAGAGAAGATGCAGCTAGATGTCGTTGACACTTTCGACTTCAGGGGAAAGGGAACGGCAGAAGACAGAGAGCGCATCATGAATGCATTCAAAACTGTCATCGAGAAAGTCAAGGAAGACTGAGTCTTCATCTCTATTTGAATCAAGCAGAATGGAAAGCGGTGCATTGTGCCGCTTTCTTTGTTTCTGGCAATATTGCCATTTATGTAACCTGCTGTCTCTTATGATGTTTCTTCTGTTGCAGAATATACCGTATTACAAGGAAGAAAAACATGAAGAAAAAAGTTTTGTTGATGATGATTATATGTGCTCTTTGCTCAATGAGCCTTTTTTCAGCTCCTCTGCTTCAGCTTGGTGCGAATGCCTCATATAATGCTCCAATAGGAGATGATGCGTTTTCTGAAGGTCTTAAAGAAATGAAAAACTACACATTCGGTATTGAAGCGAGAGTCAATCTCTTTGACTGGGTGTCTTTTGCAGTTCCTGCGACATTCGGCGGTTTTGGGGGAGACGGAATTCTTATCAGTACCATGCCGAGTCTTAATCTGAATATTCCTGCCGCTGATTTTCTCGATATTGCCCTGGGGCTTGGAATGAGAATGGATTTTCACCATAGCGGTGATTCCTGGTATATAAACGGAACGTCTGTTGATTATGCCGGTAATGCCTTGATGGAAGCCCGTCTGGCATACAGAGCCGCACTTACTTTCAACCTGTTCGGGTTTGGTCTCGGTCTTACAGCGGCAGTTCCTGTGAAGGGTTCTTTCAGTTCATTCAATCCGTCTCCACTGTGGGATGCTTCGACTCTTTCTGCGTCTGTGATGATCAGCTTTTTCTGACATAATCAAGCCTGATAAAACAGAACTCTGACCTGTTAAATCTTTCTGACGGGGAAAAACATATAGTTCTTTCCTGTCAGAGGACAGGTGAAATCATGTACGGCACCTGCAATGGGAATGTTGTTACTCTTCATGTAGTTCAGTACTTCTGAAAATGTATTTTCACCGTCAGCTTCTGTGTAAATATATTCATAGCCAGGTATTGTCCATTTCATCCATCCTTGGGGAGCTTGTGCATCGTCATTACATTCAACACCCGCAAGATACAGACCTTTGCTGAAGTTGTCTTCCCATGGGTTGTATTGATGTGAGAAATCAGACATCACACCCCATAGCCCGGCAAGATTCCCGTTTTCATCTTTTTTCGCCAGTTGCCGGATTTCATCAAAATGAGAGCTCGCATCTGCCCATAGCCTTCTTATAAAACCGGTTCCGTCATAGGTTGAACCTTCCTTGCCGATCACAGCAAAAGCATTTTTAATACATTTTCTTATTTCCACAGGATATTTCCTCAAAATTCGGGGCTGTCTGAATGGTACAGCCGAAAGGCAGAATATGAAAACAGCCACATCAGATCAGATGAAATGCTGTGGCTGCTCCTTTCTATAAGTTCATGAAAGCTTTCAGATTCTGGAAAGCATGTAGCGCAGGAATCCCATTGTCCTTTCCGCAGAATCAACCATGATGTGCTCATTGACAGAGTGGACATCAAAGAGGTTCGGACCGATGGAAATGGAGTCCATGCCCTGTACCGCAGAATTTATGATTCCGCATTCAAGACCGGCATGGATGCTGGTGATGACAGGCTTCTTCTTTGTATATGCCTTGTACAGGGATGCAACCGTCTTTGTAAGCGGGGAGGATGGGTCCGGAGCCCATGACGGGTATGCATCAGTGTAGGATACCTTGAAGCCCAGATCCTCGTAGGCTGCTGCGACACGGTATGCGCATTCGTCACGTGCAGACTCGATAAGGGATCTTGTGGATGAAATGGCAGTGAGTTTTCCATCTGCAAGCTCCACAATTGCAAGATTGTTTGATGTCTCGACAATTCCGGGAACAGCTGCGCTCATTGCCTGAGGTCCGGTTACGGTAAGATAAAGAGCTTCCATGAATGCAATGGAGGTCTTCGTCTTTACGGCTTCGTCGGGAATCTCATCGGTTCTGACAAGTGAGATATCTATGCCGGGATCCGTGATGCTGTATTCATTCCTCACTTCCTCTCTTACCTGACTGACGATGCTTTCAATGACACTGCAGTCTTCTCTGTCCACTACGAAAGTCACACAGCAGGTTGAAGGAATGACATTGCGTCTTGTTCCGCCTGAGAGGGAAGAGATCATGTAATCTGGGAAGCGGTGCATTATGCGGCTTACGATCTTTATCGCATTTGCCCTTCCTTTGTGAATCTCTCCTCCGCTGTGGCCGCCAAGTAGTCCTGACACCTTGAGAGAGTAGGCAGCGGCCTTTTCTTTATTGACACTCTTCAGCTTTGCCTTTCCCACTGCGTCGATCTCGATTCCGCCAGCACAGCCAGTGTATATGATTCCCTCTTCCTCACTGTCGAGGTTTATCATCCTCCTGCTTTCAAGCTTGCTGCCGTCAAGGCCGTTGGCACCGTTCATGCCGGTTTCCTCGCTTACAGTGAAAAGCAGCTCAAGAGGAGGGTGGGCAAGCTCCGGGTCGATTGCCAGAGCCATCGCCATTGCCATCGCAATGCCGTTGTCCGCACCGAGGGAAGTGTCCTTTGCCCTGACAGTCTCTCCGTCACATACGATTTCAATGGGGTCTTTGAGGAAGTCATGCGCGCTGTCTTCTGTTTTCACACATACCATATCCATATGGCCCTGCAGACAGAGAGGGGCATCGTTTTCCTTTCCTTTTGTGCCTCCGGCATAGATGAATACGTTTCCGACTTTGTCGGTACAGGCTTTCAGATCATGCTCTGCCGCCCAGGAAAGAAGGAACTGTCTTATGCCTTCCTCGTTTCCGCTTTCCCGGGGGATGGCGGAAATATCATTGAAGATTGACCACATGGCCTTTTCATTCAGATTATCGAACCACATTTATAAACTCCTTGCTCAACAGTCCCCTGGCAAGTTTACCGTTGATGAAGAGGCCGCCGAGACTGAAGTCTCTGTTTATGATTGCGACGTTCGCGGTATAGCCAGGGATAAGAGCTCCTTTCTTCTCGAAATTATAGATTCTTGCCGGATTTGAACAAGCCATCTGGATGGCCTGGTCTATAGGTATTCCCCATTCAACCAGATTCTCAAGTCCTTTGAGCATTGTAAGCGATGAACCGAGGAACAGACTGTTGTCCTGTGCGGAGACGAATGCCCCCTCAACAAGCTGGGCCGGCATGCCGTTGGCCGTCAGCGGCCCTTCCTTCTGCATTGTCGGTTTCAGTGAGTCCGTGACCATCACGATATTGCTGAGCGGCTTCTCCCTGAGAAGCAGCTTCACGAGTTCCGGGTGGACGTGGATGCCGTCACAGATTATCTCGGCCTTCATATCCTGCTGGATCATGATCGCTCCGACACAGTTCGGGTTCCTGTGATGCAGGCGGCTCATTGCATTGAAGAAATGCGTTGAATGCAGGATGCCGCACTGCATTCCTTCTATGATGTTCTCATAAGCGGCATCGGTGTGGCCGGCAAGCAGCACGATTCCCTTTTTCTGAGCTTCAAGAGCAAGTGTCCTCATGTGCTTCAGTTCGGGTGCAACTGTCATGCAGACAATCTTTCCCTCTCCGGCTTCATAAAGCTGGTTGAACACATCCAGACTGACTTCCTGAAGACCGTCCGGTGACTGTGCTCCGATTCTCTTCGGGGATATGAAAGGGCCTTCAAGGTTCACACCTTCAATGATTGCACCTTTCTCCTTTCCCATGGCGCCGACAATTGCCTTTGTCGCCGCTATCATCTTATCGAGTCTGTCGGTGTATACTGCAGGAAGGAATGATGTTACGCCGAAATCCGCAAGGCGCTCGCTCATGCCGAGGATCGAGTCAACGCTGCAGTCCTCTGTTCCGTATCCTCCGATACCATGCAGGTGTGTATCGATCAGACCGGGAGTGATATATGCTCCCTTGACGTCGATCAGAGTGACGGAAGAGGAGTAGTCCTGCTCGTCAAGCCGCTTCATTCTGAAGACGTCTTCGATTTTCCCTTCATCGTTGATTGCCAGTGCGCAGTTGTCGATTTTCGCGACTCCTGACAGTACCGTTCCGTTTATCAAAACATATTTTACGCTCATGGCTCCAGCATACACCAGAACGGACAAATAAACCATTCTTTTTTTTAGCGCGCAAATAATATATGATGAGACAAGCATGAAAGAGAGAGACAAGGTTTTTGTGATAATAAATCCCAACGCATCAAAGGGAAGAGGAGCCGGAAAGGTACAGAAGATAAAGGCTTGCTTTGAGGAACACGGCATACATGCCGATTTCTACCTCACGAAATGTGAGAATGACGGCGAGAAGGCAAGTCTTGAGGCCTGTCTCAAAGGTTATTCCACAGTTGTCGCCGCAGGCGGGGATGGTGCCGTCAATGAAGTTGTCAACGGTATCATGAAAAGCGGAACTGATACGGAAATGGGTATCATACCGATAGGCAGAGGCAATGATTTTGCCTGGATGGCGGGAATTCCGAGCGATATAACGCAGGCGGTGCAGCTCATTGCCCGCAGACAAGCCAGAAAGATAGATGTCGGTTATCTTGAGGGCGGACGTTTTCCTTCTGGCCGTTATTTCCTCAACGGCACCGGTTTCGGTTTTGAGCCGGCGATAAACTTCAAGGCCGGGGAGTACAGACATCTCAACGGCATGCCAAGCTATATAGTTGCTTTCTTTCACTGCCTTGTTCATCTGCCTGTCAGCTACAAAGTGAAGATGACAATTGACGGAAGGGTCTTCAATCTGGAGAGTCAGCAGATATCAGTGAGCAACGGACGGAGAATGGGGTCGGCTTTCATTCTTGCCCCTCATGCAGCTCTTGATGACGGTCTTCTTGATATCGTGTTTTCCAATCGTCCTGTCGTAAGACGCGAGGTGATTCCCATGGTTCTTTCATTCTTCAGGGGAACCCAGCTTGAGAAGTGCTCATTCATGCAGGAAGAGAGGGGAAGGGAAGTCCTGATTGAAAGTGCTGAGGAGAATATGAAAATCCATACTGACGGTGAACTTGTTTCACTTTCAGCCGGCCGGTGCCTCGTCAGACTGCTGCCTTCTTCCCTTAATCTCCATTACACGCGCTCCTCTTTCTGAAAAAGAGAGTGTAAATAAGATAATGTTTTTATAACTGCTTGTATTCAAAAGAATAGTCAAACAAAAAAAGTGTTTGACAACCAAAGCTTTCTGGTATATTGTATAAGATGAGTTTATAGGCGAAAAAACACGTTTTTCGATATATTTTTGGAGAGTATCTGCGTTGGTTAAAGATTTTGTGCCTTGCGTGCATTTTTACGATCAGGATTTTGTTGACATGTACGACAGAACCTGGGTCTGGATAGAAGAAAACTGGAAGGGAAACGCAGTTAAACCGGCGGCCGCTCCTCAGGAAGGATACCTTTTTACAGGCGAGGAAAACAGGAGAAGCCTTTTTGACAGCTGCCTGTCCTCTCTTTTCCTTGTATACAGCAACCAGAAGTTCGATCCCTGTGCGATGATTGACTATTTCTACTCCGTGCAGGACGAGGACGGACGCATCAGCGACTGCTATGACACGACAACCGGAAAGCCCGTGACGAGCGATGACAATCCGCTCGGTCTTACTCTTCCTCTGCTTCCGTATGTTGAGTATTTCTTTTACCACAAGATAGGGAACAAGAAGAGGCTTAAGGATATTGTCGTGCATCTTGAGAAATATTTCACATGGATCAGCAATAATTTCCAGCGCCCCAACGGTCTTTACAGTGTTCCATATTCAGCCTGCTGTCTTGGAAACATAGAGCGCTATGATGCATGCTATACTGTTGACTTCAACGCATGTCTTGCACTTGCTGCCCTTTATATGTCCAACATCGGTGACATACTGAATGACAAAGAACTCTCCTTCCGCTACAAGAGAGTGTATTTCTCTCTCAAGACCCGTATCAACAGCATGATGTGGGACAGCGAGAAGAGATTCTATTTCGATCTGGATGAGAACGAGAAGAGAATAACGAAGAACAAGCATATAGGCTGTTACTGGACGCTTCTTGCCGAGATTCCGAATTACGAGTATGCGGAGTATCTGATCAGTCAGCTGAAGGATCCTTCTGAATTCGGAACCGACAATCCTTTCCCATGTCTGCCGGTGTCAAATCCGAACTATTCGCCCAACGGTGAAGGTTATCGTGGCGGTGTGGTTCCGTTCTTCACATACATGGTGATCAAGGGGCTTGTTAAATACACATCATCCATATTCGCCCGTGAATGTGCGATACGCCATATGTATTTCATCCTTGATACTCTTCATCCGGACGGAGAGACTGTGGGGGAGGTATGGCAGGCATATAAGCCTTCAAGTGAAGGACCTTCCATCTGTACGGACGGATCATTCACGAATAAAAGCCGTTATCTTCCGATGCTCGGCCTGATCACAATCACACTGATGATCGAGAACATCATCGGTCTTGAGATCTCGCTTCCGAGAAAGACGGTTGACTGGATGATGCCGAGTCTTGAGGCTATGGGTATTGAGCATCTGTCGCTCAAGAGAAATTTCGTCACCATCCTTTCAAACAAGAATCTCAGAGGCTGGGAGATAAGACTCGAAAGCGAGAAACTCTATTATTTCACAATCGAGATTCTTGATGAGAAAAAGAAGAAGACACTGCCGATCCCGAGCGGAAAGTGCAGCATGCTTATAGATAAGCTCTGATTCCTTTAAGACAGGCGCCGGAAACGGTGCCTGTCTTATGATGTACTGCCACTGAGCTTTTTCTTTCCTTTTCCGGTAAGTCTGTATTTTTGTGCCGGATGATTCGGATTTTCCGGAATTGTTCTTTCAATCAGACCGTTCTCAAGGGCCGGTTTCAGGTGTGTCTTTCTGAATGACGGTACATGAGACAATCCCATTGCATTCATTATTGCCCTGGCTGATAATTCATCGTCGCTCAGAACCTCGAGCAAGGTTAGTCGGTCGGTCGGTCGGCCGGTTGGTTCTTTCTCAGAAGTTATTTTCATATTTCTGTTTTTCAATTCTGCCTTTTCATTGAAAAGGAGGCAGTTGAAAAAAGTTTCAAGAAATGAAAAATCCGGAAGTATTCCGTTTCTCCGGTCAGAATAGCATGCTCTGACAAGGGCATTCCTGAAAAACCAGGAATTTTCTGAAAACAGATCATTTGTCACACTGTAGCCGAGCGTGTTCAGATATTTTATCAAAAAAACAACGGATGTTCTTGTGTTGCCCTCTCTGAATGGATGTATTTGCCATAGTCTTGCGATAAAGAGTGAAAGATGGCTGACAAGTTCTGCCTGATTGAGATTTGTATATGAAAATTTCTTTTCCTCTTCCAGATCATATTTTATGTTTTCAATTATCATCTGTGCTGGTGAGTATAATACACTTTCTCCATTAAGGACCCACTCTTTTTTTGAAATATCAACTGTCCGTATTTCTCCTGCAAAAGAGAATACTTCGTTAAAAAGATATTTATGTATTGAAAGTAATCCGTCCACTGAAAAACTGAAATCAGGAGAAGTTAATATTGTAGTAATATTTGTTGATACTATATCTGCTTCTTTTTCTTTTTCGTTTGTGTTGTGCTTATCTTTTTCTTCATAGTAATCGTAGAGTTTCTGTTTAACTTCCTGTAGTGATAATTCACCTTTTATACTTCTGTTTGCAATATCAATGAGAAACGATGATGGTTTCAACCCGTCTACATCTTGCAAACCTATGGCGGTTGCCCAGTAATTATATTTTTCCTGGTAACTTTTCTGATCATAAAGTGTGTAGTAATATGCTGATTTGTTTTGATTATCCAGTTCTTTGTAATCCATTAGATGAATTATAGCTTAAAAAGAAGATGATGAAATCTGTTTAGCGCATGTTTTGTTTAATAGAAGTGGGAATATGAGGATACTATCAATTTATATATCAAAAATATCCGATAAATAAAATAATCGATTATTACTGTTTATTATTTATTATAAAAATAATTATCTAATAACTGTTAAGGAAAATAGTTTTTCATGATGGTTTCCGTCTTGATTCATGGAAATACTTTTTCAATGATGTGAAAGGTCTTGAAAATGTGATCATGGATACACACTGGTATCTTGATATGGAGGAGTGGAGGCCTGAACATACGAATATCCATTTTGTCAACCGTATCCTTTTCACATGGATGAACAAGATCAGGGAGGTTCAGGAGTATTGCCCACTCATGATCGGGGAATGGTCTCTTCCTCATAATATGGAGAAAGGACTAAATGAATTTCAGGTGAAAATGTCATACAGGATGCTTGCATCTGCAATGCTGTTTTCATTTGAAACCGCCTTCGCTTACTTCTATTGGAATTACCGTGTTGAATGCAGGGATAAGGATGGCTGGGATTTCCGCGAATGCGTGAGGAAAGGATGGCTTCCTTCCGATTTCTCATAACCGGAAAGCTCCGTATCCAAATAATTCTGATCTCTTCAATGGGGTAAAATCATGATGGAAGAGGTAAAAATCATATAAGATAAAGCAATATTGAAGCATATATGAAAATTGGAACTCTGTTTCATTTTTCAATTTTCCGCCGTGTTGAATCAAAATAAAACCTAACCGAAAGACTTAGAAAATCAAAAAACAGAATCTAACCATAAGGTTGTCAATT
>CALXYO010000003.1 GCA_944393005.1 uncultured Spirochaetales bacterium | reverse complement strand
GTAACAAGAGCTGCACCAGCTACCGCTCCAACAAGAAAAGCCGTAACTGTTTTGTTCATTGTTAGCCTCCACTAACTTCAATATATTATCACTATAGTTAGCAAAGTGCAACTATTTGGAGGAATTTTATGAAAGCCAGAAGTAAAAGAGGAATAGAAGATTAAAGAACAATCACCTACAGGTCTAGTTTCTTTCTTACTGTCCTTACATTCACTGTGCCCTAGAGTGAGTACGTATGGGTTGCAAGGACAGCATTGAGTACATGTGCGTTGTAATCAGCCTGCGTATCAGAGCAGAAATGCTGGATGACTCTAGGACACAAATTCCTTGTGTTGTATGATTATTCAGCCGAATCCAGGAAGTTAGGTCCATAAGGGAAACTCCTTATCAATATTACGCATCATTACCCTACCCTAAAAGGCTTTATAGCAATCTTTTGGGCTTTAACTTGGCCCACAAAGATTTGGGCCGATGCACTTAAGAGTGTTTTTCCTGAAACTGGGTTATATATTATGGAATCAGCAGCCATGCCGTTATCACGTCATAATAAAGAAGAAATAAACTTCAGCGCTTTCAGCGCCCTTCTTCATTGATGTATGAAAACCAAAGATACATCAACAATAGCAACGGCATTGAGTTGGATTGAAGAGCCTGACTTCATCGAAAGCTCAGAACGGCTTGCAGGTTCGCTGAATTCATCCTTTCCCATTTCGAGAGTAGAAGCACTTACAATCGTGATCATCGAAGCAATGTGCAATCACAACGTCATAGCTACGAAGAAGAAAACAAGGGAAGTGCTTTCTGACCAGTTCGGAATAATCCTCACGAAAGCTGATATGAAATCAGTAGAAAAGATGTTCGACATCATTGCTGGTGGCAGAACCAGGCTGAACAGTCTTTCGACCCCTTGGGCTGCTTACCTCTGGAAGAATGCAGCACTCAGTAATGAACTGCTTGAGAAGGTGGATATCCCTGACTGCAGCGATGTCGCAGGATTCTATGAGATAGATCCAAGGGTAATCAGCCTTATAAAGCACGCCATATCATCGAAGTCACCGATTGCAATCATGATTGACGATTTCCTTCAGCATATGAGCCTTGGAATCATCAAGAAGCTTCTCGAAGAAGAGGGAATCTACTGTTTGATAGGCTCTGAAATGAACAGCGATGATGCTGGGGTATATGCGATGCAGGCAATACAGGCGATGCATCTTGAAGGCATAGTCCTTTTCTCTGAGAGTGCTCCTGTAAAGATGGATAAGTTCATCAATATGGCTCAGATATTCGGATTCAGATTCGGAACTTTGAGAACAACGGGTTCTGGTGAAATCAATCTTACTGAAGATGAAGAAGCGTCCTCTAATAATGGCGATGATGTACCAGCTATCGAATATGTCCCCATCATCAATCTCAGGCCCAGCCATATATCAGGAGAGAAACTAAGAAATAAAGCAGCAGAATACTTCTCCGATGATCCTGAGTTCCTAAGGATTCTTATTAGTTCTAAGGCCAATGTCGCGACACTCTGTTATTCCAGGACGCTGATAATGGAGATTGCAGCAAAACAGGACTGGGAAGCATTGTCGAAGCTGCTTGGAGATGCACAGAAGGCTGAGATTTCTGAGGACATGAGAAAGAGACAGCAGGTCAATTCCGATCAGTATGATATCAGGGTAATCAACAGCGATACTCCCATAGATATCCTCGATAAGATGGCGGAGAGGGCATTCAGACAGCACTCTCCGTGGAAGTTGATGATACATGGACCGAGCGGCAGCTCAAAATCTAGTTACGCGTACCACGTTGCAGAAAAGCTCGGAGTGGAGATTATCGTCAAGCGTTATCACGATCTCGTTAGTAAATGGGTGGGACAATCCGAAGAACAAATTTATCAAGCCTTCAAAGAAGCAGAAGATAAACATGCTCTTCTTCTCCTAGATGAGGTTGATGGGTACATATCACGCAAAACCGATGTCTATAGCGGAGGTGATAAGGCCCACAATGATATTACCTCATCATTCATGGTCAACCTTGAGGAATACAATGGCCTTGTAATCGCGACGAGTAATCATGCAGAATTGGCAGAACCAAGCATAGTACGGCGCTTCAACAAAATTGTCGAATTCAAGTTCCCAACCTATGAAGGAATGAAGATTCTTTTCAGAAGATATTTTCCAGATGTTGATTTCGACAAGAGTGAGCTTGAAAGGATCTGCGCTCTTGGGACCATCGGTCCCGGAGATTTCGTCGCAATCAAGGAACTTACTGAATACATGGATGAAGAGGATGTCACAGGAGAATTCATCCTTATATCCCATTATTCAGCAAGCACTTATTTTCTACTCATTTTTCAAATTATGTCAAAAATAAGCTGTTATTTGCTGAAAACGTACCAGAAACGTACCAGTGATATCAATCGAGGGGATATGAGTATCTCATCAAAAAACATTTTCATCCCCAAGACATAACGTCCAGGCAACTTGCGAACCATAGAAGTCCTCTACAAGAAAAATCAAACAAATCAACTGTTTTATTAAAGCTCCAGCTCTTCAGCTGAAATCTCTGCAATCTCCCGCATTTTCTCCTGAAGTTTCTTCTTGTCAGGGAGGTGAAGCGTATAATCTGCAACCATCGCGGGAGAGAGGCTTCTTGAAAGAGCATATTCTACAACAGTATCGTCCTTTCCTGTACAGAGTATGAGACCGACGCTTGGATTCTCGTTAGGCTTTCTGACATCCCTGTCCAGTGCCTCCAAATACAGGTTCAGCTGCTCTAGATGCTCAGGACGGAACAGGCCGATCTTGAGTTCCACTGCGACAAGGCAGGAAAGAGCACGATTGAAAAAGAGAAGATCTATGAAGAAATCGGTATTGCCAACCTGTAGGCGATACTCTTCTCCGATGAATGAAAAGTCCTTTCCGAATTCAAGGATGAAGTCCTTTAGGTGGGATACAATCTGCTTTCTGAGATCCTTTTCCTTATATGAGGCTGGGAGATCCAGGAATTCCAGCACATAGGCATCTCGCAGAGCGGAAAGTCCTTCATTTCTCCTTGTCAAAGCCCCATATTTTGCATCTGATATGGCAGTACGCTCATAGAGCATGCTGTCAATCTGGCGCTCAAGTTCCCTCTTCGAGTAGTGATTCTCAATGCAGGCCCTGATGTAGAATTCCCTTGCTTCATCAGTCTTGCAAGCAGTCATAATCAGGAGATTGTTGCTCCAAGGAATTTCTGCCACCAGTGGTGACAGTTTTTGATTGTCCCTATAAGTTTCGTAGAACTGCTTCATCCTCCATATGTTTCTTTCCACAGTATGGAAAAAGATCTTCCCTGTCATTTTCAAAAACACTTGAATTACAGCCCGATATAAACTGACATATCCACGTATACATTTATAATACAAATATATACATATATTGTAACTTGATTTTTCCTCTACAAAATGATAGTATCATGTCATCTTGAATGAGGTGATAACATGTACAACCCCGGAGACTACGTCGTGGTGCCTGGGTATGGTGTCTGCCGCATAGATTCGGTAGGACATCCATCACTTTCCCCTGCTGATGTGAATGTAGATTATTACACACTCAGTCCCTTGAATGAGAAATGCAGAATCCATATTCCATGCTCGGCTTCGGATGGCCGCATGCGTCCGGTTATCATGAAGGACAAAGCTCTCGCACTGCTTGGGTATACCATCAATGCAAGTGAATACGAGAAAAAACAAACTGAGGCTGAAACGCTATCAGGATGCAATCAATGATGGACGTCCTGAGGCCCTCCTGCCAATGATAATGGAAATTTACAGAAGCAACATCGACAGGCTCAGTAAAGGCAAAGGGTTTGGGAATTATACAGAATCGGCATTCTTCAGGAAGGCTGAAGGCATGTTCAATGAGGAGATTTCATTGGCTATCGGATGTAAGCCGGAAGAAGTGAATGGAATCATAAAGGATTTGGTAAAAACTGCTCAAAGGCAGAATGAGGTGATAACATGAAAATGATTCAGAGCGCGATGCTTCAGCAGGCTCTGAAGCTCATTCTGAGCGGCAAGCTCAGTCATTCCAGGGCCGTGGAGTATTCCACAAAAGAGGCTGATGAATATGTTCAGAAACTTGAAAAAGCGGCCTGAAATTCAATATCGTATCAAGGGCAACAGATACCGATGGAGCTTCGGTAATCGAAGTGAAGAAGCAGTACAATACAGCACCCACAGGTAATTATATCTGATCCTGTTTCCTGATTTCCCATCTGTCTCATGGTATGGAAATCATGTAAGCGCGTATATCGCAATATACAGGAATATGAAACATACGGAAAAGCCTGACAAAAGATTCAGAGAGCAGAAAATTCTCTAAAAGCATTTACCAGCTTCATATCATCCTGCCTCTCAGGAATTCACAGCTGAATTCAATGGCTTTCACACTCAGGCTTTCGCAGAGATGAGGTGGATCATCAGGATTGAAGCCTCCCGGACGGAGTTCTCTGCATCTCAGTGATGAGAAATTCCTCTCAAACTCAGCTGCGAAGTCATGACAGAGCTTTACAATCTCATCCCGACCAAGCCCTTTTTCATTTCCGTAAAGTCCGATGAACATAAGTGTACCTTCCACCAGGCCGCACTGTGCGCGGTAATAACCTGCCCCGTGCATGCCGGTGGCGGCAGAGAGCACATCCTCACTTAAAGGAAAGTCAAAAAGATGTGAAAGACACTTGAGAGAAGTGCGTGCACAGTTCTCATCATAATCGTAATACAGGTGGTGTACTTCTTTTTCTATATATTCACGCATTTTCTCACCTCCGGTTGTTCATATGTGAAAAATATTCATCCACAGGTCAAGCCTGGCGTTTTCTTGCGGCTCCATTTATAAATTCCCTTTTTATAAGGAACGGAACATAGACACATGGAAGCAAGAGTCCTGTAGTGAAAAACCTGTTGACGAAATACGGGACAATGATATGCCAAAGCGCGATACAGATAAACAGTTTACAATCTCCGGCCATCTCTTCCCCCTCTCCTTCCATTCCGTTGTCTGAAATATATTACAAAGAAAAAACAGAAGAAATATGCAGGAGAGAAGAACTGTCAGAAATTCAGACAGATGACTGTATTTTTCCTTTTACGGCTTTTTGAATTTTGTCCTTCCCTTTTAATGTTTTTTTCCATATCTTTTAGAAACAATCGGGAGAGTTAACAATATGGCAATAGATAACAATACACAGATCAGAGAAGATCAAAACAATCTTCCCGCAAACCTGCTGGTTCTGCCGCTTACGACAAAACCGCTTTTTCCGGGAATGTTCGCACCTCTCTTCATTTCAGGAGAGAAGGACATGGTCACTGTGAATCAGGCGCTTTCCAATGACGGCATCTTCGGTGCCATTCTTGAACGTCCAAATGAAAACAAGGAAGAAAACCGTCCTGATCACGAACGCTTCCACAGTGTCGGAACAGTATGCAGGATCCTCAAGAGCCTGAGGATGCCTGACGGCGGGATGAATATTTTCGTCTCAACGATAAAGAGATTCAGGGTCGAAAGCTTTTTCAGCACGACGAACTATACTGCGGCAAGAGTGACTTATCTTGATGATGAACCGTACGATACGGAAAGTCTCAAGGCCTGGATAAAGAGCCTCAACGCCGAATTCACGAAAATAAACACAAAGACTCCGATATTCAGCGAAGAAAACCGGCTCAACATGGTCAATATCGAAGATCCGAGCCGTTTTGCCGACTATGTGGCATCCATTCTGCCTATCGACGGCGAGAAGGCACAGTCAGTGCTTGAGATTCTGGATGTTAGAAAGAGGATCGAGGAGGTTCTCTTCTATATATCCCAGGAGAGGAAAATCGCCGAGATTCAGGCTGACATCCAGACGACCATAAACAAGAGACTAGAGAAAAACCAGAGGGACTATTTCCTGCGCGAGGAGATGAAGCAGATCCAGAAACAGCTGGGCATGGACGGCAAGAGCACGAACATTGTCGAAAAGCTGCGCAGCCAGCTCAATGCTCTTGACCTGCAGGGAGAGGCAAAGGAAACAGTTGAGAATGAATATGCCCGCTTCGTCTCGCTTGAGCCGAACAGCCCGGATTACTCAGTCTGTCTGAACTATCTTCAGACGGTTGCGGCCCTTCCCTGGAAGGATGAAGGATTCCAGGATTTCGACATCCAGAAGGCAAGAAAGATCCTCGAGAAGGATCACTACGGAATGAAGGAAGTGAAGGACAGGATCCTTGAGTTCCTTGCCGTGAGAAAGCAGAAGCAGGATACGAAAGGCGCCATCATCTGTCTCGTCGGTCCTCCGGGAGTCGGAAAGACAAGTGTCGGCCGTTCAATCGCAAGGGCACTGGGCAAGAAATATTACCGTTTCTCCGTAGGCGGCATGAAAGACGAGGCCGAGATCAAAGGCCACAGGAGGACATATGTAGGTGCACTTCCGGGCAAGATCATACAGGGACTCAAGATCGTGAAGACGAAGAGCCCTGTCTTCCTCATCGATGAGATCGACAAGATGGGTCAGAGCTACAACGGAGATCCCGCCTCTGCCCTGCTTGAGGCACTTGACAGCGAGCAGAACAGGGAATTCCGCGACCGCTATCTCGATATTCCCTTCGATGTTTCGCAGGTTCTCTTCATTGTCACGGCAAACACGCTTGAGACAATTCCCGGTCCGCTTCTTGACAGAATGGAGATCATAGAACTGTCAGGCTACACTTCAAATGAGAAGCTCAACATCGCAAAGAAGTATCTGATTCCCAAGAGTTATGAGAAGACAGGCCTGTCAAAGAATGACGTGAAGTATTCAAGCAAGGCACTGCTTTCCATTGCCAACCAGTATGCGAGAGAAGCCGGTGTGAGAAATCTTGAGAAGAGTCTTGACAAGATAAACAGGAAAGTCCTGCTTGATCTTCTTGAGAACCCCGACAAGGAGAGACCGGTGAATGTCGATGAGCCTCTCATCGAGAAATACCTCGGACTTCCGATCTTCCCTGTCGATGACATCGTGAAGGCAGACAAGGTGGGAACCGCAATAGGACTTGCATGGACCAGCATGGGAGGTGACACTCTTCTCATTGAGGCCGAGAACTATCCCGGCAAGGGCGAGCTGAAAGTCACAGGTCAGCTTGGCGATGTGATGAAGGAAAGTGTCTCAATTGCCTGGACCTTCCTCAAGAGGACTGCCGAGAGACGTGGCATTGACAGATCCTGGTTTGACCAGAACAACGTCCACCTTCACATTCCGGAAGGCGCAACACCGAAGGACGGCCCTTCTGCCGGTATCACGCTGACATGCGCGCTCTACTCCCTACTCACGGATCAGGTGATAAAAGATCATCTCGCAATGACAGGTGAGCTGACTCTGACCGGAAAGGTCATGCCGATCGGCGGGCTGAGGGAAAAGGTGCTTGCCGCAAAGCGGAACGGCATAAAGACCATCATCATTCCCAAGAGGAACGAAAGGGATCTGAAGGAACTCACGGAAGATGTCAGGCAGGGAGTCGATTTCCACCTTGTCAGCGAGATGGATGAAGTGCTCAGAATCGCATTCCCTGAGGACAAAACAGTTCTCATGAGCGAGGCTGAATACAAGGCCCATCTTGACAGAGAGGCACAAGATGTGAAGACTCAGGAAGCTGACAGATTCAGAGAACTGGAAAGAGCACTGCGCTCTGTCCTTGATTAGGAGAACTTTATGGCGATAGAACTTCTGGCTCCCGCGGGAAACAGGGAAAAACTTCTCACCGCATTCAATTTCGGTGCTGATGCCGCATATATGGGTATGACGAATTACTCACTGAGAAAGAATGCCGGGAACTTCACCGCTGAGGAGCTGGAAGATGTCAGGAAGATAAAGGAACGCTTCGGCCGCAAGCTGTACTGTACAATGAACATCCTCTTTTCCGAGGATCAGATCATGGATGTGGAATCTTTCCTTCCGACTCTGAAAGACAGCCCTTTCGATGCATTCATCATCACAGATCTCGGGCTTGTGGATCTTTTCCACAAGTACCTTCCCGATAAAGAGCTTCACCTGTCCACGCAGGCAAGCTGCATCAACAGTTCGGCTGCGAAGCTTTACCACAGGCTCGGTTTCAGGAGGGTCATTCTGGGCCGCGAGGCGTCGCTGGATGACATAAAGAGGATAAAGGATGCGGTCCCCGAGCTTGAACTTGAAGCCTTCGTTCATGGTGCCATGTGCATGTCCTATTCGGGACGCTGCATGCTTTCAAGCTTTCTTACCGGACGCGGTGCGAACCAGGGAGACTGCTCGCACACATGCCGCTGGAACTACAAGCTTCATTATGCACTTGAAGAGGAAGAGAGAAAGGGAATGTATTTCCCCATTGAGGAACAGGACGGATACACAACCATCCTTTCCTCAAAGGATCTGTGCATGATCGACCACCTTGACGATCTTGTCGCAAGCGGTCTTTCCTCCCTGAAAATTGAAGGAAGGATGAAGTCCATTTACTACATCGCGCTGGTCACGAGGGCATACCGCAAGGCACTGGACAAGGATCCGGACTTCTCTTTCTACCGCGATGATCTTTTCAATGTATCGCACAGGGAATACTCAACCGGATTCTTCTATGGCCACGATGCCATCGATGTGAATGACATCGACAGGCCTACCAGCTATGGCTACCAGAGGGAGTATCTGTTCCTCGGTACCGTAAAAGATGAAGTCAGACACGGCATCTGGTCGATCGACATAAAGAACCAGCTGAGAAAAGGCAGACAGCTTGAATATATAGGAAGCGATGTATACAGGATTGAAGACAACGACTTCACACTTCTTGATGCCGATTTCAATCCGGTTGAGAAGCTGGATCACGGCAAGAGTGGCTATATCATGAGCAATAAAAAGCTTAAGAGCGGTTACATAATCCGAAGTGAAGCCGATATAAAGACAATCAACTGAGCTTAATATATTTCCCTGATCTCACAGCCCCCGAAGCCGTATCCGGAAGCGAGGGTTTTCATTTCCTCTTCATTTCTCACAAGCGCAATGTCAACAAAATGACTGTCAGCCTTTCTTATGAAACCGAAGGTCATCTCTCCTGTGCATATGCTCTTCCTCACTGCCGGTTCGTATTCCCCCGCAGGGTAAGCACCGCTGACTGTCTTCTTTTTAAACTGCATCACTCCTCCAGAAAGCCCAGTACTCTTAGATCAGTATCGATGCCGTTTCTGTAGTCGTCAATATCTTTCTCTATCAGGATATCAGGCATGAGAGGACCGGAAACACCGTTGTCAAAGAACTTTGTCGAGTAACTGAAAGCCATAGCGGAATATGGAAGAGTGCCGCTCTTAAGCTCTCCGTAATGACTTGCGCTTCCGCCAGAAGGACGTCCTGCAAAAACGGCGCCCAGCTCCTCTTTCAGCGTCAGTGCATTGAGAACCGCAGAGGAGAATGTCCCTTCATCTATAAGAACGAAAACCTCGGCATCCTTTTCCTTCAATACATCAATCAGAGGATTGATCACCTCGCTGTTGCCGCCGCCGTTGTAACGCAGGTCGATCACTATTCTGATGTATCCGTTCTCATCAATGAGATCTGAGACAGCTGTGACAAAGTCTCTGAACGGGAAATTCGGCATTTCCGCACATGCATGGTAATTGATCAACAGCGTATCAGGATCAGGAAGAGCATATGCACTGTAATAGCTGCCCTGCCCGAGGGTATCAGGGTAAGCCTGTCTGAGGTATGCAAAGGAAGTGGAGGCAAACTGTTCATACGGAATCTTCTCAAGAGTAAGAGATGTGCCGTCAGCGAAAGACAGAGTCATATCATCGGCATCAATTCCGATGGCAGAATAGAACTGGGCAAATGAAAGATAATTGTTCTTCAGCTGCAGTTTCAGATACACATCATTGTCATGCGGGATTATCCCAGCTGCCCTTCTTAAGATCTCATCCACATCAACGCCGTTTATGCTTTCAACTGTACCGGCAAGGAAAACGGAATGTGATGATTCAATCGTGGTGACGACAAGATCATCTGAGAAAAAGTCGAAAACCACAGGGAAAGCACTCATCTTGTAAAACAGATCTGATGTCAGCATCATGCCTGTGTGGGAATCATGCGGTATTGATGCTATATGCTGGAGTGAGAAAAAGAAGGAAACCTCATCCTCCGGATTCATCCCGGTTTTCACTATCTCTTCATCCAGTATTGCCCGTGCCTCGCTTTCACTGAGACTGTTGTAGAAGTCAGGATGACTCTTCTCCAGAAAATCATAAAGATATGTCAGATCCTCGCTGCTGACAGCCGAATGAAGCGGAAACAGCAGAGCTGATACGGACAAAAGCAGCAGAAGTATTCTCTTCATGAAGCATCTCCTCTATTTCTTGATCTTTTTCTTCTTTGTGTTCCTTTCGCCTATGTTCGCCTTGATAAGTCTCTTGTTATGCCTGTCCGAGATCACATATGAGCCTATGATGGCAACAAGAAGACAGCCGAAAGCAAGGAAGACCCATGCATAAGGGCTGTCAGTTCCCGGTATGTGAACATTCATGCCGAAGAATCCGGTGATGAAGGTCGGGAACATTAGGGCAAGGGAAATTATCGTAAGCCTTTTCATGATGACGTTCATATTGTTGCCGATGACTGAGGCAAAGGCATCCATCGTTCCGGTGAGGATGTCCGAATAGATGTTGGCCATTGCAATGGCCTGCTTGTTATCAGTGATGACATCATCAAGGAAGTCGGACTCATCTTCGTTGTTCAGCTTGAAGATCGGGCTTTTGACCATCTTCTCAAGCAGCATTTCATTGCTTGTCAGGCTTGTCGTCAGATACACGAGCGACTTCTGTATTTCCAGAAGCTGGATCAGCTCATAGTTCATGACACTCTTGTGAAGCTGTTCCTCCACAAGATCCTTCTGGCGGTTGATGTATTTCAGTATCCTGATGAAAACAAGTGCAGAGCGTCCAAGAATCGAAAGAACGAAGCCTTCTTTCGTATCCACAGGATACTGGCGGAAACGCGAACGTGCGAAGTCCTCAAGCACGACACTGTCGGCCTGACATATGGTAATTACCTTATCCGGGTAAAGCACTATTCCGAGCGGTACGGCATTGCGGGTAAGAGGGTTATCCTCATCCTCCTCATCCTTGGGAATACGGACGATGAATGCAAGATAATCGTCCTCCTTCTCCATGCGGCTCTGCTCGTCCTGGTCCAGGATATCAGCAAGAAGCTCTGAAGAGATCGCATATTCCTCGCTCAGCACGGTTATATCATCACGGTTTATGTCCCGTGCATCTATCCATGTATATTTTCCGCTTGTATTTCTGATTGTGATCATTCTCTGCCTCCTGCCGGGCAGAGATTTTCCTCATTATTCTCCGGTCCCGGCTGATTTCAAATATTCTGACTTGTTTATTCTAGACAAAGGGTTGGAATCGTCGTTTGTCGTTTTCACAGCCGTGACCTCCATAAAAAATTTAACCTATTTGGTTATACACTTAAATTTTATCGTTGGCAATCAGGGAAAATGAAATTTTACACGAAGCCGTTATACGGATATTCCCTGACAGCCTGCTCTATCCTCCAGTCGATTCTGTCAGGAATTATCCTGCCTTCAGCCTCAATACCGAAATCATGGGCACAGTTGAGCGCGAAAAGCTCTTCAAGCCTCTGCTGCGGCACATTGTCCTTCTTAAGTGCACGCAGAAGGATCAGGTCTCCGGCAAAGCCCGGTATGCCGCCCATCCCTTTCTTCTTGTCTTCTATGGTATGCGGGGCATGATCCGACTCGACATAGTCAATCTTCCCGTTGATGAGTCCCTCATATACAGCCCTGCGGTTCTCTTCATCCCTCAACGGTGGGTTCATTCTGAGATAGCGTGAATGATCACATGCATCCTTGCTTGTCAGAAGCGCATGGTGTGCCGTGGCGGCACAGGTGATCTTCATCCCCTTCTCCTTTGCCCTGACAACCTCTTCAATGCCTTCTCTGGTCGAAATGTGACAGATGTGGAGCCGTCCTTTATACCCGGTCTCTTCAGCAAGTGCTATCATGTCCTTTATGGACTCGATCTCAGCCTCTGCAGGACGGGCGAGTGACTGTGTCTCATACTGTCCCTGGACATAGAGATCGCTCCTCATGAGCGATTCCTTCTCACAGTGCAGGGCAAGAACACCTGAATAATTCATCTCTGAAAGTGTACTGAACACCGTTCTCTGGTCCTCAGGTTCTGTTATTCCCATGTTGCCGGTCGAATGCCCGGCAAACATTTTAAGACCGATCACAAGAGGATAGAGCTCGTTGTATGTGTTCACTGCCCCTCTGATCTGATCCGGATCTTTTGTCAGACCCATGTACACATGGTAGGAAACCTTATGACGCTTTACGGACGGAGCCGCAAGCGCAAGCCGGTCGAGAACGGTTTCGCGGTCCGTAAGCGGCGGATCACAGTTAGGCATATCGGCAACGGCATTGATGCCGCACAGCTTTGCGACAGCAAGGCCATGCTCCACAGTCTCTTTCTGTTTCTGGTTCCAGTCTCTCAGGTGTACATGAAAGTCAATCATTACTTCAGAAGCTCCGGTGCATTTTCAAGAATGTAGTCATATGGCTGGAAAGTACCCCACTGGCATGTCAGGCGGTCACCGCACACACATTCGCCGCAAAGTCCTATTCCGCACAGAGTGCTTCTCTCAAGGGAGAGGAAGATGTCATTTTTCTTCAGACCGAGTGAAAGGAGCTTTTCTGCTGCTATGGCCATGAATTTTTCAGGTCCCACAAGATAGACCTTCAGGTCTTTCTTCCCTTCAACCGCAGATGGAAGATAATCAAGGACACGTCCGACCTTTCCGTCATCGGGAACCACCTTGTACTCTGTGGCTTTTTCTCTGAAATAATCCTCAAACAGAGCCTTGCCGTCAACACCTACGGAAGATGATGCCGAAGTGCCTACAAGTACGGAAATGGAAGTGTGCCTGCCTTCCGCCATGCGGCACAGTGAAGGAAGCACGGCCACTCCGCTTCCGCCTGCGATGAAAAGCGCATTCTCGCTTTGAGGCATGTCGAGCGGACTGCCGTAAAGGGAGCGTGTATAGACTTTATCGCCGGTTTTCAGGTTGAAAAGCTCACTTGTGAAATAACCGCGCTTTCTTATGAGGAATGTAAGAGGTTTGTTGTGGGCGACGGAGAAAGGCTTCTCCCCGAGTCCCGGAACAAAGAGGAACGCAAACTGTCCGGCCTTGCAGTCAAGTTCTCCGTCCAGCTTGATAAGCAGCATTTCTGGCGTATGGACAGTAAGCTTAGTGACTGTATGCTCACTGTAGGCCATACGGTTCTCCGTTATGATGAACCGGCTGCTTGTATCGCCACTTCTCTCTCCGGCTTCCCTTCTGAGTGTTTCAAGATAAGCCGGCCAGTCCTGCTGGCGCACAGTTCCCAGCGCGGAGCCGATACCCACAGCATCTGCACCGGCATCGATCATCGCCGCCACATCGGAGGATGTGCTTACACCTCCCATGCCGATGATTATGGCATCATCTCCGACAGCTTGTCTTATCTCTCTCACACATTCAAGCGCCCTTTCATTGACCCAGCGTCCGGATGCACCGCCCTTTCCTCCGAGCTTGTTGCTGAGAATGGGTTTTCCAGAATGCGGCTCGATGTAAAGTTTCGGTCCGACGGTGTTTATCGCGACAATACCGTCAGCACCGCAAGCCATGACGGATGCGGCAATCTCCCCTATATTGTCAACATTGGGAGTGAGTTTGATCAGAAGGGCGCTTTTCTGCTCAGGATATGCTTCCCTTATAGCCCTGACATAATCAGTCGCGATGCAGATATCGCTTCCAATGCTGGCACCGTAGCCTGATGCGGCATGAGGACAGGAGAAATTAAGCTCAATTGAATCAGCGACATGATCGAAAGCCCTGATCAGGGTAATGAAATCCTCAGCGCTTGAAGCGCTTACAGAAACATTGAGAAGTTTTGAAAGGCCTTTTCTCCTCAGCTCCTCAAGTTCGGGAAGCACCACTTCCATCCCGGGATTCCTGAGTCCGACAGAATTGCCGAAGTTGCCGTCTCCGAGACAGCAGATCACAGGCTCCCTGTTGCCGCTGTTCGGCATTACCTGAAAACTCTTCGTGGTGATCACATCAATGCAGGTTGATGAATCGAAATATGAGATCATTTCCTTCTTGGTGGAAGCAACCCCGCTGACTGTTGTAAGGATCACATCCTTTCTCTCATGTGCTTTTATAAGTCTGGCAATTCTGTCCCTCATCGGTTAAATCCTTGTTTCCTCAATCAGGTTCTTTATGTTGTTCATGCACATCTCGAGCCAGTCTTCCGGGCAAGGAGCCTTCTTCCATGGATGGGTAAGACCGCTTGATGAGTTTATGCGGGCAAGACGCACATCATAATCAGCTTCCCTGAGAGCTGCCATGACATCAGTCGCACTGCCGCCCTGGCTTCCCACACCCGGTATGAGTGTCGGGATATCCTTATGTGCATAGTAGCGGACAATATCCTTGAGCTCATTCATGTTCGTCGCACCCACGACGGCGCCGATACCTGAATGCTCATTTGCCCAGAATGCGATATGATGGGCAACCGCAATGTAAAGCGGATAGACATCCCTGTCTTCCACCTTGTCTATCGTCAGAGTGTTCTGGAGATCCCTGCCGCCCGGATTGCTTGTCCTGTTCAGGATATATACCCCCTTGTCCTCAAAAGCAAAGGGAAGAACAGAATCACTTCCCATATAAGGAGAGATCGTGACAGCATCCGAGCCCCATACGTCAAAGGCTTCATGTGCATAGTTCAGGCTGCTCTTTGCGATATCCCCTCTCTTGCTGTCAAGAATGACGGGAATGGACGGGAAGAACGAGTCAAGCATGTCAAGCACGTCAGAGAGAGCAAGAGAACCGGAGAAGTCCTCATCCCTTGCCCTGTCGTTTATTACATAGTACCCGATATTCGGCTTGAATGCCGAAGGAGAGACTCCTTCCATCTTCATTCTTCTGAACAGCTTCTCGAAAAAACCGTTCACCCTGTCACGGAAACCGCCCTCTCCGGGAAGAGCTTCCAGAACAGGATCAAGTCCCATGCAGGTGACATTTCCGGCAAAACCGGCACTTTCTCTCAGATAATCAACATAGCTCATCTTTCCACCTTCCTGAAACCGTTTTTCTCACCCCAGCCGAACGGGTCCTCCCTCCAGGAATGAAGCATCTCAGCTTCCTCCTGACTTACATAGCCTACCTCAACCGCGGTTTTTATCATCACGGGATAGCTGAGAATTGTGTAGGCTTCGCAGGCCGGGTCAAGCGCCTTGAATGCATCTGTGGCAGCATCAAGACCGTATGTGAAAATAGCAAGGCAGTAAGGAACGTTTCCACCGGCTTCTACAATGGCCTTCACCGCGGCTATCGAACTCTTGCCTGTGCTGATGAGGTCTTCAATGAGACAGACACTGTCTCCATGATAGCTTCCATCCTTTCCAAGGCCCTCGATCTGATGACCAAGTCCGTGATCCTTTGATGAACTGCGCACATATGAGAGGGGCTTCTGAAGCCTGTCCGCCAGAGTTGTTGCATGAGGAATTCCTGCAGTTGCAGTTCCAGCAATGTTTTTCGGATCGAAGGAAAGAGCTTCAAGCATATCTGTGAAAGCATCGCAGATAAGGGCCCTGTAACCGGCTTTCGCAAGGAACTGTCTGTTGTCATTGTAGATCGGCATCCTGTAGCCGCTTGCCCATGTGAAGGGATCCCTCGGGGAAAGACGGATCGCACCCAGTTCGAAGGCAGCCTTTGCAAGCTGCGGACCATAATACTTTGTGATTTCTTCTATAGTCTTCATGCACAATTCTCCTGTTTTCTTTCTTTTATATGATTTTACCTGATGAAGCAGTCAGTTTCTACCCCCGCGCTTCCATATTTCCTTATATGTGTGGAAACGTCCGCAGTACGCACATGCGTAATGTCCGTCCTGGGTACGGATGAACATTGAGCTTACGCCCTCGCCCTGACTCGGATGCGAGATACATGCTTCATTCGCGCAGCACAGATCATCGAAATTGTAAATCCTCGGCGGCATATGTGTCCTGAATTTCTCAATGACCTTTCCGTCCTTGATTATGTTCAGCGTGCAGTGAGGAGCAACGGCTGCAAGCCTCTTGAGATCCTTTCTGGAAAGATTGTACTCGCCCGGACGGAATATTATGCCCTTGAACGAACCGTCAGCACCGCGGCTTATCCACTCGCCGCCCCTGCCTTCATCGACTCCGAGAACAGAAGAGATGAGTCTCATATGCTCCCTTATCTCGGAAGGACTGTCCCCCTTGCAGATATGGTCTATGACAATACCGTTGTCAATCGGATGCACACCCTCCGAGTAGTTCTTGACCTTTCCTCCTGCAGGGCGGTCTGACAGGTCAACACTTACGATGTACTCCTCCTGTCTGAGAGCACTTTCCTCATCTGTCTTCACCTTTCCCGTGTAATCGCTTCCGATCTTTCCGGCAATGAGTGAAAGCAGAACCATTCTGCAGTACATGCCGTTGATAGCCTGTCTTTCCCAGGCGTTGAGCGGAGTGTTGTCAAGGAATGTCGGAATAGTCGGATGCTCCTTATGGCGGGGAAGCGGATGATAGAACTTGGTACCTTCTTTGAGAAGCGGCATGAATTCCCTGCGGAATGTGATGCTCTTTCTCAGCTCGTCCTGCTTCTGCAGGATCCTCTCGCCCATTCTCTCAAGCTGCGGACGTGTGAAATACCATTTGTCGGCAATATCGTCAGCTTTCAGATACTCTTCGATGGAAGGGAATATCCTGACCTCAAAACCGTTCTCCTTCATCTTCTCAACATAACTGTCAGGCATTGCAAGCTCTGCAGGGGCAATGAGGTCGACCTTGACATTGTCGAATACTTTGAGGCCGTCAGCCTTCGAGTGCACAGTGCGTCCGTGATACAGGTCACCGACAAGCGCGACATGAAGAGAGGAGAAATCCATATTGTTGTCTTCAAGGAAGGTGAATTCATCAAGAAGCTCCTGTGTCGGATGCTCATGCTTTCCGTCTCCCGCGTTTATGAATGCCCTCTTCAGCTTCAGGTTGTTTCTCTGCTGGTATGCCCTGCTCTGCTCATCCAGATAGCGGCAAAGTCCCTCCACCTTGCTGCGCACGATGAAGATCGCATTGTCGTAACCGGAAAGCATGTTGAAGGTGTCGGCATAGCTTTCACCCTTGTTTATCGAGGACGAGGAACAGATCAGCTCGCTTACCTTCGCATGATGGAACTTTGCGGCATTGCGGAAGCTCTCCTTCGTTCTTGTGCTGTCTTCAAGGAACACTTCATATATTCCGAAGTCAGGATCGTTTATCCTGAATTCATCCATGGTCTTCCTGTCATCTGAAAGGATGGCATTCTTAAGTTCATAAACCTTCTTGAAGAAGTACCTTCTCTCCTCAATGGAGAAGTCCTCAATTACTGTCAGCGAGCGGCCGGTGAATACGTTATCACTCATTTCTTTCTCCCGTTAAGTTAAAAAAAAATCCCTTGGAAAGGGATTTCATCAGAAAATACTGAGCCTGTGATCAAGAAGAATCAAAAAGAAATCATTCAATTTTTCCATCAGTCAAGCTCCTTTTTCAGGAGGATATCAGCAAAGTGAATGTGTGTAAAGCTTTTTCAGTAAAAAAAGCAAAATCGGCATTCGGTTTCTCCTGTCAAAGACAGAGCCTGCTCATTACGGCAGGCTCAGGACTTCAGATTCAGATATTAAGATCAAGTTCAGGGTTGTAAGGATGTGTCGGTCTGTTCTTCTTCACATTCTCCTTCTTTCCCCTGTACTTCTCATCTCTCTTATAACGTTTTCTGTAATACATCTTCCTGGAGCTGAAAAGAGGAACCCTCTTCATGACTGATGCCATGGCTTCAGGATTCTTGTCTGCATATGAGTAGCTGTAGCTTCCATATCCCTTGGACTTGCCGTGCGAAGCGATGACAGCATTCAGACAGGCACCTATGACACTCGCACCAGCTGCCTTGAAGTTGTCTATCATGTCGCCAAGCACATATTTGTTTGTGACACCGGCACGGATGACGATGATGACTTCCGGAGCAAGTTTCGTGAGAGCAAGCAGCTCTGATGCATAGGCAAGAGGCGGAGCATCAAAGATGATGATGTCATAGCGGTGCTTCAGCTCTTCAATCACACGGGGGAATTTCTCAGACGCATACACAAGCGACGGGATGGCAGGACGGGTGCCGCATGGAAGCAGGTTGAGCATGTCGACTTCGGGAATCGGAAGGACAATGCAGTTGTCAATCGGCTCATCATTCATGAGAACATCCACAAGACCTCTTTCCTGATGCTCGAGATTGAAGAACTGCTCGCAGCTGGGCATCCTGAGATCCCCGTCAACGAGAAGGACCTTATAACCGTTCTGTGTAAGTGCGATTGCGATATTGGCCATGACGGATGTCTTTCCTTCATTCTTCTCCGTGGAACACACGGTGAGTACTCTGTCCCTGCTGTTTCTGCCGAATACGATATTAGATGCTATGAGCTTGTATTTCTCACTCTCATAGCTGTTGGGGTTGGAATATACGACATTTTTGACGTAACGCGTCTTCTTCTGGACCTTAAGCATCGGAATCCAGCCGAGGAAAGGAACATCACTGGGAAGCGCCTTCTTGAGATCATCTGTTGAGAAGATGGACTTGTCGCTCAGCTCCATGACAAGAGCAAGACCCACACCTGCAAATGCACCGAGGAAGAAAGCGACTGCCAGAACTATGATTTTGTTCGGACTCACAGGCAGCTCAGGAACGAGCGCATTGTCAATCAGAGTGACGTTATCACTGATGGCGGCATCCCTGAGCTGCGCCTCCTGCTGCATCTGCATGAGGGAGATGAACATTGTCTGGAAAACCTCGACATTGCTTGTGAGGGCTGCCAGCTGCATTTCAAGGTCCGGGATCTCCTCAAGTGCGGCATTCTCTTCGGCAAGAAGCTCCTCAATCAGGGAAATTTCGCTCTGTGCGAACAGTTTCTGGGTCACGGCAGATGAATACATTGTCGCATCCTGCGCACCCACGCCGCTGCCAAGCTGAGAGACAATGATCTGGTCAATTGATGTCTCGATTGACATGAGCCTGTTGGAAAGCGTGAAGTAGCGGTTCTGCTGGCTGGTTGTGAGAACACCTGAAATACCGTTCGAATTTCCGGCTGCTGTGGAGATTGCCATGAGATCATAGCTGAGGAGCTCTCTCTGGATTGAGGAAATCTCATCTGCGAGCACTCTGACGGAGTCAAGAGACATGATCTCATCATAGGAGGGAGCGAAACCGGCAGCAGACAGGATTGCATCAGCTTCCCCGCATTCCAGTTCAAGAGGGGCCTTCCTGCTTGAAAGATAGTTATAGCGCAGAAGGCTTACCTGACTTTCCTGAGTGGTGAGCAGCACATCGTTGTCCTTCTGGAAATCCGCAAGCTGACGGCTTGCCTGCGCAAGCTGTTCCTGCACTATGGGAATCTGTGATTCGACGAATTCTATGGAAGCTTCCGACCCGCCCTTTGCGAAACTCGTGAGCACGGTATTGAAAGCCTCCGCAACGGCATTTGCAAGATCCGCGGCGAACTGGGGATTGGTATCCTGTACCGTGATATTCACTATGTTCGTATCCGTGACTGATGAAACCGTAACCTTATTGCTGCGAATTAGATTCTCTGCCTTGATCGGATGCTCAAGATCACTGTAGCGCACGCCATCAGGATCAGTGTATCTGCTAAGATCGAGGGAAGAGAGGGCGTTGTCCATTGTCGTACGGCTTGTAAGCAGTGCCACTTCCGTCGCGATGTCGGTAGATCCTCCTCCGGCGAAACCGGAGAGAAGACTTGAAATGTCACTGCCCTCACCTGAAAGGGATGAAACCATGACTGTGGCACTTGCCTCGTACACGGGATTCGCCACAAACAGATAGGCAACCGCTATTGCAAGGGCCGCAACAATGAAGAGGCAGATCATCAGTTTCTTTCTGAAAACTGCAACCGCTATATCATAAAGAGAAATCTCGATCTCATCCTCTTGTGGTCTGTTCTGAACTGAATTTTCCATTTAATCCCCCTGTTGTCAGTTTCCGCCGCCGGCAATGGCGATACAATTGAGAACTATGGTTGTAATCGTGCTTACAACGCCGATCACGGAAACGGCAATCGCAAGGTCCTGAGCGAATGTTGACTCATCCATTTCAATTGTGGTCTCTGCCGTTATCGGAGAGTCGTCATCAAGCTTCTCGCCGTAACTGTTGTAAAGAGTATATTTCTCAATACCTTTCGCAGCGCTTGTCAGGCCGCCTGCAAGATTCACATAATACGAAATATCCTTTCCGGGAACATAGGCATAAGTGCCCGGGTTGTTCACGGCACCGTTCACGGTCACCACCTGATTGCTGAACGGAACGGTGAATCTGTCACCGTTCTGCAGGATCATGTCACCTGCCGGGTCATCCCCGTAGAGGACGTTGCGGAATGAAATCGGATAATTCTTTCCATCTCTCGTGAGGTAGCATCCGTCAAGATCGGATGAAGCCGTGAAATAACGGCTCATCTCAACAAGCATGTCCTCAACGGTATCACCGATTATGAAACGGTAGAAATACTGGCTGCTGATCTGACCCCGCACAGAAGATGCTCCGGCTGATGCACTGTCGGCGGCAAGCGCGCCCTGAAGTGTTACAGAGCCTACCGGAACCTCGATTGAGGGCACATCAACCATGTCACCGTCCTGAAGGATGAAAGCAGAAAGATCATCAACCTCTATTTCGGCATAACTGCCATTCTCATAGCGTGTGACTGATATTCTGGAGACATCGGCCTGACTTGTAAGACCGAGGGCGTATTCATCGAGGAATTCTTCCAGCGTTGTTCCCTCATACACCTGATAGCTTCCGCTCCTGAGGACAGAACCGTTCACCAGAACCATTTCCTCTTTCATGTTGAAGATAATATGGTCATCCGGACGGAGGAACGGATTCTGGGATTCATCCCCTTCCCTGAGTGCGGCGAAAAGGTCGTAAGAAGCAGAAGTCCCGTCACTGCCTGTCACTGTGATATTTCTTGTCGAAGCATTGTCGGATGCATACGGGATGAGATCGGAAAGTCTAGAAAGGCCCCATGCCGGTACTCTCTGGCTGGAAGATACAAGTCCTGAAATCCGGACTGAGAAAGAACCTGTTGCAGTGAGTTCAAGAGAAGGGTTTGAGAACGGATAGCGTGCAGAGACAGAAGCTTCAACTTCATTCTTGAGTTCATTGAATGTCTTTCCGCTCCATGTGAAGGAGCCGATGTTCGGTACAGAGAAACTTCCCGAGTGCGTTATGGATACAGGAACGCTTACAACGGTGTTGTTGTAGATATAGCTCAGGGTATAAACATCACCGACTGTGACCGGATAGTTTATATCGCCTCTTGCCTGAAGCAGACGCATCTGGAGGATATAATCGTAATCGTCGCTCTGGACAGGCGCTGCATAGCCAAGCTGTCCGCTGTAATCCTGCCATGTGTATGACATGCTGCTCTGGGCTGAGGAAATCTGGGAAAGCCTTGAGCTTGTGACTACCTGATTGTCCGCAGAAAGTGAGAAAGTAACTGTGATTATGATAAAAAGTGTGGTTTGTAAAAGACGCTTTAACACTGCAACATTCCTTAAATTGAAAATTTACCGTAAATGAGTCTATCAGGGATGAGGAATTTACTCAATAATTTCACAGGACGCGCATCCACTGTCATATTTCGGCAGAAAAGGAATCCGGCTGTCGTTATGAGAGTCAGCCTCCTCACTCTCCGCCGCACTTCTGAGAAGATTCTGAAGACTCCGGCACAGCATCCTCATCATCCGGAGCTCGGAAAAGACTGTCCCTGTCTGCCCCGGCAAGCTCATCCTCTATTGTGTCGACTATGTCAATCGGCAGCGTCAGACGTTTAACCTCGCCCAGGAACGACACCTCGACATTAACCCTCACTCCCTTGTATACGGAGATGATCTTTCCGCTTAGATCCTTCATGGGCCCTGATATTACCCTTATTTTCTCATCCGGGGACAGCTTTCTTTTGTCAAGGACAACCTTTGAAGGCTTTATATATCCGTGATTGGATTCGACCCACATGGCAAAACGTTCATCGCTCCCCTTCAGTTCATATGAGCCGTCAGCATTCCTGAGAAAACCGTAATTGGTGTCGGACATGAGGAAAATATCTTTCTGGATACGCCACAGTTCCCTCTCGCACACCGCTATTATATAGCCGGGAAGAAGAGGACGGATTTTGACTGACCATTTCTTTGCACAGAATTCCCTGCTTTCCCTGACAGGAGAATAAGCGGCAATGTAGCTGCCGGGATAATCCCTTGCGACCGTTTTCTCCAGCAGCCTTATATTTCTCTCTTCCCTGCCGCTCTGGCAGGCCAGCACGTAATAATTCATATACAAAAAGTGGCCCCAGCGCGATTCGAACGCGCGACCCCTTCCTTAGGAGGGAAGTGCTCTATCCAGCTGAGCTATGGGACCAACAAGACAGAGAGTATACTAAATTTTCAAACTTGTAAATTAACCCTTGTCATAAATTCTTCAATTCGGTACTTTTCCTCGTGGAGGAATATGGAAAATGAGAGTGACCATTTGCGATTCAAAGAAGGAAATCGGATTATGCGCCGCAAAGGAAGGCGCCGCTTATATAAATGAGGCGGTGCATGCCAGAGGAGAGGCCAACGTGGTCTTCGTAACCGGCAAAAGCCAGGTCGACACACTCTTCAACCTTGCAAAGCAGGATATCGACTGGTCAAAGGTCAACATATTCCATCTCGATGAATTCATCGGACTTGATCCGGAATCAACGGCAAGCAGCCAGTTTTTCATCAGGGAGTATCTTTTCTCATCAATCGGAAAGGTCAAAAGCTACACGCCCATCGATCCTGAGGAGAAGAATCTTGAAAGAACGCTGAAGGAACTCAACGAGACAATGAAAAGCCATCCTCTGGATGTCGCATTCATCTGCATCGGGGAAAACGGACACCTCGCCTTCAATGATCCTCCGGCCGATCTTGACACCACTGATCCCTACATCGTCGTCGAACTTCAGAAAAGGTCCAGAAGGCAGCAGGTGAGCGAAGGATGGTTCCAGAATCTGGACATGGTCCCCCACAAAGCCATCACGATGTCCATAAACGAGATCATGACATCAAAGCACATCATCGTATCATGTCCGGACCAGAGAAAGGCTAAGGCGGTCGCGGGATGTCTTTTCGATGACATATCGCTTCTCTCCCCCGCTGCGGTGCTGAGAAGGGCCTACGACTGTTCGCTTTATCTTGACAGGCAGTCATCATCACTCATCTTCTCTGACGGAAGAACATATTGAATTTCACAGGAACCGGCAATCCCGGTTCCATGTTTTCCTGACATTTCCCGCTGGTTTTCATATGGAGAAAATATGAAGAAAACATTGCTTTCCATTATTCTGACAGCACTCCTGCTTTCCTCCCTTTCCGCCTCTGCGGATCTCATACTTCCCGATCAGAACTGTGAAAGCTTCACACTCATCAGCAATGAAAGTGGTGATGAATTCATTGTCGATGACACTGTTTTCTACAAGAGCGTTCTTGATGGAACCTTCTTCGTCAACCGCTTCAGCGATCATACAGTTCTTCTTGAAAGCAGATGGAACGACATAATCATGATGTACGGTGCAGATGAAGAGGAAATTGACAGTGTCCTATTCTCTCTTTCATACAGCACTGAGTCCCCTGTCCTGATTCTTTTCAGTACTCCGGCGGATGATGAGATGATTGAGGAGCTCTCCCCGGAAATGATTTACATCACACCATCGCTTTCAAACAGCGAAAGGGCAATGCTGAGACGCAGCGGCACATCATTTGCCGAGATCGATACCTCTTCAGTCCTCAGATTCAATGACGACGGCTCCATTCAGGTGATAAGCGGAGAAGCCTCCTATGGGCAAGGGATATATGTCACCTGCCCGCATTGCGGCACAATGATATATGTAACACTCCCATACTGACGGAAAAAGGAGCCTTTAACGGCTCCTCTTTCCCTATGTCATTCAGCAGAACTCACTCTTCGTCTTTTCTCCTGAAAGTAAGCATTCCGTAGGACCTCTTTATATAAGGCAGAATCTGGCTGTCGTTCACTTCACCGTTCTTCTTCAGCATGTAAAGAGATGCGAAAGTAGAAGAGAAGAAACCACCGGATGCGCAGACTTTCTTTCCGCTGTGCATGCTGATGAGGGAATTCAGATAATAATCCTTTGCAGCACCGCCGATGACCAGAACCTCATCGGCAGAGGATTCATTCAGCTCGTCAAGCAATCTGATCATGCCGACAGCATAACGTGCGATGGAGTTGTACAGAAGGCCTATGACCTCCTCATTGCTCACACTCTCCTTGCCGTTCTCTGTGAGAATGACATTCACCGTCTCCGCAATATTGTTTCCCCTTCCAAGCCGCTCATCTCTTATGTCAATATAGTCAAACGTGCGGTGTGAGCGCGCGATATCCTCGATGGTGTCAAAACTGGTGCCTCCGGGCATCTGGCTCTTGAGCTTTCTTATAAGCTCATAACCGCGGAACGGGAACAGCAGGATGTTCTCTCCGTCGCAGCCTTTTATGTTCTTTCCGTTTGCATCATAAACATCATCATTGGCGATCAACGTATTGTTCACAAGTCCGATCCGTCCGCCAAGGTAGCTTGTGATCATCATGACCGGATGCAGCATGGAACTGGCAAGCAGCACGGCATTCGCAGGATTTGAATAGACACCTGCATCATACCCCGCTTCCTTTGCGATGCCGCCTTCAAGCATGCCGAGCAGACTTCCGCTTTCGCTTATGGAGGGGAACAGATTGCTTATGCCGAGGCTTTCAAACAGCCTGTCATTCCATGTGATGCCATCCTTCAGTGTCAGGGCATTTGCAAGGGCAAGCGATGAATCGGTTGCCTTCACTCCGGTGAGGACGAAGCGGATGTAGTCGGCAAGGAACATGAAAGAGAAGGCTCTCTCAAAGAGCTTCGCATCCTCGATCCTGAGCGATGCCAGCTGATAGGCTGCGCTGTAGCGTTCAGGAACAAGCCCGCACTCATCAAAAAGCGGACGCGTATCGATCACATTGCTTCCAAGCCTCTCGATTTTCTCATCCCTGGCGGAGAGACATGGAAAGAGCATCTCGTCATTCTCATCAAGGACCACAAGGAGATGCGGGATGCTTGTCACCGTTATGCTGTCAACGCTTCCGGCTTCCCTCAGTCCGCTGATGATGTCCCGTAAAAGTCCGTCCACATCAACAGAAAGCGTGCCGTCATTGTAAATGGTGTTGATCTTGGCTTTGTATACGCATTCCTGTTCGATTCTATCGTTTCTGACTGTACCTGTATAAAGGCTCACCTTTTTTGTTGAGATTTCAATATTGAGATTCTTCAAGATATCATACCTCCTGTACATTTTTCCAAACAACTTTCAAAAAGAAAGATTACACTCAACACTGTTTCAATTATACTGTTGAAACCATGGAAATAGAAAGAGCTAAAATAGAAAACATTGAAACAATAATGTCGCTGTATGATGAGGCGAGGAAAATAATGAGGAGCTGCGGCAACACAAAGCAGTGGCCTCAGGGTTATCCAGACAGGAAATCGACGGAAGAGGAAATAGAGAAGAACTGCGTATACCTCGTGAAAGGCGATGACGGTGCTGCGCACGGCACGTTCTACATGGCAAAGGAGAAAGAACCCACCTACAGCATCATAACAGACGGCTCATGGGAATACGATGATGAGTATATCGTGATCCACCGTGTGGCCCAGGACGGAAGCCTCAGGGGGATGCTCGGCTTCATCCTCTCCTATGCATCCCGGCAGTGTCCGTACATAAGGATAGACACGCACCGCGACAATGTCATCATGCGCCATCTTCTGGAAAAACACGGTTTCAGGGAAAGCGGGACAATATATCTTGAAAACGGAGATGAACGCCTTGCGTTTGAACGGATGCTCAGCTGACTATCGGAGAGTATGAAACAGGCTTTCCGTCTTCATACGTGAAGATGTATCCAAGTCCGTTCGGTGCTTCAATCTCAAGGAAGCTTTCCCTCTCAAGGGAGAATGTCTCTATGATGTAGACACGCAGGAAACCTGAGTGGGAGACGATCGTCGCACTTGAAAGGCCTTTCTCCTTCAGGATATCAAGCGTGTGGTTCATCGCCTTCACGCTGCGCGATGCGACTTCACTGTAGGTCTCCTCATCCGCAAGTCTCCTGTCATGGACCCAGTCCCTGAAGTATCTGCGGCTGGCTTCCGGACTTTCCACAAATGAGCCTTCCAGAGAGGCGAAGTTGATTTCTATGTATTCATCACTCACAACAGGGATGTGCGGGGACAGCAGGATTGAGAAAGTGTCGCGGGCACGGCTGAGCGGAGAACAGAAATAAAGGTCCGTTTCAGGATATGAGACAGTTCTCCTCAGTTTTTCAAGCTCTTTTCTGCCCTCTTCAGTCAGAGGTGTGTCCATATGGCCTGAAAGCAGATGCTCTGCATTGGCCCGGCTCTGTCCGTGACGGATGAAAACAAGTTTCTGAATCATATGCTGACCTCCAGATAAGGGGATGCAAGCAGAACCTTTCCCTTCTCATATCTTTTCCTCACGTAATCGGAAATGATGCCGCGGTCCCCGTAAACGGGAAGATGGGACAGCACCAGGCAGTCAGGTTCCGCTTTCACTGCAAGTGTACATACATCATTTGCATTCATATGTCCAGCACCCCCGTTTCCCATGTCCGGGTAGAACGAACATTCGGCAATGAGAATGTCAGCACCGGATGAGAATGATACAAGCCTGTCTGTAAGTGCACCGTCTGCCGTGTATACGAGAGTATGTCCATCCCTGTCCTGCACTTTGACGGCAAGACAGTCAACCGGATGCTCACTCTTCATATAGCTGATGGAGAATTCCCCTATCTCCTCCCTGCTGCATTCATCGATCTTCACGAAACCGGAATAAGGGGGAAGAGTGAGATCTCTTTCTTCCAGAGCATGGAAGACCAGCGGCTTCACATCCCTGCCGCACTGCATCGCGATCAGCCTGTCATACACAGCGACAGCACAGTCTGCACTATGGTCCGGATGGAAATGCGAGACCACCACATGTTCAATGCCGTCAAAACTCCTTATCACCTTCAGAAGCGAGAGCGAAGCCGATCCCATATCCAGAATGAGAGAAGTGCTCTCACCTTCCACCAGATAGCAGCTCGTTGCATGCGATGCAAGCGGAGCGCCGCTGCACTCCCCTATGACAGTCAGCTTAATCATCTGCATCCTCCTCTCTCAGGACGCCGTCCTCCATCCTGTAGACCCTGTCGGAGAAGTAGCGGACAAGATCAAGATCATGGCTTATGAAGATGAAAGACGTGCCTCTGTCCCTCCTGATATGCCTCATCAGGTTTATTATCTGGGCCTGCACTGAAATATCAAGGCTGGAAGTCGGCTCATCCGCTATTATGACTTCGCTTTCCAGCAGCAGCGCCCTTGCTATGACAATTCTCTGTGCCTGTCCGCCGGACAGCTCATACGGTCTGCGCTTGAGAATCCATGATGGAAGGGACAGTCTCTCAAGAAGGCTTTCGATCCTTTCATTTATGACTTCATCGGAGAGAGAGGGAAAGTTTATCCTGACAGGTTCCCTGAGAACCTTTGCTATGGTGAAGAAAGGATTCATGCTCGCCTTCGGATCCTGGAAAATATACTGGACATTCCTGTGGAAATCCTTCAGTTCATCTCCTTTCATTGAAGAAAGGCTTCTGCCCCTGAAAAACACTTCTCCGCTGCTGGGTTTCTCAAGACCGCCGAGGATCTCCGCCAGAGTCGATTTCCCGCTTCCGGAAGGACCGACTATACCGGCACTCTCCCCTTTTTCAAGGCGGAAGCTGACATCTTTCAGAGCGCTGAATGTATTCTCATCTCCTCTTGTCCTGAATTTCATCGCAACATGCTCACAGCTCAGTATGCTCACAGTACGCACCTCACATAATGGGTCCGGGAAAGCTTCCTGTACTCAAGCGGCTTTGTGCATTCAGCACAGCTCGAGGCACAGCGAGAAAGGAATGCGCAGCGGGGGTCATCTCGCCCGTCGCGCGGCACATAGCCGCCCAGCTCGTCAAGATCCTCATCACGGCTTTTGTTCCTTATGTCCGAAAGTGCTATCAGAGCCTTCGTATACGGATGACACGGAGATGAGAATATTTCACCGGCAAGACCTTCCTCCACGATCTTTCCCGCATACATCACATAGACCCTGTCTGCAAGTTTTCTCACAAAGCTCAGGTCATGGCTGACCAGCAGCATTGCCATATGCGTCTCCTGCGCGATCTTCAGGTACAGATCTTCTATCTGCACCCTCACTGCAGCATCAAGTGCTGATGTGGGTTCATCCGCAATCAGGAATCCCGTCTCATTCATCAGCGCGATGGCGATGCTCACCCTCTGCCTCATACCTCCCGAAAGCTCTCCCGGATAGGAAGAAAGGATCCTGGACGTGTCATCAAGGGAAAGCGAGACAAGGAGCTTTTCCGCCCTTTCCAGGGCTTCCGCCCTGCTGCATTTGCGGATTTCACGGTAGAAATCGGTAAGCTGTCTGCCGACTTTCAGAAGCGGATGAAGGTTCTCGGATGTGTTCTGCCCGGCAAAACCGAGCTGTCTGTAAAGAAGATCCCGCCTCTTTCTCCCCTTCAGTGAAAGCACATCAGTGCCTTTGAAAAGTATGCTTCCGCTTCTTATCCTCACATCCTCCGGCAGCATGTGAAGCAGAGTGCGCAGCGTCATTGTCTTGCCGCAGCCCGACTCTCCGACCAGAGCCACTCTTTCCCCTTTTCTCACGCACAATGACACTCCCGCAAGGATTGCGGTGCTTGTGTCTTCAACATAAAGATTGTCAATTGTGAGGATATTATCAGGCATGGCGGTCTCCGAACATATTGTTTATGCCGTCTCCGAGAAGATTGAAACCCAGCAGCATGATCATCAGCACCACTCCTGAAGGAACAGCCTGATACGGATGCGTGAGAATATAATTCCTGGCTTCGCTCAGCATCATGCCAAGCGAGGATGAGGGCGGCTGTATTCCAAGCCCGAGGAACGAGAGTGATGACTCAAGCAGAACCGCACTTCCTATCGAGGATGTGAGCTGTGTGAGAAGTCTTGAGAGCAGAGGCGGCAGCAGATGAAACAGTATGAGACGTCTCGCAGGGACATTATAGCTCACGGCAGCCTTTATATACAGCCGGCTCCTGGCTTCATCCGCCATGGACAGGGTAAGACGGGAAAATGAGGGAATCATATAAATGCAGATGGCGGCAACGGATGGAAGCAGGCCGCGTCCCAGCGCAGCTGCAAGCATCAGTGCCATGAGTATGGTCGGAAAGGCGGCAAGCGCATCAGTGAACCTCATGAGGAGTTCTCTTGTCTTCCTGCCTGAAAGAGATGCGGCAAGGCCCAGCATGATGCCAAGCAGACTGCCCAGCGTAACAGAGAGAAGACCGCCGGAGAGCGCCCTGCGGCATGCATCCATGACTCTCGACAATATGTCACGTCCGAAATGATCCGTTCCCAGAAGATGTTCTGCACTCGGGAGGGAGAATCTGTTCATGAGATCCATCGCCTCTCCGTCATAGGGTGTATAGAAAACCGATATAAGGCTCAGCAGGACGATCAGGCCTGTCAGGACAATGCCTGCGATAAGTGAAAAGCTGAATCTCTTCCTCATTTCCTGTCCTCCGAAGCGGAAAGCGGATTTATCACAACCCTGAGCAGAAGATCTGTCAGCAGATTCATCATGACCACTGCGAACGATACGAAGATAACTATTCCCTGCACCAGATTCAGATCTCTCATCTCGACTGCCGTCAGAAACAGCCTTCCGAGTCCGGGAAGGGCGAATATAGACTCGACTATCGCCGTTCCGCCCAGCAGTTTCGCAAGCTGGAGTCCCATCAGGCTTACCGGAGCGCTCAGTGCACTGCGCAGTGCATAGGAGAATACGGCTTTTCTCTTTGAAAGTCCCTTGACCTGACATGCGGTGAACCAGTCTTCTTCCATGGCTCCGATCATCGAAATCCTCACGATGCGCAGCAGAGGACCGCTTTCGCCGACGGCAAGAACTATTACGGCAAGGCTTATCGATTTGAGGAAAAGAGGTATGCTCTCGCTCATGCTCACGTAGCTTCCCGCCTGAGAGAAGCCGAGCACCCGGGAGGCGAACAGCAGAAGCAGCAGGGAAAGCCAGAAAGACGGAAGTGAAGCTGAAAGCTGGACAATTATCCTGGAAAACGCATCAATGAAACTTTCCCTGTATATTGCTGCCGCACAGCCCAGCAGCATTGAAAGAATGAATGCCGCAAGCAGGGACAGCAGTGCCAGGGAGACCGTCAGCGGCAGACGCTGGAGTATCAGCGTCCACACATCCTGGCCGAAATAGCTGGAAGTGCCGAAATCCAGACTCAGAAGTCCTTTGTAATAGGAGAAAAGACGCGAGGAGAAACTCTGATCAAGCCCGAGATCACTGCTCACCGCATCCAGCGAAGCGGCACTTGCCTCGGTGCCAAGTGCTATAAGCGCCGCATTGCCCGGTATCACGGACAATGCAATGAAGGTTATGATGCTGACAAGAAGCATTACGGCAAATGCTGCTCCAAGTCTTCTGACTAGATACTTTCCCACTGTCTATCAGTTCTCTCTATATGAATTGTACCTCATTGAACTTGAAAATGTTAATCGGGAAAATCGTGAAACCTGTCAGATCACCCCGCGTAACGTAAATCTGAATCGGATCCTGAATGTAAAGTGCCGGCACATCCTCACTGAGAATGTCCTGCATGCGGAAGGCAATCTCCTTTCTCTCCTCCTCATCCACGCATGCGGTGTATTCATCAAGAAGGCTGTCGAATTCAGGATTGTCATAGTTGAAATAGTTCTCTGCTGCAGTGCTCCTGTAACGCGAGAGAAGCGAATATGCATCAAGACGGCCGGTATGTCCGACAACTGTCAGATCGTAATTGCGTCCCGTGTAGATATCGCTCAGCCATGTGGCCCACTCAACTATGCTTACATTGACGTTTATGCCTGCAGCCTCAAGCTGGTTTGCAATGACAAGTCCTGCATTCACATATTCCTGATAGTTCTTGGGAAGATACATATCAAGTGTAAGGCCGTCTTCATAACCGGCCTCAATTAGAAGCTGCCTTGCCTTGTCAGGATCATATGGATACCTGCCGTTCTCATCCTTGTACTCGGAAAGCACGACGGGGAAATGGGACCCTATCTCCTCTCCGTATCCGTACCATACCGCATCAATGAGACTCTCTTTGTCCACGGCATAGTTCACAGCCTGTCTCACCCTTATATCATCAAGTCCGTCAGATGCTGTGTTCATGGCCATGAGCTGGATACCATTGACAGGGAGAGCGAGAATTCTGTAAGCATCATTATTCTCAAACTGTCCCACAAGATCTCCCGTGATCTGGATTATGTCCACACTCCCGCCCTGCAGTGCGGTAACCTGACTCGTCATATCCGGCATGAAGACGAACTCCACCCTTTCAATGTGGTTCCCGCCGCTGTAATGCGGATTTCTCACAAGTGTGAGTTTCTGCTGTGGAATCCAGCTTTCAAGCATGAACGGCCCGCTGCCCACAGGAACCGTCCTAAGGCTGTCAGCCGAGCTCACATCAACAACGGCAGACCAGGGATATGCGAAGAGTGAAAGCGCCGAGGTATTGAGGCTTGAGAACTTTATCTCAAGTGTATCTTCATCAAGTGCCCTGACAGACTCGATTTCACTGTAATCGCCGCTTCTGTAGCTTTCCGGACTGATAAGACGGTTGAAAGATGCGGCTGCGGCTGCGGCATCACATATGTTTCCGTTTGAGAACACTGCACCATCCCTTATGTCAAAGGTAAGCGTCAGACCGTCAGGGGAAATCTGCCAGTCCTCGGCAAGAGATGGTATTATGTTTCCGCTTTCATCAACACTGACAAGTGTCTCGTAAATGCTGCTTGTGACCTGGAATGTGCTTGCGCTGGCACTCATGTGAGGATCAAGACCGTCAGGATCGACAGCCACTGCCATTCGCACAGTAGTCCTTTTCTCACCTGAATTTACGCCGCCCGCAGCAGAAGATGACGAGGTGTTCGTCTCTTCAGATCCTCCGCATGATACGAGCAGTGCTGCGATAATCAGGAAAATGAAGAATATCTTTGTTCTTTTCATTGTACGCCAATGATAGCCAAAGTTCGCTTTTGTTCCAATACTGAATGGAAAACGTTCTGCAGACTTCACGAAGTTTTCACAACGCATGACGAGATCTTTTCATTTATCCCTCCTTGGGCTATTTTTCAGATCATGAATGAAAAGAAGACAAATGCGATGAGGCTTCTTGATCAGAAGCACATTGAATATTCCACGGCAGAGTATGAGGTGGACGAGAATCATCTTGATGCCATGAGCGCAAGTGCAAAGGCGGGACTTGATCCTGAAAAGGTGTACAAGACCATAGTGATGATCTCATCATCCAATCAGATATACGTATTCGTCACCCCTGCCCTTTTCACAATATCGCTGAAAAAGGCAAAGGATCTGACCGGAGAGAAAAGCCTTGAGCTTCTCAAGCTTGATCTCCTGAGAAAATACACAGGCTACATAAGAGGAGGCTGCTCGCCGCTTGGCATGATCAGGAAATACCCGACATACATCGAGGAGCTTGCCCAGCTTGAGGATTACATATATGTCTCTGCAGGAGTGAGAGGACTTCAGCTCAGGCTGAAACCTGAGGATCTGGCAGCAGCCTGCGAAGGAAAGTTCGCATCTTTCACCTGAAGATTCTGCCTCACAGATAGTTCAGCACTTCCTCCGGCCTGTCTATAAGGCTGCCGTATGGGAGGCGTTCACCTTTTTCGAATCCGAAGCCCCATGAAACGCCGAGAAAAGGCACACCTGCCTCCTCGGCTCCTTTAAGGTCGTTCACCGTATCACCGACCATTAGAGCCTGGGAGGGTTCAATGGCGAAATCGGAAACAGCACGTCTTATGCACTCGGCCTTTGTGACCTTTCCCGACTCATCAGTTCCGCGCACCGTATCAAGAAGCGGGGATATTCCCTTTTCATCGAAAATGAGCTTCGCAAGCGTCTCATACTTCAGAGTGCACACACCGGTTTTTATGCCCCTGTCCCGCAGCTGTGTTATCAGTTCATAAAGCCCGTCATACATGTGACACAGGTGCATGCCTGTCTTGCGGTACTCCTCCCGGTATACACGCACGCACTGGGAAAGCAGAGCATCATCAGTATACCCGTAAACTATCCTGAAGCAGTCTTTGAGTGGAGGACCGACAAACTTTCTCAGCTGTCTTTCATCATAACACGGCTCAAGACCGAGTTTTGCCACAGTGAAATTGGCAGTGTGGAATATTCCCTCGCTGGTGTCAAAGAGGGTTCCGTCAAGATCAAACAGAACGGCTTTCGTCATAGCAGAATCTTTCCTTTTATCTCGTTTTCATAGTGCCTGCTGTATGAGAGCAGACGGTACACATCGCCTTCCTTTCTGATCTCGTTGACACATCCGGCTTCCTGTGCGATCAGAAGTCCTGCAGCGATGTCATAGATATGAAGAAACCATTCGTAATACATCGAGCAGCGTCCGCATGCCGTATAGCACAGACTGAGCGCAGCCGATCCGATTGAACGGGTATCGCTCACAAGATCATAGATTTTCCGCTCCTGAGTCCAGAAATCCTCCAGATACTCATGACGCCGGTGCGGAGGAACCACAAGAGCGAGCGTACGGTTCAGAGAAAGGTCATCCTCCGCTTTTATTCTCTTTCCGTTAAGGAATGCCCCCTCTGATCTGAAGGCATGGAAAAGCTCGCCGAAAGGAGGATTGAAAACAGCTCCTGCAAGAATCTCCTCCCCCTTCTTCAGGGCAATTGAGATAGTGTACTGGGGATAAGAGTTCATGAAGTTCACAGTACCGTCTATGGGATCAACTATCCACAGGTAGGAATCATGAGAAACTTCACTTCCGTATTCCTCGCCGAGGATCCCGTCCTGAGGAAATTCACTGTGTATCTCATTTCTGATGAATTCTTCGATTTCCCGGTCGCATGCGGTGACGAAGTCATTTTCCGCCTTTGATGCTATATCATGGCGTCCGCCGGACAGGCTCTCAAGCCTGACGGCTGCTTCCCTTATTATCCTGATGAGGCTCTCCTTTCTGTCCATCAGTGAATCACCTTCCTGAGCTCTTCCCCATGAATGCGCACTATCTTCCAGTCTGTCGGAGAGAATGAGTCCTGACTCACCTTCTCGCTCCATGCGAAGCGCAGTCTGTCCTCACTGTCGTAGGAGAGAAGGATAAAAGTCCATTCGGAGCGTGAACGGGCATACATCTGGGCTCCGGCGTTGTTTCTTATCTCCATCCTGCGCAGGGCATCAAAGCGGGAGGAACCGGTGATGACAAGAGACAGGGAGAAAGAATGAAGGACCATCATTTTATCGCGGCTTTCCGTCTTTGCTGCGCTTATCGTCTGATTAAGTGCGTTGCAGAATGATGAAAGCGTCATGCTGTCGACAGAAGAAAGGAATGAAGTGAATGCAGCGCATTCGCCTTCAAGCTTCTCAAGGATCTCGTTTATGAAAGGAGGATAATCGCCCTTTTCAGCTTTCAGCCTGACGCTGTTCTCCGCAGCCTCGCTTTCCATGGCATCATCTTGTCTGCTGTATTCAATATGCGGAGCACCTGTATCCTCTTTCTCGCTGAAATCGGTCTCAGGACTGTAAGACGGGGAAGCCTCCACAATGACATCGCCTGATGAGGCTTCAGACTCATCATCATATTTCACCTCTCCGACCTTGTCCGCTTCCTCTATCTCTTCCTCGGCATCTGTCTCATCCTCGTCAAGGAAATCCTCGTCCTCATCATCAAGCGGCTCATCATCTTCCTCAGCCCGGATCTCACTTGCAAGTTCTTCTTCCTCGCTTTCAGCCTCAAGGCTTTCCTCGCTTCTTCCGCTTACAAGAGTTTCCTCTTCGGCTTCAGCCGCAGCGGGGTCAAAACCTGCAGGCTCATCATCATCCGCAGGTGGAAGATGCCCGCCTGCATCTTCATCGTCAGCTTCCTCATCCTCGCTTGCCTCGACTATGCCGGCAGAAGATGAATCATCCCCGTCAAAGAGGGAAAGCTGTCCGTCATCTGTTGTTTCAGCCTCCATGTCAGAGCTTTCACTTCTGGAAGGAGCCTGATAGAAATAATCAGTCTGGGGAATTTCATCCTCATACTCTTCGTCAGGATCAAGCCCGGCGCCGTCTTCTGCGTCCTCATCATCAACGAAGAGATCATCATTCTCGTCATCCTCAATCTCGTCTTCATCAATGATTGTGAGCGTCTCATCAGGCTCGTCATCCAGCAGCTCACCCTCCTCTCCTGACAGGAAGTCGTCACTGTCCAGCACGGAAAGCTCTTCCTTTATTTCCTCATTCTTGAGGCTTTCGGGAAGTTCATATGAGTCCAGCATCTGTGAAATATCATTGTTTCTCGGAGGGATATCATCAGGCAGACTGTCTTCGGCATCAAAGCGCGATTCTATCATACGGGCTTTCTCATCATCATCTGTCCTGTCGAACTCGCTTTCATCATCAAGGAGCACCTGCGGAGGAACATCGTCCACACTGTAGTCAAAATCATAGGACGAAGGCTCCTCAAGCTCCTCATCTGAGAGAACTGTCTCAAACACTTCCTCATTCTCCACCGGTTCACTCTTCTCTGACGGGAAAAGCTCATCATAGAACGCACTTGTCTTCGCATCGTCCCCGGCAACAGAAGCAAGGGCCGAGAGGGAAATGCTGTAGCAGCCTTCACTCTTTCTGACAAGGGGAGAAAAGCTGTCAGTGTCTATCATCAGCTGTATATGGCCGAGCTTCGGTTTGCGCTTAAGCTCCTCGAAACGGCGCTGTATTCGCGTTTCATACACTTCAGGGAAACTGTAGGCGTTTATATAACGGATGGAAGTGAGAAGCACAACATCCACCTTATAGCCGCGGAATGTGTATTCATCCTCAACATCGCCTTCGAAGAAAAGATTGCTTATAAGGGAGGTGAAAATTTTCTGAAGTTTCTCGCCGAAACCGGCCTTCGCTCCGTTTTCGCCCAGAACGCGCCTGATACTGTGGGCGATGTTCGTATAGAATGACTGCCCGGTAAAGCAGTAGAAACGGTCAGCAAAACGGATGAAAGGATACATCAGGGAAGCCATGAAGCCGTCAAGCACCACGGAGGGGCATTCACCGGCATTCCTGCTGAAAAGAGCGCAGGTATCGCTTGAAAGGAGACTGTTCATCTCAACCGAGAAAAGATCATAGCTGTCTCCTTTATGCCTCAGTTCCTCAAGTTTCTCCCTGTATGCAGAACCCATGAGCACGAGTTCGGATGCCTGTCTGTCCGTGAGATCCGGCTTTTCCTTCTTTTTCTCATTGACCTTCTCTCGTATCTCGGCATTTATCTTCTTTGTCTCGCTTACGAGGTTGTCGATTCCGTTCAGCGCAAGATCACTGATCTTCTCAAGTTCCTTCACGAAGAAAGACGGATCCATATGGAAGACGGAAGAGACCATTTCCTCATCACCGGTGAAGATCGCATTGAAAAGGGAAAGACTTGAAGTATAGTCATCCCTGCCGATCGGATAGCCGAATGCCTGATAATAAAGGCTGTCACGGTAATAAGGGAAACTCTCGCGGGATATCTTTCCCTCCTTATATGCTATGACGGCAAGATTCTCAATTGCCCTGACAAGACGTCTTGCTGCATCATCCACCAGACTTTTCAGACGGTCCCAGTCCTTCTGCCTGATTTCCTGAAGTGAGGAAAAGCCATTGGTGTTCGTGTAATATCTGCTCTGGTAGACCGACTGGAGCAGTACGGGGAAAAGCCTTGCCGCAGAGAGTGAATACTCATCCGTCTTTCCTCCGGTATACACCTGATAACAGTGCCATGCGGCTTTGGAAAGCACTGCAAGAGGATAGTAGGAATGCATGATCTGGGCAATCGAACGGTAGTCATTCTCAAGGAACACCAGAGCATCCTGATAATTGCGTCTGGCCTTCTCCAGCCGGATCTGCAATACATTCTCGTCGTTAGAAAAAACACTCACTGTCTCTTTCCCCTATGCTGCAATTATCTTTTACACACGGGCATCCAGGCAATACTTTTTCCTGTATGCCTTAAGCCCTTCCGCAAGGCATCTGACTGCCAGGCGGAGCTCATCCTCGTTCAGGACATATGCGATACGGGCCTGAGTGCGGCCCAGATGTTTTGTAACATAGAAATCTTCAGCAGGAGCGAACATGACAGTGCTTCCTTCCCAGCTGAAATCCCGGAGCATGAAAATGGCGAACTTCTCGGCATCGTCTATCGGGAAATCGACAACAAAATAGAAGGCCCCCTTCGGACGGCTCACCTTGCAGCCAGGGATTTCCTGGATTCCTGAAACCAGAAGGTTCCTTCTCCTCTCATACTCTGCCTTGACCGCCTCGATATAGCTTTCGGGAGCACGGAGCGCCGCAGCGGCTGCGACCTGCTCGATCGCAGGAGGACAGAGACGCGCCTGGGCAAGTTTCATTGCAGATGAAAGAACATCTTTATTGCGGCTTACAATGGCACCGACACGCGCACCGCACATGGAAAAACGCTTTGAGAAGCTGTCGATGCAGATTATTCTCTCGCTGTACTCGGGGAATGTGAGCACGCTCGTGAAAGCTTCCCCGTCATAGCAGAATTCCCTGTACACCTCATCGACAATGAGGAAGATATCGTACCTGCGGCACAGCTCTAGCAGAGCCTTGAGCTCGTCCCTTGAGTAGACATGTCCGGTCGGATTGTTCGGAGAACAGAGCAGAATCGCCATCGTCTTTTTCGTGATCCTCGCCTCGAAATCGGAGATTGATGGCAGGATGAAGGCATCATCTATCTGACTTGTGACCGGAACGAGATTAACCATTGCGGTCGCGGCAAATGTCGACACATTGGTATAGAAAGGCTCGGGGATTATGACTTCATCATACGGATCACAGAGTGTCATGAAGACAAACTGCAGAGCCTCAGAACCTCCGGTCGTGATCATTATCTCATCAGGAGACACTTCGGCATTGTACTTTTTATAATACTCGCACAGTCCCTGACGCAGCTCCAGCTCGCCTTCCGACACACCGTATGCGATGTACGGCTCGTTGTATGAATGGACGGCCTCAAGAGCTTCAGCCGGTGTCTTGATATCGGGCTGCCCGATATTAAGATGGATTACATGTATACCTCTCTTCTCGGCATCCCTTGAATACGGAACCAGCCTTCTGATCGGCGAGGCCTGGAACGACGAGATTCTCATGGACATTTGCATAATGCTTCTCCTTCACGCCAAAAAGGGGGCACCTGCCCCCTTTCCCGAGAATAAAAAATTTATCAGAGGGGGTTGTCCTCTTCCGCGAACATATTTTCCTCTCCGGCTTTCTTTGCCTGTGTGTCATCAATAAGCTTCTGGATGAACTTGCGGTTGTCAAGAAGCGGTGAAATCGAACGACCATGATGCAGACGTGATATGACACGGGCGAAAAGCTCAGTCACATCAGCCTGAATGAACCATTCCTTCTCAAGCAGATGACGGCCCTGATAGACAGCATTGGTACCGATTATCCTGTAGAAAACACCTTCCCTGTATGCCGCATCGAAATTCTCGACGGCATTTCCGTTGAAGAAAGGAAGGGACACCATGCAGATGATCTTCTTCGCACCGAGGTTCATAAGCTCCCTCATTGCGATGATCATCGTACCGCCGGTTGCGATCATGTCGTCGGCCATCAGTACTGTTTTGCCCCTTACGTCTCCAAGCAGGTTGATGCTCTTGATGTTGCTGTTCTTGGCGTCCTTGCTGACGATTGAGTAGTCTCTTTCCTTGTACAGCATGGCAAGTGGTCTGTGAAGGCCTTGCGCATAGAACTTGTTGCGGCTTACGGCACCGGTATCGGGAGAGACGACCACAAGATCCGGATCGGAAAGGTCAATGACTTTCCTCAGGGCAATAAGTGTCTGGTATGAGCCATGGAGGTTTTCAAGGTGGCAAGTTGAGAATGCGTTCTCGATCTCCCTCGAGTGGATATCCAGAGTTATGATCCTCTCAACACCGAGTCCCTCGCAGAAACGGGCGAACATACTTGCGGTGAGAGCTTCCCTTCCGCCTTTCTTATGCTGGCGTGCATAAGGATATGTCGGAAGCACCAGTGTTATTGATGCGGCTCCTGCAAGCTTCACGGCGTCAATTGTCGTGAAAAGGAACATCAGATGGTCATTCACGGAAATCGGCTGTGGTTCGTCAAGTCCTGCGACCTTGATCGGAGCCGAATTGGACACATCATGGATGATGTATACGTTAAGACCTCTTACAGGATCGATCAGCTCTGCCTTCTCTTCTCCGTTGGCGAATCTGGTGTACTTCACATTGATTGTGACATCCGGGCAGTAGAATGCACTGGGAAGCTTTCCTGTGGGGATCTTCTTGCTGTCCAGATCATCCAGCAATGTCACCTTCTCAAGAAGCTCCTCCTCGCTTATTGAATGCCTTTTCGATAACGCCTTGGAGACCTTCTCATAGCGGTCTATGTAAAGCCTTCTCAGGTGCTTGACAACCTTGCCGGTAAAATACTCACTGCCGGGGCCGGCAATAACACCCAGCTTATGCGGTTTGATGATGCTCATAGCTTTAGATATTACCGGTCTGGATGTATTTGTTCAACCGAAGGAAATATCAAAAAGGAAAATTCACCATGAGAGAACAGAATTTACAGAAGGGATGAGGTTTTCATAAACAGCTGAAAGCCTTTCGAGTCTCTGTGAGAACACTGCTTTCAGCTCATCTGCCCTTTTGAGATCATCCTCAAGACGCAGATTGCCGGGAGCACCCAGGCTTGTCCTCTTTCTCAGTGCGGCATCCACATCTATTTTCTCGACATCTTCAAGGTTCAGTCCCACATGCCTGTAGCTGTCGCGGAAGTTTCCTCCTGCCATGACTTTGTCAAAGACCTTGTCAGTCGCGAAAATCTCGTTCCTCATACCTTCCCTGAGCCTGTCTTCATGGACTTCAAGCCCCTCTACCATCCTTGCCATGATCGCGATTATCTCGAATGAAGTCTTCAGTCCTGTCATCAGAGGTTCCTTCGTATCCTGGAAATCGCGGTTGTAGCCGCTCACCAGAGGACGTATGATGTTCTTTACAAGCGAGGAGGCTGAAGAGACAATGCAGGAGCGTGAGCGCACAAGCTCAAGTCCATCGGGATTCTTCTTCTGCGGCATTATTGAGCTTCCTGTTGTAAGTTCCTTCGGCAATGAGAAATATCCCAGCTCAGGAAGCGTGAAGAGAATAAGATCCTGTGCCATCTTGCATGCCGTGCCTGTCAGATACTCGCAGGCATCAAGCACGAGCGCCTCGAACTTTCCCCTGCTGTTTGCAGCATAAAGCACGTTTTTCTGCACTCTTTCAAAGCCGAGAAGAGAGGATGTGTACTCTCTGTCAAGCGGAAGGGGAACACCGTATGAAGCCGCTGAGCCGAGGGGACACTGGTCTATGAGACGGCAGACATCAAGAAGATGAGATGCCTCGTCCATGATCTCCGCGGCAAATGATGAGAACCACAGTCCGATGGAAGAAGGCATCGCAAGCTGCGTGTGCGTGCGCCCCGGCATCGGGACCATCTCATACTTTCCGGCACTTGAAAGGAGTTCAAGGGCAAAAACACAGGCTTCCTCTCCGATTTTAAGCACACCTTCCCTCATATACACTCTGAGCGCTGTCTCAACCTGGTCATTGCGGCTGCGTCCGGTATGGATCTTCTTTCCCACTTCTCCGCAGCAGGACGTGAGGTACCCTTCTATGGCGGTATGGCAGTCCTCATCCTCCGCCTTTATCTCAAAACGACCTTCCTTCTGAAGGGAAGCAATCTCCTCAAGACCCTTCCTGAGCAAAGCCGTCTCGCTTTCTGTCAGTATTCCGATCTTCTCAAGTCCCTTTGCATGGGCATACGATGATACGACATCACTTAGTACGAGATCCCTGTCGAGGATATAATCGTTCCTGACCGTGAAACTCTGCATGAGGGAATCAAGAGAGTAGTTTTTCTGCCACAATCTGGCCATAAGAGTCACGCCTCCTTACTTAATTCAGCACAATAGCAGAATCATATTGTGTTAGTCAAAAGCGGAACTTATTTTGTATATGGTGTCATGAAGATATTTCTGCTTTTACTGACATTTCTGCTATCATCATGTTCCATGCCTGAAATAGGCAACATAGTCAATTCATTTGTATCAGGCGACAGGATAATACCTGCCATGACACGCTGCGACGTTCTGAGCCGTGACAGGATAAGAATCTCATTCAGCGAGGAAATCAGCGTGAATGAGGTAAAGATAAACGGCAGTGCTCCCGCCTGGCATCTGGAGGATCCTTCAACCGTACTGATCACCAGCCATGAAAAACTCAGCGTAAGTGAGCCGTGTGATCTTTTCATACGTGTCAGCGACAAGGCCTACAACAGTACTGCCGTACGGATGAAGCTTTACGGACGGAACGAGGAAATACCCGAACTGTACATAAATGAATTCTCCTCCCGTGGAACGGAAACGCAACCGGACAGGATCGAGCTTGAAGTGCATACAAAAGGCAACACGGAAGGCTTATGCGTTATGGACGGAACGAAAGGATACGAAAACCACTCTTATATTCTTCCTTCCATCGACGTGAAAGTCGGCGACTACATTGTAATATTCTGGGATGCTGAGGGAGAAGATGAGATCACAGTGAATGAAGACGGAAGCAGAGTCATAAACCTTTATGCGCACTCAGGTGAGACACTTGCATCCAACAACGGCGTGTTCGTGCTGTATGACACAGCCTCAGGCAACGGTGAGATACTTGATGCTTTTGTCTACACCAACGGTGAGACAACATCCTATTCAGGCTTCGGCAGCAGACAGGTGGAGGCAAGTTACAACCAGCTCAGAAATGAATTCGCATGGCTGTCAGACGCATTCAACTCAAAAGAAGCGACTTCAACAAGAAGCGTGTGCAGAAGACTCGGCAGTCATGACACGAATACGAAAACAGACTTCTACATATGCACGACAAGAGGCGAGACTTTCGGCTATCCTAACACAAGCGGCGAATACGTTCCTCAATGAGAGATCGTCCTGTCAAGGAATGCCTTCATCACACTGTGCGACACGGCACCGGTAAGCGCATCCACCGGTGACCCGTTGTGGAAAAGACACACTCTCGGTACTGAAAACACTGAAAACTTCTGTGCAAGAGCCACATCTTCCGTTATGTCGCTTTTGAAGAAAGATGTGTTTTCACTGTACCCATCTTCAAGGCAGGAAAGGGCGTTTTCCGCAAGAACACAGTTCACATTCATCGGTGAACAGAATAAAAGAACACAGTATTCCTTTTCCCTGATACGGCTCTCGAAATCCTGAGCCCTGATGTTTTCCATAATCCATCCTCCTGACACTTTAAATATAATGCAGGAGAAAGCCATCACACAAGAACGGCGTAAAAAATGAAGGGCAGAGTCTGATACAGACCTGCACCTCATATTTTAAACAGAAATTACTATACCGTTATAGGAATTAATATTCGTATACAACAATAGGTTCGGCAAGAAGAGCGGCATCATCCTCATTGCCGGCATTGAGAGTGATCTCTTCTTCCTTCTCACCTTCCCCGTTCTGTTTCCTCTGGCGGAATGTTATATGCTGGGCAAGAATGCTGAATCTGGAGTATTCACGGCTTCCGTCGGGAGATTTGTAGGTTGAATTCTTTATTCTGCCCACTACCCTTACCGTCTGTCCCTTGCAGATCGACTCCATGCAGAAGTCTCCCAGCGAGCCCCAGCAGGCTATGTCCAGATAAAGTGTGTCCGCCAGCCATTTTCCTTCTTCATTCTTTCTGTCCCTGTAGTACCTGTTTGACGCAATCCTGAACATGACAAGACTGCTTCCCGATACTGTGCTTTTCGCCTTGACCGCGGGAGATGCCACCACGGTTCCTTCAATCAAAGCTGAATTCATGTCATTCATTTTCATATCCTCCGAATTTTATTGATACCCTATATACAAATTTTTCCTCATAATTGGCTAAAAACGCTCTTTCAGATATGATTCATGGTGTTTCAAGGAGAACGGCATGAGCAATATTACAGTTATTTCGCTTGGCGGATCGATCATCGCGCCGGATAAAGTTGACTCCTCTTTTCTCTCATCCTTCTATACTGAGATGAAGAAATATCTTGATGAGGACAGAACACGCAAGCTTATCTTCGTATGCGGAGGCGGAGCTCCCGCAAGAATATACCAGAATGCGCTCAGGGATGTCAGGAAGGACTGCAGCAGCAGTGAGCAGGACTGGCTCGGGATCAGGGCCACGCACCTCAACGGAAGCCTCGTGAGGGCCATCTTCAGCGAGTATGTCACAGACGAACTCGTGACAGACCCGACTGCCGATGATATCTCATTCTCATCACAGGTTCTCGTTGCGGCAGGATGGAAGCCCGGTTTCTCAACCGATACGGACGCTGTCTACCTTGCCCGCCGCTTCAATGCCGGAACGGTGATCAATCTCTCGAATATCGCAAAAGTATATACAGACGATCCGAGAAAGAATCCCGATGCGGAACCTCTGGATGATATTTCATGGGATGACTTCATCGCCATGGTCGGAACCACATGGGAACCGGGAAAGAACACACCATTTGATCCTATCGCCTCAGGCATGGCAAAGGAAAGCGGCATGAAGGTCATCTGTGCGGAAGGCCGTAATATCGCAAACACAATGGCCATACTCACAGGCATGGAGTATACCGGAACGACTATAGGCTGAGCTTCTTTCTCTTGAGTTCAAGGAAATAAGGCAGGGCAGCTGCGAATGATGAGGGGAAAGGAACATCTTTCCTGAAATCCGGTATCCACAGGATATCGTCATCGCTCCTGTCCTGCACAAAGCCGTCATCGATGCCCAGGATATCAAGCATGTCTATCAGCTCATCATATTCCTCATCACTCACAGGAGGAAAATACACATCCCCCCTGGGCGGTATGAACTGGACCATGAGGGACAGATAGCAGCTTTTCCTGTACTTCTGTGCGAATCTGACAAGGAACTGTTTTGTCGCATCAAGCTCACCCGGAAAAACAAGATGACGCACAAGTGTCCCCTTCATCCTGTCCAGATCCGTATGAGGATGACGGGATACAATGAAATCCATCACTGAATCCATATAGTCACAGTAGCGTGCCCTGCCGCAGAATTTCGCAGCGACATTCCTGTCATAGGTCTTAACATCAACCAGATAGACATCTATGTATGGATCAATTATTTGTAAGCCTTCCTGACTTTCATATCCCGATGAATTCCACACAACGGGCAGACAGAAGCCCTTTTTCTTTGCAATGTCAAGAGATGCTGCAATACTGGGTATAAAGTGAGTACCGGTTACCAAATTGAGGCTGGCAGCCTTGAAATCCTGAAGGGCAAGCATGATCTCACTCAGCTCATCTGTCGTGACCTCTATGCCGTATGCATCATCCCGCGGTGATGATATCTGATAATTCTGGCAGAAACGGCAGCCCAGAGGACAGCCCGTGAAGAATATCATGCCGGAACCGTATTCTCCGCTTACAGGGGGTTCTTCTCCCTTATGAAGGCCGGACCATGCGATCCTGACCCTGTCAGTCTGTCCGCATGCGCCTTTTGTCTTATGTCTGTCCACTTCACAAAAATTCGGGCATAATCTACAGTTCTCATACATGGAGCGGATTATAGCATGAGCGTGTTCAAATTTCCATGGAAGAAACAGAAGGAAGCTTCTGAGGAAAGATACATCCTTTCAATAGACGGAGGCGGCATACGGGGAATCGTTCCTGCCGTGCTGCTGTCAGCCATGAATGACTATCTGAGATCAAAAGGCGACATGAGGCCGCTGTATTCCCATTTCGACCTGATCGCGGGGACCTCGACAGGAGCGCTTCTTGCACTTGGACTGGCAATGAAGGAAGTGAATGTGAGAAAGGAAGAAGGAGGAGAGTGTGCCGTCACAAGACACGTCAGAACCGGTCTCTTCAGCCATGCTGATGTAACTGACGGCTATATCGAGCGCACTGCGGATCCGGCATGCTTCAAAACCCTGTACACCGAAAACGCCAGAAAAATCTTCTCATCCAGAAACAGACTGTTCGGCAGTGTGTTCACAGACAAATACGACTCTTCTTCTCTTGAGAAATTCCTCATCGGCACTTTCGGCGAGGTGAAACTCAGCGATGCGATGGTTCCTGTCATGGTCGTCTCATACGACAGCATTGGAGGAAAAGGCGAAATCCTCTCTTCCTACAACAGCTGGAAGGATACTGGCGCGGCAACAGCTGCCAGGGCATCGGCTGCAGCTCCTCTGTACTTTCCTCCTCTGTACACCGTGACACCGCAGGGAAAGGAAGCTGCACTGCTTGACGGAGGTGTCATGGCGAACAACCCGGCACTGCTTGCATATGAAGAGGCAAGAAAGCTTTATCCATCATGCACGGTCTTTCACATCCTCTCGCTTTCAACCGCAAGGGGAATATACAGATTCAACCCGAAAGAAGCCTTAAACGGGGTTGCAGGATGGGCTGAACCTGTGATGAAGATATACCCGAATGCCCAGATGGATCTCGTCGACCAGGTTCTCTCGTCATTGAGCGACGTACGCTACACAAGAATCAGCGGCATCGTGACAAAAGAAAAAATAAAGCTTGACGACACAAGGGAAGAAAGCATGAAGATACTCGCTGAAGGCGGGAAGAAGATGTATGAGGACAACAGAGAGGCAATTGAAGCATATCTGGACAGGCTCGCACTGAGAAGCGATTTCTCACAGGTTAAACTGAAGCCTTTCTCAGCCTATCTTGAGAAAAAATGATCAGAATTTCATCTCCAGCATCCTTCTGACTGCATGGGAAACCGATACGCCTTCCCGTCTTTCCTTTTTCTCCTTCAGAGTTTCCCTTATCGCATAGCTTGCAATCTCACCTGCTTTGTGCACCGAGACGAAGAAGCTCTCATCGTTGAGGAGAAAAGCCACAAGAAGCGATGCGAACATATCTCCGCATCCGGGATAGCTTGCGTGCAGGTCCTCATATGTGAATGCACGCACCTGAGTGCCGTCACATGCCAGATTCGCATAAATGCCTCCTGAGAGAGGAATGCTCGTGATGATCACAGAGGAAGTGCATTCGGATGACAGCCTGGTGGCAAGTTCTTCCGCCTCATGAAGAGTTGTCTCAGCAGTGTAACCATCACTCCTTCCGGCAAGGAGCAGAGCCTCTGTATAATTCGGGGTTATCACCGAAGATCCGCGGCAAAGACTCTTCATCATCGCTATATGCGACGAGCCGAGATTCTGGTACAGTTTTCCCTCATCCCCCATAACAGGATCCGTCACAATCAGGGCGGAAGGAGAAAGAAACGAACTGCGTGCCCTGAGCACCAGTTCCAGCTGGCTTTCAGAAGCAAGATAACCTGTATACAGACAGTCGAAATGAAGGGAGTAAGACTTCCACCTCTCCATTATCTCATCACATTCGCGGCTCAGGTCCCTGACAAAGAGATTGTCAAAACCATCCGACTGACTCGACAGCAGGGCACTGGGAAGAAACGAAGTGTCCAGTCCCGCAGCAAGAAGCAGCGGCAGCACAACGGAAAGGCTGCTTGCCGCATGGCACGAAAGATCATGAATTGCCAGTACGCTTTTCTTCATGGAACAGGATTATAGCCCCAGATGGAAATTATAGCTACCGCCCTGTTCTTTTTGTGTCACAACCGCTCTTCTTCTGCTATAATCAGGGAATATGAAATACATTGACAGTAAAACAGGTTATTTTATTTGCGACACTTCGGCTGATCCGCTCAGGGGCGTGAACGTTTCTGCCGAAGAAGTCAGGTCCGCCCTTTCCTCATATATCCTCTCCGCTTCCGGCTGGAGGAATGTATTTGCATCAAGCAAGAATGAGGAAGATGCGGGAGAGACGATAAGCGATGCCGACAGCGTGATCTGCGCAGCCATTGCGAAAGTCTTCTATGAAGGACTGGGCAAAAAGAATGCGAAGGTGCTGCTTGCAGTCGATGCCCGGCCCACAGGAAGAATACTTTCATACATAACAATGAGGGTGCTCTGTGCGCTCGGTGCGGATGTCACATACCTTTTCATCTCTGCGGCGCCTGAGACCATGGCATACTCCCATGCGGGGTTTGATGCCTTCTGCTACATCTCGGCAAGCCACAACCCGATAGGTCACAACGGCTTCAAGTTCGGCTATGACGGCGGTGTATATGAAAGAAGCATCTCCGACAGACTTGCAGATGCACTTAGAGACTGCATCAGCCATGATGATGTCACACAGGAGATGAAGAAACTGAGTGCCGCAGCCGATGAGGCCGTTCTCGACAGGATTCTTTCTCATTACACTCAGGACAAGGCGGAAGCGCTTTCCTACTACAGGGACTTCGTGCTGAAGACCGCAGGAGTCACTCCATCCTTCAGGGCAGACTGCGGCATAGTCGGAGAGCTGAACGGTTCGGCCAGAAGCCTTTCAATCGATGAGGAGTTCCTCTCCTCAATCGGATGCAGGACTCACTATGTTAACAACAAGGCAGGTGCTGTCGTCCATGCCATTGTTCCGGAAGGTGAAAATCTCATTCCATGCCGTGACGAGCTCAAAAAGTGCTATGACAGTGACCATTCCTTCATTCTGGGCTATTGTCCCGACAACGACGGGGACAGGGGCAACTTCGTCTACATAAAGGAATCCACAGGTGAAAGTCTCATACTTGAAGCCCAGGAAGTTTTCGCTCTGGTGGTTGCGATCGAACTTGCAGACCTGAGCTACAGGAAAACACAGAACCTCGCAGTTGCTGTCAACTGTCCCACCTCTGAGAGAATAGACAGGATTGCGGAATGTTTCGGCGCCAGGGTTTTCCGCGCTGAGGTCGGAGAAGCTAATGTCGTGAACCTTGCGGCAAAACTCAGAGATGAAGGCTATGTCGTGCATATTCTCGGCGAGGGCAGCAACGGAGGCAACATAACCGACCCTGCAAAGGTGAGGGACCCTCTCAACTCCATCATGAGTGTCCTCAAGCTTTTTGCGGATGAAGGTCTCTACCGATATGCAGTTGAAAAGCTGAGCGGAGAAAAGTGTGAGGACAAACCTTCGATAGAAGGCCTGATAAACGCACTGCCTGTCTACACGACAACCGGAGCGTTCTCGAAACTTGCGAAAATGTATGTCAGGCATACCGCATGGGCAGAACTCAAGAAAGAATATGAGAAACTTTTTGTCCTTCAGTGGCAGAACATGCACTTTGAGGAAGAAGGCATCGTAAGCTACGAAGTGCATCAGACGGAAGGTGTGAATGAAGTGACCGGAATCGGAGAGAAATTCCGCTCCCCTGCCGCAAAGGGCGGTCTGAAGATGATCCTTCTGGACAAGGACGGCAATCACGCTGCCTACATGTGGCTCCGCCCGTCAGGCACAGAAAGCGTCCTCAGGGTTCTCGTTGATGTGAAGGGCAAAAAAGAAGCACTGCATGACAGACTTCTGTCATGGCAGCGCTCTCTGATAGATGAAGCGGACAAAGCCTTAGACTGACAGGCCCGCAATGGCAGCTCCAAGTGCGGGGCTGTCATCAATGCGGATGAGTTTCGTAAAGCGTCCGTGCTTCTTCTCAAGGAATTCATGCAGATAGTACTTTGTGTACTCAAGCATGAATTCCGTTTTATAGAATGTGGTACCGTCGGCATTGACGATCACAGGATAGCGGGGATTGACACCTGCATCGGTTCTGAGAACTGCGGCGGAAAGATTCATTGCCGTAAGCTTGCTCGCCCTTTCAATCACAGCGCGGAGAATGAGCCAGAGCGCACATGCATCCTTCTCGTTATCCGCAACACAGCTGACAAGCACATAATCCTTGTTGTGGCACATCTCAAGGTAGTTGCTCATCTGAGTCGTGGTAAGATTCTCAATCTTTGAGAAACGCTTCACGAACTCAGGCGAGAACACGCCATCCTCACAGGCAAGCTGTATGACATGCTGTGCGAACGGGCCGAGATATGCTCCGCTGATCATCTTCTCGAAATGATACACATCAGGATTCTTTGTCATTGCAAAGAATGATTCATCTGCCGGGCCGAGTCTCAGGTCGAGATTTCCGGACTCGACATTGATGATCATGGATCCCTGAGAGGATAAACCCAGCTTGCCGATGTTTGAAATCTTCTCGCTGTAAGCGGTGTTTGTGCCTGTGCCCAGGATGAAGCCGATCGAACCGGATGAAGGCTCCCTGTAGCCGGCCTTGCATGCAAGCAGGGTTGCAACAGTATCATTGACTACAGAATACTTCTTTTTGGAAACATCATGACCTCTTCTGGCAAGCTCCTCGAGGAGGCACTTAGCAACAGGCTGCCCGATCACTTCCGGTGCCTTGATCTCCTTTGAGAATACGATGGGAAGACCGTCATGATCCTCTGTTATCTTCGCAGCATAGCTGAAGCAGAAACCTATCCTGTCGCACTTGTCAATGAAACGCTCGACATTGTCGGCAAGAATCGAGAAGAACTCTTTTCTGCTCACCTCGCTCTTCACACCCGGCATGCCGACTTTCCTGAAATCCTCCATGCTCGGTCTGCCTTCATCATCGAATGAGACAAGGCATGTCCTGAAGTTCGTACCGCCCGCATCAAGCACAATGACACGCTCCCCTGCAGGCACTTTATCCACTTCGCTCACATATGTGGGTATCATGGCAAGAGAACTCTCCTGTCCGCTCAGACCCTTATCCATCTCACTCATAAAGAATGAAAGAAGCTTCTCGTCATCAATCTGTCTTGTCAGCAGATTGTTTCTGGCAAGAAAAGAGAAAACCTTTTCCTCCATCTCAATCCTCCTTTGTATTGTTTCAGCCTGCCGCAAAAAACATCGGCGCAATTGTTATTTCCTGATTGTTGCATGTCATACTTTCACAGGTCAAGATTATTCCGCCATACTCATTGCTTCCGCATACCGAAAGACGTCCCTCGAATGCAAGCGGAGAAGAAAAGGCAGCACCTGAAACGATTATGGAGACAGCTATGGAAAAATCAATGGAAGAGAAGTCTCTCATAAGGTAAAGTCCGACAAGATTTGAAAGCGATGATGTGTCAAGATCATCACCCGTGAAGACAATGACACCGTCAATCACGGCATCGCCCTCTTCAAGATCAAGAGCCTCAAGATAGCTCACAGCCGCCTTGCATATTGGTGATATGCGGGTGGAAGCCGCCAGCATGACTCTTTCAAAAAGCGACATATACCTGCCCTGAGACGGGTTCTCCAGCTGCTCGCACATTGATGCCACATCGCTCCTGAGGTACGTCAGCCATGCCTCATCTTCCTCATCCTCGTCACTGAAACGCTCTACCTCAACTCCATCCAGCGTGACAGCAGGCACTGATGTTGTCGCGGCAAAAGTGGAAAGCACGGCACCGCCTGCCGCCTGTACGGCAAGCTGGACCTGCTGTATATCGACAGCCTGCGCGGCAAAAACGAAAGGCACGCATAGCATAAAAACAATAACCGGTAAAGTCCGCTTCACAGACACTCTGACCTCCATCATTCAGACAGTTCTGCAAACTCCTTTGTCTCTCTTATTCCCCTTTCCTCATCTACTTTATACAACAGAATTCCGCCGGCGGCAAAGAGAATTATGAGAGAAAGGATACCGGCACGGTGACTGCCGGAGACAAGAGTGACTATACCCATAAGGGCCGGACCTATGATTGCCGCGAATTTGCCCAGCATGTTGTAGAAGCCGAAGAACTGGGCCTCATGGCCGGATGGAACGAAGCGCGTGAAATATGAACGGCTCAGCGCCTGTATGCCTCCCTGGAAAAGCCCGATGATGCATGCCAGGATGTAGAACTGCACCACATTTGTCATGAAGAAGCCGATCGCGCTGACAAGTGCATAGCCTCCTATTGCGACAAGTATGGCTTTTTTGTGCCCGATCTTCTTTCCGAAGCTGTTATAGGCAAGTGCGGCGGGGAATGCCACGAACTGGGTTATGAGAAGTGCGACGATAAGGCTTTCTGACGGGAAGCCAAGTGCCGTACCGTAGTCGACAGCCATGCGGATAATTGTGTCAACACCGTCAATGTAGCACCAGAATGCCACCAGGAAGAGAGCTGTCATCTTCAGTTTCCTGAGCGACCTGAAAGTGCGTGCCACATCGGCAAAGCCTTCAGCGACAGCCTTTGAGACTTTCACGCTGCTTTTCCCGGCATCATCCTTTACAAAAAAGATGAGAGGGAGCGTGAAGACAATCCACCAGAGTGCAACCATTATGAAAGATGCCTTCACAGCCTGTACTCCGGAATCCGTTGTGCTCAGGCCGAAAACGCCGGGGAAAAGATACATCAGCACGTTCACCAGGAAAAGAAGCCCTCCTCCTATATAGCCCAGAGAATAGCCGAGCGCCGATACGAAGTCGACTTTCTTCTCGCTTGCAACCACAGGAAGCAGCGCATCATAAAAGATATTCGCTCCCGCAAAACCCACGCATGCGATCACATAGATGAACATGGCCGCGATCCATCCTCCGGCATGCACCATGCCGAGGCATCCGGTGAGAAGAGCGCCCAGAAACGAGAAGAAGACAAGGAATTTCTTCCTGTAGCCTCCGCAGTCGGCAACCGCGCCGAGCATCGGGGCAAGAACAGCTACTATAAGGCTCTCGACTGAATTCGCGATGCCGAGCCAGAAAGTGGTAAGTCCGCTGTCCTGATTCAGAGACCAGTAGCTGGAAAAGAAAATGGAAAAGAACGCTGCCATGACAGTTGTCGCAAACGCACTGTTTGCCCAGTCATACAGCGCCCATGATATGATCGATCTGCGGGAATCCTTCATATAATACAGTAACCTCACCTGTCAATTTCATAAGCTGAACAGAACTAATTTAGCGCATTCCCCGTTTTTTAGTTAAGAGACTTGCCTGGGATTTCACAAAAGGAAAACCCGTGGATGGGAAAAGTTGCACATCAGACCTGTGGAAAAAAACGCGATTAGCAAATACAATGAAAACATGCCCAGCACGTTTTTGTTCTACGATCTTGAGACTTTCGGACTTGATACGAAAGCAGACAGAATAGCACAGGCGGCCTGCATAAGGACCGACATGAACCTTAAAGTCATAAAGGATCCGCTTGTCATGCTGTGCAGGATCGCTCCAGATTATCTGCCGAGCCCCTCTTCTTGTCTTGTGACCGGCATAACCCCGCAGCAGACACTGAAAGAAGGCATCGGCGAATACGACTTCATAACAAAGCTGAACAGGGAATTCTCCGTTCCCGGCACCATAGTGACCGGATTCAACAACATAGCATTTGATGACGAATTCATAAGGAACACCCTTTACAGGAATCTCATGGACCCTTATGAGAGGGAGTGGCAGAACGGCTGTTCAAGATGGGATATCCTCGATCTTGTCAGGGCCGTGCACGATTTCCGTCCGGATGGCATGAAATTTCTTCACAAAAACGAGAAAGGACGGACCTCTTTCAAGCTTGTGCATCTCACGGAAGACAACAATATCCCCCAGGAGGGAGCGCATGATGCTCTGGTGGATGTGTTTGCCACAATAAATGTCGCAAAGCTCATAAAAACAGTCCAGCCACAGCTTTTCAGCTTCTATTTCAACAACAGGACGAAAAGCCGGGTGAATGCCCTTCTTGACACAATGCACAGCACACCTGTCATGTACACATGTCAGGCGTTTTCCAGTGAGAGGGGTTTCTCACGTCCCGTATGTCCGCTCACATTCGAGGCCAGAAGATCCAGCACCGTCATCTGCTTCGACCTGACGGAGAATGCAGAGGCGCTGCTTGAAGGTGATGACATACTCAGGACAAAAGGCCTTGTCTACATAAGCACGAACCGCTGTCCGTACATTGCACCGATCGGAATACTCACAGGCGTGAAGGAAGTTCAGGAAAGACTGATGATAGACCTTGAGCTCATGCACAGAAATGTGAAATTCATCAGACAGAACAAGGCGGAAATACTCAGGCGCTTCGTCTCAGCCCCGCAGAGGAGCGAGAGCGACAATTCCTCACTTGATCCGGATCTCAGAATATATTCAGACAGCTTCTATTCAGAGAACGACAGGATAAACATGAAAATGGTCAATGCCTATCCTCCCGAGAAAAAACTGAAGACCGTCTGGCATTTCGACTCGGACAAGATCAGCAAGCTGCTTTTCAGACAGGTTGCGCGAAACTGGCCGGAAGTCCTGAGTGAGAACGAGAAGATACTGTGGAAGAACTACTGTGCCACACGCCTTCTTCAGCCTTTCAACCGGAATCCCGATTACAACTCATACATGAACGAGATAACGGAGAAGCTCAATTCCATCGGAACCAGTGCGAAAGACAAGCTCACTCTTGTCGCGCTGAGGGAATACGGACAGAATCTGTACTCATCCCTGATGGGCTAGACCAAGCGCTCTCCCTCTGATATATTCATCTAGTTAAAATCTGTGGAGAATCATATGGTAGAAAAACTTAAGGACTTCGAATCACAGCTTGAGTCGATAGACAGCGCACTTTCCGACAGCACTGTGATGAAGGACATGAAGAAATATGCAGAGCTTACTCAGGAGAGAAGCCGCATCGCACCCATCGTCGACAGCCTGAGGAATCTGGCATCAATACTCAGCCAGATCGAGGAAGCGAAGGAGATGATCAGGGCGGAAAGCGATCCCGAGATGCAGGAAATGGCAAAAGAAGAGCTTTCACAGCTTGAGGAGGATGCCGGAAAGGAAGAGAAGCACTGCAAGATGCTCCTCATTCCACCAGATCCTCTTGCCGGAAAGAACATCATCATGGAAATAAGAGCCGGAACCGGCGGTGATGAGGCATCCCTCTTCGTTGCCGATCTTTTCAGGATGTACACCCATTACGCAGAATCAAAAAGATGGAAGCTGGAGGTGATGAACTCAAGCGAGAGCGGCGTGGGCGGCTACAAGGAAATCGTATGCTCCATTTCAGGAAAGGATGTATATGCCTCCCTGCGTTTTGAAAGCGGTGTGCACCGTGTCCAGAGGGTTCCTGAAACCGAATCCAGCGGAAGGATCCACACCTCGGCTGTCACTGTCGCCGTTCTTCCCGAAGCGGAGGAAACAGATATCGAAATAAGGCAGGAAGATCTCAAGATAGATGTGATGAGAGCCGGAGGTCCGGGCGGTCAATGCGTCAACACCACCGATTCCGCCGTGAGGATCACCCACCTGCCGACCGGCATCGTTGTCATCCAGCAGGATGAGAAAAGCCAGCTGAAGAACAAGAACAAGGCTCTGCGTGTCCTCAGGGCAAGACTCTACGACATGGAGGAAAGCCGCAAGAGGGCGGAAAGAGCCGCAGAAAGGAAGAGCCAGGTCGGAAGCGGGGACCGCTCTGAGCGTATCAGGACATACAACTTCCCACAGAACAGGGTTACGGACCACCGCATAAACCTCACGCTCTACCATCTTGACCAGATCATAAACGGCGACCTTGATGAAGTCATCGAGCCGCTGAAGATCGCAGCCGGTGAAGAAGCGCTTAAGAATCTATGAAACTGAGGGAACTGAAGGAAACTGCCGCAGGAAAGCTTGCAGAAGCAGGCATCGAACTTCCATATCTTGAAGTTCAGGTCCTCTTCTCCCGTTTTCTCTCTCTTTCAAAAACAAGACAGATTCTGGAAAGTGAGAAAGAAGTAGAAGAGGCTGATGTCAGAAAAGTTCTCTCTGCAGTGGAAGAAAGATGTTCCCACACTCCTCTTTCATACATCACGGGTCACAGGGAATTCTACGGCCTTGATTTCAAAGTCACGCCCGATACGCTCATACCGCGTCCTGACACAGAAACTCTTGTCGAGACCGCACTTGAGTTCCTGAACGGCAGGAAAGATGCGAAAATCCTTGACATGTGCACCGGTACGGGCTGCGCCGGCATCGCTGCAGCGGCAAATGCATCTGTCTCGTCGCTGACACTGTGCGATATAAGCCGGAAGGCTCTTGAATGCGCCAGGGCAAATGCAAAAGCGCTGCTTCCCCCTTCCCTTCCCGTGAATTTCATACTCAGTGATCTTTTTGAGAATATCGGGGACAGGGATTTCGATGTTATCATCTCGAATCCCCCATATATAAGGAAAGACTACCTTGAAACCCTTTCTCCGGAAGTGAGGAAAGAACCGGCTCTTGCACTCTTCGACGATGACATAGACGGCCTCGGGCTTTGCAGGAAGATTGCCTCAAGGGCTGCACAGCACCTTGTCAGAGGCGGCCTTCTGGCAATCGAATGCGACTATAGACAGACAAGCGCACTTAGCGAGATAATTACCCAAAACGGCTTCACCCGTGTCCGCACAGCAAAGGATCTTGCGGGAAGGGAAAGAGTAGTCAGCGGAGAGAGAGAGAATAATGCATGAGCAGCTAGTCCAGAAATTCTATCAGAAAGCCTTCCAGTATCCAAAGGAAGATCAGGAGAAGATACTCTCCGCCGCTTTATATGCGGACGAGCTGCACGGTGAGCAGAAAAGGAAAAGCGGCGAGCCGTATATCATACATCCTCTTGCTGTCGGTTCAATCCTCATCCAGCTCGGCATGGATGCCGACACGATCTGTGCGGGACTGCTTCACGATGTGGTTGAGGACACCGATGCAACACTCAAGGATATCGAGAACCGCTTCGGTGCGGAAGTCGCCCAGATGGTTGACGGTGTGACCAAGATCTCAAAGCTGAAAAGCGAATCAAAAAGCCTTCAGGAAGCCGAAACGATAAGAAAGATGTTCTTTGCCATGGGCAAGGACATGAGGGTCATAATAATCAAGCTTTCCGACAAGCTTCACAATATGAGGACGCTGTCATCCCTCGCCCCGCAGAGGCAGAAGGAAATCGCCCAGGACTGTCTGGACATCTTTGCACCTCTTGCCGGCAACCTCGGAATCTCATGGATGAAGACAGAGCTTGAGGATCTTTCACTGAAGACACTCAAACCGGACACCTACCAGTATATTTCCGATTTTCTCCTCTCGAAGAAAGGAGAGTACAATGCCTATATCAAAAGCGTGCAGAAAACCATCCTCCTTGCATGTGCGAAGGCAGGGATCACAAATGTATCGGTGAAAGGACGGGTGAAGCATGTCTATTCGGTATATCTGAAAATCAAGCGCAGGAAAAAGGAAATCGACGAGATCTTCGATGTTCTCGGTGTGCGTGTCATCTGCGACACTGTCAGCGAATGCTATACTATCCTCGGCATAATCCACCAGACATGGCCTCCGATCGAAGGCAGGTTCAAAGACTACATCGCAATGCCGAAGACCAACAATTACCAGAGTCTCCATACAACTGTTCTCGGTCCGAACAACAAGCATCTTGAAATCCAGATCAGGACAAGGGAAATGGACAAGACGGCAGAGGAAGGTGTTGCCGCCCACTGGTCATACAAAGCCTCAACCGGTTCCGAGTCCGGAACATGGAAGAATTATGACAGCGTAAACTACCAGAAGATCATCAACAAGATAAAGAACTGGTCAAAGGAAATCGAGCAGAACGAAGACTACATGGATGAAATCAAGAACGAGCTGCTGAAGGATTCCATCGTCGTCTTCACTCCTCAGGGAAGGGTCATCGAACTGCCGGTAGGTGCGACCGCACTGGATTTCGCCTTCAAGATCCACACTGAAATCGGTGTGCATACAACCGGTGCGAAGGCGGACGGTTCGATCATTCCATTAAGCAAGCCGCTTGGAAACACCCAGGTTGTCGAGATTCTCACATCCCCTTCCGCCCACCCCCATCATGAATGGCTGGAAATGGCCAAGACCTCTTCCGCAAGGAAGAAGATCATGGCATGGCTGAACAAGAACCAGAATGTACAGCCGGCACAGAATGAGAAGAAGAAGGATGAGAAACCGGCTGAACAGGCACAGCCGCTCAAGCCGATCATTCCTCTGATGCAGGGCATCAAGTTCATTCCCACGGAAAAATCAAGCTCCACAGTCATCATAAACAACAACAGCAACATTCTCTTCGACTTCGCGAAATGCTGCAATCCGGTATACGGGGATGACATTGTAGCCTATGTCACCAGAGGACGCGGCTATGTTATACACCGCAAGGACTGTAAGAACCTTGCAAACATGGCGGAAGCGGACAAACGTCTTGTGCCTGTCGAATGGGACAGCCATGAACTTGTGCGCCGCTTCAAGGTCACTGCGAAAATGAATGCAGAGCTTTTCGGTGAAATCGACGGAGCCGTCAAGAAATACAACGGTCGTCTCATTGCAGGTTCTCTTGATGTATGTCCGGAAGGTCTTTCAGGAACCTTCACGGTCAGTGCCAACAACGAGATAGAAATGAGGAAGATGCTCACATCGATCAGACAGCTCCCGACGATAATAAAAATCCAGGGTATCGACTAGGAAAGGACTCTTATGATCTCGGGAAGCAGCTGCTTCTTTCTTGAAAGCACCCCGGGAAGGTAATACACACCCTTCTCCCTTTCCTCATACAGCAGCTTGTAGTTTTTCTTGTACTCAGTGGCGATCAGCATTGACTCCTCGCTCATCACATTCGTGACAAGCAGCATCGTCCACTCAAGTTTCTCAGCTTTCTTCAGACTCTCAAGGGCAGCAAGATACCTGTCCCTTACATCACTCAGGTCAGAGAATGTCGTGACTTCAACCTGTCCGATGCCGAAACGCACCGCACACTCGCTGTATATCTTGAAATCGGAAGACACGGCCTTTGCAGGATCAAGGGAAGACAGCGACGAGCCGTTTGAGAAAAGCTCCCTGCAGAATGCATCATAGTCAATGCTGAAGGCCGAACAGATCTCGCTGACCGCATGCATGTCAAGAGAAGTTGCCGTGGGGCTTTTCAGCATCACGGTATCAGAAGAGATGCCTGCAAGCAGGAGTCTTGCGGTAGGCTCGTCAAGATCAGCACTGTGTCTCTGGTAAAGATCATAGACAATCGTGCATGTCGAGCCCACAGGAGAGGCAATTATGGAAATCGGATTGCGTGTCTTCGGTGCATCCAGCCTGTGATGGTCAAGGATTTCCACTATCTCGGCATCCTCGAGTCCTGGAACAGACTGCATTGCCTCATTGTGGTCCACCATGATTATCTTCTGTCTCGGCATGTTGAGAAAGCACCGCCTCGTGATGAAACCTATGTACTCATCTGTCAGATGGGAAAATACAGGAAGTCCCCTCTCCTCACTCTCTGCAAGAATTCCCTTGGCGGTTTCGAAAAGCATGTCATCAGTTATCCTGACCGTATTCTTATGCACCAGCAGTGTATCGACAGCAACGGAAAGACGCAGAAGCCTTATTGTTTCTGCGGTATCCTCATGGGAGACGTAGACAAATCCATTGTAACGACTCAGATCGATCTGCTGGAGTCCGTCTTCACTCATCCCTGTCAGGATCAGGCCGGGAAGTCCGGCATCAAGTGCGGCTTTTATATGGTCAAGCCTGTTCCCGACCACAAGCACTGGCTTCGTCCCGCATTCAGACAGACGGCGGCAGAAAACCTTGTAGTCCATTGCCCCGACCATGATCGCGGCATGAATCATCTCCTGTCCGCCTTTTTTGAGGAAAAACCCTTTGATGACACGTGGAATGTTCCTGAGGAGGATGTCATAGACAGGCCTCTGTCCGGTGTTTTCCCTGAGGAAATAACGGTTGATCTCATCAATTGACAGAAGTCCGCGGAACTCATCACCGTCCATTATTGTGACGACGGAAGGATTGTTCTGATTATACATATTCACCAGTTCATACACAGGATCATCCGGATCAAGAACCATGGTGGGCTTCCTGTATACGGAACACACGCGGCTGAAGACATCCTTCACAAAAAGCGGAGAAGGAATGCCGAGTCCTTCAAGAACCGCCTTTGACTGTACGTTGAGAGGTCCCAGTGCTATTGGAACATACTGGTTCTCACCGTCCAGAATATTCTTGAGTCTTGAGTATGCAATTGCAGAGGCAATTGAGTCCATATCGGGATTGCGGTGTCCGCTTACATAAATCTGTGCCATGTTTTCTTCCTGTACATCTTATGTTAAACTGAGTGAAATCAAAACTCAAGGATATAGAATGGCTAAAGTCGTTGTTGCGAATGATCACGGTGCAGTAGAACTTGCACAGAGAATAGTAAGGCATCTTGAAAACAGAGGATATGAAGTCACATATCTCGGTACAGCAACAGAGGAATCCGTTGACTACCCCGACAAGGCAGAGGAGGCATGTCTTGAATACCTGAAAGGAGGCTATGAATTCGGTGTCGTATGCTGCGGGACAGGAATCGGCATAAGCATGGCTGCCAACAAGATAAGGGGAATAAGGTGTGCCCTTGTCTGCGATAAGTATTCAGCTGAGATGACAAAAAGACACAACAATCCCTCTTTCATCGCCTTCGGAGGAAGGATGGATTACCGTGACAGCATTGAGGATATGCTGGATGCCTTCATAAATGCTGACTTTGAAGGCGGACGCCACACAAGAAGAATCGAAAAACTCATGGCACTGGAGAATGTCAAAATCTGAGTACAGCGGAATACCCGGATTTTTCATCTCTTTTTTGCAAAAAAATACCGCTGACAGAAGTCAGCGGTCAAAAACATCAGTTAAGCTCAATAAGCTTTTGAAGCATGGATCTTGCGGACCTTCTTCATCTGCTTGCGTGCAAGAGCCTTATTCTTTCTGTTAAGGATTGTAGAGGGCTTTTCATAATACTGACGCTTTTTCCATTCGCGGATGATACCTTCCTTCTCGACCATTCTCTTGAATCTCTTGATCGATTTCTCCAAAGGTTCATTCTCGTCAACTTTTACGTATGCCATATATTCATCACCCCCTTCCTGCTCCACAGGTCAAAGATAAATTGCTGTTATCCACAACATTTGACGAGTTTGCACCAAAAGCAGAACTTCGTCAAGTGGCATCAGATGCCTCACATCCCGCCCATGACCTGTGCGACTATTGATGCAGCCTTGTCAATATCATCCGCCGATGCAATGAGGGGCGGAACGAAACGCAGCACATTGGCACCGGCAGAACATACAAGCAGGCCTTTTTCCATACACTGCAGGACAACATCCTTTACCGGAACCTTCAGCTCAAGCCCCTGCATGAAGCCCATGCCCCGTGCCTGGGTCACCTTGTCAGGATATTTGCCGGCAATCTCCTCCAGCTTCTCTTTCAGATACATTCCGTTCACTCTTGCGTTACCGGAAAGCGCCTCCAGCTTTGAGAGCACCACACAGGCAAGAGCACAGGAAGCCACATTGCCGCCGAATGTCGCGGCATGATCGCCGGGCGAGAATATGTCCACTGCCTTTTCAAAAGCGACAGCCGCACCGAGAGGAAGACCTCCTCCTATCGCCTTGGCAAGTGTCATTATGTCAGGGGTGACGGAATAATTCTGGAAGCAGAAAGGCTTTCCCGTCCTTCCCATACCGCACTGTACTTCGTCAAAAACAAGAAGCGCGTCATACTCATCGCACAGGCTGCGCAGTGCAGAGAGGAATCCCGCATCTGCGGGTATTATCCCTCCCTCTCCCTGCAGAGGTTCGACAATGACTGCGGCAACTCTGTCATTCATGAGCTTTCTGACTGAGTCAATATCGTTGAAATCAGCATAGACGACATCGGGAAGCATCGGAGAAAAACCCTTGTGGTATTTATCCTGACCTGTAATGGTCACTGCACCGTACGTCCTGCCGTGGAATGAATGGTTGAATGAGATGACTGTGCTCTTTCCTTTCGCACTGCCTCTCTTCCTTGCCATTTTAATCGCGGCCTCATTCGCCTCCGCGCCGCTGTTGCAGAAAAAGACCTGTGAGGATCCCGCGATTTCATTGATAAGCTTCGCGGCCTGAACCGCCTTGCTGTTGTAATAAAGATTTGAAGTGTGAAGCACTCCGCTGTCCAAGACTTCCAGCAGGGCTTTCTTCTCATCCTCATCGCCGTACCCCAGGGCATTGACGGCAATGCCGGCAACAAAATCAAGATAGCTTTTACCGTCCTCATCAAAAAGATACATCCCCTTTCCACCTTTTATGGCAAGCGGAAACTGGGAATAGTTTTTCATATAGTTTTCCTTTCCGAGTGCTATGACTTCAGCGTTTGTCATTCTCTTTCCTCCTTTTCCTGAACGACCATTGTTCCGATACCTCTGGCAGTGAAAATCTCAAGCAGGATTGAATGAGGAAGTCTGCCGTCAAGCACGTGAACAGTCTTCACTCCCCGTCTGAGAGCATCTATGCAGCATTCGGTCTTCGGGATCATTCCGCCGCTTATGACACCGTCGGCGATAAGTTCCTTTGCCTCTGACACGTTCATGCGGCGTATTATCGAGGATGGATCATCCTTGTCCTTGAGAATTCCCTCCACATCCGTCATGAACACAAGCTTCTGGGCACCCAGCGCACCGGCTATGGCACTTGCCGCATAATCCGCATTGATGTTGTATGTCTGGGAATATGCATCCACGCCTATCGGACTTATGACCGGCACATATCCCGAGTCAATAAGAGTCCCCACCAGCGATATATTCACATTCTCGATCTCACCTACGAAACCTATGTCGAGACCGTTTTCGAAAACCTTCTTCTTCGCACAGAGGGTATGACCGTCCTTGCCGTTTATGCCGCAGGAGGGTATTCCGACCGCCTCGAGACTTTCCACAAGGCTTTTGCCGATCGAGCCGGAGAGAACCATCTCGGCAACTGAAGCCGTCTCCTTATCGGTGACCCTCAGCCCGTCTATGAACTCAGTCTTCTTTCCGAGCCTGTCAAGAAGGCCTGTTATCTCCTTGCCGCCACCGTGGACAATGACGGGTTTCAGCCCGATGAACTTCAGAAGCGCAATATCCTTGATGACAGATTTCTTCAGTCTCTCATCTACCATGGCGGATCCGCCGTATTTGACTACGACGATGGTTCCGCTGAATTTCCTCATATACGGGATGGCCTCTATCAGCACATCCGCCTTCTTCATCTCTTCTTCGTACATATCAGCTTCTGTAATCTCCGTTTATCCTGACATAGTCATAAGTCAGGTCACAGCCCCAGGCGGACGCACATGCACATCCATCATGGAGGACGGCCCTGACGTATATCTCTTTCTCAAGAAGTATTTTCTTTGCCTCAGTCTCATCAAAGGCAAGAGGACTTCCGCTATGAAGAACCTGAATGCTGCCTGCATCTGAGGAATAGTAGAGATCAACTTTTTCAGGAGAGAAAGCAGCGCCTGAATAGCCCATTGCACAGAGGATTCTGCCCCAGTTGGCATCACTGCCGAAGAAGGCCGCCTTGACAAGAGAGGAAGAGACAACAGAACGTGCGAGGACTCTGGCATCATTGCGGCTGGATGCCCCTTCGACCGTCATTTCAATGAACCTGTCGGCACCTTCCCCGTCCTTGACGATCTTCTTTGCAAGTTCCCTCAGAACGTAGTCGAAAGCTTGTCTGAATGCATTATAGTCATCACTGCCTTTTTCTATCATTTCATTTCCGGCCATGCCGTTTGCAAGGACTATCACAGTATCGTTTGTGGATGTGTCTCCGTCCACCGATATCATATTGAAAGTATCTTCAACCGTGGAGCCCAGAAGATCCTGAAGCACGTCATGGCTTATTGCGGCATCACTTGTGATGAAGCAGAGCATCGTCGCCATATTCGGATGGATCATTCCGGATCCTTTCGCCATTCCCGCAATCTTCACTTCCTTTCCGCCAAGGTTCACGGAAACGCAGACTTCCTTCTTCACTGTATCGGTGGTGAGGATGGCCTCGGCCGCAGCACTGCCGCCATCATATCCAAGTTCTGATGAGAGAGCATCAATGCCGCTCTTTATTTTCTTCATATCAAGCATTTTGCCGATGACACCGGTGGAAGAGACGAAAACCTCATCGGGAGCGATTGCCAGCCGTGATGCGGCATAGGCTGCTGTCTCCTCGCAGTCCTTATAACCCTGATCTCCGGTGCAGGCATTCGCATTTCCGCTGTTGACGACAACAGCACGGGCACAGCCTTTTTCAAGTATTTTCATATCATAAAGCACGGGAGCCGCCTTTACCCTGTTTGTCGTGAATGCCGCAGCTGAGACAGCAGGACATTCAGAGACGATCATGGCCATGTCCTTCCGGCTTTTCTTCAGACCCGCATGAATGCCTGCGGCCTTGAACCCCGCAGGGCTTGCAATATTTCCTTCCATTACGTTCATAAAAATCTCCTACATAGTGCAGGACGGGAAATACTCCAGAGCGCACTTCTCATCCAGCCCCATTATTATGTTCATGTTCTGCACTGCCTGACCGGCAGCACCTTTCATCAGATTGTCAATGGCTGAAAGGACGATTATGTTGCCGGTCCTCTCATCCTTCCTGTACCAGATATCGGCAAAGTTGCTTCCTCTGACATTTCTCGTCTCCGGTGCAGATGAGACAAGACGGATGAAGTACTCATCAGCATAGCACTCCTCATAAGATGCCTTTATATCTTCATCGCCCACGCCCTTTGCAAGTCTGGCGTAGCAGGTTGCCAGGATGCCCCTGTTCATCGGCACGAGATGAGGTGTGAACTGCAGGACTATGTCACTTCCGGCGGCAATGGAGAGTTCCTGCTCTATTTCAGGTGTGTGACGGTGAGTCGCAATACCGTAAGCCTTGAAGGATTCATCCACCTCGCAGAAGAGAGATGATGTCTTGTTTCCCCTTCCGGCTCCGGATGTTCCGGATGCCGCATCGATTATTATTGAGGATGTGTCCACAAGATGATGTTTCACCAGAGGATAAAGCGCAAGAATCGATGCCGTGGTATAGCAGCCGGGATTGGCTATCAGCCTCTTTCCCCTGATGCTGTCTCTGTGAATTTCAGGAAGGCCATATACCGCTTCATTCAGAAGCTTACTGTTGCCGTGTTCCGTCTTGTACCATTTCTCATACACCCCTGCATCATGAAGACGGAAGTCGGCACCGAGATCTATTATGCATGTCTTTTCAAGTATATCCTCAGTCACACAAGATGAGGCGATACCGGCAGGCAGCGCCATGAAAACAACATCGGCGGCATCGGAGGCCGCAGCCAGATCATCACTCATCAGCGTGAGATCGCAAAGTCCCTGAAACATAGGATAGACTTCGCTGAATTTCTTTCCCTCATACGAATGGGATGCAAGGTAGACAAGTTCCACATCCCTATGGCAGAGAAGCAGACGGACAAGTTCACATCCGGCATAGCCGGTAGCACCGAGTATAGCAGCTTTTATCATTCTGTTTTCCTTTAATATTGAAATATTATACACAAAACAGGTTTAATGAATACATGTTTTGTATATTTTTCCAGAAAATATGTAAAAATACACAAGAAACTGCAAAAAATATATTCCCTCAACCGCTCTCCAGACTTTCAGCAGACTGAAAACAAAACCGGCATAATGCCGACATGAAAAACCTGCTATGAACCGGAGGTGAAAATCAATGCCGTCAAAACGACGGCATGGTTTTCTCAGTTTTCAGTTTTCCTTTTCATCTCCTTGACAAGGACATGGGGATAGAAATCTATTTCCTTCCAATAGTTTCTGTTCTCAGGGCTTATGCATTTGTTTTCACACATTTTGCAGGCACTCTTATTCATATAGCGGGTGCGTCCGTCCTTCTTCACACTCTTCTTTCTCAGCACTTCGCCCTGAGGACAGTATACGATATCGGCTTCCGTATCCAGGACGAAGGCATTGTTCTTCATTGCGTAATATTTTTTCTCATCCATCAGAAAAGTCCTGTTATCCTTCCGTCATCACAAACGTCTATACCTTCGGCTGCCGGCACTTTCGGCAGCCCCGGCATTGTCATTATATCTCCGGCATATGCAACGATGAAACCGGCACCGGCACTCACCTTTATTCCCCTTATCGTGATGCGGAAAGAGGAAGGAGCACCTGTTTTCTTCGGATCGTCAGAGAACGAATACTGGGTTTTCGCGATGCAGACAGGGTAATCCCTGTAACCTTCCTCCTCGGCTTTCCTGATCTGGGTGAGCACGCCCGGGGCGAAATTCACGCCGTCGGCACCGTAGATTCTTGTGGCGACAGCCCTGATCTTGTCCGCAAGCGAAAGATCGTCAGGATAAGTGAAATGTGCCTTGTACTGATCCTCCATGGCAAGTGCTCTCAGCACTGCATCCGCAAGATCAAGACCGCCTTCCCCTCCTTTCGCCCAGACATCGCAAAGCTTCACCTCCACGCCGAGTTTTGAACAGAAATCCTCAAGCAGTGCTATTTCTGCACTGCTGTCGCCCGAGAAGCGGTTAAGGGCAACAACAGGAGGAAGGTTCCATACATTCTTTATGTTGCTTATGTGTCGTTCAAGGTTTGACAGACCTTTTCTGAGGGCATCGAGGTTTTCAAGATGCAGATCCTCCCTGCAAACACCTCCGTGACTCTTCAGGGCCCTTACGGATGCAACGAGAACAATTACGGAAGGCATCATGGATGAAAGACGGCATTTGATGTCGATGAATTTCTCTGCTCCCAGATCAGCACCGAATCCGGCTTCCGTCACAACAACATCTGCAAGTTTCAGGGCAGTACGGGTTGCTATGACAGAATTGCAGCCATGGGCAATATTGGCAAACGGACCGCCGTGCACGAATGCAGGAGTATGTTCAAGGGTCTGCACGAGATTGGGCTTGAGCGCATCCTTAAGCAGTGCACAGACCGCTCCTGCCGCCTTCAGGTCTCCGGCCGTCACGATCTTTCCGTCATATGTTCTTGCCACTATGAGGCGGGAAACCCGTTTCTTGAGGTCAGCAAGATTAAGAGAAAGGCAGAGAGTCGCCATGATCTCGCTTGCTGTTGTTATGTCAAAGCCCTCTTCCCGCGGATTTCCGTTGCTCTTTCCGCCAAGACCCGAGACAATGAAGCGCAACTGTCTGTCATTCATGTCCATGCAGCGGCGCCAGAGAACACGGCGGGGATCTATATTCAGCCTGTTGCCCTGCTGAATGGAATTGTCCACAAGGGCGGCAATGAGATTGTTAGCAGCCGTTATGGCATGAAGGTCTCCCGTGAAATGGAGGTTGATGTCCTCCATCGGCACAACCTGGGCATAGCCGCCTCCTGCAGCACCTCCCTTGAGGCCGAACACAGGACCGAGGGACGGTTCCCTCAGAGCAAGGCAGACATTCACCCCGCGTCTTGCAAGGGCATCGGCAAGACCGATTGAGACTGTAGTCTTGCCTTCTCCCGCCGGAGTCGGATTTATTGCAGTGACCAGCACCAGCTTTCCCTTCTTTCCCTTCGTCTCCAGGGCTGAATAATCAATCTTGGCCTTATAGCGGCCATAAGGCTCAACCAGATCCTCAGGGATTTTCAGGGCCGCGGCAATCTCGCTTATGTTCTTCATTCTGCACTGCTGTGCTATTTCGATATCGCTGAGCATCACCTGCCTCCCTGTTCCTCGAAATATGCTTTGAAAAGTCTGCATATATAAGAGGCATCCTCAACTCCGGCGCATTCATAGCTTGAATGCATCGAAAGCTGGGCAAGTCCGATGTCGCAGGTGGGGATGCTCACCTGGTGCATGGACAGGTTGCCGAGCGTACTGCCTCCGGTGACATCGGAGTTATTCACGAATATCTGGTACGGAATGCCGTTTCTGATCATGAGATCCTTCACATATGCACCGGTGGAGGCGTCGGTCGTGTACTTCTGGTTTGCAGAGTACTTTATGATCACACCGCCGTTGATGACAGGCTTGTTCGTAATGTCGCATTTTTCAGTGTAATTCGGATGCAGGGCATGACCGTTGTCACTGCTGAGCATGTTCGAGGAAGCGAAAAGCATGTACATTTCCTCTTCGCTGTATGAAAGAGAAAGGCAGATTCTCCTGAGAGTCGAGAAAAGGAAATCTGAAAGCGCACCCTGGCGGCTGGATGAGCCGGTCTCCTCGTTGTCGAAAAGCGCAATAATATCGAGGCAGGGGCTTCCTTCTGCCTCGCACAGGGCCCTGAAAGCGGAATATGCGCACATGAGATCGTCAAGTTTCGGCGATGAGACAAACTCACCGTCTGCACCCCATATACACGGCTTTGTCCTGTTATAAAGGAAGAGATCGTAATCCAGTATATCATCCTTACCGGCACAGAGCCTGTCGGAAAGAAGGGATAAGAAGACATCCCTGTCCATATCAGTCGACAGCAGCGGCTTCATCTCTTTCTGCACGCTTATCTTCACTCCGTCATTCACTTGTCTGTTCTGATGGATGGCAAGGGATGGTATGCTGACAAGATCCCTGTCAAAATCCACAAGCCTCTCCTCCGGCCCCCTGTCCGTTCTGACATAGACACGTCCGGCTATCGAGAGAGGACGGTCAAACCATGAATTGAGAACAAGACCACCGTAGGTTTCAACATTCAGGGTCGAATAGTGTGATGATGACGTGTCAACCGGATTCGGTTTGATCTTGAATGTCGGACTGTCCGTATGAGCGGAGACACAGTGGAATGAAGTGAATCTTTCCTGCGGAATGCGGAATGCTATCATTGAGGAGCTGTTTCTCCTGACAAAACAGCATTGTCCTTTCTCAAGATTGAAAGGCCCTCTCTCGTCAAGTTCCCTGTAGCCGAGCGATGAAAGCTTTTTTGCCATATTCTCCACCACATGGTACGGAGACGGGGAAGATGAAATGAAGTCTATGAGTTTACGTGCATCGGTACTGTTTTTCATAAAAGGGATTATAGCAATTCACAGGTACAATAAAAAGACAGGAGGAGCATCAATTGAGCACCTTGTGGAACTTTATCGAGAAAACGGAACCCTCGCCTTCACGGCTTTCAACGGTGCAGGCTGTCTTGTGCACGGAACATATCCAGCTGACGATTGAAAGCCCGAGTCCGCTTCCGCCGCCGCTGCGTGAGGGATCCGCCTGATAGAACCTGTCAAAGATGTGGGGAAGATCATTGCTGCTAATACCTATACCCGTATCACAAACACGCAGGATGGCATCACTTGTGCCGTCTTCAAGACTTACATCCACACATCCGCCCCTGTCCGTATACTTGAGTGCATTTGAAATGAGATTGGACAGTGCTCTCATGACAAGTGACTCATCCGCCTCAATGAAGAGATTGTCAGCGATATGTTTTGTAAGCGTAAGTCCTTTCTCTTCTGCACTGCCTTCCATGGAAGAGCACAGGACATCACACAGCTGGGACAGATTCAGGTACTCGAATTCAGCCTCATAGCGGCCGCTGTCCGAACGGGCAAGTGTCAGCAGCTGGTTCAGCATGCCGGTCATCCTGTCGCACTGATTGATTATTTCCTCAATTTCCCCGCAGAGAATTTTGTCACTGCACAGCATCAGCATGTATTCAGCCTCGGACCTGATGAGCGCGACAGGAGTCCTGAGCTCATGACTGGCATCATCGGTGAACTGACGTTCTTTCCTGAATGCATCCTCAAGGCGGTCAAGCATGTTGTCGAAAGATGAGGCAAGCAGCCTTATTTCCTGACCGGCATCATTCACATCCACTCTTTTGGAAAGATCCGCACTTGTCGATATCTCGGCAGCAGTGCGGCTCATCTTGTCAAGAGGAGCAAAAGCCTTCCTCGTTATGAAATATCCTCCAACAGCCGCAAGCAAGACAAGCAGGGGAAATACGATAAGTGAAAAAATGAAGAAGAAAGAGAATATCTGCGAAATACCGTTGAGGGAATATGCACCTCTTATCCGCATTCCGTTTGAAAGCACATAGTCGTAGACATACCAGTCAACATTGAGATGCGGAAACACACTCACCTTTCCTTCAGTACTGGCGATGGTAGACGCCTCCTTTGGAAGCTGTCCGAAAAGCACGTTGTTCCCGCTGTCAAGAAGGGAAATGAAAATGCCGTCCTCATAAGGCTCGAACCAGCCTTCATCATAAAATTCCTCAACCGCATCCATGACTGACTCGACCACGATAGTGCGCGCCCGGTTGCCGGACACATAACCGGAGGATGCGAAGGCCACCGCTATGAAAAGAACGGCGAGTATGCTCATCCATATCGTGTACCATATGACTATTTTCTTTTTCAGGCTCAGCTGCATCACTCCTCCTTCAGGCAGTACCCCGCACCCCTTACGGTATGAATGAGCTTCACATTCTCATCATCATCGATCTTCTTTCTCAGAAAGCGGATATAAACATCAACCATATTGCTTTCACCTTCATAGTCATAAGTCCAGACATGGCTGCGTATGCTTTCCCTTGTGAGGACACTGCCTGCGTTGAGCATAAGGTATTCAAGGATTGCGAATTCCTTTGATGAAAGCTCTATATCCCTGTCTCCTCTTTTCACTCTCATTGATGCCCTGTCAAGAGAAAGGGTTCCAACACTCAGGATGTTTGAAGTCTTGCCGGAATTGGAAGCTGTCCGCCTGATAAGCACCCTGAGGCGCGCGAAGAGCTCATCGAAACTGAACGGTTTCACAAGATAGTCATCACCGCCGCTGTCCAGTCCCGTGACCCTGTCGGCAACCGCATCCCTCGCCGTAAGGAAAAGAACGGGACACTCCCCTCCAGATGCTCGGTAGCGTCTGACAACCTCAAACCCGTCAAGGAGGGGCATCATGACATCCAGCACGGCGGCATCATAATGCGTGCTCTCAAGGTATTCAAGCGCACTCTTTCCGTCAAAAACCGCATCCACGGCATAGCCGGAAACCTCCAGTGCCTTCTTTATTATTCCATTGAGTTTCACTTCATCTTCAGCAAGCAGCAGTCTCATATGTTTCCATCTTAAAGTTGAAAAATTAAATACAGATTAAAACTGAAAAGACTTTTTCTCAACAGAAACAGGAATAAGATCTCTCAGGGAAACGTCTTTTTAATGCGTTGCCAGATGATGCATATGAAAAGACTGAGTGATCAGGCACCCATGACTTCTTTTCTGAGAATGGCTTGATCCTTGTCTGCTCCCCTCTTACTCCAGCCTTCAAGACAGCAAGAACATCATCGCCAATCATTATGGTCACTCTGCTTTTTGTCGGCTTGTACCATTCGGGATGAATTTCGTATCCCCTCTTTACGTTTCCGATATGTTCTCCGGTAAGTACCGGGCTGTCAGAGAAATCAGTGTCGGTATGCCTCTCAAGATCCCTGCGTTCCGTTTCCGTCATTGCAGGCATTTTCAAAGAAACCATCTTTGCAGCCATCAATCTCCTCCTTAACAGCTTTTCCGGCTGATATGATTCCGATTGCAGCTCCTTTTCTCTCAGTTTATCACCTTTCATGCCGGATGAAACTGGCGAATATGAAGATTATGTGAATTCAACAGCATGCAATTGACAGCATGCTTTTGTTTTATTATAAACCTTTCAGACATTTTCCTTCAGGGGGTCAGAAATGACGGAAAACAGACTTTCCTCACCGGAACTCATCAAGAGGATAAACGAGAAAATGGAAAGAGAAGGCAACAGAAGACTTCAGGAAAAGGGAGTCACCCTTTCCCAGCTGAAGGTTCTGCTTCACCTCATGGCGCAGAGCGAACACGACCTGACGCTCAAGGAACTTGAAAGCTATTTCGGCATGTCACAGGCGACCATAGCAGGAATTGCGGCAAGGCTCGAGAAGAAGGGGCTTGTCACAGGCATGGGCGACAGAAATGACAGGAGGATAAAGCATATACGGGTCAGCGCCGCAGGGGAAGCCTTGTGCAGGGATGCTGAAAAGGAAAAGCAGGCAGGAGACGCATGGCTGGTGAGATGTCTTTCAGATGAGGAGAAGAGCCTGCTCAATACCCTGCTTGCGAAAGTATATGAAGGAATGGATGTGTAAATACAAGGAGTTTTCATGCATAAGAAACTTTTGAAATATTTCGGTTCTTACAGAAGGAATGCGGTTCTCGCTCCCCTCCTGACTGCGGGGGAAGTCATAATGGAGATACTCATTCCTTTCATCACCGCAATGATCATCGACCGTGGAATCGAAGGCGGAAGCATGAGGGATCTCGTTCTTTTCGGATGTCTGATGCTGGTGTGCGCTTTCCTCTCCCTTATCTGCGGTGTACTAGCAGGAAGGAATGCGGCAAAGGCCTCCACCGGATTTGCCTGCAATCTCAGACAGGGAATGTATGAGAAGATACAGGAATTTTCCTTTTCCAACATCGACAAGTTCTCTACTGCCGGACTCGTAACCCGTATAACCACGGATGTCACGAACGTGCAGAACGCTGTCCAGATGATACTCAGAATCGCGGTGAGGGCACCGCTGATGCTCATCTGTTCATGGAGCATGTGCTTCATCATAAACAGGGAGCTCAGTCTCGTGTTCTTTGCGGCGATCATAATCCTGGGCATCATACTCTTCTCCATCGCGAACATCACGATGCCGATCTTCCAGAAAGTGTTCAACCGCTATGATGACCTGAATGCCAGCGTGCAGGAGAACGTGGGAGCAATCAGGACGGTCAAGGCATATGTGAGGGAAGACTATGAGAAGAAGAAATTCTCAAAGGCCAGCAACAAGCTTTACAAGATGTTCGTGAAGGCCGAGTCCATCCTCGCCTTCAACAATCCTGTGATGATGTTCGTGATATACACCTGCATAGTATGCATCTCATGGCTCGGTGCCCATTTCATCGTTGGTGGGACAATGACCACTGGAAACATCACTTCCCTCTTCAGCTACGTCATAAGCATGATGATGTCTCTTATGATGCTCAGCATGATTTTCGTCATGATCACGATGAGCAGCGCCAGCATCAGACGTATCTCACAGGTGCTGAGCGAGGAAAGCGACATCACGGACGGGCAGAATCCGGTCATGGAAGTGAAGGACGGGAGCATAGATTTCTCACATGTCTCATTCTCCTACAGCAGCAGGAACACCAAACCGGTCCTTGAAGACATAAACCTGCATATAAACGCGGGCGAGACGATCGGAATCATCGGTGCGACCGGAAGCGGCAAGTCGAGTCTTGTGAACCTCATAAGCCGTCTTTACGATATCTCATCCGGCTCCCTCAAGGTCGGCGGCGTGGAAGTGCGCGACTATGATATCCAGACCCTCAGGGACGCAGTCGCGGTCGTGCTTCAGAAGAACGTCCTTTTCTCGGGAACAATACTTGAGAACCTGAGATGGGGAAATGAGAATGCAAGCGAGGAAGAATGCATCGAAGCCTGCAAGGCCGCATGCGCCGATGAGTTCATAGACCGTCTGCCTGACGGATACAACACATACATCGAACAGGGAGGAACGAATGTTTCCGGCGGCCAGAGACAGAGGCTCTGCATCGCACGCTCCCTTCTCAAGAAGCCGAAAATCCTCATCCTTGACGACTCGACCTCAGCTGTCGATACGGCAACGGATGCGAAAATAAAGAAGGCTTTCAGGGAAAAGATCGGGGACACGACGAAGATAATCGTGTCACAGAGGATCTCAAGCATTGAGAAAGCCGACAGGATAATCGTGCTTGACGGCGGACGCGTGACAGGTTTCGACACTCATGAGAATCTGATCAGGACAAATGAAATATACAGGGAAATCGTGGAAGCCCAGAGCAAGGGCGGCGGCGACTTCGATCACGCAAAGGAGGAGTGAGGAAAATGGAAAAGAAGAAAATAAATCCCATGAAAGAAGTGATGAGGGTTCTCTCATACGTCCTCTCGCATTACAAGTTCTCCTGTCTCGTGGTTCTGCTCGGTATCATCGGAAGCTCGCTGACAACACTTACAATGACACTTTTCATGGAAGTTCTTGTCGACGACTACATCATTCCCCTGACGCTGAGCGCAGTAAAGGATTACGTTCCCCTCGCCCATGCGATAATGAAGCTCATAGCAGTGCTCGCTTGCGGTATCATATGTGCCTACACCTACAACAGAGTTATGGTTAATGTCACGCAGGGAACTCTCAACCGGCTGAGGAAGGATCTTTTCAGCAACATGGAAAGTCTTCCCATCAAATACTTCGACACACATGCGCACGGCGATATAATGTCTGTATACACCAACGATATCGACACACTGCGCCAGCTCGTAAGCCAGGTGATGCCGCAGATGGTCAATTCCTGCATCACGCTGATCTCTACATTCATCAGCATGATCGTGCTGGACATCCCGCTGACAATAATCACGCTTGCAATGGTATGCCTCATGCTTTTCTCCACCACCCGCCTGTCAAAGCTTTCAAGCAGATACTTCGTTTCCCAGCAGAAAGACCTCGGCAGGGTGAACGGCTATATCGAGGAGATGATGGAAGGACAGAAAGTCGTGAAGGTTTTCTGCCATGAGAAGAAGGCGGTTGAACAGTTCAGAGTACTGAATGAGGAGCTCAGGGAAAGCGCATACAAGGCGAACCTCATCGCCAGCATCTCGATGCCGCTGAACGCGAACATCGGAAACATAAGCTATGTGCTGTGTGCCATCCTCGGGGGTTATCTTGCCCTCAGCGGGCATGCAGGTCTCACGATCGGAACACTCATAGCCTTCCTCAACCTCAACAAGGGTTTCACACAGCCTGTGACACAGCTCAGCATGCAGGTCAACAGCGTCGTGATGGCATCAGCCGGTGCCGACAGGCTCTTTTCCCTCATGGATGAGGAACCGGAGAAGGACAACGGCTATGTCGAGCTTGTCAATGCGAAAGAAGACAGGGACGGAAAGCTCATCGAGACAAAAGACAAGACAAACATCTGGGCATGGAGGCATCCACATCAGGCGGACGGCAGCGTGACTTACACAAAGCTGCAGGGCGAAATCACCTTCCTCGGTGTCGATTTCGGCTATACTGATGACAAGATGGTGCTGCATGACATAAAGATGTACGCCCATCCGGGCCAGAAGATCGCCCTTGTAGGTTCAACCGGTGCAGGAAAAACCACTATAACAAATCTCATCAACCGCTTCTATGACATTCAGGACGGCAAGATCCGCTATGACAACATCAATATAAACAAAATAAAGAAACCGGATCTCAGACGCAGCCTCGGCATCGTCCTTCAGGATACGAGCCTCTTCACCGGCACCGTCATGGAGAACATAAGATACGGACGTCTTGAAGCCACAGATGAGGAATGCATAGCCGCTGCAAAGCTTGCCAACGCAGATGACTTCATCTCACGCCTTCCCGAGGGGTACAACACAGTGCTTACCGGAAGCGGTGCGGCCCTGTCACAGGGACAGAGGCAGATGCTTTCAATCGCGCGTGCCGCAGTTGCGGATCCTCCCGTCCTGATTCTCGACGAAGCCACAAGTTCGATCGACACCAGAACGGAGGCACTTGTCCAGAAAGGCATGGATGCACTCATGGCCGGCAGAACCTCATTCGTGATCGCCCACAGGCTTTCAACTGTAAAGAATGCGGACTGCATCATGGTCATGGAACAGGGACGCATCATAGAGCGCGGCACCCATGATGAGCTCATTGCCCAGAAAGGCCGTTACTATCAGCTATATACGGGCAACAATCCTGAAAAGCTTACAGGCTGAACACACTAAAAAAGCATGCACACGTTTGCATGCTTTTTCTTTACAATACAACAAATTATAAATCCAATATCACATCATCTACACCATGGAAGAACTTTTATTCCGGTGTAAAATTTAATGCTATCTGTGCTATTCAAAAAAACACACGGAATCCGAATATTCCTAACACGTGGGAAATAGTGCATATATCTTAAAAATAATACTAAATGAAATTTGACAGTATGAACAATATCATGCAAATTTTAATCACATATAAGCAGGAGATAATAATGAGCAAGGCCAGACAGAAAAAAGATTATGAATGGTTCGAAAAGAATCGAGAATCCTTATATCAGAAATATCCTGATAAATTTGCAGTCATTTCCAATGAAGCACTATTGGGTGTATTTGATACTTTCGACGAGGCATTGGAACATGCTTTAAATGAAAAAAAAGCCGGAGAGTTTCTCATTCAGCAGTGTCTGAAAGATTTTGAGCCGGTACAGTACTACAACAAGGCGGTATTTTTCTGATGAATTATGAAGATTGGCTGAAATATGGCGGTGCAATTACTATCAGGAATGAAGATCCATACCTGAAATCCATAATTATTCCGGTAACAATCCAGACCTCACCAAGTCTGTGTTCAGATGGAATACAAAAATGTACAACACATATGCGTTGATTGATACAGGAGCTACTGTAAGTGCGATTGATATGGAAGTTGCAAAAAATCTACAGCTTCTCCCTATTTCAAAATGTTCTGTCAATGGTGTACACGGAACATCTGTTGTAGACATGTTTTCATTTAACCTGCATTTGATGGGATCCATGAGTGTCGCCGTCAAGCTGGCTACAGCTGGACAATTTAAAACAAGCGCATTCAAAATCCTTATAGGTATGGATATATTACGACTTGGAGAACTTTATCTTGGACAGGAATTGAAAAACGGCAAACCTGTAACCTTATTTTCCTTCTCAATACCACCAACTGGTAATACAATCGATTTTGCAGATAAACTTGTAAAAGCAAGATCTGCTTTGAAAAAAGCTGAACCTGATGGACTCGATAAGTTCTAAGACTTACCGGGTCCACATAATTTTTATATCAGATCACATCATCGACACCGAGGAAGTCTTTTCTTTCCGGTGTGAAGATGTCAAGGAGCTCACCTTCTTCAAGGCACACAAGTCCATGCTCCGCATTGCCGGGGATATAGATGCTGTCGCCTGCTGTGACAACAGTCTTCTCGCCTTCCACATTGAATTCAAATCTGCCTTTCAGAATATAGGCGATCTGTGTATGCGGATGCTGGTGAAGGGAACCGACTCCGTCTTTCTTGAACCAGAGATGGCAGACCATGAGGTCGTCATCATGTGCAAGGATCTTCCTTGATGATTTCTCATCAAGCACGTTTGTCTTAATGTCTTTGTCGAAAAATACCATTATTTCATCTCCTGTGTTTTACCAAGATTATACAGATAATATAATGCCGTTTTCATTTTCAGATTATATTTTTCCTCATGAAAATTTTCCATACACGCATTGTGTCCGGTAAACCATGCAAAAAACATTAAAATAGTTTAAGATGAGCACTTGATGACACAACTGACTGAGGCATACGATCACATTGATGAAATAAAATCATTATTCAGCGAATACACAGCAATGCTTGTATCAATTGACCCGTCTTTCTCAATCTATCTTGATATCCAGCACTATGATGATGAAGCTCTGGATCCTGCAGCAAAATATGCCATGCCAAATGGCAGGCTGTATCTCGCCATTCATGACGGCAAAACTGCAGGATGCATAGCACTCCGCCCTCTGTCAGATGACAGATGTGAGCTGAAAAGGCTCTATGTCAGACCAGAGTTCAGAGGTAACGGTATTGCCGGTATGCTGTGTGGGAGAATACTTGAGGATGCCCAAAAGACCGGTTACAGGGAAATCTATCTTGATACCCTCCCCGAACTCTCTGATGCAATAAGGCTGTATGAAAAGCTGGGCTTTATATACAACAAATCCGTGAGATAGCTGCCACCATTCAGGGTGGTCAGGTGAATCACGTCATCATCTGAAGAGGCACATGTCTCTTGATGAAATCCTTTGAAATCTCAGCGAATTCCTCTGCATTGCTGAGTATTGCAGGATGGCCTCCATGTGAGAACATATGGATCGAGGCATTGCCCATCATCTCCCTCATTTCCTCATATTCCTCTTCCATGCCGCTGCGGCACATCAGGTCTTCAGCAGAACCCGTCAGAAAAACAGGACACTCTATTGCAGATAGCGGAGATACAAACAGCGAAGTCCCCGAAGCTGCACACTCGAGAAGAGCTTTCGTATCTTTCTGGACAATGTCCTCCCAGTCAGAACCAAGGCACCATTCATATAATCTTCTTGCCTCTTCATCTTTCATTGTACTTTCTCTTTCCTTTATCAAGTTTGAAGAGAAATTGATGTTCAATGTACGGCCGTCGAATGAGTCGGCGATCAGTGTAGACACTCTGCCTTTCATCATCATTGCCGCATTTATTGCCACCCATGCTCCGCCGCTTGTGCCTATAAGAGAGACTTCATCAAGCTCCAGATACTGAGCAAGACAGTCAACCTGCCTTGCCTCGTCAATCCATATGTCGGATGGAAACGATGCAGTCCTGTCGGACCTGCCACAGCCGAGGAAGTCGATGAGGATGCAATGCAGGTTATTTTCGTAAAGAGGCATGAGAAGAGAGAACATCCTTGAAGAGGCAGTGTTGCCATGACAGAAGATTACAGGTGTCCCTTTGCCGTGTTCTTCGTAATAGATATGTTTCTTTCCATAGCTGAAATATGCCATGATATCTCCTTCTCCCTTATGGCATATTCATTTTATCATACACAGTCTCATCACTATAAAAGAAAATCAATATATGATGTATGTATATTTATTGTATATATTATAATTTGATTTATATTGCATATTATTTGTATTTATGCTAGTATTGACTTATAAAAAAGGAGACTGACTTATGAAAGATACGATCATGATATCAATGAGATTGAACAGAAAGGTGAAAGAAGAAGCAGAGAAAATATTCTCATCACTTGGACTTACTCTCACAGCAGGAGTGAATCTCTATCTGAGTCAGGTTGTGATGCAGCAGAGAATTCCTTTCTCCCTCACTCTTTCCGATGATGTGAAAGCTGAGCTTGCGGCAGAGAAAGAAGCTGAATACAAAGCCTGAGTACTGTTGTATGAACATTGAAAAGAACAGGAAGATCGCCCAGTCAAAGAAGGCGACACGTGAAAAACGTGAGAGTCAGGTCTGCCGTGTCTTCCAGTGCAAGATACAGAGGAACAAGCTCACTGCAAGACAGAAAGAAGAACTGAAGATGCTCTTTGTCGAAGGCAAGCGGTGCTACAATGCCATCCTCAATTCCGGCGAGTCATCCTCCATCTTTGATTATGACACGAAATCAAAGACTGTTGTCCACAAGGACAAGGATGGCAACGACATCGAATGTGAGTATGCCTATCTTCCCCAGTCATTGAGACAGACGATACACGCCCAGATAAAGAACTCCATAAGGGTGCTTGCCGCAAGGAAGAAGAAAGGCTTGAAGGTCGGTTCCCTGAAATACATCAGCGAGCTGAGATCCCTCGACTTCAAACAGTTCGGCGTGACACACAAGATTCCACGCATGAACCGGATAAAGCTCCAGGGAATCAAAGGACTGCTCAAAGTGAACGGAATGGACCAGTTCTATGGCAATCCAGATTATGAGATTGCTAATGTCAAGCTTCTCAACAGGCCTGATGGCCACTACATGGCTGTCACCTGCTGGATTGACAAGGACAAGGTCGAATCAAAACGCAAGAACAACAAGGTCATCGGTGTCGATTTCGGCATTGAGACCGACTTCACCACATCGGAATGAGAGAAGATACATGCATCGGTGCAAGAAAGTGAGCGGCTCAAAAGGCTTCAGAAGAAACTTGCCCGGCAGATAAAAGGCTCAAGGCGTCATGCACGTACTCTCCATCTGATAAGGGTTGAATACCAGAAGATGACAAACTGCAATCGTTGCAGGACTTGTAGAGAACAGGACAGTGGTCATCCAGGATGAGATGCTCACACACTGGCATAAGGGATGGTTTGCAGGACATGTCCAGCATTCAGTCCTTGGCAGAGTCAAGAGCGATCTCATGAGGAGGGATGATGTCGTCGTTCTCAACAAGGCAGTGCCGAGCACAAGATTCTGTCCCCATTGCGGGAAGCTGAACAGCCTTTCCCTGAGTGACAGGATTTATCATTGCGACTGTGGCGCTGATGACATGGACAGGGATGTCCATGCTGCCCGCAACATGATCTGGTTCTATGAAAACAATGTAGGTGTGGGACGCACCGAAACAAGCGCACCTGAGATCCGAAGAGCAATTGAAAAGGCCTTCATGAAAGGCAATCTCGATTGTCATGGACCGTTGAAGGGCGAAGCTTCCACCTTTTAAGGTGGTGGTAGTTCACACGGACTGCTACAACGACAGTCCGCTTGACAGGACAATCTTCATGAAAAAGGTGCTGGAATGAACAATACGGATCTCAATATGAAAGTCAGAACCATGATGGACAGGCACTGCAGTGCAGAAGGTTTTGTGCGTCCTGTCGATATTCTCCTTGATCTTGATTATCTGAAAAAGAAAGATATCAATGATTTTCTCTCCGGCCGTGTTCCATATCTTGAAAGAGTCTGTACGGCAAACCTCAGCAAACTGAATACAGTACTTGATGAAATGTCTTCTTATGCAGAAGAAAGAGGTTACAAGGAAAGTACAACAATATATAAGCACAAAGAAAAGGTGCTCCGCTTCTCAAAAAGCGGCTCACCTTATATTGAAAGAAAATATTCAACCCACTTCATCAGTCGTTCTCAGCTGACCTGAAAACTCTCAGAGCATTCTCATACCACATCTTGTCGAGAATCCTTTCACTGAGTCCTGCAGCAATCAGGGCATCGTGAAGAAGATACATCTTGTCTGAAGACGGGATTTCAAGCTTTCCGTCAATGCCGTCAAAGTCAGTTCCGATTGCCAGCACATCCTCACCTGCAGTCTTATATATATGCATCACATGACGCACCATATCGCTTATACGGCTTTCCCCTTTCTTGTCATCAGAAAGGAAGGCAGAACAGAAATTGAGCCCGGTGACACCGCCGTGATCCGCAAGGATCCTCAGCTGTTCATCTGTAAGATTTCTCGTGACCTCAGTGACGCTTCTTGCATTGGAATGAGTGGCGACGAATGGGCCTTTCACAATTGATGCAACATCCATGAAGCCACCGTCATTCAGATGGGAAACATCAATAATTATTCCCAGTCTGGAACATTCCTCCACGGCTTCGAACCCCTTATCTTTCAACCCTTTTTCCATCAGCTGTCTGTCAAAAGCAAAAGGACTTCCTTCCGTATTTGGATAAGCCAGTTCGTTTTCATGGTTCCATGTTAGGCCGAATATCTTTACTCCCCACTCTTTCAGGATTTCAAGACGGGATATGTCGCCTTCAATCGATGCCCCTTCCTCAGTGGTGAGAACAGCATGTATCCCGCCATCGGAAAGATCAGAAACCTTTCTCATCTGCGGTATACCGGCTTTTTCCGTTTCACTTACAAACCTGTCATGAAGTTCATTCAGCACCTGCCATGGAGACTTGCTTCTGTCCCTTTCACCCAGATGCTCATGCATCGGAGTGAAAAGCGCAAAGCACTGGGCAGCAGAGCCTGTGCCTTCAAGCTTTTTCCTGTCAACTGAAAGGGAAGATGAAACCAGATCTCCATCTCCCTTTCCTTCCCACAAACTGTATATCGTATCGCAGTGTAAATCTATAAGCATTTTCACCCTCCTAAATATATTTCCCGGTTACAGACTGTACATTTTTTCTTACTTTTTCAACCGTTCCGCATGCCACAATCATGCCACCGGCAGTACCTCCTCCCGGTCCCATATCAACAATGTAATCGGCATTTCTTATCACATCAAGATCATGCTCGATCACAATCACAGTCGCACCGTTGTCAATAAGACTCTGGAATACCGACAGAAGAGTCTGAACATCAAGCGGGTGAAGTCCTATTGTAGGCTCATCAAAAACAAACACGGAATCACTCTGACTTCGTCCCATCTCACTTGCAAGCTTGAGACGCTGTGCCTCTCCGCCTGACAGGCCGGGAGTCTCTTCTCCAAGTGTAAGATAACCAAGTCCGAGATCCTGCAGTGTCTTAAGTCTCTGGAGTATGAGTTTCTGCCCTGTTATGGCTTTAAGAGCACTGTTCACATCCATATCCATCAGCTGTCCTAGTGAATATTCCTCTCCTCTTTCATTTGTGTACTTTATATCATCAATATCCTTGCTGTAGCGGGAGCCGCGGCATTCCGGACATGGAATATCAACATCGGGAAGGAACTGAACATCAAGACTGATTGATCCGGTCCCGTCGCAGACAGGACACCGGAGTTTACCCGTATTGTAGGAAAAATCGCCGGCTTTATATCCTTTTTCCTTTGCAGAAGGAATCTTTGCGAAAAGCTTTCTCAGTTCATCATGCACATTGGCATAAGTTGCAACAGTCGATCTTATGTTTATCCCTATCGGTGTCGCATCAATAAGCTTGACGTGCTTTATGCCAGCGGCTTCAACTGATTTTACATGTGAAGGCAGCCTATCACCTGAAACCAGAGCCTCAAGTGCCGGTACAAGGCTTTCCAGTATCATTGTGGTCTTGCCGGAACCCGATACACCTGTGACAAGTGAAAGTCTGCCACGCGGGAAACACACATCCAGAGGTCTGACCGTATGAATGCTGTCAGTTGAAAGTTTTATGCTCCCGTATTTGAAAATTTCATCTTCCGAAATCTGCTTTCTTATTCTGTCAGGAGTCTTTTTCAGAAAAGGCCCAATCATGGAAGAAGAATTTTTCATGATTGAATCAAGAGTACCCTCAGCAATTATGTATCCGCCATTCTTTCCGGCTTCAGGACCAAGTTCAATCAGCCAGTCCGCTGCCTTGAGAATCTCCGTGTCATGATCAACCAGAACCACAGAATTGCCATCCGCAACCAGATCATTCATAACTGCCTTCAATCCTGCAATATTGGCCGGATGAAGTCCGATTGAAGGCTCATCAAGCACGTACAGCACACCTGTTGTACGGTTTCTTACAGCACGGGCGAGCTGAACTCTCTGTCTTTCTCCTGTCGAAAGCGTATTCGATGCCCTGTCGAGTGAAAGATAGCCAAGGCCGAGATCCAGAAGGCGTTTTGCGTTATCACGGAAAGACTCGATTATGCTTTCAGCCATAGGCCGCATCTCTTCAGGTAAAGACGATGGTACTTTCCCAACCCATTCACTTAGCTGAGACAAAGTCATTGATGTGGCTTCGGCAAGATTAATTCCCATTATCAGAGGAGCCCTGGCCGCATCGGATAGCCTGCTGCCATGACAGTCAGGACATGGATCCACACGCAGGAATTTCTCAACTCTCTTCATTCCTGCCTCATCCTTGACTTTTGACAGTGCGTTCTCAACAGTATGGACCGCACTGTAATATGTGAAATCAAGTTCGGCGAAATCATTGCTGTTCTTTGCCTTATAGAGTATATGCTTCTTCACTGCCGGTCCGTCATATACAATTCCCTTTTCCTCATCTGTAAGGTCTCTGAAAGGAACATCTGTACGCACACCCATGGCACGGCATACATCAACCATCAATGACCACATGAGGGAATTCCATGGAGCAACCGCTCCTCCTTCTATTGTAAGACTCTCATCTGGAACAAGAGAGGACCTGTCAACTGTACGTATGGTGCCAGTACCGTCACATTTCTTGCATGCACCGCTGCTGTTGAATGCGAGATCCTCTGCAGACGGACCGTAAAAATGAACCCCGCATACGGGACAGACTATTTCCTTATCAAGGGCAACGCACATTGATGGAGGTGCATAATGACCGTTCGGACAACGATGCGATGCAAGACGTGAAAACATCAGACGTAGAGAATTGAGAAGCTCACTGCTGGTGCCGAACGTGCTTCTTATTCCAGGAACTCCGGGTCTCTGGCGCAGTGCGAGAGCTGCCGGGATATACAGCACATCATCAACAAGCGCACGTTCAGCCTGTGTCATCCGGCGCCGTGTATATGTTGAAAGACTTTCAAGATAGCGCCTTGAACCTTCCGCATACAACACTCCAAGCGCAAGGGAAGATTTTCCTGAGCCGGATACTCCTGCAATTGCACATATTTCATTCAGGGGGATATCCACATCTATATTCTTGAGATTATGAACCCTCGCACCGATGACTTTAATGTTTTTGATCATACCCATGATTATACAGAAAAGCCGGCATCAGAGACACCGGCTTTCGATATTTTAAATATCCAGTTCCATCAATATCCGAAGAGACCCGGCTTGAGGAAGAACGGAATATATGTGACAAGAATAAGTCCGACAACCATGACTGCGAACAGCGGGAGCATCTTCTTTGCGGTTGATTCAAGACTTGTCTTACCAACAGCACAACCGACGAACAGTGCGGAACCTACAGGAGGTGTGCAAAGACCGATTGCGAGGTTGAAGATAAGCAGGATACCGAAGTGTACTGTGCTCATGCCGAGCTCTGTGACAACAGGAAGCAGGATCGGTGTCATGATCATGATAAGCGGAGCCATGTCCATGAAACATCCGAGGATGAGCAGAAGCACGTTGATGATCAGGAGAAGAACAACTGCATTGTCTGTAACTCCGATGAGACCATTTGTGATTGCTTCAGGAATTCTGAGCCTTGTCATCATGTAAGCAAATGCCTTTGCAGATGCGATAAGGGTAAGAACAACGGACAGGGTCTTGAGAGAGTTCTTGATAACCTTTCCGAAGTTTCTGATCTTATCAGTGCGGAAGACAAAGTACGTGAGGATGAAGGTATAGAAACAAGCTACAGCAGAGCTTTCTGTTGCAGTGAAGATACCGACACCTGTACCGACCATGATGATGACGAGTGTGAACATAGGAAGGATTGCCTTTCCTACGATGCCCATGCAGGGACCGAACTTGAACTTTCCGTTCTCGTCTTTTCCCATCCATCTGACTTTCTCGTCCTTGAACATCTTCTCGCCCTTCGGGAAGTTGTACTTCTTGCCGAGGAGGAAACAGATGAACATGAAGCCGAGACCAAGACCGATGCCGGGTACAAAGCCTGCATAGAAAAGCTGTCCGATGGAAACACCGCCGCCTGCTGCAAGAGCATAGATGACCATGTTGTGTGATGGCGGAATGAGAACACCCTGACAGGCAGTGGTGACTGTAAGACCTACTGAGAACTCCCTGTCATAACCCTGCTTCTCCATCATCGGAATAACAACAGAACCGAGAGAGGAAACGTCGGCAACAGCAGAACCGGAGATACCGCCGAAGAACATTGAATCGAGACAGTTAACATATGCAAGACCGCCGCGGAAACGACCTACAGCGAGGTTTGCAAGATCAACGATCTTATCGGAAATCTGGCCTACAGCCATGATTTCACCCATTACGATGAAGAACGGAATGGCAAGCATCGTGAAGTTGCTGACACCGTCGAACATCATTCTGATAATCGTAGTCGGATTTGTACCCGGGATAAGCAACATTGAAAGGAATGTTGAAATCAACATTGCAAATGTCACAGGTACTTTGATCATCATCAAAGCGAAGAAACCGCCGATGAGGATAATTCCAGCAAGAACATTAACATCCATCAGTTATTTCCTCCTTTGCCTGCAGCAAGCTCAGCCTGCTGTTCTTTTACGAGTTCCTGGTAGTCGATTTCCTTTTCACTGTAAAGAAGGTCATCCGGATCAAGGATGTGGAACAGGAAAAGGAGAGAGTCGAATGTCATGATAAATCCGCCCATAGGTGCCGGGATATACTGTATCCATGTCGGCCAGCCTGTCATCGGAAGGAAACCGGGACGGAGACGTGCAATGAACATGATTCCATAATACAAAAGCATTATACCGCAGATAAGTGTGGAAAGATCCACAAGGAAATCCATGAATTTTCTGGCTTTTCCGTCTTTGGGGAATCTGTTGTAGATGATTGTGACAGAGATATGCATATGGTCTCTGACACCGATAGCACATGCAAGGAAGGAGAAGAGCACGACAAGAAGGCGTGGCACTTCTTCTGCCCATGCGATACCTGAGTTGAAACAGAAACGCAGTACAACGTTCATGAAAACAGTACACAGCATGACGACAACGGCAACCTGTGCGATGCAAAGCATTATTCTGTGGCACCAGTGGTTGACAAGAATGATATAAGCCTTGGCAGGAACACCGTTTGGATAGTCTTTCTTGTTGATCACGAGCTTGTTTTTTTCCATCCAAGCTCTAAACTTTGATTCAGAACTCATCCAATCCTCCATATATAAAATCGAATAAAGGGGAGAATCATCTCCCCTTTTTAACAAATGTCAGGGACAGTTCTGATTAAAGACCTGTGTTCATGATCTCTTCAATCATGTCCTCATAACCGGCACCGTACTCTTCGTAAAGAGGAGCCATAAGTGACTGGTACTCAGCAAGTTCCTCAGCTGTCGGCTGGTAAACAGTTACGCCGGCTGCAACAACCTTCTCTTCTGAACTCTTCTCGCGCAGTGCCCACTGCTCAATCTCATAGTCCTGAGTTTCCTTTGCACATTCCTTGATGATTTCCCAGTCTTCTGCGCCTACCTTGTTGATGACATTCTCAGAAGCAAGAAGGATTTCAGGAACTCTTGTGTGTCCGTCAAGAACGAAATAAGGAGCTGCTTCATAGTCACCCATTGACTCATATGTCGGCCAGTTGTTCTCTGCACCGTCGATTGTGCCCTGGCTGATAGCTGAGTAAACTTCGTTAGGACCGATACCTGTAACGCCGTTACCGCCGAGGAGCTCGACCATGTCAACCATCATCGGATTGTTCTGAAGTCTGATCTTGAGTCCCTTCATGTCTTCAGGACCGTGAACAGGAGTTGTTGTATAGAAGTTTCTTGCACCTGCATCGTAGTAGCAGAGACCTACAAGACCGGAACCGGAAGCCTGAATCTCTTCAAGCATTTCCTGACCGATAGGTCCATTGAGGACTTCCCACATGTGATCGCCATCTCTGTAGAGATAAGGAAGCTGAATAACATTGAGAGCCGGAACGTAAGATGCAACAGGAGAAGCTGAAACACGGGCAAAGTCAAGGTCGCCGATCTGGAGAGCTTCGATAGAACCTGTTTCCTCACCATAGAGTGTGCCGCCTGAATATACGTCAATAGTAACTCTTCCCTCTGTTCTCTCTGCTACGAGTTCTGCAAATCTGTAGTCAGCAAGAGTTGTCGGGTAACCTTCAGTGTGAACTTCTGAAAGTGTGAGTGTGACACTGGATGTCTCACCTGTACCGTTTGCAAATACAGGAATCATCACAGCAACGAAAACGAAAAGTAAAGCTAATACTTTTTTCATTTATTCCTCCGTTTTGTGTAAAACACTGGTACAAAAAAATGCACCTGAGTTTCATTATAGACACAGTTACGGAAATTATGCAAATAAATTCTAATATATCAGTTGCAAAATTTTCGATATTTCCTGCACATTTTTTCCATATGCCCTTTTTGTCTGTCATATAAGGCCGATATAGCCTGACAGAAGGAAAACGGTCCTGTTTTCTATGTAGTCTCCCTCAGCACCAGCGAACAGTCTATCTGGATATTCTTCCTGTATGACCTGTCCTCAATGGCACGGGATAGAATATCGGCACAGGCATTGGACAGCTCCCTGAGTTTCGTATCAACTGACGAGAGACGTGGATTCGTGATAAGGGCGAAGGGAGAATTGTCGGTGCCGAACAGTGCGATATCATCAGGGATGGTGAACCCCTTGTCAATAAGAAGCCTGACTCCACCTGCAGCAAGAGTGTCAACGGAATAAAGTATGGCATCAACATCAGGATACATTCTGACAAGTTCATCTGTTGCGGCAGCACCTCCGCTGAAAGAATCCTCGCATCTGAGTATTTCACGATTCTTCATACCCAATTCACTGCAGGCCTTCCTGTATCCTGCAAGCTTCTTCAGATTTGACGGAGTATCATTGTTATTTATGAATGCTATATTCCTTTTTCCTTTATTATAAAGATGAACAACGGCATCATAGGCACCCTGTTCGTCATTGGAGACCACAGAGGACACATTTGGAAGATCAAGTATGCCGTTCTGCATCACGACAGGCACCTTCGGCATATAATTACCGATCGCCTCCATGACTTCGTCATTCTGGAAAATTGAGCCGATGAGCACAAGCGCGTCGACTCGCCGTGAGGAGAGAAGCTTTATATAACCGGCCATTCCTTCCTTATCACTGCCGGCATTGAAAAGGAGTGAACAGTAGCCTTTCTCAAGGAAATGCTGCTCTATCATGTATGCACCTTCAATATGATGCTGGTTACGGATATCGCTGACAAGGATGCCTATCATGCGGCTGGACTGGTTCACAAGACCCTTTGCGGCTTCGTTGATGGAAAAGTTGGATTCACTGAGCGCCTTCTCAACCTTTTCCCTTGTCTTCGCATTTATGCCAGGCCGTTTGTTTATTACACGGCTTACGGTACTTGCAGAGACGCCTACCTGTCTTGCGATATCATATATTGTCATACAGACATGCTCCTTCAGCAAAAAAATAAGGGCGGCAGCACCGCCCTTTTCATTATCTTAGATATGTGAATCAGTTGTCAAATTCACTGAGACCTTCAATCGCATATGCTCTTACAGGGCAGGAATCGAGTCCGATGATCGGAAGCGGTGCATATGACATGAAGAACACATCCTTCTTCAGCTGATCGAGGTTTTTGAGAACTTCGAGGAAGACAATATTGTGTGCAAGCAGGATATCATGGAAAGGCTTCACATCCTCGTTGCGGTTCTCGATTGAGACACCGTCGCCGAAACCGATGCACTTTGCATTGTGATCAAGGAACCACTGTGCCGTCTCACCGTTGACAAGAAGTCTCTTGTCCTCAGGTGTGTTTGTCTTTTCCGTGAACGGAGGAAGCTTGTGCGGGCTGTCGATGATGACAATTGTGCCGTCCTTCATCTTCGGCAGGCAGTACTTGTCAAGCAGCTCTGCTGTGATGTAGCTGTTTGCGGGAGCATCGATATTCACGTAAATAGCACGTCCCATGAACTGTGTGAAAGGAACTTCCGCAACACTCGGCCAGTTGTCATCATGATGATACGGGCATTCGCAGTGTGTGCCGAGGTGGCTGGTGAGATCCATGATTGTATGATAATCAGGAATAGGTCCGCCTGTGTTGAAGCGGTAGAGATGACATCTTCTTGTCTCTGTCTTAGGGTCGAGTGTCTTTGTCAGATCAACGATGCGCAGATTACCCATTGTGTAAACGCAATCCATTTTCATTCCTCCTGGGAAATATTTTCATCTTCTATTGCAATCGATTGCAATACTTATGCTCTGAGAGTACAGCGGAATATCGAACCTGTCAAGAGAAATTTAGCAATCGATTGCAAAAAGATGATTGCAGATGCTTCAGACCTCTGCAAGAGTGAGACCTTCGGTGAAAGAATAATCGATATAGCAGGTAGTGGAATCATGCTTATCACTACCGATCAGATCAAAAAGCAGTTTTGCTGCAATAGAACCCTTGTCAACTGCGCTGTGTCTTACCGTCGTCAGAGTCTCTGCAAGGCCGAGATCGCTTTCTATTCCGTCAAAACCGATCACCGATATGTCCTGGGGAACCCTCACTCCCCTTTCCCTCAGTCTCTGGATCATACCCATGGCGACGATATCGGCAAGCACGATCACGCAGGTGGAAGACAGAAGGCCCTCATCAATTATCCTGTCGGCACACCTCACGCCGGATTCAAATGTCGTCTCACACTCAATTTTCGGCATTGAAGCGAAATCAAGACCGTACTCGCTCAGTGCCTGAGAATAGCCGATGAATTTCTCACGTGTGGTCGAATTGATCTTTGCAGGCCTGTCGCTGTATATATTCTGGCCGAAATACACAAAGATAAAACTGCGGTGCCCCTTTTCAAGAGCCCTGCCTATCTGCAGTCTTGCGGCGGCCCTGTTGTTCACATTCACGCTTGTGAGTTCTGGATCTTCCTCTCCGTCTATCACCACAATAGGCATATGACGCTGCCTCAGCACATCCTGGATTCCAAGGTCAATGGGTATTCCGATCGTGATGAACCCGTCAACCATGGCCGACTTGACAGCTTCCGACAATGATGAACGCAGCGGCGGGATTATATTCAATGAGTAACCGTTCTCCTCACATACGGTGCCCACTCCTTTTATTATTCCCTGCATATGCGGATTGCTCAGGTTCACGGAAAGATGCTGGGGAAGAAGGAAACCTATCACATAATGCCGGCCAAGTGAGAAGTTCCTTGCCGTCGGGTCAGGAAGATAATCCAGCTCACGTGCAGCCTTCATGACCATCTCATATGTTTCCCTGGTTATTTTGTGCGGTGCGCTGAATGCATACGATACGGTGGCCTTGCTGACCCCGCACTTTTCAGCTATGTCGCGCATTGTCGCCTTTCTCTGTTTCATTGCTTCCCCTTTAATCTGCAATTCATCATTCTATTTAAGCACAATTCGGAATAATTCTACAGGCCTCCGATAAGGATGCAGGAGAAAAAAAAGTCCTCTTCCTTCCGGATTGCGGGGAAGAGGACACGAAGTGAAAATTCTATCTGATCTTCGACTGTGTCAGCACGATTGCGGCCCGCCCCATGCTGACTTTGTATGCAGATTCCGTCCTCTGATCCAGAGACGGGAATCTGCAGTTTTCACAGCCCCTGCCATCCAAGAGGTTCTGACAGAGCCTGATCATGTCCTCAACGACATTCCATGAAAGCGGATGGTAATTCACAAGGACATTCTCCCAGTCAGATTCCTGAATCGTATGACCGCCCCAGAAAATGAAGTCGGAGCAAAGTGCCCTGTATTTCGCATGGAAAGACCTGAGCTTTTCAAGGTATTCACTGACACAAAGCGCATAATCATGGACAAGCAGGACGACAGTGCCGGAACCGAAGGCATCTCCGGAGAAAATGCGTTTTCCCTCCATGTCAATCAGAACGGTGCTGCCCGGAGTGTGACCGCCAAGATCCACACTCCTGAACGTCCTGCTGCCGATGACGATGTCTTCTCCCCCTTCAATGTACCTTATGTTCTTTCCCTCAAGCTCCCCTGCTCCATATATTCCCTGAAGCAGGGCTCTGTCTTTCTCTGGGTAAAAGATATTGTCAAATTCATTCAGGTTGCCGATATGATCGCCGTGGCCATGAGTGATGATGACACTCACAGGCTTGCCGGTTATAGAGCGTATGACAGGAAGCATTCCGCCCTTCACTCTTGAACCAGTGTCAATAAGCGCGGCTTCATCACCGCAGTCGACAAGATAGAAACCGTCTATCTCACCGACATATATGCTCCACAGTCCATTTCCCTCATACTCGGCCCTTACCTGATCGCACTTGCGGCTTGAGCTGATAAAGTGCCACCAGTTTTCAGAAAACAGTGCATGAGCGCTAGCTGAGACAACAGTATTGAAGCCAGCCTTTGTGAACATGTAGGAAACATCTTTCCCATGTTTTGTGCTGCCTGCTATGCTGAATACAGGAATCTCAGTGAAAAGTCTGTACCGTCTGTCGTAATCCAGTTCATCGGCAATGACGGTATATGAGGAGAATGACCTCGGGACAGAACTCAGTATGTCCACCGCAGTGCGCACACCCCCGTTTTTCGCAATCATATGCCAGGCGGAGTTGTCGGACAGGACAGGTCCGATATCCTTCTTGAACAGAGCAAGCACACCATAGTCGCACTTCACTCCTTCATCGATGAAAACCATGTGGGCTGAATTCATTGGCGATACACATCTTCTCAGGCCCTCCCTTTCATCAGGATCGAATCCCGCAAAGCAGAATAACGGAGTGTCCCTGTCAGGACAGATTGCAACCTCGTAATAAATTCCATCAGTGTATTTCATATTCCTCTCCATATCTCACTGCTTTACGGCACCGGCTGTGATACCGGAAGTTATGTATCTCTGCGTGAACAGATATACTATGACAATAGGAATGATGGAAATGACCAGTGCGGCCATGAACAGATTCCAGTTAGACTGTGTCGATCCCTTGAATATGTACATATTGACAGTGATCGTTCTCAGCGCTGAATCGCTTATCAGGATGCTCGGCATGAGGAAGTCATTCCATGTCCAGAGGAAGAACAGCACGACAATCGTGACCGTAGTCGGCAGAACAAGAGGGAAATAAATCTGCCAGATCAGTCTCAGAGTGCCGCATCCGTCGATGGTGGCAGCCTCCTCCAGTGAAAGCGGTACCGTCTTGAGAAATCCGAAATATGTGAAGATTCCGAAAGCACAGTGAAAACCGGAATAGAGGATTATGAGTGTGATCAGGCTGTTGTTCATATTGAGGTTCGTCATCATCACAGACAGTGCGATCATGATTGTATGAAACGGTATTATCTGCCCGAGCGAGAAAAGAAGATAGAAGCCCGTCTGCTTCTTCCCCTTCAGATGTGAGATTCCGAATGAGGCGAAGAATGAGATCACAGTACAGACAATGACCGTACAGATGGTTACAAAGAGGCTGTTCCTGACAGCAACTCCGTAATTCATCAGTCGTGCCGCTTCAGCGAAGTTGCCCAGATAAAGGGACTCAGGCAGCGTGACAAATGACTTGATGACTTCATCATAGGTTTTGAATGAATTCATCACCAGAATGAAAACAGGAAGCATGAACAGAATGCCAAGCACAAAAAGAACAATGCTGGATGCTTTTCTCTTTCTCATCAGTATTCAACCTCCTTCTTTGATGTGATGCGCAGCTGTACGATTGTCACGATTGCAACAAGCAGGAAAAGGACAACCGACTTCGCACTGCCCATTCCCATGCGGTAGCGGATGAATGCTTCCTGATAGATGTTCAGTGCAATTGTCTGGGTCGTGCCGAACGGTCCGCCGTCAGTGAGCGCGAACGGGATATCGAAAGCCTTGAACGCGCCGGCAATTGAAATGAACAGGTTGATCGTTATGGTCGACATGAGAAGAGGAACCTGGACTTTCGTAATGCTTTTGAGACCGGTGCATCCGTCCATCTCCGCAGCTTCAATCAGCTCGGATGGTATTGTCTGGAAACCAGCGATGTAAATCAGAAGCGAGAAGCCGAGACTCTGCCATACGGATACCACGATGATCGTGAATGTCGCATGTGAAGTCTCTCCGAACCAGCTTATGCTTTTCAGCCATTCAATGTTGAAAGTCTGTGCAAGCGACGGCAGAACCCAGGCGAACATCACGTACCATATGAAGGCAACGAGAACCGAACTTATGATATTAGGTATGAAAAAGAATGCACGTGACACGCTTTTGCATCTCACATCGCTTTTTGACAGGAAATATGCGAGGATGAATGCCAGCAGGTTGCTCAGCACAACTGTGATCACGCCGACCTTCACCGTGAACAACAGGGTCCGGAAGAAGTCAGTGTCACTGAGTATTTCAATATAGTTTCCCAGTCCGGTGAAATTCTTGATACCGGACATGAGGTTCCAGTCATATGTTGAATAAGGAATTGTCCCGAAGAAAAGAGGTATCAGCAGAGCAAAGGAATAAAAACAGAGTGCCGGAAGGATGCATAACAGGTAGATTATAGTTTTTTTCTTCATAAAAACCCCCGAAAGAGCCCTGAACATGCCTTCCTTAACATGTTCAGGGACAAAAGTAGCTGTTAGAATCAAATGAAAGTTTTATATGCTTCATCAAGCTCAGAGAGAACTGTGGCCTGATCTTTGGCTCCGAATACGTATGCCTGGAAGATATCGCCGGAAACGACATCGAATCCATTTGCAAACTGCTGGTATACCCATGGTACAGTGTTTCCTGCATCCGCATAGGCAAGATAATCAGCATATGCCTGACATTCGAATGTGAAGTTGAACGGCATTGCAGGTGGTGCCGAACCGATTTCATTGGACATGATTGCAACGTATCCGTTCTCAAGAGAACCGTCGCTGAGGAAATCGAGAACCTCCATTGTAGCTTCCTGGTTATCCGGCTTTGCATTGACAACAAATACCTGTCCCACATCAACTGCAAGCTTGTTTCTCTCAGGATTCTCGCTTACCGGAACAGCAAACAGTCCGATGTCAGGCGGGTTTGAAATATTGTCGAGTGCGGAAAGAGAGAACTCGCCGGAAATGAGCATTGCAGCACTGCCGTTTGCAAGTGCGTTGTAGCCAGATGTTGAGTCCATGTCCTTGTAGTTGGCACCTGAATACTTGCTGAGGATATCTGCAAAGGCGAATACATCGTCGATTCCCTCAACATTGAATGTGCCCTCTCCGCTGTTCAGGCTGTCAATGAAACCCGGAATGTCATCCTGTACGACAGTTGTGAGAAGAATGCTGAAAAGATGCTTCAGTGTCCATGATTCCTTGAATGTGGAAGCAATCGGCTGGTAACCGTTTGCCTGAAGGGTCTCGCACACCTGAATGAATTCGCTTCTGGTGGTCGGCACTTCAGTGATTCCGCAGGCTTCAAAAATGTCTCTGTTGTAATATACGCCGAGGAACTCGTAGTTTGCAGGATAGCCGTACACCTTACCCTCATATGAAGCGGATTCAAGGGACTCAGGATATACCTCGCTTACAAAAGGGGAATCAGAGAGATCCTGTATCCTTCCCGCCTGAGCAAAGGTTTTCACCTGTGCATACGGAGTCAGCAGATAGATATCTGCAAGATCATTCGCAGCTGTCTTGGCTCCCAGATAGTTGGAATAGTCTCCGGACTGAACCTGGAAATTGATGTCGATATCAGGATGTGACGCCTCAAATTCGGCTTCCGATCTTTCGAGTCTGTCACCGCGGTCTGCAGCCCAGAGAGCAACCGTTACCTGAGTGCGTCCGTCACTGCTTGCCGACTCGGAACTTCCGTTGGCGAAAACGCTGTTCAGAGCCAGTGCCGCAATGAGTGCAAACAATAAGACTTTTTTCATTGTATTTCTCCTTTTTGGTTAATTTAACCGGTTAAATGAACCTAGAATCTTTATCTCACAGGTTTTTCCAGCTGTCAAGAAAATTTTTTCTTTTTTTATGACCGGCATCTGAAACACATATGCATCAGACGGTTTAAAGACAGAAAAAGGGAGCGGCTCAGCCTACTCCCAGATCTGTATTGTCAATGAGGATTTCCGCCTTGCGGCTCTTTCGCAGGGACGGTACGATTTCCCTTATGAACGCGTCAGCAAGTTCATCATCCCTCTCCTCCTGCGAGGAGTTCGGGCAGAAAAGATTGACCGAATAATAATCAAAAAGTCTTTCAGCAGTTTCCACCGATGACTTTATATCTTCAAGTGTCTGCCCCTTCACACCTGCTAGAAGACATATGCCGTCAAAATATCTGCGTATCTCTTCTGCTGTGACATCACGGCCTATGCCTTTTTTCCATTTAAGCCTCAGATCGGGATTGAAACTCTCAACACCTATCCTGTAATGCACACGGCAATCAAACTGTTCTGCAAATCCGGCAAGAGAGTGACGGTACATCCAGTGCGCCTCAAACCATAGATCTGAGATTTTCTTTTCCCTGACTGTCACGGCGATCTTCTCAAGTGTGCGTTCATCAAGCTCCATTGCAGAGCCGGAGTTTATTATATCAAGAACGCTGTATTTTCCGCTCACCATGTCAAGCACCGGTTCATTGATGACAAACGGATCAGATGAAGAGTCAAGGTAGTAATCACAGAAAGTGCATTTCCTCCATGCACAGCCTTTTCCCTGAAGAAGAAGGAACTCTCTTTTCATTCCCTCATCAATCGTACTGTAGCGTACAAGCTCACTCACAGGAATTTCCTCCTCATGAAGCCGATTGCGGCATATGCAAGAGGTGTTCCCGCTGCCGCTTCTATGAGAATTTTGGCAAAATACTGGACGATTATCATTGACAGAAGATCAGAGGCGGGAGTGGTTCCCGTGAAAGCGATAAGCACAAAGAGAACCGTATCGAACACATAGCCTACAGCAGAAGAGGCTATTGTCCTCACCCACAGCAGCTTTCCGTCTTTCTGTTTTTCCTTTATCCAGACAAGAACCCTGGCATTTGCGAGCTGTCCAAGAAGGAAAGAAATAAGGGAGGCGACGACTATCCTCGGCACATATGTATAGATAGTAGCATATGCATCCTGCACCGGCTGTGCATAATCAGGATAAGGCAGCACGACACCGATTGATGTGAAGATTACGAGCATTGCATTGCATATGAATGTCAGATATATGACCTTGCGTGCCGTTCTGTAGCCCCACACCTCCGCAAGCACATCGCCTGCCATGTAGGCAAAGGGGAAAGTGATTGTTCCCGCATCGAAAAGTGACAGGGATCCTATTGAAATGATCTTGACTGCCATAAGATTTGCAACCATGTAAAGAGTGACCAGAAAAGCTGTAAGTACGACAAGCGGTGAGAAATCGCCTTTCCGGTTTTTTGAAGGGTTTTCCGAGACCTTGTTATTCATGAGGATGGACTATAGCATAATTGCACTTCTGATGCAAATGTGCATTTCCAATCAGGGATTGCATACCCCACAGGGTTCGTATGCATTCGCAATCATCCAGCTTCTCGGTGCCTTGATCTCTTCTCTGTTTTCATCGCTCATGCTTTCTGCATGGCGGCAGGAAGGAAGGTGAAATTTGTTGTTGGATTTGTTGATGACATAATTCTGTGCTTCCGGAAGAGTGGATGGATCATCCGTACCATCGTCTGTTCCGGTAAGCCAGTTCTCACCGGTGGAATAATCGATTGTGATACCGGGCTGCACATTGAATATGAAAACACAGAAATCAGCAGAGTCATCGCAACCAAGACAGTCTGATTCCATCAGCACACCTGAAGCAAGAAGATTATCATCTTCAAAATACGGAGACACACGATACAGTATTTCATGATCATGTTCCTCTTTCAGATGATCGGCAACAATGTTCTCAAAAGGAAGCATTCCTTCCACGTTGAAAGCTCTGGTTCCAGTCATCAGGTTTTCAGGAACATCATTAAGCCCGCTTATCTGAAAACCAATCTGATGTGCCCTGTTGTAAAGCCAGCCGCCATCAACGATATCTGATTCATATCGGTGCTGAACCCAGCCTGAAGGTTTTGTATCCAGCCCTTCTCTGTCTTCTGTCGGCATTGTGTAAAAGGAAAACAGCCCCCATGAGACTCCGGTCCTTCCCAAACTGTCCAGTTCTGAAAGCTCAATGAAATTTCCTTTTTCTTCCGCATATTCATAATCCTCATCTGTGAAATAAGGAATACCATCATGCATTTGTATGAAAAAACATTCTGAACTGCCATCATATTCCGGATATATCCCAACATCAGGGGAATTGATTCTGCTGACAATTTCCGGTGTCATTACTCCTGCATTTGTCTCAGCAGAATCCTGCTGCAACAGCATATCAAGAGAGCATGATGGTACAACAATAATCGCCAGTACAACTGCCAGCAAAAGTCTGAACAGATCTGTTTTCATTTTTTTCATCGCTCATACACCTCCCTTGTGATCTTCTCATGTGAGTATCCTCTGAAATCATATGAGGAGATTTTCTTCCAGCCATGAAGATACGGATTGTATTTCACGTCTGACGGGTAATGCCTGTTCCACCTGTATACAATCAGTCTGTCAAGACCGAAGGATGAGAAATCAGAAGCCTCGAAAAAGATCATGCCATCATCAGAAACGGTATCAGGGAGAGAACATATGAGATGCCTGCGCAGATCTTCAGAGAAAATCCCCAGGCTGTATTTTGATACATACAGGCACTGTCCGACCTCCAGCAGTCCGGTCATATCCTCAAGCATCTTCTTGTCCTTTGACAGTCTCTTCCCGAAAAGAGAATACCCGTTTCTGTCATCAAGTGCGATTATCCCGGTCAACACAAAAACACCTCATGGAAGAAAAACAAAGAATAACTGTCTGAGTAACAGAAAAACTGAAACATTCTGAAAATATTCCCTGCTCTCAATGTCTTAACAGGAAAACAAAAATTTACGGCTTTAACCCCGTTTTCCCATTTGACAATCATCCGGATGGTATTGTTAGATAAAGCAGGTGATTAAGGGAATGGAAATCAGACAGGAACAGACACTGCAGGAAGAGAGGGAAAACACCTGCATAATTGATGGAAAGTATTACGCAACAGGCACAGAAGGAACAGGCCTGTATGAACTTGTGGACCCCTCCATCGCATATTTTGAAGGTGAAGGCCGTCTTATTGACGACAGCTTCCGGCTGTCAGGAAAAGACACACCGGAAGCGGAAATCATGGTAAGAGTGAAAGAACTTGGAAATCAGTTCTGAATACTTCGGCAATCATGATGCATTCCCGAGAGAAAGGCTTTCATGCTGCTCAATCCATGAGGCGGTTCTGATTGTGACATTCTCCTGAAGATTCCTGAAAAAGAACTGATAATCATACAGATGATATACCTCATCAGGAAACAGCGGGCTGCTGTAATCGGAAGGATTGACATCCATTACCCTGAGCGTTCCCCTTTCAGGATCAATGTAAGCACCGGTCAGGGCTGGTATTTCAGATGTGACTACGCCTGAATAAGCCGTGAAACAGGCACCTTTATTGAGGGATCTGTCAGCATATGTGCTGTCCGTTTTCCAGTTCAGCGGATTTATCGAAAGAGTCCTGACACCCCGCGGCACGATGATTGAAGCTTCAATATTCTCAGCTTCGCTGTTGAATGAGATGATCACTCCTGTATCATCTTCACCCTCTGCCATCTTCAGATGAGGGTATTTCTCCAGATCTTCTTTACTCACCTTCCATCCTATGCAGTATGCGGCGATGAGCCGGTCCTGAAGAGCCTCATCATCGAAGTATTCTTCAAGCAGCATCAGCGCAAGCTGTGCTCCCTGGGAAAACCCTGCAAGGATGAACGGACGTCCGTCATTCAGGTTATTGATATAATAGAGGAAAGCATCTTCCACATCCGAATAGGCAATTTCAAGATGTCTGCCCTCTTCTGCAATCATCTTTTCGTAGACAGGGAAAGTCATCTGCCGGTAGAAAGGGGCATACATCACAGTCACTTCTTCATATATTCCCCTCTCCATATTCAGTGCACCTGTGAAACTTGCCCTGAGCTCCTCATTGGCGATATCCATGTTCAGATTGCCTTCACTGCCCATATCGACAGTCGGACAGATCAGGAAAAGATCGGCAGGATTGTCATCTCCCTCAGCAAAATATGCCCAGGATGAAGGATCTGAATAATCAATTTCCCCGATGCTCTCGGCAAATGCACATGAAACAACACCGGTTATAAACAACAGCGCTGCCAAAACTATATTCCTGACAGGTTTTCTCATTTTTGTCTACCTCATACATGAAAAAAGAAGTGCCGCAAGAAACGGCACTCACATCGTATCATCAGTTTTCTGATGAGATATCGAAACCGAAATACTTTTCTGATATCTCAGTGAGCCTGCCTGACTCCCTCATGCTTTCAATAGCCTCATTCACCGCAGCAAGGAAGGATGCGCTGTCCTCTCCCTTTCTTACCGGAATGGCAACTTCAGAAGCATCCTCGGTAAGGGCCGCAATCTTTATGGGCGCATCAGGATGCTGCTTCATGTAGTCATAGTAAGTGACTTCGGCATTCAGTGTGGCATCAACACGTCCGGCTCTCAGCAGCTCAATCGTCTGTGCAAGATCATCGACGCCTGTTGCGGTGGCACCGTAGCTTTCCGCAAGGGATGCATATGTGCTTGCCAGTGTATTTGCCGTGGTTTTACCGTCAAGATCTTCAAATGAAGTTATTTTATCATTACCATCCTGCACGATTATCGCCGTGCGAATGTACCCGTAGGGAACAGAGAAATCATAAGTCTCAGCCCTTTCCGTCGTGACTTCGACACCGTTGGCCACAATATCGTAACGCTGGGAATTGAGACCAGCGAAAAGGCCGTCCCACTCGCCTTCGACGAACTGAACATCAACGCCGAGGTAATCGGCAATTCCCTGTGCGACCTCAATGTCATAGCCGACAAGCTCGTCATTCTCATCATGGAATGTCCAGGGAGCCCATGTGCCCTCGGTCGCAACGATCATGTATCCTCTTTCCTGAATTCGGGAAAGAAGATCACCCTGTCCGCTTTCATCTTCCTTTGAACTGCATCCGCTCAGTACCAATAAAGTCACAATGAGCAGACTCAATATTCTGAATGTTTTTCTCATACTCTCTCCAATGAAAGGAAATCACGGACCCTCGCCTCCTTCGGATTCGAGAAGAACTCATCCGCATTTCCTCTTTCTATCACAACGCCATGATCCAGAAACACAACCTGTTTTGAAACACTTCTGGCCAGTTCCATTGAATGGGTCACCACAAGCATGGTCATTCCCTCATCCGCAAGCATCTTCATTATCGAAATGACCTCTGCCGCAAGTTCAGGATCAAGCGCGCTGGTCGGCTCATCAAAATAAACTATTTCAGGATTGGATGCAATAGCCCTGGCAATCGCAACCCTCTGCTGCTGTCCTCCTGAAAGCTCAGAAGGATAATGTGAGGCCAGGGAAGTACTGATTCCGACCTTGCTGAGGGTGGCGAAAGCTATGTCCTCCGCTTCTTTCCTGTCTTTCTTTCTCACAACAACAAGGCCTTCCATCACATTCTCAAGTGCACTCTTGTTGCGGAAAAGGTTGAAGTTCTGGAACACGAACCCTGTTCTCTTTCTCACCTCAGCCTTCTCTTTTGTGTGAGTGTTGTGCATATCATACTTTCTGCCGGCGAATTCCATAGTTCCGCTGTCTGCACTCTCAAGGAAGTTTATGCACCTGAGCAGGGTCGTCTTTCCGGCTCCGCTGGGTCCGATGAGGGAAACCACATCACCTTTGTCCACACAAAGGCTCACACCTTTGAGGACTTCGGTACCTTCAAATGTCTTATGTACATTCTCAACACTGAGGATCATATCCTGTACCTCCCGAGTTTCTTCTCTCCCCACCTCTCAATGCGGGTGAACACCGTACAGAAGACAAGGTATATGACACCCACCTCGATATACAGGATAAGGGGTTCATATGTACGTGCGACTATCCTCTGTGTTGCCATGAACATCTCAGTCACCGTTATGTTGGCGGCAAGGGATGTGTCCTTGATCATTGAAATCACGGAATTGCCGAGAGACGGGAATGCTATCCTCAGAGCCTGTGGAAGCAGGATGCGCCGCATGATCTGCATATATGACATGCCTATGCACTCACCTGCCTCCATCTGACCGGAAGGCACAGCTTCCAGCCCTGCCCTTATCGTTTCGGCACAGTACGCGCCTTCGTTTATCGAAAAGACTATTACCGCAGCAGGGAAAGGATCAAGCAGAACACCTATGCTTGGAAGACCGTAAAAGACGACAAACAGCTGGACCAGCAACGGCGTGCCTCTTATTACCCATACATAGAATCTCGTGATTTCCTTAAGAACCTTCACATCCGCAAACTGTATCAGTGCAACCGCGATTGCGATCACAAGGGCAAAAGCGAAAGAGATCACAGTAAGCGGGATGGTTGCGGTAAGACCGGGTATAAGGATATTGAAAAATGAGTCGGTTACCAACTCAATGATGCGTTCACTCATTGAACATGCTTCTCCCATTAACTCATCTATATATACTGAAAAACTTAGTCAAAAACAATATGAAAGAAATGTTAATTTCTGACATTCCGTCAATGTAAAATTTCAAGCCTTTACCATCATGGATAAAAGCAGATGTCATTCACCGTCTCAGAAAACAGTCATTTCTGTTATTGGATCAGCGCAAGACCGCCCATGCTTGTCTCCCTGTAACGATAAGGAAGAGCCTGTCTCGTCTCCGTCACCACCTCATTACCGCTGATCTGCAAGCAGTCATTTTAACAATAACTTTGCATGTAAATCTTGCTGGTTGACAAACAAACTTAAAGGCTCAAATTCTGTAAACTCTTTGTCTTTAATTCAGCCTTTCAATATGTCCATAACTTCTTTCATGTATTTCAAGCCATCTTCTGATGATGCAATCCCAAGGAAAAATGCTCTGACATCATTGTCACGCAGTATATATCTTACCTGATTATTTTTGAGAGCTATTGAGAACAATTTCTCCTTCTCATCCTTGGACCAGCCTGTGATTTTTTTCAATTCCTTAATTACAGTATGTGTTCCAGCAAAACTTCTACTGCTATCTAATTCATTTATCAGATCATTCTTGATACGAACATTCTCATCTATCCTTTCATCAGAATCAAGCTGTTCTTTTTTATATTTGAAGTGATAGTTTTCAAGTACTTCATTTGTCGCTACCTGATCTATAATGTGCTTGACCAGAATATCCAGTTCGAAATTCTCACAGTAATTTGCCTCTGCGAAATATCTTATTCTACCATCACGCATCATCTTATAGACTTTGTCTTTCTTTTTTTCATCTGAATAAACGCATATGGAATGTCCACCTCTGGATGTAACAAGTTTCATGCAGGGGATATCAGTATCACTGTCACCAATATAAATCATATTGTGAAAAGGCACCCTTATCTTCTCCGGAGGAAAATAATCATTAACTCCAGAATCATTGATATCAAGCACACCTTTTTCAATTCTGAAAAGAAACTGGGTTTTATTTGTATAGTTGATCACTTGGGCTGGCCATATCGCAACATTTTTATCGTTATAGTAGAACGAGCTTGCATATATTTTCTCAAACACATTCTTCTTCGCAACAGAAGTGCCTTCAATCATTTCTCTTAACCCGGATGAAATGATATAATGTTCTATAATTACGTCTTTTGTACTTCCATAATTGTTGATACGTTCAAACCATTCTTCCACCCCGGGAAATAACTCTACTTTCGAACCATATTCTTCAAGTTTATCTCTTGTGAACAGGACCTTCCCCTCTGACTCCTGTTTCATCAAGTACATATACGCAAGATTCTGATCCATTTCATTGTCTTCAGCAAGAGAATTGGATTTTTTCCAGAAATCCCCACTCTCATCATATCCTACTGACTGGATATACCCCTGAGCCTGCATGTCGTCAGGAGACAATGTTTTATCAAAATCATAACAGATAGCAACAACAGGTTTGTCTTCTTTACTCTTTCTGATGTACATCTTATCAGACATAAAAATGAACCTCCTCATTTCTCCGGTACTCAGAAAAGAAACTGTATCAGAAATCTTTTCCAGTCATGTTTTCATTATATCACACCTGAAACACAAGAATATTCAAATCTGACTGCATTCACTGATCGCTTTTTCCGGAAAAATAAGGAGATGAGAACCATAACAAGAACGAAATTTACAATCATGAAAGCATTTATGTCTGCATGATAGCTCCAAACTCAAATTCAATCAAAAAGGAAATACTTTCATGATAAAGATTTGTCAATAAACCTCTGAGATGTATTCTTCATATTATACCCGCTACCCGCAAAGTATTTTTTTCAAAAAACATACATAACACGCAAAGTAGATTTTATTTTTTGACTGTTCTCACTGCCATGAAGGACGGGATGTTCAGCTCGTGCAGCAGACCGTATCCGTTGGTATCCTCATAAACATCAGTCAGAGTGAATCCGGCAGACAGGAGTCCTCCTGTCTGTTCAGAGAAGGAATGTGAGAACTGAAATCCGTCTTTCTCCCGGTACAGCCCGGGATTCTTAAGAGGATTGAATGGAAGAGAGTGCACAATACGGCTTTCATCATCAGGGTCACTGATATAGTTCACCGCACTTTCAAGAGCAGTCATCATCACTCCGTTTTTCTTCAGCACACGGCTGCATTCAAGAAAAAGCGGTTCAACTTTCTCGATGTAGCACAGAGATGGTGGATTGAAGATTATGTCAAAACTCTCATCCTCAAACGGAAGCGGCTTTGACATGTCGGCCTTGACGATATCAACATCGTAGCCTACCCGCTTTGCAACCATACGTTCAGCTTCAAGCTGGTCATCGTTGTAATCAAGCACTGTGCATATGGCACCAAGTGCACTGAATACAGGAATCTGCTGGCCTCCGCCGGATGCAAGACCGAGAATGTGCACTCCTTCAAGCGATTTGGGAAACCATGAATGGGGAACCGGCTTTACAGGAGTGATGAAAACATTCCATATTCCCTTCCTTGCATCACAGCAGACACTGCTGTCAACAGGAACTCCCCACTTCCAGTTATCTTCCCTGATCCATCTTGAGATCGTCCTTGCATTAACATCCTGGTAATCCATAAAGACCTCCCGTATTCATGAAGAATGCTATGCATTCCGGCTGCATTTCTTCCTTCTGATGTCCAGAAGAGAGAAAACTCCTCTGTAGAGTTCATCTTCATCTTCAACATCGATCATAAGCCATCTCTGTCCGTTTCCGGAAGGTGTATTCAGATATATTTCCCTCAACCTCAGCGGCAGCTGCGGAAGAATGCTCTCAACATCAGATCTTTCCTTTTCTCCGATGACAACGAGAACCGTGAAAAAGCCTTCCCTCAAATAAACAGTGCACAGGCTTCTGCCGGCTTTTCTGAATTTGACGTTCCAGCCCCGCTCCCAGCTGCAGGAGCTGAAGCTGATCAGAGGGGCAGCGCCGTATCGTCTTTCCATCTCATTGCAGAAAAGGCTGAATACCGGATTTGCCACATAGGCTGAAAGCTCATCAATTGAAGGACACCTTGTATCATCTTCAACAACTGTCATGCATTTCCTTTCTGAACATAGAAAAAATTATTCTACCGTTTCCTGCCGTATTTTCTTTCTCTGTCATCACGATGCTTTCCTTTTACTGCGAAAGACCTTCCTGCTGCTTCATCATTCTCCGGTGCCTTCGTAAGCAATGCAACGCTTTCGACATGACTGGTGCGGGGAAACATGTCCACACCCTGAATGCGTCTCACATAATAAGAGCCGAAATTCTTCAGATATCTTATATCACGTGCCTGTGTCTCAGGATTGCAGCTTATATAGACAATCTTTTCCGGACCCATTTTTATCAAAGAAGAAAGGAACCGCTCATCACAGCCGCTGCGGGGAGGATCGAGGAAGGCAGCATCAAACTTCACTCCTTTCTTTGCAGCCTCCTTGCAGAAAAGAGAGGCATCAGCAGATACGAAATCGACATTCTCTATGCCGTTGAGACGGGCATTTTCCTTTGCGATTTCCACGGCGGCACTGTTTTCCTCAACTGCGATCACTCTGTCAGCCTCTTGTGAGGCGATCAGAGCGATTGTACCTGTTCCGCTGTAGGAATCAAGCACTCTTTCCTTCCCTCTGAGTCCTGCCATTCTCATCGCTGTCTCATAAAGGACTTCCGTCTGACTTCTGTTGATCTGGAAAAATGAAGATGGTGTTATCCTGAAATGAAGGGTGCTGATTTCATCTTCAATGTACCCCTCACCGTAAAGGATTCTGATATCATTATCAGAGAGGACCATGCTGGTCTTCTCATCATTCAGCTGCCATGCAACTGTCTTTATCTCAGGATGCTTGTGAACAAGCGCACATGCGAATTCCTTTTTCCTTCTGAAGCGGTCAGTGCCGAAAACAAGGGTCACCATCACCTCATTCCTGTTGTGGGCATGACGCAGCAGCACGTGTCTCAGATCCCCTGTCCTTCTGTCTTCATCATAAGGAGCCAGGGAGAAACTTTTCATGAGTGAACGCACTGAGGCAAGGATTGAAGATGCACCTTCAAACTCAAGGCGGCAGTCCCTCAGTTCAATGACGTGGTGCGTGCCTTTTATGTAAAGTCCGCTGACAATCCTGCCGTTTCTCTCTCCTATGACAGCCTGCACCTTGTCACGGTAGTGCTCCACGGACCGGCACGGTATGACTTCAGGCACATCAATGTAGAAAAACAGTTTCTTCAGATAGTCTCTCTTGAGCTTAAGCTCAATGGAATACGGCAGATTGGCATAATCGCAGCCACCGCATCGGCTGCTCAGCGGGCACCATGTCTTTTCCTTCAAATTCTTTTATCCCCCTTGTCCATTGATGAGAGAACCTTCCTGAACTGGATAAAGAACAGGACGCCGGTGAATGTCACGGCAAGAGTATCGGCAACGGGTTCTGCAAGATAGACGGCCATTGTCTGATTACCCCTGAAAATTAGCGGAAGAATGAGTATGAGCGGCATGAGGAGCACGAACTTCCTCATAACCGCGACTATAATCGAGCTTTTCGCGTTTCCTATGCTTGTGAACGTCATCTGGCAGGCGATCTGGATACCGAAAAGGAAGGTTGCCGCCATATACAGCCGCAATGCCGGAGCGGTGAAGGCCTTCAGAGCTTCATCCGATGTGAACATCGAGGCAAAGGCTGATGGAAAGAGTTCAACTAACAACCACAGGAGACATGAGAATAAAAGGGACGCCTTGAGAAGGGAGAAATAAGCCGCTTTCACCCTGTCCCTGTTTCCGGCTCCGTAGTTGTAGCTTATTATGGGCTGGGCACCCTGTCCCAGGCCCTGCAGAGGCAGCATGGCGAACTGCATGACGGAAGAAAGGATCGTCATGGCCCCGACAGCTATGTCACCTCCGTAGTTCTGTAAAGATGCGTTGTAGCAGACATTGATGACGCTTTCACTCGCCTGCATTATGAAGGTGGCAAGACCGAGGGAAAGGGATGGCAGCAGTATGTTTTTCTCAATGCGGAAATAGCGCTTTCTTATCTTCAGCTGTGTTTTCTTTCCCACAAGGAACGAGACAACCCACACTGTCGAAACAGCCTGGCTTATCACCGTCGCGATAGCGGCACCCTTGACACCCATACCTAAAGTGAAGATGAAGACGGGATCCAGCACAATGTTGCACACAGCCCCGATAATAACGGAAAGCATGGCTGTTTTCGCAAATCCCTGTGCCGTGATGAAGGCATTCATTCCCAGCGTGAGCTGAACGAATATCGTTCCCGCCGCATATATGTTCATGTAATCAACAGCATAGGAGATGGTGTTCTCGCTCGCACCGAACATCATCAGAAGAGGCCTGTTGAAAAGAAGAAGAAATACGGTGAGTATCACTGAGACAATTATCTGGGTGACAAAACAGTTCGAAAGCGTCTTCTCAGCCTTTTCCATGTTCTGCTGTCCCATGAAAATCGATGCACGGGGCGCTCCTCCGTTGCTGACCAATGCGGCAAATGCCGAAACGATCAGAATGATCGGCATACAGACACCGACTCCGGTAAGTGCCAGAGCCCCGTCTCCGGGAATATGGCCGATGTAGATCCTGTCGACTATGTTGTAAAGCATGTTTATCAGTTGTGCGGCAACCGTCGGCAGCGCAAGTTTCAGCAGAAGCTTTCCAACCGGCTCAGTCGCAAGAAATTTCCTGTTTTCCATTTTTTCTCCATTATTCTCTGCAGGGCCGCAATGAAACAGGTCCCATCAGTTAAAAAAACCGAATTAATTCATCTTCGTCAAGTTCACCCAGGATGAAAAGATACACCAGTCCTGCTAGAATTCCACTGAGGTGCACAGATGAAAATCGCATTCTACGTTTTCTCGGGAACCGGAAACACACTCCGGGTCTGCAAGGCAATGGCAGATGAAATGGAGAAATCAGGAAATGAGACGGAAATATACAGGATGGACAGGAAAACTGAATACTCCCCCTGCGGGTGCATTGTCATCGGCTATCCGGTGCATGCCTTCAACACACCTCTTCCTGTCCTGAAATTTCTCAGAAGCCTTCCCCGGGGAGAAAAGACTCCTGCGTATATAATCCAGACATCGGGAGAACCTATGGGCTTCAACAGAGCCGCATGCATTTCACCCATGAAGATACTCATGAAAAAGGGTTTTGACGTACGCGGCACATTCTCGTATGTCATGCCTTACAACATCATATTCCGTCACTCAGACGCCATGGCGGCAAGGATGTGGAATGTTGTCAGGATGAGGGTCCATTCCGATTCACAAGTCATTGCATCACTTGGAAAACATTTCTGGAAGACGGGCGCAGTGGAGAAAGCTGTTTCCTTCATCCTCAGGATAGAACACCCCGCAACGTCCCTGATCGGAAGAGGTTTCAAAGCAGGCAGTCAGTGTACGGGATGCGGGAAATGCGCGGCAAGGTGTCCGGAGGGCAATATCGTGATGAGAGGCGGACGTCCGCATTTCGGAAGTGAATGCTGCCTCTGCATGGGCTGTGCGTTCTCATGTCCGTCTGATGCTGTGAGGACTTCAATCCTCAACGCATGGAGAGTCAACGGCAAATATGACTTTTCAGCAGAATGCGCAGGAGATGAGGATATCGGAAGATACTGCCGATCATCCTACCTGTCCTATTTCCACAGATACGAAGACAGGAACAAATCTAAAGTCTGAGTCCTTTTATGTCCTTGATACGGGAGAGGATTATGTTTGTCGAACAGGAAACAATGCCGGGAAGTCCGTCAATGACAGATGAGACAAGTTCCTCCATCTCATCAGCAGAGGAAGCCACGGCATGCACATGAAGACGGTTTCTGCCGGTCACACGGTAAATCTGTGTTATGATCTCACAGGCCTCAAGCTGTCTCACCACATCGGAGAAAGTCTCACTGCTGCATTCTATCTCGAAATAGCAGGAAACGGCCCCGCATATCTTCTGCGGATTAATTACGGCAGTGTATTCTTCAATCACACCAGATTTCTCCAGTGCCTGTACACGGGAACGTGCCGCAACCCTTGAGATGCCGGTCTTCTCTCCTATCTGTGAGTATGAGATACGGGCATTGTGAATAAGCAGCTGCACTATCTGCTGGTCGATCTGGTCAAGTCCGCCGAGAAACATGGTAGCCTCCTTATGAATATCTTACAGCAGGAAAGAAAGCGTTCAAAGTGGTTTTCAACGCTTTTTCGCCGAAACGTCACACAGAAATTGACAATGCTCAGTATAAAGCTATAATTGATTTACAATCGTAAGTTGAAACTTACAATATGTAAGAGAGGACAGCCATGAGCGTGAAAGGAAATGAACTGACAGAAGGACCGGTTATGAGCACCATGCTGCGCTTTGCCGTTCCGATGATCATAGGCGATCTGCTCCAGCAGTGCTACAACATTGCCGACACCATCATTGTCGGGCGTTTCCTCGGCACCAATCCGCTGGCTGCGGTCGGTTCAGCCTTCTCTCTCATGACATTTCTCACATCAATACTCCTCGGCCTGGCAATGGGAAGCGGAACCGTCTTTTCCATGAGATTCGGGCGGAAAGATGAGAAAGGACTCAGGGAAAGCGTCCTGTCCTCATTCGTGCTGCTGGCCGCAGTCAATGCAGTGCTGAACATAATCGTGTTTACAGGATGCGACCTGATCATACAGGTCCTGCAGATCCCACAGGAGCTGACAGGCCTGATGAAGGAGTATCTCATAGTCATCTTTGCGGGACTTACCGGCATATTCCTTTACAACTTCTTCGCCTCCCTTCTGCGTTCGCTGGGAAATTCTAAAGTCCCGACTATTTTCCTTGCCGTATCCGCACTTCTCAACATTGTCCTTGACCTGTGCTTCGTAGCAGGCCTTGATTTCGGCGTTGCCGGTGCCGCATGGGCCACTGTGATATCGCAATACGTGTCGGGAATCGGGATTGCAGTCTATACCGGGGTGAAATTTCCCTCTCTTCTCAAACCTGACAGATCAGTCAGGCTGAGAATATCCTCAATAAAGGAGATAGCGGGATTCTCATCTCTCACCTGTCTTCAGCAGTCGATAATGAACCTCGGCATCCTCACAGTTCAGGGACGTGTCAACAGCTTCGGCCCTGTCATAATGGCAGCCTTCGCCGCAGGTGTGAAGATAGATGCATTCGCATATCTTCCCGTTCAGGATTTCGGCAATGCATTCTCATACTTCATCTCGCAGAACTACGGTGCGGGGCAGAAAGAACGCATAAAGAAAGGAATAGGAACGGCAACTGCGATCACCATCGCCTTCGGCATCGTGCTTTCCCTGTTAGTATGTATGTTTGCCAATCCGCTCATCGCATTGTTCATAGATGACAGCAGTTCTGCCGCTCTCGTCATAGAGGAAGGTGTACGGTACCTCCGCATAGAAGGGGCCTTCTATTATCTTATCGGGGTGCTCTTCCTGCTCTACGGTCTGTACAGGGCACTTGGACGGCCCGGCATGTCAGTTGTCCTGACTGTCATCTCGCTCGGTCTGAGAGTGGTGCTTGCATATGCCCTTTCAGCAGTGCCTTCAATCGGAGCGGTGGGGATATGGTGGTCGGTTCCAATCGGATGGATCATTGCCGATGCCGCAGGTATCATATACTACATGCTGAAGAGGAAAACCCTCCTTCCTGAAAGTTTGTAAACTATAATCAAAATATGGTTTACAATATTCATGACATTGTGCTATCTTTTCCCGCATGGAAAGCGCACTTGAGATTGAAAACCTGTCACTGAGCATCAGCGGAAAGAAAATCCTTGATGACATATCGCTGAAACTTGAAAGAGGATCATTCGCTGCACTGTGCGGACGCAACGGAGCCGGTAAAAGCCAGCTGCTGCGCTGCATGAAGGGACTGAGAAAGCCTGATGAAGGCAGGATCCTAATCGGCGGCATTGAAGCCGGAGAGAAGGACAGAATGAAAAAGTGCGCGCTTGTCTTCCAGAATGCGCAGATGCAGATCGTAAGCCAGAGCGTTGAGAAAGACATTGCATTCGGACCGGAGAACCTGGGCCTTGACAGGGCCGAAGTTGAAAGAAGAGTCGCTTACGCGCTTCATCTGATGGGACTTGAGGACAAGGCGAAACAGAGACCCCAGACTCTCTCGGGCGGAGAGATGAGAAAATGTGCAATAGCGGGAATCCTTGCGATGGAACCCGATGTCATATTCATGGATGAACCATTTGCCAACCTTGACTACCCTTCAACACTGACAGTCATCCGCTCTCTCATCACGCTGCATGAGAAAGGATACACGATACTTGTGGTATCGCATGAAGCGGAAAAGTTTCTCGCCCACACCGACACTCTCTTCATCATGGAAGATGGAAAGCTGAAAGAAGCTGGAGATTCACAGAAGCTTTTCAGCCAGCTCAGCGATTATGACATATACCTGCCATCCGGGGCATCATTCGGGGATCTCACATGGCTGAAGCGCTGATCTTCCACTACAGACAGGCTGACAATTTCCTCACCCGCCTCAATCCTGCTGCAAAGCTTGTCTGCCTGCTCTCGTATTCCATAACAGTCTCATCGGCACCGGCACTTGCAGTCTACCCTCTCTTTCTCCTCTGTCTTATCATAGCAGCCGCCATAAGACTGCCATGGAGAGAATATATTAAGGAAAGCATTTTCTTTATTGTGATCGCACTCATGATGGGAGTCTCTGCATTCTTCAGTGAAGGAAGACTTCTTTCTGCGCTCGCCTCGGCTCTGTCATTTCTCTCAATGGTGCTGGCGTCCATGCTCCTTACCGACACAACCATGCCGGATGAGCTTTCAAGGTCGCTTGGAAGCGCACTTTCACATGTCATGGGAAAATACGCATACATACTTTCCTCGATAATGGAAATAACACTGTCCATGATTCCCGTGATCATAGACAGCACAATATGCATGTATGAAGCAAGGAAGGCCAGAGGCGCATCCTTCTTCAGGAATCCGCTTAAAAGCATAAGCGAGCTTTCAGAGAGCATTCTCACTGATCTCATCGACAAAGCTGAGATGTATACCGATGCGCTGTACAGCCGCTCCTATGATCCGGAGGGCAAAAGATCATCTGCCCCATACAGAGCATCAGATGTGATGACCATCTGCCTGAGCATCACGCTGACAACAGCAGCCCTGCTGCTTTTCAGAAACTGGAAACTCACCGTATGAGGTTAATATAATGGAAAGAAAACAGATCACTAAAATCACACTGACGGCACTTTTTGCCGCACTTATCGCAGCCGGAGCCTTCATCAAGATTCCTCTTGTGCCGGTTCCTGTCACACTGACAACGCTTTTCACTCTGGTAACGGCCGTATGCCTTCCGCCTTCCCTTGCACTGTCAAGTGTAGTCGTCTATCTGTTCATCGGAGGAGCAGGTCTTCCCGTCTTCACATCAGGAGGAGGCATTGCCGCAATGCTGGGGCCGACAGGAGGCTATCTTTTCGGCATGCTGCCGGCAGTGTTCGCAGGTTCTCTCGTCATGAAGGCTCTTGAGAAGAAAAAGCGCCTTGCCGTCCTTCTCTCCGCACTGGTCAATACGTTTATCACATATCTTGTGGGAATTCCATGGCTTGCCGTCCGTATGGATATCTCAATTACTGCGGCTCTTGCATCCGGCTTCCTGCCATTCATCGTCGGCGACACTCTGAAGATCATAGTGACGGTGATCGCCTGTCTCCCGATACGGGTGAGAGTGAAGGAACTTCTCGAGCGGCAGTAAGACTCGTCCTGCCGCATGGAAATAACATCCCGGACGGCCACATTTTTGACAAAACAGGCACATATTCATTTTCGGAAATGTTTTCGTTGACAGTTGTGGAAACTGCCCCTTAGACTGAGAGTACAAAAACCTTTTCGGAGAGAAATTGATGGCAACGATCAAAGAAGTGGCCGCTGCGGCAGGAGTCTCGATCAGCACTGTCTCAAGGGCATTCAACAACTACAGCGACATAAACGGGAAGACCAAGGAACGCATACTTGAGGCGGCAAGGTCTCTCGACTATTCGCCCAACATAAGCGCCAGAAACCTCTCCAGCAAGAAACGGCTCAACCTCGGTCTCATAATCTCGGGCTTCCTGAATGAGAATGCCAATGTCGATATCCTCTTCGGTCATATGAAGGGAGCTTTCCGCTATGCATCTGAGAACAGTCTCGATCTCGCACTTTACATTACAAGCAACGAGGAGCAGAAAAGACTGAGCTACCACAGCTTCTGCATTGAGCACTCGCTTGCAGGTGCAATAATAAGCGGACTCACAACTGATGATGCCTACTATCAGGAGCTCAGCAGGGGTGTTCCCTGCCCCACCGTCATGATGGATATAGAACTGCATTCAGGCGGTGCAGGTATTGTTACAAGCGACAACAGGACTGCAATGAAGGACATGATCATGTATCTTTTCAGCGAAGGACATGAGAGAATTGCCATAATTGCAGGAAAGAAAAGTGCGACCGTCACGGATGTCCGTCTTGACGGCGTGAGGGATGCCTATGAGGCCAGGGGCATCCATCTTGATGACAAAGACATATTTTACGCGGACTTCTCAAGGCAGGAAGCATATGAAACAGCAAAGAAAATTGCCGGAAGCGGTAAGCACTACAGTGCCTATGCTTGTTTCTCCGACGAGATGGCTTTCGGTGTGATCAGGGCACTGCAGGAAGAAGGCGTGAAGATCCCCGATGACTGCTCAGTGACAGGCTTCGATGATGTGCTGCTATCAGAGAACATCACCCCTTCCCTGACAACAGTCAGACAGGATTTCGAAAAGACAGGCTATGAGGCAACATCACTGTTGCACAGGATACTTGAAGGCAGGGATGACGGGAAGAGGGTTATTCTGAAATGCCCAATCATCCACAGGGATAGCACTAAAGCTTTGAAATGAAAAAAAACGTACAGATGATGCAGAAATACTTCTGTCATTTTTCGAAAACGTTTTTGATAAATTCTGAATTCAACCTGATTCAAAGGGAGGTAAAGTAATGAAAAAGGTTCTTTCAATCGTATTGACGGCACTTGTTGCCATGAGTCTCTTTGCCGGCGGAAGCCAGGAAAGCGCATCTTCTGACAGTGGTGTAATTGAAATCACAATTCCGTCATACAAGACCGGTGAGAATGTCGGCGCGGTGTTCTTCGAGCCGCAGGTGGAACGTTTCAATGCAGAATATGAAGGCGTGTACAAGATCAATCTTGAGGCAGTTCCGCAGGCAAACTTCAATGACAGGATAAAGCAGCTTGCACAGCAGGGTCAGCTTCCTGTTCTCGTTCAGGGCGGAGACCTTGACTGGTTCGCCAATGTCGCGATTCCAAACGGAATGGCATGGGATATGAGTGAATGGATCAATTCAACTCCTGCAGTGAAGGACATGATGCTTGCCGATGCGCTTGAATTCTGCACAACGGATGACGGCGCCATCTACAGCTTCCCTCTTGCGACCATCAGACCGATAGGATTCTTCTACAATACAGCGCTCTATAATCCGTCAGAAGACATCAGTAAGATGCCGATGGATGACTGGATTGCGTCCATAGGAGACCAGAAGATCGCATTCTCAACTGCCGAGAACGGCTGGGTGGCAGCTCTTTTCCTCACAGCTCTTATTGCGGATGAGGAAGGCGGAGATGAATGGCTTCAGAGCGGAGTTGATGTCAAGATAACGGATTTCAACAACGGAATAATGATAAACGCTGTCAGCAGACTGCAGGATCTGCTCCAGAACAACGCAAGTGCAAACAGCATCGGAGCCACCTATGCTGATGCGGCAAACGCATTCATGAGCATGCAGGCTTCAATGATCTCCAACGGTTCCTGGATGAGTACTGATTTCGAGGAGACCAATGCAGCCAACTGGTCAAACGGTTTTGACGGCGCTGACGTGAGAGCCTCCCTCTTCCCGGGAAATGTAGGGGTTGCAAATGCCGCGACATACGGTGAATGGTGGATCAGCGCAGATGCAAGCGAGGATGAGATCGAACTGGCAAAAGCCTTCCTCGAATTCATCTACACACCTGAGGAACTTGAAGGCTTCCTTCTGGCAGAAGGCGGAAGTGCACCGAACCTGACCTACTCCGAAAGCTTCCTTGAGGCTCAGGGTGAAGTACAGGTCCTCGCAGACCTCGCTGCAGATACCGACAGCGAGTCAAGATTCGTACCCTGCATTCTTGACGTGATCCCGCAGTCAGTTGCCAATGTCGAATTCGGCAAACTTCTGCCCAGCCTCGCGGACGGCAGCTACAGTGCTGAGGAGTTCTGCAATTGGATGACTGAAAAGGCGCTTGAAGCGACAATGTAAATCCGGTTCAAAGAAAGGCTCCGGGACAGCCGGAGCCTTGTTTTCAGAAAAAAGGAGTCTGTCATGACCAGAGCCAGCCTGCGCACCAGAAAGAACTATAAATGGATATATCTCTTTCTGCTGCCCACACTGATAATTTTCCTTCTCTTCTATTTCGTCCCGATAATCCAGGTGTTCTTCACTTCCTTCTCAAGCTGGGACGGTTTCAACAGTCCGTCATTCAACGGCGTTGACAACTATATGACGCTTTTCTCGCGCTCATCATTCCATCTCGCACTGCGCAACCTCCTCATCTGGAGTCTCATAGCGGCAACGGTGCATGTCGGCTTCGGCGTCATCGTCGCGTTCATTTTCTACAGACAGCCGGCCGGATGGAAACTCACGCGCACACTTTTCATGATCCCGAATGTGATCTCGGCCGCAGCATGGGCCATGATATACCGCTTCATATTCAACAACCAGTTCGGCGTGCTCAATCAGCTCATACGCACCGTGAATCCCGATTTCAGCGTGAACTGGTTCTATTCAAGCCCCTGGGCATTCATCGCAGTCACGCTGACATGGGTTTTCTATGCAGTGATCGTCGCTCTTGTAGTGCACGGTGATCTGATGAACATTCCGCAGGAAATAAATGAGGCAGCTGTCATAGACGGTGCATCGCCATGGCAGCTCATCTCAAGAATACAGCTGCCGCTGTGCAGGGCTTCCATCGGAACAAGCATCATAATTTCCATCTCTTCGAGAATAACCATGTATGAGCAGATATCCCTCACGACCGCAGGCGGTCCCGGAGACGATACAATCAGCCTTTCGATGATGCTGGTAAGTGCGGTGATGGACTACCGTTACGGCTTTGCCAACGCAATCGGCGTGATCATGTTCACTCTGGGCATAATAATCCTGCTTGTGGTCAACAGGCTGCTGAAGATGAATGAGTCCGTATACTGAGGAGGAGAAAATGAGAAAGGTAATATCAACGGTTTTCATGTATGCTGTAATGGCATTTGTCATCCTGATCTCGGCCTTCCCCATCCTATGGGTGATGATGTCATCATTCAAGTCAAACGGCGAGATACTCACATCCGCGCTATCCCTGCCTTCCGGCTTCGATTTCTCGGTCTACATATCGCTTTTCACGGATTACAGCTTTCCACGGTATTTCCTGAATTCAATACTGGTTTCCTCATTCGCGACGCTTTTCTCTCTCCTTGTTTTCGCGATGAGCGCCTATGTTATCGCAAAGTACCGTTTCCCGGGCCGCATGCTGCTGTTCGTTCTCTTCACCGTGACACTGCTCGTTCCCGCCCACAGCAGGACACAGCCGATCTTCTCCCTTGTGATGAACCTCGGCCTGTACAACAGGCTTTCCGGCGTGACGCTTGTATATCTTTCCGCAGGCCTTGCAATGTCGCTCTTCCTGCTGAGGGCAGGATTCATGTCTGTCCCGGATTCGTTAAGCGAGGCGGCGGAAATAGAAGGTGCCGGTTTCTTCCGCACTTTCTGGTCAGTCAATCTTCCGCTGGTGAAAAGCAGTCTGTCCACTGCGGGCATACTGATGTTCCTCAACAACTGGAACGAATTCTACTTCGCTTCCCTGCTTACCAGCAGTGACAGCGTCAGGACACTGCCCATAGCGCTTTCGTTCTTCACCAGTGAATTTTCATACAACTACACCTATCTTTTCGCGGCCCTCACTGTCGTTATACTTCCCGGAATAGTCATTTATGCTTTCGCATCGGATCAGGTTCAGGCCAGTGTTGCCGCATCAGGAGTGAAAGGATGAACAGTCATATAACATACAGTGATGATTTCATGATAAAGGAAACAAGATTCGAGTTCGACAATCCATCGAAGACGGAGTCCCTGTTCACACAGTCAAACGGGTACCTTGCGCTGCGCTGCAGCACGGAGGAAGCATACTGTTTCCAGAAAAGGGACATGTTCGTCAACGGCGTATTCGACAAGGCGATGGATGATGAGGTCAGCGAAATCGCAAATCTGCCTGACATAATAAACCTTGAACTTTACAAAAACGGGAAAAGAATCTGTCTGCACTCCTCTCCTGTCCTATCCTATGAAAGGACACTGGATATATCTGACGGGCTGCTCACAAGAAAGATCAGGCAGGAAGGACACAGCCTGACTTATGAACGTTTTGTCTCCATGGCAGAGAGGCACCTTGCAGCACAGAGAGTGAGGTTCACAGGCAGTGAGGACTGCACAATAAGCATCATCACCGGCATAGACGGACAGGAGACGAACATGGGAAGCCAGCACTTCCATGAAGGAGTGATGCGCTTTTTCAACCTGAACGAGCTTGAGATGGCAAGCCGTACGGTATCATCCGGGGTGACTGCCGTGATATCATCAAGCGTGAAGATCTTGCTGGACGGAAAGGAAATCGGGATGAAATGGGCAGTTGACATCAAGCGGCGTGCAATATATCTCAGAGGCTCGATTGATGTCAAAGCCGGCTCAGAGCTGACAATCTGCAAGCTCTCATGCATCCACTCAAGCCGCGATGCGGAAGGAGATGGCAGCAGTGATGATGCGCTCAGGCGTTCAAGGGAGGAAAGAGAAGTTCTTTTCTCACGCAGTTTCGATGATCTCATGGCGGACAGTTCCGCCGTATGGAAGAGACTGTGGGAAAACTGCGATGTGAAGATCACAGGCAATGAGAGGGATCAGGCTCTCGTACGTTTCGCCCTTTACCATCTTCTCATAATGACAGACGGAAAGGATGACAGACTGGGCATAGGTGCAAAAGGACTGTCGGGTGAAGGATACAAGGGCCATTCGTTCTGGGACACAGAGATTTTCCTCCTCCCCTTCTACCAGTTCACTCAGCCTGAAAAGGCAGAAGCCCTGCTTTCATATCGTTGGAACTGTCTTGAAAGTGCCAGGAAGAAAGCCGCAGAGCACGGTTTCAGAGGCGCCATGTTCCCGTGGGAGAGCGCATGGATCGACGACGGGGAAACCACTCCGCTGTGGGGAGGAGCGGACATCGTCACCGGCACTGCGATGAAAATACTGACAGGTGAGCTTGAGCTTCATGTCACTGCCGATATCGCATATGCAGTACAGGCGTACTATGAAACAACCGGCGATGATACGTTCATGAATGAGAAAGGATACCGGCTCATAGGAGAGACTGCGATGTTCTGGGCATCCTTCATACAGTGGGATGAGGACGGCAGCGGCCACATAAGGAATGTCATAGGCCCTGACGAGTACAAGGAGCATGTCGATGACAATGCATACACAAACTACATGGTGCATCATAATCTGAAGCTTGCCCTGAGGTACAAGGACAGAATCGGAATGAAAGATTTCGATGAAGGACTCGTAAGAAAGGCAGAAGAAGGCCTGTACCTGCCTCAACCCGATGAGAACGGAATAATCGAACAGTTCGCAGGTTACCATGAACTCATGGATCTTGATCTTTCAAAGTACAGAAGCGCAGATGTCGTCGGAACAATATATGAAGACTACAACATGGATCAGCTGAGAATGTACAAGGTTTCAAAACAGGCGGATACACTCCTTCTCTTCATACTGCTCGCACATGATTTCTCGCCTGAAACGGCGAAAGCGAACTATGACTATTACGAGGGGAGATGTCTTCATGACTCTTCCCTTAGCCGTGGAACGCACTGCCTGATTGCAGAGCGTACAGGACGGCATGAAGAGGCATACCGCTTTTTCGAGGAAGGTCTTCTCACTGACTTCGGAAGCAGCCTGAAAAGCTCGGCCGAAGGAATACACAGTGCCTGTATGGGCAGTATCTGGCAGGATGCGGTGCCCGGTTTCTGCGGTATCGAAGTGCTGGACGGCGCTCTTTCCGTCAATCCTCACCTGCCTCCTTCCTGGGACAGTATCGCTTTCAGGCTGTTCTATCAGGGACAGCGGCTGCACTTCAGCATAGCAAAGGAGAAAATCGGAATTGTAAATGAAGGAAGCAAGGCTGTAAGATTGAAAATAAGGGGAGAGGAAAAGATTCTTGAAGGAGGATGTGAGATATGAGGAAATATGATGCAGTCATTTTCGATCTGGACGGTGTGATCTGCTCTACGGATGAATATCACTACCTTGCATGGAAGGAGCTTGCCGATTCACTCGCCCTTCCCTTCGACCGGCAGTACAACAACAAGCTCAGGGGTGTCTCCCGTCTTGAAAGCCTGAATCTCATACTTGCGCTTGGCGAAAGGCAGTACAGCGATGAGGAAAAGCAGGCTATGGCGCAGAAGAAAAACGACACATACCGCCGTCTTCTTGAGAAAATGAGCCCCGCAGACGTGAGTGATGATGTGCTTTCAACACTGAATGAGCTGAAAAGGAAATACCCTCTTGCGATAGGCTCCTCCAGCCGCAACACGAAGTTCATCCTCTCCCGCATCGGTCTTGCGGATTTCTTTGATGCCGTAATCGACGGCAATGACATAAGCGCATCAAAACCTGATCCCGAAGTCTTTCTCAAGGCAGCAGATGCACTGTCACAGCGGCCTTCCTCCTGTCTTGTGGTAGAGGATGCCGCAGCCGGAATAGAAGCGGCGGTGCGCGGCGGTTTCGACAGTGCCGGAATCGGAGATGCATCCCGCCTTGATGGTGCAAAATATCATATAGAAAGACTTTCAGATCTTCTTGGCATACTCTGAAAACCACATCAGCACAGGTCATGTAATGGTCTGTGCTGAATTTTTTTGCCTGCAGTCTCATGAATTTTCTATATCCCCAGGGCCCGGATGCATTAGAATTGAAGCATGAGAAGAACAATTCTTGTTTCAATCATCATTGCATCATGCATTCCTCTTTATTCCCTTCCGGTGTCTTTTGAAACGGCACTCGGGCACAGGAACAGCTCGATTGCGGACAGCCCGGTATTTTTCTCGGCAAAAGGAGGCATAGGTCCGGCAAGTCTGTATTTCCAGACTGATGACGGCCAGATATTCGATTTCGTGCTGGATCTGGGATTTGAGCAGGGAAAGACGTTAAAACATCATCTGAACTCATCGCTGCAGCTGATTCCTGACAACGGAGGCTTTACCACCCTCTCCTATCTTTTCACCCAGGACCTGAGATGGAGCTGGGGGCATTTTCGCTATGGAATCGGGGTGCAGCTGGGCTATGCATGGTCACTTTATTCCACAAAGCCGGCATACTCACTTTCCCCGATGGGAGAAGTCACACTCGGCTTTGATGCGGGAGGTTTCTCATCGGACATATTCCTCACGACATACGCAGATGAAGAGAGAAGCTGGAAAGCAACTCCGGTCATCGGAACAAGACTTGAATACGATTTCGACGAACATCTTTCCTTCTATACTTCAGCCTATGTTGAAATTGCCGAGCTTTTCATGCAGCCGTACATACTCATCTCAGCATACGGCGGAAAGGCGGGCTTCGTCTTCAGGGGGAACACATGAGAAGAAGAACAATATATGAAATCCTCATTCTCCTGTTTGCACTCTCTCTGGTCATGCTGACTCTGTCATCCTGCCGCCTTGATATCATGACGGACATCATGGACGGGTATGACAGCAACCCGTTCCTTGACAGGAAGCCGCTGGACACCGCACGGCAGGGCGATGATGAAATAACATTCCTGCTTTTCTCCGATGCCCACCTCAACAGAAAGGACGAGGACAGCTGGGCTGAAGACAACACGCCTTATCTGAAAACTTTCCTCTGCGAAAACAAAGATGATTACGATTTCGTAATTAGCCTCGGCGACATAGAGGATGCAGGAGACATAAACGCACCTGAACTCCATGAATTTCTGAGTTTTTTCAAGGAAAACGGAATCACATACCTCTCTGCACTGGGAAACCATGAACTGCAAGGCTTCCATGAGCGTTCAGAGTGGAATGAGCTGTATGCAAGCTACGGACTTTTCGGGACGATCGGCTGCTATACGTACGGAGATCTTTCAATATATGTGACGGATTCAACCAAGCGTATATACGGACGGCAGCAGCTTTCATGGCTTGAAGAGGCGCTTGAGTGCGATGAATCCCGCTACAAGGTAATGATCACCCATGTGAACACCTACTCCGGAGGAACTTTCGACTCATCCCTCCTCTTCTTCGGCACTGCCGACATAGCAGAGAGGAATGAGATATACCGCATGATGACGAAATACGGAGTGAGCGTGCTTTTCAACGGCCATTTCCACACAGGAAACATAAGAAGCAACCACAGCACGTATGTCAGTGAATTCAATGCCGCGGCGCTCCATTCACGCGAGCTCATAAAAGGATGGTACACTCCCGGTTACTTCTATACCTGCACCATAGACAGCAGTGCTTCACAGCTCATCATGGACACATGGAAGATCGAGCGGGGAAAGATAACGGAAGAAAAGAGTGAAAGCTTCGCCCTCAGGGACGGAATGAAGTGATCCATCTGATTCCCTCTGCCGTTCTCAGGGAAGGATTGTCATGATGACCTCCCTCATTGAGACGGAAAACAGCCGGTATGCCCTTTCCCTGAATCAGCGACACGATATTCTCCGTTTCGCCCTGCACTGTGCTCAGGACAGGATTGCGAGTCCTGCACTCTCTGTCACCGAGCGAAAAATAGATGCACTGTGGCCTCACCATCATTTCATGCTGTGCGGCGAATGATGAGAAGCCGGGGTACCACAGAGAACCTGAGACACTTGCACAGCGGGAGAATGCATCAGTCATGAAAAGCGAATACAGAGCAAACAGCCCTGCAAGCGAGTATCCGGCGATACCCCGCCACTTTACCGGCCCCGTGATTTCTTCTGCTGCAGGAATGATATTTTCCGTAAGCAGCCCGAGATACTTAGCCGCACCGCCAGAGAAATCAGGAGCATGGCGGAAGACAGAAGGAGCTGAATAAGGACTCATGTCACTGTTCCAGTCAAGAGATGAGATGACAATGAGATTCACATCCACACTGCTGTTTTTCAGCTCATGCTGCACCTTCTCTCCTTCCTCATCATCATAGGAATTCAGATATACGGCAGGAGAACATGGATTGTCCGCCTTGAAGACTGTCACCATTCTTCCGTTAACGGAAAATTCCGAATTCATATTTTTTTCTTTACAGGTATCCATATCTCGCTCCTGAAATCCTTGCGTGATGTGTCATCGCTTTCATTCCACAGCATCTCGGGACCTCCCGTGAGCTCATAGTCCGATGAGGCAAGCCACGAGGCGTAGATTTCAGCCCAGGTGTCCTGCAGCGCTTCTGGATAGCTGCCGCATGAAGTGAATACAGCCCAGTCTGATTCAGGAACAGGAATAACATCAAGCCCGTCAGCTGAAGACCTTGATGATGCAGTTCCAAGATACTGCGTGAGAAGACTTCCCTCCCTTGTCCTGTCTGAGAAATCTGCAGATACACTCACAATTCCATACGGTTCACAGTCATTGATGGACAGAAGTTTCCTGCGCATCTCATCAGTCATGAGTTCATAGAGTGAATCAAGCTGACGGTTCTCACCGTGAAACTGCAGTGTTATTCTCTTTGAGAAACCGATGATGAAGAAATTCTTCCTGTGGACGATTCTGTACTGCATATTAAACTCCCTGAAACAGTTTTCTTTATCCTCCTACATTCTAGCACCATGGAAATGAGTTTCAAAGAAAATGAAAAACAGGATTGACTGTCCTTATATTATGTTATATATTTCTCACATAAAGATAGAAAAACATATCTATTTAGGAGGTATTTCTAATGAAACTGAAATATTTGTTCGGTGCTACAGGCTTCATAGCCCTGCTTGGATTCATCGGTGTGTTCTCTGAGGAGAAAGCGTTCCTGGCATTCTTCGCCTTTGCTGTGGACTTCCAGTATTTCTTCGTCAGGGATGATGAGATGTGGAATACATACATGTGCCGCTCTGCTGCAAGGGCTTTCTGCTGCGGCATGATCACAATGGCGCTTTTCTCATTCATCTCATACCTGATGGGAAAGAATTCAACATATGCACTGGTCGGAGGTCTTGCCGCCGGATGGGCTGCTGCGGTTGCCTGCAACACAGTGCTTGTCGCAATATATAATTTCAGCGCAGGCAGAGCATTGAAGGAAGATGATTAAAACAAGAATCAGGGAATACAGGGCCCGTTATGACATGAGCCAGGAAGATCTTGCAAAGAAAGCGGGTGTAAGACGTGAAACCATAGGCTTTCTTGAAAAAGGAAAATACAATCCTTCCCTCGCCCTTGCATGGAAGATCGCGAAAATCTTCAACACAACTATTGAAGATATTTTCACAATTGAGGAAGACTGAAAAAAGAGAGCCGGCTGACAATAAAAAAAGTGCAGCCGGCTGCTGTATTATTCTGCCTTCACTATACTGACCGCTCCTGATAAGGATGAGATCAGCTCCGCTCCTTCAACAGCCCTGCCGAGACCATAAAGTGAAGCGTTTGGTGAGAAACTGCCGTAAAACATGACAACATTTCCCCATGGCCGGTAGTATGCCAGTGTACCTTCACCGCCTTCAGCAAGAGGTGCACCTGATGTGTCCAGTCCTTTTTCCGGATAGAAAATCTTCTCATTATTGCCGAAATTGCCCACTTCGGTTTCAATAGGCAGCTGTTTCCACAGATCATCTGCCGCCTTTGAACTGTTGAGCTCAAAAACAACTGTACCATTGTTTCCTTTCACATATATCATTCTTTCCATTTTCTCCTCTGATGCCGCCATGCATGATGTGAGCACAACAGCGAATATGATCATTGTAAGTATTGCTTTTCTCATCTTCACACTCTTCAGTTTCCAGATTTAACCAGACAATGCGATAATGTCCAATACTTATTCTTAATCTTTAAAAATACTCAGTCAGCATTTTTAAGAAAGTCTATGAAACTTTTAGTGACAGTTGAGAACATCTGGTTCTTCTTCCAGCACACTGCACTTCCAGTCATCAGAGGAGGAATCATAGGGATGAAGCGAAGCCCTTCATAACTTGAGAAAAGATCAAAGCATATGCCTGTTCCAAGACCATTCTGCACCATGACCGCCACATTCCTGCCAAGGTTATACTTTGCAGCAATATCGAGATCCTGGTATGAGGCCTCGAACCAGCTTTCGAGAATGTATCTGACCTCCGATCTGACCGGGAGAATAAGAGACCTGTTCTTCACATCATCAGGACAGACAAACTCCTTTGAAAAGAGAGGATCATCATCCCTGACAAGGGCTCCCCATTTTTCCTTTCCTTCAAGGTACAGAGTCTCGAATCTGGAGGTATCAACAGGCTCGGTTACAAGCCCGAGCTCGAATACGCCCTTTTCGATGTTCTCCTTTATTCCATCTGCATTCGTTGTATAGACATTGTAGCTCACTCCACTGTGAAGCTTGCGGAAGTCTGCCATCTTTGACGCAAGGATATCCATGCTGTGCGTCTCCGTACAGCCTATAGTGATCTCGCCTGCGATATCCTTATCTTTATTCCCGATGGCCTCTGCAGTATTCTCGGCAAGTGAAAGGATTTCCTCCGTACGTCTCTTCAGAAAGAGACCATCTTCAGTCAGTTTCATACAGTATTTGCCACGTTTGAAAAGCTTTGTTCCAAGCTCATCCTCTAGCTGCATCATCTGCCGCGAGAGTGTCGGCTGCGTGACATGGAGTATGTCAGCTGCCCTTGTAATGTTTTCCTCTTCCGCGATTGTAAGGAAGTATCTTAGTACTCTGAGTTCCATACACAGCAGTCTATCATGAATATAAATTACTTATAAGCATTTTTAATTATGAAAAAGAAGCATTGGACATAATAAACATGCGTTTTTAAATTATATACGCAGATTGAAATTCATGGAGGCAATATATGGTAAAACAGACAGCGGGGCGTGATGCCCTTACAGGATTCGCCGATGAATTTGCCCATCTCAATGATGACATACTCTTCGGTGAGGTATGGTCGAGAGAAGATAAACTTTCACTTAAAATGAGGTCGATACTCACAATCACTGTCCTTGTGTCGAAAGGGCTTGTCGACTCCTCTTTCCAGTACCATATGCAAACTGCGAAGAAGAACGGAGTAACGAAGGCAGAGATGGGAGAGATTCTCACACATATTGCATTCTATGCAGGATGGCCCAATGCATGGGCAGCTTTCCGCGCTGCTCTTGAAGTCTACAAGGATGATGAAGGAAAGGACGGAGGGATGTTCGGCCTGGGTGAACCGAATGATGCATATGCTCAGTATTTCACAGGACAGTCATATCTCAAGCCGCTTACCGATCCGAAAGAGACAGTGTTCATGGCGAATGTCACATTCGAGCCCGGATGCCGCAACAACTGGCATATCCACCACTCAGATAAAGGCGGCGGACAGATTCTTCTGTGCACATCAGGAAGAGGATGGTATCAGGCAGAGGGAAAGGAAGCAGTGGAACTTCACCCCGGTGATGTCATCACGATCCCGCGCGAGGTGAAGCACTGGCATGGAGCGGCTAAGGACAGCTGGTTCAGCCATATCGCAATAGAAGTTCCGGGTGAGAACACCCGCAACGGATGGTGCGAAGCCGTAAGCGATGAAGAATACGGCAAGCTGAGATAATACATTCCATTGCCTCACATCACATACAAAGCAGGGTACTGACATACCAAATCTTCCTCAGTACCCTGTTTTCATTTCATCTGGTGAATATATCCAGAGAGGAGAACATCCTGTGAAGTCCGTATTCATCAAAAGGAAGCTACCCGGTAATCGAGAAGCCGGTCACATTCCCTTCTCCCGTAACAGACGTAAGCACTGGTGAAATCTTCTTAACTGCCATTTTGTCGCCTGAAAACTCCGGATTGGATCATCTGCATGGGAAAAAAATTTAAAATTCTTTTGTTGTAACTATTGACATTACATCAAAGATGCTATATCCTCCGAAGCATAGATGAAACCACAGTGGTTACAATAAGTAATATTTCGGAGGTTTACATTATGACAAACAAGGAAAAAGCATTGACACTGATCAGTACATTCACATCAGGCGACACAAAGACAGCAGCATCCCTGCTCGCAGAAGGCTACATCCAGCACAACCTTTCTTACGGAACAGGACGTGATTCCTTCCTCTCTTCCGTTGAGTATCTTGCCGCAGCTCCGGTGAAGACGACAGTTGAGAATATCAGGGCATTCGAGGATGGAGACAAGGTATTCCTGCAGACAGTCTACAACTTCGCAGGTGCAGGCGATCAGGTTGCCTTCGACATCTTCCGTTTTGATGAGAACGGACTGATCGCAGAACACTGGGACAACCTTGCATCTCTGGCAGCCCCTAACCCATCTGGACACACACAGACTGATGGATATATGGCAGTTGAGGATACCGGAAAGACAGAAGAGAACAGAGAACTTGTAAAGAATTTCCTTGTCGATGTGATGCAGGGAAAGCATCCGGAGAAGACTGCATCTTATTTCGATGGGGATAAGTACATCCAGCACAACATAAGTATCGCTGACGGTTTTTCAGGGCTTGGGGCCGCACTTGCATCCATGGCTAAGCAGGGTATCAGCATGATCTATGACACTGTTCACATGGTACTTGCTGAGGGCAATTTCGTTCTTGGTGTAAGCGAAGGCACATTTGGCGGAATTCCCACTTCTTATTACGACCTGTGGAGAATAGAGAACGGAAAGATCGCCGAGCACTGGGATGTGATGGAGACCATTGCGGATCAGTCCATCTGGCAGAATGACAACGGCAAGTTCTGATGTAATCATTGACATTACACTTACCTTTGTTTAAGAATGATGGCAGGAGGAAGATATGCAGATATCATCAAGATTCACGGTGGCACTCCATATATTCGCCTGTGTTGAATACTTCAGGGACAAATGCAAGGTCACCAGCGATTTTCTGGCATCAAGCATAAACACCAATCCTGTCATCATCCGCAGAATACTGGGACAGCTCTCAAAAGCAGGGCTTGTGAGAGTCATGAGAGGGACAGGCGGTATTGAGATAACCAGACCGCTGAGGGATATCACATTCCTGGATGTCTACAAGGCGGTTGAACCGATTGAAGACGGAACTCTTTTCCATTTTCATGAGAACCCGAATCCGGCCTGTCCCGTCGGACGTAATATCCATGCGCTTCTTGACGGCAAGCTGCAGTCAATACAGGAAGCGATGGAAGACAGGATGAAGGAGTACACACTTGAAGACATCAGGAACGGTATCAGCGAGCTCATCGGAGAAAAAGCCTGAGACTGCTGGGGATTTTCTCTCGTTTCTCACTGATGAAATACACACGGTGATTGCCGCCAGCACTGATGCTGACGGCCTGCCGGTTACATGTGCCATAGATATCATGGACAGCGATGAGACTGGCCTTTATTTCCTCACGGCAAAAGGAAAAGGATTCTTCCACAGACTTGAAAAGCGGAAGTTCATATCCATCACCGGAGTCAAAGGTAATGACACCATATCTTCCATTGCAGTTTCTGTAAGAGGTCATGTGGAAGAAACCGATGATATTGTTCTTGCCCGTCTCCTTGAGAAGAATCCGTACATGCTCGAGATATATCCGACAGAGGAGTCAAGAAAGGCCCTCTCTGCCTTCAGACTGTACGAAGGAAGCGGTGAGTTCTTCGATCTCTCTTCAAAACCCATAGTCAGGAAAAATTTCTCTTTCGGCAGCACTCAGTCCGTCAGGGAAGAATTCTTCATCACTGACAGCTGTACCGGTTGCGGAAAATGTCTTGCATCATGCCCCCAGCAGTGCATAGACAGCACTGCTCTTCCATTCTGCATACACAATGAGAACTGTCTGATGTGCGGAATGTGTATGAAAAGCTGTCCAGATAAAGCAGTCATAAGGAGGAAAATGTCATGACACATGATGAAAAGAGACTCTTTCTCATCAGGTATCTCCTGAATGAGAATCCCGATTATTCCTCCATCAGGATACCTGATGACAGCTATCGGCAATGGAGGCTGCTCCGATCGCTGATGAACGTGAGGCCTGCAAAACCCATTGGCGATGATTTCCTGTCCATCCAGGATGAATTCCTTCAGGAAGAGACAAGAAGAAAAGGAATCACGGACATTGCAGGCCTGTCTCCTGTCATTGGGGACACATACCTCTGGCAAGGAGATATAACCACTCTCAGATGCGATGCGATAGTCAATGCTGCAAACAGCGGCATGACGGGCTGCTATGTGCCGTGTCACGGCTGCATAGACAATGCCATACATACTTTTGCCGGCATCCAGCTGAGGCTGGAATGCAATGAACTGATGACACGGCAGGGACATGAGGAAGAGACGGGAAAGGCGAAACTTACAAAAGGCTGGAATCTTCCCGCTTCTCACGTGATCCATACCGTCGGCCCTGTAGTGCGAACATACAGACCGACAGACGAGGACCGGAAACTTCTCTCATCATGCTACAGATCATGTCTTGCACTTGCAGATGAGAACAATCTCGGCAGTATTGCATTCTGCTGCATTTCAACAGGGGAATTCCACTACCCGAACAGGGAAGCGGCAGAGACCGCTTTCAATACTGTACAGAAGTACAGAAATGATACAGACAGCAGGATCAAGGTTGTGTTCAATGTTTTCAAGGATGAGGACAGGAAAATATATGAAGAACTATTCAGAGAATATAGGGAAGCTCAGAGAGGAAATTGAAAATGCAGATGCTCTTGTCATCGGAATCGGCGCAGGTATGTCCGCAGCGTCAGGATTCGATTATTCAGGTGAGCGTTTTGAAAAGACTTTCGGCGATTTTCAGAGAAAATACGGGATAAGCGATATGTATTCAGGAGGCTTCTATCCGTTCTCATGTCCTGAGGAGTACTGGGCATGGTGGTCGAGGATGATCTGGATCAACCGCTATGAAAACGGAACAGGAAAGCCATATGAAGATCTGCTGGAGACAGTTGCAGACAAAGACTGGTTTATCATCACAACAAATGTGGATCACCAGATACAGAAAGCAGGTTTCGATAAGAGTAGACTTTTCTACACGCAGGGTGATTACGGTCTCTTCCAGTGTTCGGTTCCATGTCATCAGCAGACATATGACAATTTTAAAATTGTAAGGCAGATGATTGATGAGCAGAAAGATATGAAAATACCCTCCTCCCTGGTTCCTCACTGTCCTGTGTGCGGAAAACCGATGACGACAAACCTGAGAGTCGATGACAGATTCGTGCAGGACGAAGGCTGGCATGCTGCCGCATCCAGATATAATGAATTTCTAAAGCGGCATGAAGGTATGCACATCCTGTTTCTTGAACTTGGAGTGGGAATGAACACCCCCGTCATAATCAAGTACCCGTTCTGGAAAATGACATATCAGAATGAAAGAGCTGTGTATGCATGCGTGAATTTCCAGAACACATATATACCCTATGAGATAAGAGACAGATCAATATGCATCAGAGGAGATATAGCCGATGTGCTTGATGAAATACGTAAGCAGTCCGGCTGATTGCCAACTGTCGTATCGGAAATACTGCCAACTGTCGTATCGGAAATACTGCCAACTGTCGTATCGGAAATACTGCCAACTGTCGTATTATCGCCAAATTATAATTAATTTTGCTTGTTTTTGTTTCTGTTTATGTGTTATGTTTTTTGTATGAAAAACTATGTCCCCAGAATAATAGATTCTCTGATTGATCTTAAGCTCAGTGCAAAAGGTGCTGTCGTAATCGAAGGTACAAAATGGTGCGGAAAAACGACAAGTGCAAAACAGGTGGCAAAAAGCGTGATCCTCATGAATGATCCGGGACGCAGATCTTACTACAATGAAGTCATGCAGATCGATCCCGGCATACTGCTAAAAGGAGATACACCGCGCCTCATTGATGAATGGCAGCTATATCCTGACTTATGGGATGCAGTCAGATTCACAGTTGACGAACGTTCAGAGTTCTCGCAGTTCATACTGACAGGATCTGTCACACCAGTCAGCAGAAAGAAAGACCGGAGCAGGTATCATCACAGCGGAGCAGGACGTTTCTCCTGGCTTACAATGCGACCTATGACTTTATTCGAATCCGGTGATTCAAATGGAAAAGTGAGCCTTGAAGCATTATTTGCAGGAGAGACAGAAATTTCAGGCGAAAATCCATGTGCGGACATTCACAATCTTGCATGGCTTATATGCAGAGGCGGATGGCCTATGGCCTGCAGAAAGGATATATCAAAAAAAATCGCTCTGATGCAGGCACCGGAATACGTTGATGCAATTGGAAGAAGCGATATGGATACTGAGGAAACAGAAAAAACTATACTCAATAAGCGTCTTCTCCAGATGTTTCTGCGCTCTTTCTCAAGGAATATCGGAAGCCAGATTCCGATAAAAGACATAGCAAAGGATTGCGTGATTGACAACATTTCAACTATGAGTGATGAAACCGCATACAATTACTACTCCATACTTTCTTCATGGTTTGTAATTGAAGATATGTCTGCATGGAACCCGAATCTCAGGTCGAAGATTGCAATACGGACATCCCCTACTCATTATTTCGTCGATCCCTCAATAGCAACTGCATCACTCGGGCTCGGTCCTGATGATCTGATCGGAGATTTGCAATCATACGGATTCTGGTTCGAAAACCTCTGTGTCAGGGACCTGCGCGTTTACAGTCAGGCTATTAATGGAGAGATATATCATTACAGAGATAAATCGAACCTGGAATGCGATGCCGTAATCCATCTGAAAAACGGATCTTATGCTCTGGCAGAAATCAAGCTTGGAGCACACTCCGCAGTAGATCAGGGAGCAGAAACACTTAAGAAGCTTGCAACAAAAATAGATACGGACAAGATGAAAAAACCGTCTTTTCTGATGGTGATCACAGGAACCGCCCCTTTTGCATACCGCAGAAATGACGGAGTATTTGTTGTTCCCATCACCTGTCTGAAACCGTGAATATTGCTTTTTCGTGCAGAATTTCACAAATCATACTTGCTTTTTCGTGCAGACCACTGGTTCCAGATACATGTCACAGAAAGATCATCAATTCGTATAGAAGGGTATGCCTCTGTCTGTCCTATCATTACGATAATGACAAACACATTGACCACTCAGATACTGTAAGATGGAGAATTGTCAGAAGGCATGATGGAATCTTAACTATCTTTGTTCAGGGTTTCTATCACAAGGCTTTGCCGTGAAATCTGTTCAATGATGATATCTGTCTTTTTCTGGCTGAGCGGATCAAGGTTTGCATTCCACTCGTCAAAAAGATACAGGATTGCACCCGTCTCATGCCTGCTTTCAATCAGCTGCGAAAGATCGGCTCTCACCTTTTCTCCTGTTGAATATTCACCGGAACCTGCTTCTTTGAAAAACAGATTTGTGTGATTGGGATACAGATATGCCTTTTCACTGAAATGTTCTTTCATCAGCATCATGACTGTGGTTTTCCCGCTGCCGTTCTCCCCTCTCACTGCAATTCTCCCCTTCTCTTCATGACAAAGCAGTGTCTCAAAATATGAAATGCATTCATCCATGGAAGAAAATGAGAATGTACGATTTCCTTTTGTGAATGAAATATTCTTCCAGTCAACCTTTCCATGATACGACTTTGGATTCTTCACGGCATCTGCCGCTGTGCGTATGTTCCTCAATTTTGCGCTCAATCCCGCAAAAGCCGTGAAATCTTCAACAAGGAAATTCATGTACTGAATATTGCTTACGTGACGCGGGAGGCTGACGGCTGCAGCCAGCACGATTCCACCAGATCCGTTTGAAAGCAGAATGCGGCCTGTGGCAAGGGCCACAGGAAGCATACTGACAGCCATAAGGACGAATGAGACACAGCTGTTGAATGAGTAATATCTTTTCTCGCTGCTTTCTCCTTCCTGCATCTTAATTTCAAACGCACTCTTCCACACTCCCCAGTTATATGCATTGCCTGTCAGCATGGTATCCCACCCGCTGAAAAGGGCATCCTGTATAAAGTTCTGGCTCTCCTGTGCATTCCTGCTTCTGTTCATGATCCGTTTCCTGAAAAGAAAAGCTCCGGCTGCTGTCAGAAATGCAGAACAGAAATATGATAAGAGAAAACCGCGAGACAATGTGAAGCTTATTGCGGCCACATTGAAAACCACATTCAAAAGCGTGGTTACAAAATCATCTGCAAACACATACGATTCACTTATTGTCTGCCACAGCTGGTTCTGGAAGTAAGCCCGCCTTTCCTCACAGAATTTCCGGCTCGTCTTCAGATACGGATGTGAATACAGATTTTTCTCATACAGTTCCAGATAATGCCGGAATGAACGGTAACGGGCCTTCACAAGGCAGCGGTATTTGAAAATTCTGGGTATGAAGACAACTGTGAGTGATAAGACGAAACACAAAAACCATAAGATACTGCTTTCATCTCCGATATGCAGCCCCAGGTTGATTATGAAGAATGTAGAAAAAGCCACTATCATCTGTTCCGAGATTATGAACACAAGAGAGAGAAGGCTGAATATATTGAAAAGCTTTTCCATGAGAGAATCCTTTTTCGTAAATGAAGATCTCTGCCAGTGCAGAATAATACGTGCCAGCTGCAAGGCAGTTGAAATCATGCAGGAATCAGGGAGGACATGCCTGTGCATGACACCCCTGTTCTCTGGCTCTTTTTCATGTTTACGGATTCATCTTTTCAAACCGGAAAATGACTTTTCATGACAAAAACATTATTGCATACAGCACTGGGCATGACAACCGGAAAAAGAAAGGAAAGAACAGTCTGACTATGAATTCCGGCCTCTGTTCCTGCTTTTGTCCCTCCACTGTTTCGGCGTCATTCCGGTTGAAGCCTTGAAGACCTTGCTGAAATAATTCGGAGTGCTGTAGCCTACCATCTGTGAAATATCATACATATTGAATCCGGTGTCGCTGAGAAGTCTCTTTGACTTCTCGACACGGACCTGGGTCAGGTAGTCAATGAAATTATGGCCTGTCTTTTCCTGGAAAAGACGGGAGAGATAATTCGGGTGCAGGAAGAACTGGTCGGCAAGGGTCGAAAGCGAGATATTCTCACTGTAATGCCCGTTTATATATGTCTGAATCTGACAGACAGTATCGCTGGTATACACAACAGCCTGTTCAAGCAGGTCTCTCATCCATAATATATACTCGCGGTTGTATTTCAAAAGAGCGTTCAGGTCATTGCAGCGGACAATATTGCGTATTGAATCAAGAATGTCACCTCCGCTGTAGCCCATAACATATCTGCGCAGGAAATGATCGGCAATTATATGGAATTCAATTGAGAATGAATAAAGGTAATTAAGAGATCCAGTACTTTTGTACATCCGCACCATTTCCTTTCTGGTTATGTTTTCAATTTCCTTTATATCCTTATTGCACAGAGCTTCATTGATCTCCATCGCAACATCTTCGCTTATGATGTTCTCCCCCGCCATTCCACGAATATTGCGGTATAGGACAACAATATTCTCACCCTGATGCTGAAGCACACAGTAATCCAGTGCGTTTCCAGCCTGCTGCCAGGCATTTGACAGTTCTGAAATATGATAGAAATACTGACTCACCCCGATGTGAACGGAAAAGTCCGCACTTTCCGATACAGCGGAAAGAATATCAATGAATGTCTGTTCGTCAATATTGTATACAAGATACGAATATTCACAGACACTGTTGTCGAACAGCTCCGTGTTCATGCCATCGGGAGTATTGCGCAAAATGGCGGAAGAAAGCATATCCTTTTCCGCTTTCATTCCCTCGGCATCAGATGAGGTGCTCTCCAGCCTGATTCTGGCAAGAAGCATGCATCCTTTTGTCTCAATGGACAGGGAAGCTGCCTCCTCATCATTGTACACACCTTTTTCCGTTGCCAGACTGTAAAGAAATGCAGTACGTCTCATATGCAGATAATCATCTTTCATTTTCATGTCGCTGCGTTCACGTTCAAGCGTTTTGGCCAAAGACAGGAAAGTCTGTGCAAGCGCATCGAACTGTACCGGCTTTGTAAGAAAATCAAAAGTATCATACCGCAGTGCGGAACGTGCATACTCAAATCTCTCATGACCTGTCAATATAACAGAACGGATCTCGGGATTGCTTTCGCGAAGACGTCTGACAAGATCAAGACCGGACTCATCTTCAAGTTCAATGTCGGTCAGGACTGCATCTATATTCCCTTTTCCGACTTCCTTCAGGGCCTCATCTACAGTATAGGCAGTGGCAGCAACTTCATAGCCGAGGCTTTTCCAGTCAACGAAGTCACACAGTCCCCTGAGGGCAACATCTTCATCATCAACAATCAGAAGCCTGTACATCATCATCTCCTTTGTCTTCTTGCCTGCCAAGGTATTTCCTTGCAGGGAAGACCAGTCTGATCTCAGTCCCCTCTTTCTCAATGCTGTTAACCTCTATCGAGCACTCACTTCCATACAGCAGCCTGAAACGCTGACACACATTCTTAAGTCCGATGCTTGTCTGTTCCAGGGAACTGCTGTCATCAAGAATCTTTCTCAGCTGCTTCAGATGCTGTTCATCAATACCACTGCCGTTATCACGGACCGAAAGTGAAATCATATCGTCCTGAAGAGTGCCGGAAACAGATACACAAGGATGCTTTGCATGTTTGCCGAATCCGTGAACCACCGCATTTTCGACCAGAGGCTGCAGAGTCAGCATTGGAATCGAAAAGACAGATGTGTCGAAATCAAATGAAATATCGAGATATATCTTGTCACTTGTTCGGAAATTCACGACTTCTATGTATACACTCACATGCTCAAGCTCGACGGAGATCGGGACGAAATCCTCATTCTTCTTGACAGACATCCTCATCAGAGAGCAGAAACTGTCAAGCATTCCCGTGGCACTGCTTTCTCCTCCTGTCAGCCTGATCATTTCCCATCTGATCATGTCAAGCGTATTGTAAAGGAAATGAGGACGGATCTGCATCTGAAGCGCATTGAGCTCTGCCATCGCCCTGCTCAGCTGCAGCTTTTTCTCCTTCACCTGGGAAGCGACTATCTCGTCAGACATACGCTGAAGATCCTCTGCCATGTGGTTGAAACCGGATGATACAAGAGTCAGTTCATCATTTCCGTCCACATCACATCTTGCGTCTTTGTCATTATGGCCGAAACGCACCATGCTGCGCACAAGCCGTGTAAGCGGAACTCTTATGCTTTGTGCCGTGATCCTGGCAACGATCAGACATAAAGCCAGTATGACAAGCACCATGACAAGACAGCGGTTGCGGATCGTGACCGCAGGAGCAAGCAGACTGTCCATATCCACTATATGCACTATATACAGATCCAGCTTATCACTTTTCTGATACGATACAAACAGAAGCCTGTCCTTATCCTCAAGGGTGAAAGATCTGTGCCCGCCCTGACGGACCAGTGTCAGGACATTGCTGTTATCACTAAGTGAAGGAGCTTTTATATTCGGATTCAATGCGGCAATGACATGACTGTTTGATATCAGGAAGGTGTTGCCTGTTCCGTAGAAAGCATAGTTGGTGAGATCCTGAGTCAGAAAATCCGTGTCGAGATTATACATCAGCACACCCAGGAAATTTCTGGTTCTGAGGGTATACACGGCAACTGTCATTGTAAGAGTCCCTCCTATTCCCGCATGGCTTTCCGGATACCTGTAAATAAGATCGGTCACCGCAGTTGTGTCAAACCAGCAGGGATACCCGTTTTCCTTCACTGCCTCCGTATAATAAGGGCTGTCAATGAAACCTTCCAGATCATGCAGCATTGAACCTCTTCTGTTGCCATCTTCATCAACCATGCAATACTGGAAATACGGTGTGATGAACTGCAGATTCGTAACATACCGGTTATTCTGCATGAGCTGGTACAGGTGGTCTTCTATTGTCATGCGATTTTGGATGAATGTCTCATCATTCATGAAATCGCCGCCGCGCCGTGCGATATTCCCATTCTCCTCAAGAAGTTCAAGAACAGATGAATCGGAATAGAAAGATATCGCGGCTTTCTCATAAATCTCCATTCTGCCATTCATCTGGATGGCAATGTTGCCTACCAGAAGGGAAATGAAGTTTTCTGTATTGCTGCTGATCTCATCCACATAGGAATGGAAAGTGACGACAGTGATCACGACAGAGGGAATGACTGCAAGAATTATCATGATGCAGAACAGCCTCGGAAAAATGGAAATGCGTCGCAGGAGATTCGCCGTACCAGGCATTGACGATGCTTTGTTCTCACCTGTTCTTTTCCTGTTCATTTTCTAATCCTCAGACAGTTTTAATAGTATTACCATTCCCCCATGAAGTACAAACAACGCCGCCCGTGTAAAAACGCGGACGGCAGAGAAGGAACATTTAACAGAATCAGTTGCCGAGTATTTCCGCATTGTAGTCGTCAACGACTTCAACCTGTGCAGACTGCTGTGCATCTGCGAATTCCCTCTCGACATCAGCATTCGGATCGATGAGGATATTCTGTACAGCACGGTCAACATAGGAACCGACAATTGCCTTGCCTGCAAATTCAAGACGACCGCCCTTGGTTGCATTGACAACCTCAATCCATTCTTCGGGAATGCCTGTGGCATCTGCAAGATTGAAATCAAGACGTGGATAGATCATGGGAGAGATACCGCCTGTGGCAACCATGTTCTCGGCACGGGCCTGAAGAGTATCGAGTGAAAGCATGAACTTGATATACTCCCATGCCGCATCTTTCTTTTCCTGACTTGTTCTTGCGTTGATGACAAGACACTGACCCATATCTGTGGTCACAGATTCTCCGCTCGGTCCGGCAGGGAACTCAGCAAGTCCGATGTCCTCCATCTTCATGCCCATGCTTGTCATCACGGTCACCCAGTCACCGGCAAACGGCATCATGGCAACCTTTCCCTGGGCAAAGCGTTCCTGAAGATCGGCAAAACTTATTGTCAGATCCGGAGAGAGAACGCCTGCATCCCTGAGCTGCTTGTAATATTCACCTGCTGCGAGAACTGCGGGATCTGTGAATGTAAGCTCAAGTGTTCCGTTCTCATTCTCCTTTGTCAGATCACCGCCGGCCTGCCATACATAATACTGGAAGAACCATTCAGTCCACTGTCCTGTCAGAAGGCCATAGCCAATGACCTGGTTTGCAGGATCATTGAGAAGGACTGCATCTTCAAGAGCCTCTTCCCATGTCTTCGGCGGTTCGGTGATTCCTGCAGCCTCAAACAGGGCTTTGTTATAGCCGAGATAGAAAGCGGCACTCCAGGATACCAGGCCGTAAAGGTTGCCGTTGCGTGTGAACATGTCAACATAAATCGGATCATAGTTGTCCTTGTCCTCCCATGCCGCGAAATAATCATTGAGAGGTTCAAGAATGCCTGCTGACATATACTGTTCCATCATCGTATACGAAACAGGTACGACATCAGGAGCATTTCCTGCCGCGACAGCAGTATAGAAGTCATTACCCGGATCTCCTTCACGGATAACGTTCTTGATCACGATATTAGGATGTTCTTCCATGAATTTCTGCTGCAGTGAAAGCTCAAAATCCGTGAGGCTGGTACTTGTGGCCCAATATGTAAGCTCAATAACATCTTCTCCGCTTTCGCTGGTTGCCGAAGATTCTCCGCCACCCATTGCAAACAGTGACAGACACATAGACATGATGGCGATGACACTTAAAAGTTTTTTCATCATTTCCTCCTTTTCTGAATTATGACTGCAGCTGATGCAGTCTCCTTTTTCTTAAATCATAACAACGTATTCGAGGGTGAAACCTACAAATAGTTTAGGAAAAAATTACACAAAATTAAGATGTGGATATCACATCGGCGATACTCCGCAATGCAGCAGACGCGCCTTTTCAGCAGCAAAGCAGATCAGGTGGCTCTGAAGACTCTGGCTTGCCGATGACCTGTTCAAAGCAGGATCATCAAGACGTACGGCACTGACAAAGTCTCTTATCAGACAGTAATCTCCACCGTCATGATTATATGAGTACCTGGTTTCGGGCTTTGTGACTGAAATGACTCTCTCTTCACCTCCGAGAGTTCTCACTCTTATCTCATTGCTTTCCATATCGCCCCACAGCTCACCTGCCGTTCCCATGATGTGAAGCGTACGCTTGCATTCCTGGGTGAACGCACACATCGTGAGACTTGCAACGGCGCCGTCCTCAAATTCCATTGACACAACCTGATGGTCGACAACATCATTGCCGCACCTGTATACACACCTTCCATACGGACCTTTTCTCAATGCCTCAGTTATCCTTTCGGCAGTGGGATCCGTTACGACCATCTCGGCAAAGCCGTCCGATTTCACCTTCGGATGCTCAAGATAGAATTTCGGAGCATAATAAATGCAGCTGTCCTCATGAGGACATCCGTCAAGACAGTAATCAGGCGCACCCTCAGGAGCATTGTCCGATGTGAAATGGGAAAGTTTTCCATAAGAGGAAACCATGGTGCACTTCTGTCCGATCAGCCATGAAATGATGTCCGTGTCATGACAGCATTTCTGAAGTATCATCGGTGTGCTTCTCTCACTGTTGCTCCAGTTTCCCCTGACAAAGCTGTGGGCCTGATGCCAGTAGCCGACATTCTCGGTCTGATCATATGCAATGATTTTCCCAACCATACCGTCTTCAATACATTTTTTGACAGCCTGGAAAAACGGAGAGTAACGGAGTACATGACAGACTGTCAGAACTTTTCCTGACCTGTCTGCCGCAGATGCGATCATGCGGCATTCATCTTCATCCGGTGCCATTGGTTTCTCCAGCAGTACATGATAACCCAGTTCAAGAGCCTTGAGAGCCGGCTGCGTATGCATCTGATCCATTGTACAGACAAGAGCTGCATCAGCCATCTTCGGGAGTGCAAGAAGATCTTTCCAGTCATTGAACACACGATCGGGCGGCAGATGATGCAGAGATGCAAAGTTTTCCCTGCGGCTTTGATCCGGTTCTGCAACTGCCGCAATCTCAAATTCATCAGGCTTCTCAAGTGCATAGCGGGAATATATGAGCCCGCGGGCTCCTGCACCAAGCAATACTGCACTGACCTTTTTCATTAATCTCCTCCTGTTAACTGCGTAATTTTAATCGCGGCATCCCGGTTGCGGATGCTCATCAGCCCTTGATTCCCGCAGCCGCTATGCTTTCCTTTATCTGATTTGAGAAAATTATTGTTATAAGCAGAACGGGAACAATCGTCAGCAGCGACAGGCCCATGATGAAATTCGGCTTGACGCTTGTAATCTTCGATATGTTGTAAAGGGCGACATTGAGAGTCCACAGCCTCTGATTCTCTGTGACCATCCATGCCCAGAAGAAGTCATTCCAGTTAGAGAGGAATGTCTGCAGGGCAATAACGGAAATGATCGGTTTCGACAGCGGGATGCATATATTGAAGAAAAGATAGAAATTCGATGCACCGTCAATTCTCGCAGCCTCGAAAAGGCTTTCAGGAAGATTGTCGAAAAATCCCTTATAAAGGTATACGAAGAATCCGTACGGCAGGAGATGGGGAAGCAGAATGGCGGCATAATTGTCATACAGCCCCATCGAGTGGAACATGGTGAACTGAGGAATCATGATGGATACGAAAGGAATCATCGTCGTTCCCAGGAAGAACAGCAACATCAGATTTGAGGTCCTCTTCGGCAGAAGGCGTGAAAGAGGGAATGCTGTGATGGCACACAGCGTAACCTGTGTCACAATAGCCCATATCAGGACAATCGCCGTATTGAAAAGGAATACGAGGAAGCTGAAATTCCTGATCACCTCGTTATTTGAATAAAGGAAACTCGGCAGCCTGAAATAATATGCGAAGCTTTCGAAAAGCAGCCAGTTGTTATGAGTCAGTGTCGTTCCGACAAACTGTCCGTTGATGCCGTAATCATTGACAATGAAATCACGGATGCTGTCATTCAGGCTGTTCCGGGAGAGGATTGACTCATCAAAAGATTCATCAAGCCCCATCGGATTGTATTCGTATCCCATGCTGTCAACAGTACGCTGGATACGTTCAGGATAGTCCAGTGTTCTCGATGTTATCGCGACACCCTTGAAAACACCATGATCCTTCTCAAGGTCGATGCGTCCCCTGTGTGACCGTGCATAATATATCACATCACCGTCTCTTGTACCGTAGAACCTGATCTCGAAAATTGATTCCCTCGGCATCTCGTAAATCGTGGACATCATCGATGTGACATGGTCCTTCTGGATTTTCTCAAGCAGCCCCTCATCACCCATGCCGCTGTAGTCAACGACAATTGAAAGGGAATTTGCCGTGTCGGGAACCAGTGAAGGAGGCGTATCATATACCTTGGCGGAATCCTTCATGGCATTCGCCCCGATGTAAACCAGTGGGAAGATGATCAGAACAGCAAAGAAAATCGTGACGATATATGCAGTTATGCGGAATGAAGCAGGATTAAGATTTCTCATGTCGCCCTCCTTGTCACGATCTGTCCGATCTGTCCAACTTCTGCTGGATCACGGTGAGAATCGCTATGACTATGAACAGCGTCACCGCAGCTGCCGCAGACTTTCCGTAATTCATGTCCTTGTAAACCGAGTTGTATACATAGATACCCATTGAAGTGGAAGCTCCGGAAGGACCTCCGGCCGTATACTGATACGGCTGGTCAAGTATCTGCATGGTTGAAATACATGTGAGTATGAGCTGTATGACAACAATGAACCTGATATTCGGAAGTATGATATGCCATATCTTCTTCCATCCCACACAACCGTCAATAGCCGCAGCTTCATAGATTTCGGAATTTATACCCTGTATTGCTGTCAGATACAGCAGCACATTGACGCCTCCTCCGAGTATTCCCGGGAAAATGATACAGAATTTCGTAAGGTCAGGATTGCTCAGCCAGACCTGCGCATCACCTCCGAAGAACTGGAATATCTGATTGGCAACACCATATGAGGGATCCCATATCCATTTCCAGACAATGACATTGACCGACATCGGGATAAGAGTTGTGATCAGATAAACTGTGGTGAACAGCTTCCTGCCCTTCATGATTTCATTCAGGAAAAGGGCCTGAAGCAGCGGAACCCAGAAGACAAGCACAAGTGTCAGAAAGAGAAATGCAAAAGTATTTCCCCATGCCTCCCAGTAAAAACCTGTGTTGAAGATGACTTCATAGTTTTTCAGTCCGACAAAACGTCCTGGGGGATCAACTGCATTGTAGTTGTAAAGCGACATGTAGAATGCCTTCAGGATGGGGTAATATCTCAGCCAGACAGTGGTGAGTATGCCGGGAACGAGAAACATCCAGGCACTTACTCTTTGGCGACGTGCAAGCGGTGACATTGCAGTACGCCGCTTTGAAAAGACAGCCATAGCGTACCTCCTTTTTACCTCAGGCTGTGAAACAGCACATTCAGCAGCCTGTCTAAATTCTATCACCGGAGCGGAACATCCCATGTTCAAATCAAATGTAAAAAATACACATTCTTAACATTTGCAGTTTGAAACGGGTGGAAAAAAGACAATTAAATGACAATCAACAACAAAAAAGGGAACAGATTTTCGCCTTCTGTCCCCCTTTTTTCCATGGTGCTCTGCATCATCCCATTCTGAAATCAAACTGTCTGGGAATTTCGTTTTTCTGCTCGAACTGCCTTACAAGATCCTCGGAGAACTCAATTCCCTTTTCCTCGGCAAACCTCATTGCCTGAAGCCAGAACCAGCTCTCAGTATAAACTCTTCCTCCTTCACGGATAAGGGCGAATTCCCTCTTGAAACATTTTTCGAGGAAATCCTTTTTCACAAGGTGACAGGCGGCAGGCAGAAGTCCCATTATGAGAGCCTCGTCATCCCTGATGTTTTCATCAAGTGTCTCATAGAAATCCCATGCATCCTTCCATCTTCCCAGGGAAACCAGCAGATCCACATATTCCTCAGAATATTCTCTGCGTTTATCAAGGGCCACACATTCACGCATCAGGGAAACGGCATCTTCAGTTCTGCCCTGCTGGACACTCATGACCGCAAGACAGCGGAGAGAGAAGGCATTTCTCCTCAGAGAAAGGGCCTTTTTGAAGCATTCCCCGGCTTCGGCATCCATCTCGTTTTCAAGATACATGACTGCGAGAATGTTCCATGCATTGAAATTACCGCCTGCAACAGCCTCGATAGCATCTTTCCATCTCAAATCCGTCATATATGAAGAAGGAATTTCTTCTTCGGGAAGAGATTTTCCCCTAAGCACATCTTCCCAGACCTTCTCCTCTTCTCCGATTGAATCGTAAGGGAAAATGAAGCCGGGCGGGATCAGGGAAGAATCGCGCAAAACCTCAAGAGCACCATATCCGCTTCCATAATGCAGGAGATCAACAGGTTCCAGAGATGATAATGACGCATATTCAGTCTTTCTCTTACGTACTTCCTCTTCGCTGACAAGAGAATTCATCTCTGAATAAAGTTCACGGCGCCCTTCATCATAGTCACATTCCGTCAGGAGCAAAGATGTCTTGAAACCACCGAACATCTGAACGAAATCAAGGCTTGAGCTGCCTTCGATATCCATACCGTGAACCTGAGTGGGAGAGAAACCGGCCTGAAGTTCTATATACCCTCCCTCCCCATCACGGCTCAGGTAATCACGCCAGTGCTGTCCGCCCTGCTCTTCACCCCAGCAGAACATTTTATGATAAGCAAGATTCCTGTCAGCGCGGTCGAAGAAAACCCATCCGTCATTCCACACGGCAGCTTCCCATGTTTCATCTTCACGATGATGGTTCTGGAAGAAATACTCGCTGGCATAATCAGTGAAGCTCTCAGGATATGTATAATCGTACCCGGGCTTTATTCCCAGATAAGGCAGACGTCCATGACACATGACTTTTGCAGCCCCTTCTTTTTCCATTGATACCGAATTGATGAAGATCACATCGTCCGTACCGGAGTAAACACGCAGTTTTTTCCCTTCCCTCACTGCAATATTGGTCCACCAGTAGAAAGGAGCTTTTTCCTTCACCGGATTCACGAAACGGGAATATACCCACAGATATCTGTCATCCGCACCAAGATGAAAATCCATATGCCAGAACAGCCCGCGCATCCTCTCATATTCATAAGCTCTCAGAAATTCCTCCCCGTCTTTGTCTTTCATTTTCGCGACAAACAGAGGGGAACATGTAGTTACAGTGTGTCCGTATTGACCGAAATTCCATTCAATACCGCCACTGAACCATGCTTTCCTCACAGCAAGATTTCCAATCTGAAGCACAGGGTTGTCAAAAAGCAGCTGTCTGCCGTCATCTTTCTGAATCAGTGAATACAGCCTCATGCCGTAATCAGGCCAGAACTCAGCCCTGACATGGTCATTTTCCATTATGATCGTGCGGATACGCATCTGTGTGCGCTCCCGGGTGAAAAGGTCCTGCCATTTGTAAGGCAGGAAACGGTCGCCGGTCTCATAGCCGTATCCTTTTTTCTCCTCAGGAAGAAGAAACCTGTCATCCATATCGATGCTGTGTTTCCTGCTTCTGAATTTCGCAAGGGCATTCTCACCGATGGAACCACTTCCTTCAATTGTTCTGAAACCTGTTGTGATCATAAAAGACATCCTCCTTTCTCTGCACATGATACATCCGCGTATAAAAAAGCAATGATGTAAAATTCACTATTTTGATGCAATCTTTCAACATCACAGGAAGCCTGGCAATAAATCTTTTTTCATACAGATATTCTTTTTCATGCAACAATGAAAACGTCAGATGTGATACGGCTGAAAATCCGTAAAGATACGGCAGTATGAGCCTGAATGTCTTAACCGGTGATTCCTTTTTTCAATGACGGACGTTCCCACGCTATTCCGGTTTTTATCTGGAATATCACACCCTGCTGATGTTGTGGTCTGCCCGGCTCCATCCTGAATTTCCCCCGATCATACTTGCGATCCCAGCAGAAGGCACTGTACAAATTACAAGTACGATAAATGTCATGTCTGCCGTAAACTGTGAATACGGATCCGCATACAGAAAGAACGCCCTGTGCACAAGCATTGAAAATACAGCTGCAGCACTTTTCTCACTCGTTCTGCTGAAAAGAAAGAATTCACTCTGCAACGGAAAGACTATCCGAAAAGGCCTTCTTCACTCAGCGCCATTATTTCTTCATCTTCCATGCCACTCATCATGGTGAAAACAAGCGTGATCACATTGAACGCATCACAATCCTGAATATCGAACATCGTGGCATCTCCTGATATCATGACTGCCTTATCTTCAGTGAAATGAAAGACAAGGCCCAGCTCACCACGTCCGACAGGTCTTCTGAGATACACATCATCATTATCGAGCTTTTCGATTGTGATGTTTTCGCAGAAAGAAAACACAGGGTGCCCCATCTGTGCATTCACCTGCAATATGGTGAACAGTCCGGAAAATATAAGATCCACAGACCCGGCAGCTTCACCCTCATGTCCTATGAAAATCTCTTTGCCGGCGTTTTCCCTGCTGCAGAAATCTTCAAGCTCAGCTTCAGCCAGAGGAACACCGTTCCCGCTGCACGACACCGTAAACAGGATTACAAATACAAAAAGAATCTTTTTCATTTTCCCCTCCCCTGTAAAATGAATGAAAATCTCTGTAAATCATTGTAGAACTTCAAAATCAGGTCACAAAGTCTGAATTAATGCACTGTTTTTTCATCTGTGCCTGTAATCCTGTTCTTCCACCGTGTGTATCTTTCTGTCTGTATTAAAGACTTCAAGAAACGGCCTGCCATCTTTGTAGACCCATCTCTCAATCCGCGATACCCGTACACGATACAGAACCTCACATTCAAGTGAGGTGTAATAATCATATGAAGATGGATATTTTTCCCTGAATGCCATGCAGAAAGCAGGGCTTTCCAGAGAATGACCTGTCTCTTCCGCACTTCCCTCGATCTGAATGTTGTCACAGCAGAGCGCGACATGGGCATTCTCTTTCAGCTGTTCATGTTTGCGGGAAGTACTGAAAGTCTGGAAATACAGAAAGCCGTCAATATTCACGACACTCATCATGCGTGATGACACACGATCGCCGAATGCCGTTGAAAGCACCATGTGACGTCCGGAACCGAAACTGTTCCAGAATGAGGAGTATGCCTCATCATAATCATTCTGCTTCATTTCAAATCATCCTCATTATATAAGCGGCAATATCTGATGTGATTTTTTCAGTGGTATCGGGATCAACACATTTCAGACTGTGTCCTGTATCGGGTACAACCATTACAGGAAAACCATGTGTTCTGAGTTCATCAGCGGACATAAGAGAATCCTCACTGCCTATGACTGCACAGACAACATCAGTGTATGACGATATTTCCACAAGTGCATCATGTGTCGGTGTCAGCAGCACATGTCTGCTACTAATATTCAGGAGAGATGAATATTTCAGGGCACTGATGCAGCCGAGACTCTTCGACACGAACAGCACTTCATCGCATTCGTCCAGCTTTTCATCTTTCAGTGCACATATGGCATACCCAATAGCCATATCTCCGGCTTCTTTAACTGTTCTGACAGGTTTGAAAGGTATTGCCGACCAGTCAATGGGGACAACAGTCCAGCCTTTTCTTTCAAGCTCCCTGCCGGTAAGAATGAACAGTTCTTCCCTGCATGTATACCCTGTACCGGGGAAAAGAACTGCTTTTTTCATGTTCCCTGGCTCACGACAGGTCTGCCGTCTTTATCAAGCAACGGGGTGAAACCGGCTGCATTGCCGTTCCTGTGGAACACATAATTCACGCCTGTTTCTGTATCAACCCAGATTTCAATCACATCAATACAGCCTTGCGAATAAGTCTTTATGAATCTTTCCGTCATATTGTCACTCCTATTCATCTATCAATTCGTGTGATTTTAAATACCACAGGACGCACTCCGTCTCCGCAGCATCCTATGTCTGCCCTTCCCTGTTGTTCCATGTATGATACGAAGCACCGTTTGAGATGGCAGTAACCGCACGGCATATGTCAAGCCATGCAGTGGCACAAAGACCTTCAGGTTTTTCATTATCCCCCTTGTAGATGAAAACATCACCTGCTTCATGCACCGGACATGCACCTGCCGTCTCTCCCGCAATCAGGTATTTCTCCGCAATATCAGGATAGAACTCCGTCTTTATCACTCTGATCTGAACTTCGTACATATCCTGATCATATCATGGAATCCGCTTGCCCTGAAACTGACTGCATACCATGCGCTGCAATTTCCTGAAAGAAAATCATTGTTGATTACACTCATCGCATGATAGACTTGAAAATCCGTCAAATTCAGCATTAGGAGGAAAAAAATGGACATAAACAGCTTTATGACATCTTTCAAGGGGAATCTTCTAAATCTTTTCACTGACAATCTTCTCTTTCTCGGCCTTCAGGGCAGTTACGGCAGAGGGGAAGCAAAGGAATCCAGCGATATTGATCCGGTCATAATCCTCCGGCAGTGCGGGAAAGATGAGCTGTTGAAATACAGAGCGTACATAAACACTCTTCCGGAGAAAGATATCCTCTGCGGCTTTGTCTCTTCCTCAGATGAACTCAGGGCATGGGAAAGTGCGGACAGGGCCCAGCTCATTCTCGATACAAAGCCGGTATACGGAGAACTTACCCCGCTTTGTCCTGAGATCACCCATGATGATATTCTCAGGGCCGTACAGCAGGGAGCATGTGCAATCCATCATGCTTCCTCTCACAATATACTCCATGCAAGGGATTGGTCGATTCTTCCAGAACTCTATAAAAGCGCAAGGTTCACGATAAGGATGAAACATTACCTTGATACCGGAGTATATGTATCTGCATTCAGGGAACTCACTGCTGTTGTCGATGAAGAAGAAAAGATGATTCTTGAAACTCAGGATCCAAGTACAGAAGATGATGCCTTCATGCTTCTTGAATGGGCATCAGCTACAATGAAAGATATCAGCTCAAACTGATCATAGGTTCATAGTATGCAGATGTCATCATATTCAAGAAGTGTAGGATCTTGTTGGATATAACTGCGATAAATTTTTCCCATCTATAACATGACATCAATGTGTCATCTTTATTGTGTTATCCTGAAAAGACAGGAGAAGAAACATCTGTACCTGTTTTGAGAGTGTGAAATGCAGATAGAAAGGCTATTTGAGATAATTTACATCCTTATGGACAGAAAGAATGTGACAGCAGAGGAGCTGTCAGGACATTTCGGGGTTTCAAAAAGAACGATTCTCAGGGATGTTGAAACGCTTTCAATGGCGAATATCCCGATCTACACCAAACAGGGAAAAAATGGAGGGATAGCTCTGCTCGACAATTATGTTCTGGATAAGACCGTTCTGACGGAAGAAGAGAAGAAACTGCTGCTTCTCGGTCTGAAGACACTGCTTCCTACAGGAGAGATCGGAAAAGGAATGCTGTCAAGACTTGATCCTATGTTCAGCGTTCGTGACACGTCCTGTATAGAAGTCGATTTCTCCCGCTGGAGCAATCCGAAGAAAGACAGAACAAGATTCGATCTTCTGAAAAATGCGATACTTGATCATAAGGCGATACAGTTCTCATACCCCAGCACAACGGGAGAGGTGACTGACAGAAAGGCATATCCATTGAAACTGCTTTTCCAGAGCCAGGCATGGTACATATCATCATATTGCCTTCTGAGAAATGATTACAGGACATTCAAGATTAACAGAATCATCTCTCTGGAAGTGCTGAATGAGCATTTCAATCCTGATGATTATAAAGTTCCGGAATATGATGGGTATGAAGAGAATCATGAGACTGGCAGGTATATAGAATTCAAAGCCTCATTCTCCCCTTCCGTCGCATACCGACTATATGATGAATTCGCACCGGATACGATAAAAAGAAATGAGGACGGAACATTCTCCGTCGAAGCAAAGCTCCCTGACGGTGAGTGGCTTTACGGGTATCTCTTCTCCTTCGGTGAGAATATCAGGATCATTGCACCAGAGGCCCTGAAGGACAAACTGAAAGAAAAACTGAGGAAGATGGAAAAAAACTATGAGGAAACATGACATGTATATGTCACATTCTCCATGCTAGACTGAGAACATGACAACATACAGTTTAAAAAGTGTGACCATAAGGGTGAACAACAGCAGAGATGGCATAGGAAAGATAAAAGAACTCTGGAAGGATATCCAGAACGGAAAGCTGCCCCTCCTCTGTGATAATACTGGTGTATTCTATAATGGAATATATCCGGTATTGTGTTATTCCGGTTATGAAAGTGATGAGAATGGGTTCTATGATTTGTCCATAACCGGTGCAGAAAGCAGTTTCTTCCAGATGCTGGAAGAAAAAGTACAGAAAGGAAGCTATGTGAAAATTGAAGATACAGGGAAAACGCTTGATGAATGTTCCATTAACGCATGGCAGAAAGTATGGGAATGCACCAGAGATGGAAAAATAAGGAGAGCATATACCGAAGACTGGGAAAGCACCGTCCCCTCTGAGTATACGGAGGACGGGAGAGCTCACTGTCATCTGTATATTGCCATCAGGGAGACAACAGATGAAGAAATGGCTTGACGAAGAATATGAGTTTGAAGTTGAAGTTACAGGATATCTCAGAATAGAGAAAGCAGAAGGTTTCTGCCGCAATGGTGAGGAGATCGGTGATAAGTATTCCTGTACTTATGGTTGCCCTGTGAATGAGCAGGGTTATGGCATCTGCTCAAAGACGATGATAATGCTTTACCCTCTCATGGAAGCTGTCAGAAGCGGAGGGGATCTGAGAAACGTAGGTGGTTCTGACGAATATGTGAAAGATATCGTGTGTCCTGACGGCTGTGTTTTGTTCAGGCTGACTGCAAAGAAGCTGGAAGGAAGGAATCCTTTCACAAACAATCTATTCGGATGATTTATGACAAGTTCTATAATCAAAGAAGTATTGCCTTACGATATCAATACAGTCTGGAGTGTTATCAGGAATATCGAAGCCTATCCACAATGGAGGAGTGATGTATTCAACGTTGAAATTCTTGACAGCACAAGATTCATTGAATATGGGAAGAATGCGTTTCCAACAACTTTCCTAATAACAAAGGAAGAGGAACCATTTCTCTGGGAATTTGATATCGATAATGCGAATATTCATGGTCATTGGATCGGAATGTTGCATAAAACAGAAAATGGGACTGAAGTTGAATTCAGTGAAGCCATATCTGTGAAAAAGATTATCTTCAAGCCATTCGTGAAAGCCTATCTGAAAAAGCAGCAATCTCGATTTATGGAAGATTTAAAACATCATTGCAAAATAAAAGGAGACAATTGAATTATGCCATTCGATTTCAAGAAAGAATACAAAGAGTTCTATATGCCAAAACAGGTACCTGCGGTAATCACAGTTCCGTCTATGAACTACATAGCTGTCAGCGGGACAGGCAACCCCAATGATGAAAACGGTGAGTACAAAGAAGCGGTTGGGCTTCTGTATGCTGTTGCCTATACGCTGAAAATGTCAGAGAAATCAGGATACGAGATGAAGGGTTTCTTCGACTATGTTGTCCCTCCACTTGAAGGACTCTGGTGGCAGCAGGGTTCAGATGAGAAAATTGACTACTCAAGAAAGGATGATTTCAGCTGGATTTCAATGATACGGATTCCTGATTTCGTATCTCCCAGTGATGTTGAATGGGCAAAACTGACAGCAGCAAAGAAAAAAGGTCTGGATTGCTCAAAAGTGGAATTCATGAATCTGGATGAAGGTCTCTGCGTCCAGATAATGCATGTCGGTTCATACGATTCAGAGCCTGAAACTGTAAAACTAATGGATGACTATCTGGAAGCAGAAGGATACGTGAAGGATATAAACGATGTGCGGAGGCACCATGAGATATATCTTTCAGATCCACGCAAGGCAAATCCATCGAAGATGAAGACCGTAATAAGACATCCCATTCGGAAAAGGTGATGAAATGAATAGCAATGAAGATATCATACGTTATTTCTACGAGCATATAGTTTCTGACAATCTTCTTGGAAATCTTGAAGACTTCGTATCAGAAGACTGTACGGTATGGGCAGATGGTAAATCTGAGAAGGTCGGTGTAAATGGCATGAAGGAACATCTTGAAGCCATAAGGCATACCTACCCTGATTACAGAATGAAGATATTGAGACAGTTCGTTTCCGGTGATTATGTGATATCGGAATTCAGGATGGAAGGTACCTTCCAGAATGAGTGGCTTGGAATAAAACCGACAGGCGCAAGCCTGTAACGAAATGTTGTTCGGACTTTTCTAAACTTATAATATAAAGAGGGACTTTGAATGGAGTATATTAAAGTAACGGATGAGAATATAGAGAAAGAGCATATATGCTGTGCGATCTCAAATAATAATGATATCCAGGTATCATCTAAAAAATCCTGGTTACGAGAGCGTTTTAATGAAGGATTGGTTTTCCTGAAAAGCAAAGAAAGAGGAAAATGCTTTATTGAATACATTCCTGCTGAAAATGCATGGATTCCTATCAAAGCTGATGGCTATATGTATATCAACTGCCTTTGGGTGGCCGGCTCCTTAAAAGGAAATGGGTATTCAACAGATTTATTAAATGCCTGTATTGAAGATTGCAAAAACAAAGGTAAAAAAGGAATATGCATTTTATCCTCCAAAAAGAAGAAACCCTTTTTATCTGATCCAAAATTTTTGAAATACAAAGGTTTCATCGCTTGTGATGAAGCAGATAACGGTATCCAGCTATGGGGTTTATCACTTGATAAAAATGCTTCTATACCTAAGTTCAAAGAGTGTGCTAAGCACCCTCATATTGATGAAAAGGGATATGTTTTATATTACACCAGCCAATGCCCATTTAATGCAAAATATGTTCCTGTCGTGGAAGCAATAGCAAAAGAAAAAGGAGTATGTTTTAAAGCCATTCATTTACAAAAAAAACAAGAAGCGCAGAATGCGCCTACGCCAATCACAACTTATGCCCTATTTTATAACGGAGAGTATTTGACAAATGAGCAAATGAATGACACGAGGTTTTTGAAGCTATTAGAAAAGAATACAGAGGTTCCGTTTAATTAACGGATATGGACATATTGATGATGACATTCCTGAATTTGTAATTTCTGTACTCCAAGAATATAGAGCCAAGGGGATCGACACGGCACTTTTGTTCTATCTGATTAAACTGGCAAGCTAAAGCAATTTCATTATCAGAAATCCCTTACTCAGGCTGAAGTCGCAGAGAGCTTGGGCATAACAGACAGAGCTGTTTCAAAATGGGAAAGAGGACTAGCCCTTCCAGATGCATCCATAATGCTGAATCTGTGCAGCATTCTGGGTATCAGCATCACGGAACTGCTCACGGGAGAAGAGGCAATGGAAGAGGACTATAAGGATAAAGCGGAAAAACCCATTCTTGAGATAAGGAAAAAAGAAGAAGAAGAGAACAACAGGTATCTGCTCAGACTTGAGAGTTCTAGCCACTGTCTCTTGCCTCACAATCATATTTACAGCGGCATTTCTGACCCCGGGAACCGTACTTATGTCTTTCCTGGTTTTGATTGCGCTCTTGATACTCTTTATAGGAATTTATTTTGCATTGAATATCGAGCGAGATGCGGGATACTACGTATGCAGATCCTGCCATCATAGATACGTTCCTGATTTCAGCCGTGTCGTCATGGCGATGCATATAGGAAGAGTTCGTCTGATGAAATGCCCTTCATGCGGGAAGAGGACATGGCAGAAGAAAGTTCTTTCAAGATAGACTTCTCTGAACCTATAATTAAGCATGGAAAAGATAATCTGCCAGAGCTGTGGCATGGAAATGGATGAGAGTCTCTATGGAACACATGGAGATGGACACAAGAATACTGAATACTGCATACACTGCTTCAAAGATGGATTCTTCACCGTATCATCAATGGAAGAGCAGATTGAAATCAGCACATCGCCTGAAGGACTTGAGGATTTCAACAAAGCCTCTGACCTGAGTCTTTCGAAAGAAGAAGCAGTTCAAGGCCTTCATCAGTATCTCCCTACCCTTAAAAGATGGATGAAGGCTGAAGATAAGGCTTCCTGGATCCTCGACCATACAGGATATGTAACATTATCAACGATAGATGAGGAAGGTTTTCCGCGTCCTGTTGCGATAGATGTAATCTCTCATGTTGGTATAAAGACAATCTGGATGACAACGTTCAGAAATTCAAACAAAGCGAGACAGCTTATGAAGAGTCCTAAAGCAGGAATCTCTTTCGTGCATGAGGCAGACAGTGTAACGCTTACAGGAATTGCTGAAGCCATTACAGACAGTACTCTCCTCCATAAGTTCTGGAAAGATGTTTTTGTGAATTATTATCCCGATGGCCCTGACGATGAGAATTACTGCCTTATCAGATTCACAACACGGAAAGCAGTATGCTGGATAGACAGTGAGAAAAAGGAATTCTGTTTTTGATTTTCTCAACTCTATTGAAACTGAATTCCTGTGAAGCGAAGTTCATCCTGCTTTATGTTCAGCAATTTTCCAACAAATAGTTGAATTAAAATAATTTAAAAAATTTGTGAATCTGATTTCAACTGCCCTTAGAATGATTCCACAATCCTGAGTAATAGGTGGGAATAATGGTAATCGAGGAATTCAGGAATATCAGAATCGCTTATATGCGTAGGACCGGAGAATATGGAATCAGGAACAAGGAATTGATGGAAACATTCAAAGCATATCTCAGGGATAGGAACCTGCTCTCTGCAGGCAGCACAATCCTTGGGATTGCATTGGATGATCCATACAGTGTGGAGAAAGAAAATCAAAGATATGATGTCGGCCTTGTTGTAACAGAAAATGAAAATATCGGAATGGAAGTAAGAGAAATACCAGATGGAATGGATGCCGTCTTTGAAATACTTCATACAGCAGAGGCTGCATCTGAATTCTGGAATGATCTTTCATCCTTGCTTGCTAAGCTGCCAATCGACCGGTCAAAACCGGTTGTTGAACGCTATAACGCAGCAAAGATTTCAAACCATTTGTGTGAATTCTGCATGCCGCTGAAATGAATTTCAAAATAAAATTTTATAACACTTGTAATTAAAATTTTGTTTTTATAGCCTGATTACAGAAGTGGCGCCACTCTCTGATAGGAGAGTAACAAATGAGACATTTTGATTTACGTAACACTTTTTCTCTTGCAGATGAGATTAAGAGAAGAGGAATAGACATCCTTGGTGAAATACCATTTCCTTTGACTCAGGACAGGTTTGATTTCGCTTCCTCATGCCTGCCTTTGTACGAAAAGCATTATCCTCAAATCATCATGGAGATCCAGAACCTCGCAAAAGGTTTGAACATTGATGAAAAGATTCTGTTCGCACTTTTCTTTTCAATGTATGCGATAGTCCCTGGAGCACATTGTTCCTGTATTGCAGTGCGTGATAAGGAGAATGTTTTTCTTGGACGTAACAGTGATTTCTATATCCAGATGAAAGATATGAACAGTCATTTCATCTATGATGATTATTATGGAAACAGCACAGCCTTCCTCGAACTGGAAGACGGCAGGAACAAAGCAGGATTTGCCATCGGATTCACTTCCGTATTTCCTCATAATCCAAAACCCGGACTCAACTCAGGACTGATCCTGCGTCTGCTTCTCGAAAAGGCAGATTCAGTGAAATCTGCAATAGAGATATTGGAATCCATTCCGATCGCATCATCCCAGACCTATATGCTGGCGGATAAGAGCGGACATATCGCATATGTGGAATGCTCACCGGAACATATGGAGACAGCAGAATACAAAGATGGCAGGCATTGTCTTATATCAACAAACCGCTTCATTCTCCCGGGAATGCAACCATACTCCATCGCCATAGATGATGACTGGAATGCAGTGGCAAGACATGAAGCAATAGAAACAGTACTTTCAGAACATTCAGAGTGGAATCTGTCTGTAATGAAGGAAGCTCTCGTTTCCGCAAGCTCATACGATACTGCCACTGGACATGATACGGTATGGTCTGTAATTGAAGACATGAACGCCGGTCAGGGTTACCTTTGTGAAGGCAATCCATCCGAAAACAGCTACAGCAAAACAGAGCTCTGACCATCGGAAGAAAAATCTTCCCACTTGTTTGGGGAGCAGGCGGAATTGTCATTAAGAATCCTGTATTCCGCCTGCTTTTCATGAGGGGTACCAGATCATGTCATACAGTGTCATGGTTGGTGTGATGTGCCTAATACCGGCAAGCGTCATGCCGAGATGCCTGTATTTTTCCACCTTGACCATCTCATCAGTTTCAAGCACACAGGGAATGCCTTTTTTCTCCGCCATCGATTTTGCAACATCCAGAGCCTGTCTCATATACCCCTTCCCCTGATACGGTTTCCTCACACAGAGCATGGCGACATTGACGAAAGGCTCCTTGTTCTTTTTCATCATGTCAGCAAGAGAAGGTCCGGCACTTCGAACAAGTTTCAGCAAGTGTGTCAGAGATGACAGCCTGACAGATTTCATTACGATGAAAGGGAATTTCACCAGCAGGGAAACAGGAGGTTTCCACTCCGACGTCGTAATGGCAATATAAGCCTGTCTGTCATCTCCGATGGTCCAGATCCAGCCGGCTTTCAGCGCCATTTTCAGCGATGCCACCTGATAGCGGATGATATCTTCCCTGTTCCCAAGAAGGGTGAAGAGGTTCTCTTCCCCGTTGCTGAAAGCGTAATCCGCATACGTTTCAGCTATTTCCCTTATTTCCCCATTTGTCAGTGTTCTTACGTTTTCAGCAGTCATAAGCGGCCTCCTCAGTCAGAGAGCAGCCGTGACTTCAGCTCTTTCAAAGCCCTGAAGTACGACAGCAGCATATGCCAGCAGGCCTTTCCTGCAAAATACAGAAGCACTCCTGCTATTATTGAAAAGCAGAATGCCAGCCACGGATTGCCGATACCTTTCAGCACCATGTCATCAGCAAAAGGCAGAGAAAGACTGAAGATGCTGCTTACAAGCCGGAATGCACCCAGAAGAGGACAGGCAATGCCGCTTATGATGAATACAGGAGCACATATGCCGAGTGTGGGAACAACGACAAGCGAAATGCAGATTGCAATGAAATGGAAAAGTACAGCCATACAACCTCCTGTCATGTTCATTGCAATTGGCATGCCATCTGCATGATCACACCCATAATTTCTGCTGCATTCACGTCACAATGGCATTTCATGCCGGGAAATACATTCCTTATGGTATTTTTCACCTGGAAACGAAAAACGGCGTCAGTCAAGAATCAGATCGTACAGCTGTCCGTCAACATACTTTCCGTCAATGAGGAAAAGCATCCTGTCGGTACCGCATAAGCTGAAACCGTTTTTTCTGTAGAAAGCCTTAGCCCTTTCATTGTCAGAACGTACGGTAAGGGAAATCTTCCTGATTCCCCTCCTCCGGGCTTCAGAGACAGCCGTATCAAAAATATGCTGGGCAACCCCTTTTCCCCAGTATTCTTTTCTTACTGCTATCCCCATTTCGCCGCGGTGACGGATACGTTCCCGTTGTGATACACGAATGTCGCAGGAACCGCAGATTCTGCCATCCAGAACGGCAACAGCTGAAAACCATCCCGAATCGGCTGAATTTCTTATGAAAGACCTCTCATCTTCAATGCTCATTGCATCCGCCTCTTTAGCCGAACATGCGAGATTGTCGCTTTCACCGGCAATGGATCTGAAAAAATCAAGATAGGCTGAAGCATCTTCCTCTGTGACAAGTCTGTACTCAAATTCCATCGGTACCTCTCCTTTTCCTCTTTTCAAAAATATTACACACATAATGCAGAATTGCAATGAATACGGTTTGAAAAACAATGGGATTATGTAATATAATGGCACACAAGATTTTATAGGGATGGAAATTATGCGGAAATATTTCACATCTGAGTCAGTCTCTGACGGACACCCAGACAAAATATGCGACCAGATCGCAGACGGAATACTTGATGAGCTTCTGAAACAGGATCCTTATTCCCGTTCAGCATGCGAGGTCACAGCTGAAAGCGGCAGTGTGCATATAATGGGGGAAATCACGACAAAAGCTGATGCTGACTATATCAGGGCAGCAAGGAAGATCATAAGGGAAGCAGGCTACACAAAAGCGGAATACGGCTTTGATGATAATGCCAGCATCACATGCTCTCTTCATGAACAGTCCCCGGACATAGCCATGGGTGTTGACTCGTCCTTCGCCGATGAAAGCACCACCGGAGCCGGAGATCAGGGAATGATGTTCGGCTATGCGGTGAATGAAAGCGATGAATACATGCCACTCACACTTTCGCTTTCAAGGAAACTGGTTATGGGACTATCTGATGCAAGAAAGAGTGGAAAGCTTCCATTCCTGCGTCCTGACGGCAAAAGCCAGGTGACGCTTGAATATGAAGGCGGAAAGCCTGTAAGGATAGACACCGTTGTCCTCTCTGCCCAGCATGATCCTGATATTGAGCTTGCAGACCTCAGAAAGTCACTAATGGAAAACATCATCATTCCGGCCCTTCCTGAGAACATGCTTACAGAAAATACAAAATACTACATCAATCCTACCGGACGCTTTGTACTCGGAGGCCCTGCTGCCGACACCGGTCTTACAGGACGCAAGATAATCGCAGATACATACGGCGGCTATGCGCACCACGGAGGCGGAGCATTCTCCGGAAAGGATGCCACCAAAGTTGACCGCAGCGCGGCACTTGCACTGAGGAACATCGCAAAAACGATCGTCGCCTCGGGTGCGGCAGATGAATGCGAAATACAGGCGGCATATGCCATAGGTGTCGCAGATCCGGTGTCCCTTGCAGTACTGACTTTCTCCAGCGGAAAGATAAGCGAGGATGCCCTTGTCAGATGGATAATGGATCACTACGATCTGAGGCCTGAAGGAATGATCAGACAGTTCTCTCTCCGCACTCCGGTATACAGGCAGAGTGCCTCATTCGGTGCATTCGGCCGCACTGATGTCACGCTGCCGTGGGAAGTCATTGATACCTGTGCGCTTGAGGATCTGAAATCATTGCTGTAAACGGAAGAAAGACCTTTCCTTCCGGTAATATGAAAATCAGCCAACTTGACTAATGGAAATCGGACAATTTGACTAATGAAAAACCGCCAACTTGACTAATGAAAACAGACAAAGTGTTTCCATATAAATAAAAGGCTGCCCTGAAATATGGATCATTCCAGGGCAGCACAGAATATCATGTTTCACACATAAAAAAGGATTTCAGAATATGTCGGCACAGGCCAGTAGGACTTGTCGACAATACATTCAAGCCTGTCACAGATCCTGCGGGCATTCTCCATAGCCGGTATGATCTTGTCCGCGGCATAGAAAGCAGCCTTCTCTGTCTGCTGAGGTCCTTTTGCCACGCATTCATCAAGCTCATCGATTTTGACAAGCAGCTCATCACACAGGGCACTTGCCTCAGCACAAAGGTCTTTGTCCGCATTCGCAGCCACTCCGATACTGCCCTTCACCTGAACCGATGAAGCAAGAGCAGATGTGAAACGCAGGGATGAAGGAAGTATCTGACGGCGGAGCATCTCACTCATTGTGACAGCCTCGATGTGAATTGCCTTCTGATACTCGTCAAGCGATATCTCAAGACGGGACTCCATCTCCTCTTTCGTATACACATTATGACGCTTGAACAGTGCCACGTTCTTCTCATCGCAGTAATGAACAAGAGCATCAGGTGTTCTCTTATAGTTGGAAAGGCCTCTCTTTTCAGCCTCTTCCTCCCACTCCTTGCTGTATCCGTTGCCGTTGAAAAGGATTCTCCGGTGTGCCTTGAGTTCTCTTTTTATCAGAGCATTGAGGGATGCGTTGAAATCAGAAGCACCCTCAAGCTCATCACAGAAAGCCTTCAGGGCATCCGCCACTGCCGTATTGAGCATCACATTCGTACAGGCAATGTTGAAAGATGAGCCGGGCATTCTGAATTCAAACTTGTTTCCGGTAAAGGCAAACGGACTTGTCCTGTTCCTGTCCGAGTTGTCGCGGGCAAGCTTGGGAAGCACGCTTGTGCCTATGTCGAGACGGGATGAAGAAGACCTGTCCTTGAACGGCGTTCCCTCGATGATGGATTCAATAACGGCATCAAGCTCATCACCGACAAATATCGACACGATAGCAGGAGGTGCCTCGTTTGCCCCGAGCCTGTGATCATTGCCGGCACTTGCAACGCTTATGCGCAGCAGATCCTGGTAATCATCGACAGCCCTGATCACGGCAGTCAGGAAAAGCATGAACTGTGCATTGTCCTCAGGTGTCTTTCCGGGATCAAGAAGGTTCTCGCCTTCATCCGTGCTCAGAGCCCAGTTGTTGTGTTTTCCCGATCCGTTTATTCCTTCAAACGGTTTTTCATGAAGCAGGCATGCAAAACCGTGCCTGTCTGCAACCTTTTTCATCATTTCCATAGTAAGCTGGTTCGCATCGGTGGCCTTGTTTGCGTTATCGAAAATGGGAGCCATCTCATGCTGGCACGGTGCGACTTCATTGTGCTCTGTCTTAGCTGTTATTCCGAGCTTCCACAGCTCCTCATCAAGATCAGCCATGAAGGCCTTCACCCTTCCCCTTATCGAGCCGAAGTAATGATCTTCCATTTCCTGTCCCTTGGCCGCAGGTGCACCTATGAGTGTACGTCCGGTAAGCCTGAGATCCAGACGTCTGGAGAAATCCTTCTTGTCTATGAGGAAATATTCCTGCTCTGCACCTATGGTCGCATTGACCCTCTTCACCTTCTTACCGAAAAGTGAAAGTGCCCTGACAGCTTCGCGGCTTATCGCATCCATGCTTCTCAGAAGCGGAGTCTTCTTGTCAAGGATCTGCCCCGTATACGAACAGAATGCTGTAGGGATGCACAGTGTATCATCCTTGATGAATGCATAGCTTGTCGGATCCCATGCCGTATAACCGCGTGCTTCGAATGTTGCACGCAGTCCGCCGGAAGGGAAACTTGATGCATCTGGTTCGCCCCTGGTAAGTTCCTTGCCGGAAAAATCCATTATGACACAGCCTGTTTTATCGACGGTGAGGAAACTGTCATGTTTTTCCGCGGTGATGCCGGTCATCGGCTGGAACCAGTGTGTGAAATGGGTCGCCCCCTTGCTGACCGCCCATTCTTTCATTGCTGCAGCTACAATATCCGCTACATCCTCATCAAGGGCTTTTCCTTCAATCATTGTATCCTGTAATGATTGATATACCTTTTTCGGAAGCATTTCTCTCATTACATGATCATTGAAAACCATGGAACCGAACATTTCAGATACGTTCATGCTAATCCTCCTATGATCTATGATAGTTCTCTTACAATTGTCATCGCCGCATCCAGCAGGCTTATGCGGCAATTCATCGCTTTTTTCTCTATATAGGCATGAGCCTCCTCTTCGCTCATTGCCCTGTATCTTGCAAGAAGGCATTTGGCCTTCGTGAGCATTTTCTCATTCTTCAGCCTTTCAAGAAGCTTCCTGTTCTTCTCTTCGGCCCTGCTTATCTTGTTTCTGGACACCCGCAGGGTCCTGAATACAGCTGCCAGCTCTCCTGTGCCGGCAACATACACCCCGTACTTTTCCATTGTCTCCGCCATATGCTGCACAAGCACATCAGGAACAATATATATCGTGTCGATTCCACGTTCAGAAGCAAGAACTGATACTTCCTTTGCTGAGCCATCCGGAAGAGATGCATCAACGATAACGAGTGAAAGAGACAGATCAAGTATCTTCATCCTCGCCTCTTTTCCGCTTTCCGCACGGAAGAGAGCATACCGCCCGGCAGCAAGCGTTTTCTTTATCATGTCGCATCTGCTTCTCTCAGCAGCGATAAGCACCATTTCCATAGAAACACCTATATAAAGCGTAAAAAGCGTCTGATCATTGAATCGTAATCACTCAGCCCCTGTCCGTATTCATCTGCCTCCGCCTGTCTGTCTTCAAGGTAGGCATCGACAATCCCCGGGGGAATGACGGAGCGGATGAAACTGCTTTTTCCCGCCGCGTCCACAGCAGCGGCAAGACTTGAAGGCAACTTCTGTCCTGAAGAAAGGGAAATCATGTCGCCGGCAGCCTCCATCTGCGGTACGGCTCCATCCGCAATACCCTCAAATCCTGCAGACAGCAGCAGGGAAATGAGAAGATACGGATTAGAGGACGGATCAGGACTTCTCACCTCCATACGGCAGTCATTGCCTTCCGCATGCGGGATTCTCACAAGTGTCGATCTGTTCTGATGGCTCCATGAAACCGAGGAGGGAGCCTCAAAGTGACCGAACCTCTCATAAGAAGAAACCAGGGGATTTGCGAATGCTGTTATCTCATTCATTCTCCTCAGTATGCCGGCCATGAATGACATTGCCTTGGGATCTTCCTTCTCAAAAAGATTCTCATTGTCCTCATAAAGGGAAAGATTTATATGCAGTCCGCTTCCGCTTTCATTCCTGAGCGGTTTCGGCATGAATGAAGCGAAAAGACCATGCTGCTGTGCTATTGCTTTCACCGCAGTCTTGAATGTCATCATGTCATCGGCAGCTTTCAGCGGAGAAGAACAGCGGAAGTCTATCTCATTCTGCCCCGGTCCGTGCTCATGATGGCTGCGCTCCGGCTTTATGCCCATGTTTTCAAGTGCGAAGCAGATTTCCCTTCTGACGTTCTCCCCTCTGTCAAGCGGTGCCATATCGAAATACCCCGCATCATCAAACGGACAGAGTGTCGGGAAACCTTTCTCATCGGTTTCAAAAAGATAGAACTCACACTCTGGTCCTACAAGGAAAGAGTATCCGGCAAGACTGCTTTTCTTCTCTATGCGGGAGAGAAGATATCTTCCATCCCCTTCAAAAGGTCTTCTGTCAGGGTATGTGATATAGCAGTAGAATCTGGCAACACCCCTGTCCGCAGGTCTCCACGGCAGGATGGAGAATGTGTCAAGATCAGGAAACAGCAGAAGATCAGACTCGCTTATGTTCAGGAATCCCTTTATTGCGGATGCATCAAAGGAAACCCCGTGTTCAAGCGCGTGTTCCAGCTCATCTGCCATTATCGCGATATTCTTCTGACGTCCGAAAATGTCACAGAAGGCAAGCCGTATGAATTTCACCTCATACTCTGCAAGCAGCTGTCTGATATCCTCCACGTCCATAGTAACCTCCATTAACGGAAAAAGCGCCGCAGAAACATTTCTGCAGCGCCTTTGCTGTATATGCCGGAATGATATGGAAAAGCTTCAGTCAAAGTCAAGTATGTTTCATGCAGTTTTCTGAATTTTTATTCCTGAAAAATTCAAAACCATAATTGACACACAATGAAGATATGTCGTAAAACGTACCTCAAAGAACAAGGACGTTCAAAGAGATGATTCTCTGAACGTCCTTTTTTTATTTTCCCGGTTTCAGAGGCGGCTTATGAAGAAAGAAGGCGAAGTCAGAATAAGTTCAGGATGCGCGATAAGCGGAATATTCTGCCGTGACGGAAGACGTATCACGGGTGAAGCAATAAAAAAGAGCATAAAGGTCATGCACAACAGATCAAACGGACTTGGCGGAGGCTTTGCAGGTTATGGAATATACCCGCAGTACAAGGATTACTATGCACTGCATGTTTTCTATGATTCACAGACCTCAAGAGAAGAGACGGAACGTTTTCTGGACAGACGGTTCGACATAATAAACCTCTCGAAAATACCTGTACGCCAGACAAGTGCGATTGCAGATGCGCCTCTCATATGGCGCTATTTCGTCTCCCCGCTGCCTCACATGCTGCAGGACAGCCAGCTTGATGAAGACGAATACACATCACTGGCCATGATCAGGATAAATGATTCAATTGATGGCGCGTATGTCGTCTCATGCGGCAAGGATATGGGTGTGTTCAAGGCCGTAGGCTATCCTGAGGATGTCGCTGATTTCTACCGCATCGAGGAATACGAGGGGTATTCATGGACGGCTCACGGGCGCTACCCGACAAATACTCCGGGATGGTGGGCAGGATCACATCCTTTCTCTCTGCTGGATCTAACTGTCGTGCACAATGGCGAGATATCTTCCTACGATGCTAACCGCAGGGCGGTCGAGATGTACGGTTACTCCTGCAACCTTCTGACAGATACAGAGGTCATAACATACATCCTCGACTATCTTACACGCAAGCAGGGTCTCACGCTTGAAGAATGTTCCCATGTGATCGCAGCGCCTTTCTGGTCCACGATCGCGGCGACAGAGGATGAAGATGAAAGGAACAGACTTTCATACATGAGAAACATGTTCTCATCATTCCTCATCACCGGACCGTTCTCGATTCTTGTCGGTTTCAGCGGAGGAATGATGGCACTCAACGACAGACTGAAGCTCAGAAGCCTCGTCGCGGCAGAGAAAGGACACACCGTGTATTTCAGCTCGGAAGAAGCCGCAATCAGAGTCATTGAGGACAATCCTGACAGAATATGGGCACCGCGCGGCGGAGAGGCTGTCATAGTGACACTTGAGAAGGAGGCCGGAAGATGAGGAGATACAGAATAAGAAAGGATGACAGCTGCGTTTCCTGCCTCAGATGCGTATCAGAATGTTCATTCGGGGCAATAACAGCAAGTGAGAACAGAACACTTGTATTCCATCATGACAAATGCGTTGACTGCCAGCGCTGTGTGTCTTTCTGTCCTGCCGGAGCCATTTACATAACGGAAGACGAAAACAGATTCAGGGAAAACTCCGTTTTCAGGAAGGATGACATCAGTGAGATAATCCTTCAGGCTGAAACGGGAGGAGTCCTGCTTTCATCCATGGGGGCAAGAGAGAAGAACATTCCCGTATACTTCGACAGGATGCTGCTGAACGCCAGCCAGGTGACAAACCCCTCCATCGATCCGCTCAGGGAGCCTATGGAAACCGCAGTGTTCATCGGACAGCGGCCTGAAAAGATACAGAGGGATAAGGAAGGACGGCTTATAAATAACCTTCCGCCGCATCTTGAGCTGAAAACACCGATACTGTTCGCGGCAATGAGCTATGGAGCGATCAGTCTGAATGTTCATAAAGCTCTGGCAGCAGCGGCAGAAGAACTCGGAACATACTGGAATACAGGTGAAGGAGGACTTCATGAAAGTCTTTACCCGTACAAGGAGAACACAATCGTTCAGGTCGCATCGGGACGTTTCGGTGTGCATGAGACATATCTGAACACGGCAGCCGCCATTGAAATAAAGATCGGTCAGGGAGCAAAGCCAGGAATCGGAGGTCATCTCACAGGGCGCAAGATCATCGGCGATGTATCCAGAACAAGGATGGTGCCAGAAGGTCTTGATGCCATAAGTCCGGCTCCGCATCACGATATCTATTCCATCGAGGATCTGGCGCAGCTCGTCATGTCAATAAAGGAAGCCACACATTACAGGAAACCTGTGATGGTCAAAGTCGCAGCTGTTCACAACATCGCGCCTATCGCCTCGGGAATTGCAAGAAGCGGTGCCGATATCATTTCAATAGACGGCTACAGGGGCGGAACGGGAGCTGCCCCCAAACGCATAAGGGACAATGTGGGCATTCCCATCGAATTTGCAATCGCAGCTGTGGACCAGAGACTGAGGGAGGAAAAGATAAGGGACCGCGTGAGCATCATCGCCTCAGGCGGCATAAGAAATTCAGCCGATACCGTCAAGGCCATAGCACTTGGCGCCGATGCTGTCTCAATCGGAACTGCAGCCCTTTGCGCGCTTGGCTGCCATATATGCGCATCATGCCACACTGGCAGGTGTGCATGGGGAATCGCGACGCAGGATCCTGAACTCACAAAAAGACTTGATCCGGAAAAGGGCGCAAAACGGCTTGTCAATCTCATGAATGCATGGACACGCGAAATAAAAGAGATCATGGGAGGAATGGGGATAAACAGCATCGAGGCACTGCGGGGCAACAGGATGGCGCTGCGCGGTGTGGCACTCAATGAGAAAGAACTTGAGATTCTCGGAATCAGATATGCAGGAGAATGACATGAAGGTAGTTGACATAAGAAAAGACGGAATTGATGGAATAAGGAAGCATGAGAATGAGGAGATATCTGTGACAGGATGTCTCGGTGAACGTTATATCGGCTGCGGAATGAAGAACGGTATCATGCATATAGCAGGGACACCGGGAAATGCGATTGCATCCTATCTTGACGGCGGCAGCATTTATGTGGATGGCAATGTCCAGGATGCTGCGGCAGATACAATGAATGCGGGTCTTCTCGCCGTAAACGGCAGCGCCGGCGATGCGCTTGCATACGGCATGAGAGGCGGACGTGTCTATATCAGAGGCGATGCCGGGTACAGGGCCGGTGTGCACATGAAGGCATACGTGGACAGGAAAAGCATTCTGGTCATAGGAGGAAGGACAGGATCCTTTCTGGGTGAATACCTTGCCGGAGGAATCATAATCGTTCTCAATCTTGATGAAAGAAAAGACATAACAGGTTATTTCTGCGGAAATGGAATGTATGCCGGAACCATATATCTGAGAACACAGTGTCCTCCCGTGAATCTTTCCGACAAGCTGATTACAAGAAATGTCGGAAAAGAGGAAATGGAGAGTGTCATCCGTCCGCTGGTAACTGACTTCGCATCTGTTTTCTCGCTCAGTGCGGCTAAGTGTCTTGAAGGCAGGTTCATGGCAGTCGAAGCGGATAAATCAAAATCATACAGCCAGCTTTATGCTGCAGTCTGAGGAGTTGAATATGTGTACAGTTTTTGCTTACAGGGGAAGAGCTCTGACTCCTGCCCAGCTCAAAGACATTCTTGAAAGAACAAGAAGAAGAGGACCGGATGCAGAAAGGATCATAATGCCGGAGGAGAACCTTTTCCTTGCCTTCCAGAGACTTTCCATAATGGGCATAGATGGAAGAGGCATGCAGCCTTTTGAATACAATGGAATGTACGCCATCACCAACGGTGAGATCTACGGATGGCGTGACATGCGCAGGAAACTTGAGGCTGAAGGATATGCTTTCCACTCTGATTCCGACTGTGAGACGGTGCTCTACATGTTTGACAGATACCGTGAGAAGATGTTCGCCATGCTTGATGCGGAGTATGCATCTGTAATATATGATCCCTCTGAAGGCTTCATAGCCGCAAGGGATCCAGTCGGAATCCGTCCGCTTTTCTACGGCTATGACAGGGACGGGAATATCGCATTCGCAAGCGAAGCCTGCCTGCTCACCCCGCTGTGCTCTGCCGTAAGACCTTTTCCTCCCGGACATTACTACAAGAACGGTTCCTTCATCTGCTACCGCGATATCTCCACAGTCAAATCGTATACATACGGCAGCATTGACGAAATAACCCGCAATATAAAGGAGAAACTGATAAAAGCTGTGGAAAAACGTCTTGATTCCGATACGCCTGTTGCTTTTCTGCTCTCAGGAGGTCTGGACAGTTCCCTTGTATGTGCAATCGCATCCAGACTGCTTGGAAAGAAAATCCGCACATTCTCAATAGGAATGGACAAGGATCCGATAGACTCGAAATATGCACAGCGCACAGCAGAATATCTTGGCAGTGATCACATAAACGTCACGATGACGAGGGATGACGTGATCACCATCCTGCCTGAAGTCATAAACACGCTTGCCACATATGACATAACCACCATCCGGGCAAGTATCGGGATGTACATCCTGTGCCGGCATATCCATGAGCACACTGATGTGAAGGTGCTTCTCACCGGAGAAGTGTCTGACGAGCTTTTCGGCTACAAATACACCGATTACGCACCTGATGCAGAAGCTTTTGAGAAAGAAAGCCAGAAACGTGTGCATGAGCTGTATGCATATGATGTGCTCAGGGCAGACAGATGCATTGCCGACAACAGTCTTGAAGCCCGCGTGCCTTTCGGCGATCTTGATTTTGTCTCATACGTGCTGTCAGTCGATCCCGGGATGAAGATGAACCATTACGGGCATGGCAAGTACCTTCTGAGAAAGGCATTCGAAAAAGGAGGCTGGCTTCCTGATGACATCCTCTGGAGGCAGAAAGCAGCCTTCAGCGATGCAGTGGGACACAGTATGGTGGACGATATCAAGGAATACGCAGACCAGATATACAAAGGCAGGGATCTTGAAAAGGAGTATGAGAAATACCCTGAGAAAGGACGCCCTTTCACGCCGGAGTCTCTGCTTTACAGGGAAATATTCGAAAGTTTCTATCCCGGCCAGCATGAAATGATACCCGGCTTCTGGATGCCTAACACCAGCTGGCCCGGCTGTGACGTAAAAGATCCATCCGCCCGTGTCCTTTCAAACTACGGACAGAGCGGATGCTGAGAGAAAAATACCGTATGTATACACACAGTCTCATCTATGTGTGTGCACATACGGCACAATATGGAAAAACAGAGTCAGATGCAGGCTTTCATGAATGCATCAAACAAGGGATGAACCCTGTTCGGCCGGCTCTTGAACTCCGGGTGTGACTGCACTGCGACGAAAAAACGGCAGGCAGGATTTTCCATCGCTTCAACAAGCTTGCCGTCAGGACTTGTGCCGCTGAATGTGATCCCGCTTTCCGCAATTCTGTCCCTGAATGCGGGAGACACTTCATAACGGTGTCTGTGACGTTCCTGTACCAGCTCCCGTCCGTATATTTCATGTAGCAGCGTCCCCTTCTTCACCGCACACGGATATGAACCGAGCCGCATGCTGCCGCCTTTCGCGCTTATGTTGCGCTGTTCATCCATAAGATCGATCACGCATTCACTTCCATCAGGATCAAATTCCCTTGAATTGGCATGGCTCAGTCCTGCAAGAGAACGTGCCGCCTCAATCACCGCGACCTGCATGCCTAGACATATGCCGAAATAAGGGATGTTGTTCTCACGGGCATAGCGTGCGCACAGAATCATGCCTTCAATGCCCCTTGAACCGAATCCCCCGGGAACAAGTATTCCGTCGGCATCCTTAAGGAAATGTTCTGCACCTGACTTCTCCACTTCCTCAGTATCGATGAATGAAAGCTCAAGAGAGGCATCATTCCAGCTTGCGGCATGGTAAAGGGCCTCATTTATTGAAAGATACGCATCTCTCAGCTTCACATATTTACCGCATATTGCAATTCTCACAGTGCGCTTCTTCGGCTGTGTCATACGCCCTACGGCTGCCCTCCATTCAGCAAGATCACAATCTGAACATTCAAGTGAAAGCCTGGAGACCACATAATCGTCAAATCCACGATCATGCAGCAGTAAAGGAAGTGCGTATATCGGGGAAACATTCTCATTGGCAATGACTGCTCGCCTTTCAACATTGCAGAACATGGCAAGCTTTGAGATGATATCATCATCAAGACTCTTGTCCGAACGTGCGATAATGCAGTCAGGCATTATTCCCATACCCTGAAGCTCCCGCACGGAATGCTGGCCGGGCTTGGTCTTGTACTCTCCGCTGCACTCAAGGTACGGAACAAGAACGACATGGATGAACATGCAGTTGGCGCTTCCCTTTTCAATGCGCAGCTGTCTTGCCGCCTCCAGGAAAGGCTGGCTTTCGATATCGCCGATGGTGCCTCCGATCTCGGTGATCACGACATCGGCACCTGTAAGCTCGCCAAGAGAATATATTGACTCTTTTATCTCATCGGTCACGTGAGGGATTATCTGGACGGTGCGGCCGAGATATTCCCCTCTTCTCTCCCTTGTCAGTATGTTCCAGAATACTTTTCCGCTTGTCAGGTTAGACTTTCTGTTCAGATTCTCATCGATGAAGCGCTCGTAATGGCCGAGATCAAGATCAGTTTCAGCCCCGTCTTCCGTCACAAAGACTTCCCCATGCTGATACGGGCTCATGGTTCCGGGATCCACATTCAGATAAGGGTCCAGCTTCTGCGCCGCCACTTTCAATCCTCTCTGTTTCAGCAATAAACCGAGACTTGCCGCGCTCACGCCTTTGCCCAGTCCTGATACAACTCCTCCCGTGACGAAAATGTACTTACGGTCCATACATGCCTCCAATTAAAAAGACGCCCATCCCCCGTGAGATAGACGTCCTTGTCTTATTCATATGGATTATAGCACTCTTCAGAGATTTTTCTCAATTGAATTCCAATGATACATGTGAAATTTCTGGAGCGTTCAAGTTGTATTATGATATGAAGGAAGTCAGATTATATGAAAAAAGCTCCCGTTCAGGGAGCCTTCTGAGTGCCGTCTCCAGGATACGCTTGATTGCTTCAAAATCCACGTCTTTATCCAGAAACTCACGAACCGTTCTTCTTTTCCTGATTGCTTCATAAAAATCCATCTATCAACTCTCCCTTCTCTGAGTAAGAAAAACACTTCAGACTCTATTAAACTGTCTGGAGCAGCCAATTTGCTACAATTGTTCTTCAGACTTAAATAAGCTATGAGTTATTTAGACTTTATCTGTACATAGTCCTTATTATTCTTCATTTAAATGAGTTAGATATTTTATACATTTAAAGTCTGTAAATTTAAATCATTTCTTACGTCTAGTCGTCTGAAGTCTGTAAATCGCCTCTGCCGCATCTGATAATTCAGGGTTCAGTGCCCTGCTCTGCTTTATCAGATATGCGATGAGGCTGGACACATCACCTCCGCACAAGCCCTGCTCATTCATCTCCTTTGATAGCATATTACAGTATATGAAATCATTGGCTGTCATCTTGACCGTGACATTCTTTATTATCTTCGTCCTGTCAAGAGTGGCACTTGGTCTTCCCATCTTCTTTTTCACGGCAGGTTCCACAGCCGGGACTTCCATAACTGAAGGTTTCTTCTGAGGTTCAGCAGCCTTTGGCTCTTTCTTCTCCTCTATCTCTGTATTCCATGCATCCATCAATCTGCTCATATTCAAATCTCCTTCAGTATCTCTTCAAAGAGCGCATCATAATCTTTTGAAATCGGACTCTTCTTTCCTTTGACTGTACTGTTCCTGTTCGCCTGGGCATCTTCAATCGCAACGCTCTGCCTGATCTTTGATTCAAAGACCTTGGTATTGAGGAATTTTGATGAGATCATCTCAAGATCCGGAATCGCTTCCTTGCTGAGCCTGGTTCGTGGATTATAACGGGTAACAAGAAGACCAAGAATCTTCAGCTTAGTGTTTGCAGATTCTTTCACTTCATTGATTGTCTCCGACAAGGCTCTAAGCCCATGAATGGAGAGAGCATTTGCGTTGACCGGAACAATAACATAATCAGCGGCGATAAGAACATTCCAGTTGATGATGCCGAGAGTCGGAGAGGAATCTATGATACATATGTCATAAAGCGATGAAACATCTTTAAATGCGTTCTTCAGAAGCTGCATCGAGTTAACGCCTATGAACATCCTGTCCGCATTGCTCATGAGAATGTTGTTTGGAACAAGGTCTACTCCTTCCGATGTTTTGATTACTGCATCCTGAAGAGAAACAGTCTTGGAAAAAACATCCTTCAGAGTATACTGCCCTTCCTTGTCGGGATTGATACCATAGATGTAAGTCATGTTGGCCTGAGGATCGGCATCGATGGAAAGTGTTTTCTTTCCTGCTTTTGCAAACCGGGATGCTATCTCAACCGCACTTGTAGTCTTGCCGACTCCACCTTTCTGATTTATCAGAGCAATTGTAATCATAGAAATCCTCCTTTGTATTTATAATGTGTCATGATGATTTATCAGTCAAGATTATAATCATATAAATAAATTTAGACGTACAAATAATTCATTCTATTGAATTTAATATATAATAAGAATTTAAATATTTTATACTTATAAAGTTTTTTAATTTTAATAATTTTGTACGATAATATTATTAAGGATAATAATCGTCTGAATCCATCTTTTTACCATGGAGAGAACCGATGAGCTACAACTCTTACAACAACAAGATTGGAAATGAAGATGAACATGAAGGAATGCCGGAGAAGCGCTTTAGCCTGATTGGTCTGCTATCGAAGATAAAAAATCTGTGCTTCCTGATTTTGCTGGTCATCCTCATCTTCACGGCCTGGCCGAGCCTTCACACTGAATCATATCTGTGTTTCAGGCTTATCGTCGGCCTCATCTTCAATAAGGAAATATTCTCCCTTGTCGTTTCAAGTTTCATGGAAGGATTTGAACTTCAGCCAATCGCAAGGAGCATAGAGTTGCTTGTTCTGGTAGTCAGTGTGTGGAAGCTCATCTTCAGAGGAAAGATTCTTGCTTTTCTCAGAATCAAATCAATTGTCATGCTTTCACTCGCTTCTTACTGGATCTACCTGATACTTTTCTATGCGCTTAACATCACAACACTGCCGATCTGGAGTGAATATGCTTCTTTCTTCATATACAGTCCTATGTTCTGCTGGCTGTATCCGTTGGGACTTGATATGGCAATGAAAGCATATGCCGTTATCATCGTTCTGATAGCATGTTATCTTGCCACTGTCATCTTCTATGGATCATCTGTAAGAGAAGGACAGAGGCTCGACAGGGATGATATGGAAGAACTTGGAATCAACGATGTCTTGAGGAGAGTCAATCCTATCAGAAAGATCTTCCTTCCCCGTCCACGGTTTTATGCTACTGATACATTCAGCCAGAATGCATACTCATCCGGACGAAACATCGTAATTGCACTTGATATATTTGATGAAGGAATAGAAGTAGCACGGGGAGTGATAGCTCATGAGCTTGGCCATTACTATCACTATGACACAGATGCTTCACTGATCTGCAATGTGGCCATCAATACAGTTACATTTCCCCTGATGATTGTTACATTCATAGCGAGGATCCTTTCTCATATTCCTTTCCTAGGGATAGCAGCCGGACTATACGGGCTTCTGCTCTCAATCTTCGGTGCAATTACCGGGACAATCTTCAACCTCATCAATCTGATCTTCTACTGGATTGATGGCAAATGGGCAGAACGCAGTGCTGATATGTTCGGTGTGGATTTAGGCTACGGATTCGGTAATTATCTCTTTCTCTCGAAGTACACAGAAGGATTCTCTCTTAGAGCTCTCATATCCGGATTCTTGGATGTCCATCCAGGAACAAGAAGCAGATGCAGATATATCAAGGAAAGGATTATCAGATACTTCGGCGAAGACTACTGGGACAGCTGCGTCGCCGTATATGGTGATTACTACGTATGAGTGCTGATAAACCACAGTACAACACAGCAAGAGACTTCCTGAAGATTATTGCAATCATTGCCATGACAGCAGATCATGCTTCAACGGTTTTTCTGAATGAAGGAAGTGATCTGTACAACATCTGTCAGTTCTTCGGCAACTTCACGATTGTAATTATGTGCTTCTTCATTACCCAGGGACTGAGATTCACCAGATCCGTTCTGAAGTATGCTGAAAGACTGCTTCTCTGGGCTGTGATATCTAAAATTCCTTTCTATTTGTTGTTCGGATTGCAATTGAACGTCCTTTTCACTTTGTTAGCAAGCTTAACTATAATCTATCTGCTTGATAGAAAAGGACTTCTGATAACACTTACCGCTTTAGCTCTGTTTTTTCCGATATCACTGATCTGTGACTGGAGTATCATCGCTCCAGTGTTCGCAATCATCTTCTACGTACTCCAGAAAAAGCAGAAAGAACAATTCTCACTTATCCTTGTACCCGCTTCATATTTCATTCTCAGAACTATCCTCTACAGCGAAACTCAAGTGGAGTATATTGTAGGAACGATATCAATATTCCTGGCATCTGCAGTTATATATGCACTGTCAATCAAAACGGAAGAACAAGGAAAAGGCAGAATTCCAGGATTAGTTTTCTATGCTTACTATCCTGTTCATCTTTTCCTGATTGACATAATTTCAAGTCTGTGAAAAGACTTTAGAAATTGCATTGTAATCCCAGTACAATTTCCCATCATATCCTTTGTATATCATGGGAATGTGGTATCCAAGATACCTAAGAGCTTCTGGGCATAAGTATTTATTCACGCTTGTACTATTGTAGAGCACAATGATTGACATTACTCCCTCCGCATATGCCTCATCAGCTTTTTTACACTCGTACTTTATAAAACTATCATAATCTACAGAGTATCCCCTAGCACAATATTTCCAATACGAATTATATGATGGACACAACTGACATCCCCCTGCAGTTACCGAATCAGTATGATCCCCTACTATAAGAACAAATCGCTTAGAAATATCGATTCTTGCCTTAAGTGATTTCTTAATTGAACAATTCAAGCTGTCGTCGTAGGCGGTTTTCGTGTCGTGAGCGTTAAGATACTTGAGCTTAGATTGTTTCCTCCAATATTCAAGAATATCTACAGCATTCTTATCATGATCCCAATCGCCAGCTATATATGTGTATTGTCGTTGTGCCATAAATCTCTCCTTTTAATACTGCGATCTGATTTCGTTCATGTCGATGCTCTCCATTGCATCAGGTGTTAAAACAATCGTAATTGATGATGGAGTCTGAAATTTACTATTCTTAAGTGAACACAGAATACATTTTAGCAAGTCGGTATCATCCTTTTCACCTACGCCATAAATGTCAGTAATTCCTGACCCAATAAGCGGTAAAACTACAGGCTTTCCTGCGTATGATTTCCTTATGGAAGACCACATTCGCAGTAGACAGCATTCATGCTCAGTAACATCAATATAAGCATTGTTGTTTTCATCAAAATGGGTAAATGCAAGAAGCATGTAATCCCTGTAGGGAATTATTGTCCCTAATGGATATGTTCTTGCTCCTTTATGATCATTAAATTCTTGAATTGTACTTTCTACATCTTCTCTGTTACAATGCTCATCTAAGAAAACACCATTCAGTGACGAGTGAGCTATAATTTTGTCATCAACAATTGTGTCAAAGTGTTCATTGAAGGGGATGACTTTCCAACCATCCTGTTCAAATATATCTCCAGTCTTAATAACAACTTTGTTACCTTTTATTTTGGTTCTGTAAGGTCTGCAAATTATGGCTTTGTAAATGAAATATGTCACTGCAGCAGTGAATAAATATGCACCAGCTAGCAATAGGAAGCAGGTTAAAAATGAGAAGCTTGTATTAATATCTCTAACTGTATATCCAAGTAAACCTATGAACACACTTAGCCCAGAGAAAATTTCAAATCCAAGACGAAGACTCTTTTTTATTATGCTTCTAGACAATTACTTTCCTCCGTCCTTGACGTATGTTATCTCAAATGCTTTGCATCTTCTAATTTCCTGTACTCTAGAAGCAAATGAAAGCATGTCCGTATCGAATACCTGGAAGATATCGAGTCCTCGACCAAGAATAATCTTCCATCCATTATTTAAAATGATGTTTCTATCATGGATTGTATCAGTACCATCATAAGAGTACTCGAAATCAATGCCGATAAGAGCTGCACTATCCTTGATTCTCGACAGCCTCATATCCTGATCCTCGAAGTAGTCCCTGTCTGCCTTTGTAAGAAGAGAAACAGTCACTTCATCTTCAGGCTTCTTATGATGATATACTACCTCAAGAAACTCCATCAGATTCCTTGTCTGATAAGGTTTCATTATGTACGGATCCAGAATCTCAATCCGTGTCGTCCCTTCAATATACTCTCCAAAGAGCTTCTCGTAAGACACGCCACTCTGATCTTCTTCATAGCTAAAGTTGCCTGCTTTAGGGGAAGGGAACAAAGGCCCGAGTATCTTGGCATTAGATTTAAGAGAGTCTGGAATGGTTTGTGTATCCTCTTCTTGGTGTTTCTCTAGTTCTCTCTTTTCTTCAGGGCTCGTTTCCTTTGCCTTCTTCTTGTAAAGATCTGGGAATTCTTTCTCTTCCCGGGCAAGAACCAGATTCTTCTCTTTTGAGGCATTATCAAGGTAGCTGAACTCTGTGTCATAGAATGTCGCATCTATGCGGATAAGTTGATCTTTGACTCTCTTTCTCTGCTCAATCGCAAACTCAAGGATTTCCTTTGCTTCTTCTTTTGTAGCTTCGCCGTTAGGGTAGATGAGCTTCATCAGGCCGGAGAATGTCTTGTTAATGCCATCCTTATCTCTCGTTGTTATATCAGAAGAGAGTGTGAAGTAATCCTGATACATGTTCGAGTAATCACGGTTCCTCATATAGCGGAGCATCTCGGCAAGATAATCCACTATGAAGCCGTAGCCATCCGAGAACATGTCAAAGCGTATGCTGTCGAATTCCCATCCTGGGACGAACGCATGAATACGATCTATAAATGCTGAATCATGATAGGCACTGGGAAGCTCTTCAAAGAGATCCGAGTTCTTCAGCATGTAAGGGACAGTATGCTTTGTATTACCAACAAAGGCCATAGATGCTTCTGCGTGCATCGTCTCGATACCTCGTGAAAACGACTTGTTAGCCATGTAGTTCTTCATGATATCAACAAGGGCTTTATCAACCTTCTTTGCCTGTCCTGCGAATTCATCGAATGCTACTACATCCCAGAATCCGACAAGTCCAAGCTGGTTGCGGTTGTTGTTCACAAAGAGCTTTGCAACTGTAACTTCTCCTCCGGAAAGCAGCATTCCATATGGAGACATCTCAGAGTAGATATGGCTTTTTCCTGTTCCTTTCGGGCCAAGCTCAATGAGGTTGTAATTTCTCTCTACGAACGGCACAAGGCGTAAGAGGTGCAGAAGCTTCAATCTCTTTGAGAACATCTCCGGATTGAACCCGATAGATTGCATCAGGACATCAACCCATTCTTCAGATGAGAACTGCTTCCTTCCTTCAAGAAATGTATCGAAATCGAAGTTTGAGAGCTGTATCGGTTTCAGATTCTCAATATGCCAGGGGGAAGAATCCTTTTCATCTTCATCCAGCTGATAGCTTACGGTGGCTATGCACCATACTCCATTTACAAGAAGCTTCTGATGTTTCTTTATTGTATCAGAGTCAACAAGCACTCTTGAGATACCGAGATTTGAGAATGAGGCTTCATATGTATCTTTCTTCTCATTGAATGTGACTGATATCATGTCGATGACCTTCTTCTGGCCACGCTCGCTTATCTCTGCTCTTATCTTATTGGCTTCATTACGATGTACATAGTGCTCAGCAAGTATTGCTTTTACATTCTCAATCCCGGCCTTGACTGTTTCCTGGTCATCTGTAGCACAGTACTGTCCCAGGAGGTATTCAAGAACATAAGAAGGAACAATCGCATTTCCCTTCACTTCCTTCACCAGGTCTTTTCTCACCACGAGACCAGGAAAGGCGTCATGTATTTTCTTATCAAAATCGTTCATTGCTCCTCCTCTTAGAAATCGAATTCATCATAGATGGATCCCTTCTTGAGCCTGAGAATCTGGGAATCAAGTTCCACTTTCTGGTCTGTTCCGGCTATCTTCGCTTTTGCTCTGAAATAGACATCTGTATTGTTGTAATCATTTGATTCATTGTTCAAATAGAAGGTCAGAGTCTGGCGCCTGTTACGTTCATCTTCATCAGAACTGTTGAAGATGACTGTCGTTTCCTGACTTAGTGGAGTATTGTCATCTGCATAGATTCCAATGACAGCTTCGACAGGTTGTATTTTCCCGCTGACTGGATCTTTCTGGATTGCAACAACTTCCACGGTACCGGTGGTTATAGTTGTCGTTCTTGGCTGGAAAACAATCTCGACATCCCTGATATCGCTCTTTCTGCCTTTTTTTATTGTGATGACAGGAACAATCATTTCCTGGAGAGAGAGGCCACCATGGGCGTATCTCCCATCGTTTCCCTTCTTCCTGAAGCGCAGGACATTATTTGGTATTGCAATTTCAAGATTATCATCATCTGCAACAAGGCCATAATCAGAGGCCTTCTTTACTGAAAATCCTGAATCTTCACTTATGCCATAACCGATAATGAAGCGACGATCATCATGGGTGACACTGGATGCCTCTGGATATCCTGTTGATGCGTATTCATTGGTATCAAGCTGGCCATGCTGGTATAGGAAACCATGATCGGCTGTGATGATGATGTTATAAGCATTGCCGGATGTAAGTTTCGTCACAAGGGCAGACAACCTCTCAACCGTGTTCTTACATACTAGCGATGTATTTTTTCCCTCATCGTCATCAATCAGATTGTGGTAGATAAAGAGGACATTATTGTCTCTCACAAGATCCTTGATTCTATCAGTCTGCATATCCTCGATTTGGGTAGCTGCAAATACTGAAGATTTGAGATCTGGATTGAGTTCTGCAAGAGCTGAAGCCAGGATCTTTGCTCGATTCTCCAGGCCAGAGGATGAGAGCCCGTCAACAAAGACTGTCGAGTTCTCTTTTAATAAGAAAGATTTGTTGGGAAGCAATGCGGCCATTCCAAGCTGAGTGTAGGTTGGAACCGATGCCACCATCGATGTAATCTCAGATGTCATCTTGTCTTTCAGTGCAATCGTATCAGAAAGATCCTTTCCTACTTCATATCTCAGCGCATCTGAGATGATGACAGTCAACTTGTTGATGCCGTTCTTGATTGCAGGGTAGACCTTTTCCTTGAAGAACTCTCTTTGCCTTATGATGTTGCTGCCAAGGTATCCTGTGGTTGCAGCAGAGAAAGCGAAATTGTCCCAGTTTTCATTGACAGGTATCAGGAACTTGTTGATGTATTTGCCTTCGATTGATGTCCTTATCTCATCAAGCGGAGCATAGGCTGTATTATCTGAATCTACGGCAGCAAGGAACTTCCTGTATGTCTGATCAATCTCGTACCAGCTGGATGTGTAGTTGCTGATTCCCGTCGAAGCATTCGTCATTGAGTTGGAGAAACCGGATATTAGCTTGTTGAATTTCGCAGCCTGATAAAGGGCTTCATATATCTGTCTGTACTTGGGATACCAATAGGATCTCTCCCTTGCACTGATTATATCTGCCACATGAGAGAAGTATTCTCTGTTTCCTTTAATTTCACTTGTCAGGGAGGCAATGATGACTCTCTCGATTGACTTGAATGTATCAGTTTCAATCAGCTGCTCTAACTTATAGTCTTTGATCTCGTTATCAATCTTGAGAATATCCTCCACATAGGAAGATAGCCGTTCAAAGAAATCTCCAATACTTTTGCTATCCTTCAGACTGGAAACGTAGTTTCTTGCATCATTGGACAGCTCAACTTCCTCAGCATTGATGTTGAAATAGAAGTCTGTTTTGAGCATAAGCAGAGCAAGATCCTTCAAGGTCGGTGCCTCGTTCTTATATGCAAATTTGATCCTGATCTCATTCCAGAAGAATCCTGTCAAACCACATTCATCGATGAACTTCATCAATGAATCGTCTTCAATAAGCATGTGATGGAACAGCGATGTAAGAATATCTGCAATTGAGAAGTCCGGATTTTTCTGCTTCGTGATGGCAGCAAGCATGCATCGGTTGAGAACAGGGTCTGAAATCTGTTTGAATCTGAGAAGCTTTGCCAGATCGTTTCTTCGCTGTGCCACTGAAAAGAATGCTATATGCTCCTTTACGGTTTCAAGATACTCGAATGGAATACCACATTCCTCGGCATATTGTGAGGCTATATCAGTTGAGAACTCTGCCGATGAGAGTTCAACATCGAGTAGCCAATTGTCTGCCATTCTCTTTCTTGGGAAAGGACAATACAGCAGGAATCTGTTTTGAGTATCCTCAACGTATATTTTGTATTTCAGGTTGAATTCATTGTTCTTGACTTCCCATTTGATAATCCCAGGAAGCTCAAGCTCGTTGAAATCATTGGTAAACTCTTTTTTCTCGTCGTACCAGAATACAATCCTCTTATCGCTTTTCTGGAAGACATTGATTATCGATGATTGGAGTTTCTCATTCATTAGGGTACTCCTTCAGCACTTTCCATTCACCATTACGAGGCTTGCCTTCGAACTGAATCAATCCTTTCTCTCTGAGATTTGCTATGTTTCTTGAAACTGTCTTTCTGGAAAGTTTCAGTATCGCCGCAATCTGTGAATATGAAATTTTCGGGTTGGCTTTTACTAGTTCGTAAATGTTTCTGCTCGGTATGCCATGCACCAAGATCTTTCCATGTACGGAAAGTGGTTTCCCATTTACGGTGAATACCGTGACATGCTTCGATGGGATTATTGTTGATTCAGGGATATCAACATTCTCTGGCACCGAATCAGGGTCAAGATTAGGGTCACTATCGGGGTCATTAGGGTCATAATCAGGGTCAATCAAGGTAACATTGGGGTCATCAAGCTTTCCTGAATTCATCAATTCCACTACTTTTCTGTAGTCGACGAAGCTCCCTTTTCGTTCAAGCTTGTCTCTGTATTTCTCGATTGCAACATACAGACTTGAAGCCGAGAACGCCACGGTCATTTCTTTTCCGTCAGAAGTGACTTCAAACGATGGAGTCCTGTTTCCATTTTCCTTGCAAGAGGAAATGATCTTTGAAATGCCTGTACCAAATTTCTCAACGAAGCCGGCTTTCTCAAAAGTTTCTGAAATCAGTGGATTCAGCTGGAAAGACCTGTGTTCAGTTATACTCCACCCAGGCTGAAGCACGGCTCTGTTGGATATGTCCAGAGAATCATTGAATACTCTAATCAGAATAGGCTCGCCCACAGACCAGTCTGAATGCATCAGAGAATTGAATATCGCCTCCCGCAATGCCAACTCAGGATAGGGATACGTCTCAATCCTATCATTGCCATTGTAGGAAATAAGAGCCGATAGATATCTGGTTTCCAGAATCTCGAATATATCCTGGCTCAGCCTCATCAAAGATCCGTGCAATTCGAATTTACTGGATACATCTTCGCTGGATTCCATCTTCCCGATTCTTATGAAGGCTCCAGGAATTATATCATCTGGTTTACGATGGAAAAGAAGCACCGCAGCCCTTGTCAGTTTACCACCACGTATAAGCTTCAGTTCTTCCAATATCCTGTTTCTGTCATAATCCTGAACAGGAGAAGATGATTTGTTTTCTGAAGATTTCTTCTTGAAGATTCTAAAGCTGTCTTCATCCAGATCCTCTATCGATACATCATCAACTGTAAAGGAGTCCCATGCGAGACTTCCTCTTTCCATCAAGGCTTCACGGTAGGAATCAAAACCCATGACTCTGGTCGTCGTACCGATACGGATATACGATTTTCCTTTGAGGCTGACTGTTTCATTGCACTGTGGAACCACAATCTCGATATAGTATTTCCCTTCAGATGACAATGGCCTGACTTTGACATTGTATAAATGAAGTCCGTCTACTATCTTGTTCGGAATATCTTCCAGAAGTTTTCTAATATCCTTTTCAGCAATGCCAACAGGAGCACCATTATCATCAAGGCCGATGAACAGTGAACCACCTTCTGCATTCGCCATACCGCAGATATGCTCAAGGTATTCATCTCTCCATGATTGTTTGAATTCTATTCTATCTGTCTCAATCACTTGTCACTCCTTATTTTATTGGCCTCAGCACATTTCCAAGCTTCTGATAATTCACCTTCACACCATCATCAAGATCTATCTCGACAGGTGAAGCACACTGAGGATAGACAACATCCCTTTCCCAATCATCGATTTCCTTGATCTGGAGTGCAAGCTTATCAAGTTGTTTTGTCGCAGCAAGCTTTTCTTTGGCGGAAACGCTTCCTGTCGCATCGTTAGCCTTTCCAGATAGTTCCTCTCTTCTTGCTACAAGTTTCGCTCTGAAAGGAAGAAGATAGTCATTTCTCATTGACTGAATAGTGTTCCTGTCATAGCGATGCAGATACATCAGAGCACTGAATGTACCCTTCGGAGATGAGAACATCCAGTAGATTGGCCTGTTCTTGTATGTTGAGCAATGATCCTTGAAGAAGCCTTTTACGAAATAGTCTTTGACCTTCATCCCCAGTGCATTCTCAATGAATCGTAGATTCTCCTGGAACGTATCCTTTCCATAAGCAGCTATCAGGAACTTGTAGAATCTCTCTGTTATGTCATCATCAAAATAGTCGCCATCAAGAACAGGAATGACATTATCATTATCAGGTTTGAATGTAACATATTTTGATTCATCCCATTCTCCACCAGCATAGACAAGTCCTCCAACATCCAGAGAGTATCTGCCAAACATGCATCCGACTGCATATGAGATGAGGGATTTGACAACATCAGCCTTTGTCAGAGCATAAGAGTTCGTCCCTTTCATTGACTCTGGAATTTCTGATTTGTCATCGAAGACTTTATGCACAGATACCATTGAGTCATCTTCTTCTGGCTGGAGCTCATCCTGAAGTCCATAAACATCTATGAATATACGATTTAGATCCTCTTCATTTTTCTTCAAATGATAGAATGCCTTATTCGTCCAATCCTTATACCTGAGATATGCAAACTCAATTGGAGACCATGCTGTACGTGAACCATCTATACCGCTATGGAAAATTCTGTTGTACTGATCATTTCCAAGATATTCCTGAAGATCATAATCATCCTCAAAAGCAAAGCCTTTTGGTTCAATGATGTTCTTATCAAAAAGTGGATGAATGGAGAAATCCCAAGAAGTTTCAAATGAATCCCAATCTTGGCTTGATAACTTCAAACATAATTTAGAACATTGTATTACTTTTTCTTTTGTATGTATATCTAATTCAGGTATGGATAAATTATCCACATATCCTGATAACATATTTGTAGTTGGATTGATTAATTTCATTTCGAGATTTGCTAATTTTGAATTTGCAAATCCTAGAGCGAAAAGCAAATTGTTTTCATCTTCAGAAACAGCAATTAGACTAGCACTTTCAAAAGTGTACCCATTAGAGAAAAACCTGAATCCAATTCGAGAAGATATCCGATTCCAAGTGATATACTTTCGGAAATAAAAGTCTCGAGAAGGCAGTTTGTTTCCCGTGTTGCATAATTCTGTAAAATGCTTGTCATCAAATCTTATTGCAAAAATGTTATTCCCTGTCCATTTACGATACTCTCCACCTTTTAATATTGGTACATACTTTGTCGTTGCATTTCTCTGAGTTATTGATGAAATGCCAAATTTAATATCATTAAAGGCTGTCTCCCAAAAACATCTGATGTATTTTTCATTGTCCCCTGTTGTTAACCCGTCTTTTGTTGAAACAATAGATCCAAAACGTATTCCATTTTTAAATAATGAGATAATCTTTTCTGACATCCAATATGCAATTGGATAATTAGGGATTGAACCTAACTTTTGTTGCAAAAGAGAAAAATAGATTCCATCAGAATGGGATTTGAGTGCAGAAATTAGTAATGAAGATTTTTCTAATTCACTCTGACCTGAAGTTAGCTTGAAAAAAAGCCCAATATTGCTGAGTTTTCTTTGAGGCCTAATAATAAATGCAGCTGTTGAAACTACTTCGCCTCCGATTGAATCAAAGCCTCTTGATCCAATATCAGCCAGTGTTACAATTGTCCAGTTATTTATGAGACTTTTTCGTAATTCATCATATCGAGAAAGATACATCCAGCCATGTAGTGTGATCATCGCAATATATCCATTTTCTGCGATAAACAAGGAATTTCTTTCAATAAATACAGCTCCCATATCCTCTTTGCTGTTTGGGTAATTCGATTTAACAAATATCTGAAGATATTGTTCTGCATCAGACGGCGAGAAATAAGGAGGATTAGTGATTACAATATTGTATCTTTTGCTCAAATATCTGGTTTGCTTAAAAACTTTCTCCGTACGTTCGATAAGAGAAGTGTCTGTATCAAATAAGTCACTTGAGTCTTTCTTCTTCTCCAATGTGGACTCAAGTGAAGTGATATCACTGATGCATGGCGTGATAAGTGAACCAAGAATATCAGCATGTTCAAACTGATTCATCACATCTGCGAAGTTGATAGGAAGTGTTCCTTTGAACAGTTCTTCAAGCTGTTTGATTTCCTCATCAGAGAAATGCTCGTTTTCCAAGATGCAGATGTTCGGTCTTACATTGCTTTTGTTTCTAAGAAAACGTCTGTTCTTTTCGCTAGCCTTCATCAGGAGTGCAAAGTAGGAAAGCTGTCCGGCACGCTTGTCTATTTCAATTCCAAAGAGATTGTTCTTGATGATGGACTCGACAGCATCGATGCTTGTATAACCACATTCTTCATATATCTTGTAGAGAAGATCGAATGCATATGTGAGCATATGCCCGGATCCGCAGCAGGGATCGAGGACTTTGAAGTCTTCAGGGCTTGAGAGCTTTATGAAATCAGTCTCTGGTTCAACTGGTTCGACATAGTACTCCATCTCTGATTTGAGTGAAGAGTTCGGATTGTTGAGCATCCAGAGTCTGCCAATCGAGTTCTGTACCAGGTATCTGACAATCCATTCAGGCGTGAAGAGCTGGGTTGCAGCAGGAATTTCATCCCTGCCATACTTCTTCTTAGAAGCCATAACCTCATCTTTCTTTTCTGAGATGTAGTATTGATACATCCAGCCTATGATGTTGCCGTTATCGCAATCCTCATCCGTAATTGCTTTTGTAGCCTTCATCAGCACTGAGTTGTCTGATAAGAGGTTGTCTGGAAGTAACACTTCAGTATAGTTGCCGACCCATTCAAAAACTTCTGGCATATAAGAGGAACATTCGTTACAGACGGAAAGAAAGAGAATTCTGTAGATTTCCTCTTGCGCATTGGAGCTCTGCGTGTTGCCGAGAACAAGATTCTTTATCTGCTCTTGCTTTGTCGATGAGATAGAGAAGACAGAGAAATCGAGAGATTTTGCGATTGTCAGCATCTCCGGAAGGCTTTGTCCCTCAAGAGGCGTGACAGCCATCGGATTCTGAAGCCCTCTTGAATCCATATAGCGGAGTGCAATAATCCTGTTAAACCATGTGTAGGCTACTTCCTCTATAATCTCTTCCTTTGTCCGGTGTTTGCTGTCAATTTCGGCTTTAAGCTTTGCAACAGCCTCCCTGTTCTCCATTGCAAGTGTGCTTGCAGGATTCAGGGCAAGATCAAGTTTGACGCTGATTTCATCCATCAGCTGTCTTCTTGCCTCCTGTGCGAAATTCTTGAGTCTGGATGAATCTATCATAGGATCACCTCGTTGCCTTCGTTGATTTCTTTGAGCAGAGCCTTTTTCAGTTCTGAAAGGTAGGAATCGACATCAGATGCATTGCTCAATGCAGCCTTGTAATATGCAACCCTGATGCTCTGAAGCTTAACTGAATTGGAAGTTACAGAGATTTCAGGTGTCTCGACCTTCTGCAGCTTCTCTATTCTTTCAACAGCCTCACTCATGTGGTAGCGGATGGCATCAGCTTCTGTTATGGATGTAACAGATGAAATCTCATCCTTAAGCTTTGCTTCAAGTTGTTTTGCAGGTTCTTGAACTTCTTCCGGAAGAGAGGAAATCAATGAAGATACTTCTGCCTCAAGATCATATGCCAGTCCTTTCTGGATATCAGACAGACTAGCCTTTGCCTTCTCTTCAATATCAGCAGCTGCCGTCTCAAGCATCTTTATTCGCTGAGGTTTGTAGATATCGTCAGATTCAAGGAGCTTGATAAAGGCTTCATACGCATCTTTGTCATTCTTCTCAGCAAGCTCACCAAATTCGTTCTTCACGGACATGGCTTTATCATATTTATCCTTGGATGTTCCGTTCAGGAAAGCAATGATGGGATTCACGAAAGTATCATTGTCATTGATGAGTTCTTCAGCCTTACTTGAAAGGAATATATCGTAGAACCAGTCAATTCCGTTGCTTGCTATGACATTCAGCTTCTGAGGATATCCTCTGAGCTTTTCCATGAATGAATAGCGTGATCCGTATTGCAATAATAAGTCGTTGATTATCTTTGCCTGATTTTGGATTGACTCCTGTGCAAGGGAATAGACCTTCTTTGCATCTGTAATCTTCTGAACTATATCCTGGGTGTAATCTCCGATGAACTGCCTGAGCTGTGATACTTTACCGGGACTTATCTCAATGAAGAAGTAAATCCTCATGTGATCCTGTCGCTGTGCGTTCGAAAGGTTCTTCTTCAATGCAGGAATATCCTGATCCGCACCATCAAGCTTAATCTCAATCTTGTTTGCTTTCACTAGAGATGCAATTTTTGTGAGTATTGCGTTTGGAGACCAGCCATATGGCTTTCTTGTGTATGCATCAATGATGCTACGTACTGTAGAGTTCACACCTTGGTTGTTTCGCACCTGGATTGATGTGAAAACATCCTCAGCAGCACCATCCAAAGAGGTTTCAAACATGTTGTCATCGAATGCCTTGATGATGCTCTGCTCTGTGTATTTGCTACCTTGCAGCATCTTGAGATTGGGATAGGTCTGATTTATAAGACTCTGGAAGGCCTCTTTTAACCTCGCCACAAATGATGTACCCGAAAGCTTTGTAAGAGGAGTGGTGCTGATGTACATCGCTGCATTTTCAAGACACTCTTCCAGCTCTTTCATCACGATAGCCTTACGCTCAGTGTTCTTTTTTGTCTCAACAATGAGTGCACTCTGCTTCTCACTGGAGAGATTCATCGTATTCGATGAGTCGATGAACTTCTTGGTTTTGAGGTAGTTCCTGAGATCGATAATCAGGTTGCTGTTGTCCTTCAGTACTACAAGGAGAACATCTTTTCCTGAGTTGAGAGAGACGGGATCATATCCATCAATCTCACCTTCAAGAGCGATGTTGATTCCCATATCATATTCCCGGCTGATTGCCTGACCGTCGATTATCTTTGTGAATGGATAGTCGTCACCTGTGGCATCACATCTGATTTTCGTCTGCTTCAGCGTCTGGTCGAAGATCAGATTCGATATCTCCTCCTGGATTGCAGTCTGACTGAGCATGACGTTGCTGATATCATTCTGAAGTTCAAGTTCATCGCTTGTAAGGTAATCGTAGACATCGCCATTGCGCTGAATGTATCTCTGGTTTTCAAGATCGGTCAGTGCATCAAGCACCTTTGTTCTGACTGTCTCGGGATTCTCTCCGACTTCAGGATAGAGAAGCACTGAGATGTTATGAACTGTAGCTTTGAAATCCTGTTCCAGGTATTTCACCATCAGAAGAGCCTTGAGGACTTTGATCTTGAATTCTTCCAGTCCTCTATTCTCGGCATCGTTGATTGATCGATAGACATTTGGTCTGAACTGATCACGAAGTCCTTCATACAGCTGATCAAAAGTGACAAGCTTGCCGACTTCTGAATCACCGATATTTTTTGCAACTCTGTGGAAAGCATCCAGCATTGATCTCTCACCAACTGAGTTGAATTTACCAGTAAAGGCATTGTGTGCAGAGAATTGGACGAGTGCATGAGAGAAAAGATCAAACTGATATGTCACGAATGGATAGCAGATGATAAATTCCTCATCGCTCCTATAGGCAGGGAATGTCTTAGGCCCATCTACAAAATTGAAAATGGTCTTGAAATCCTTAGAATATTTTTCATAGACAGGAAGCAGTGCAAGTCTTCCTGCATTGTTCTTGTCAAGAAGACGCTTCTGTACGACTTCATTGACATTCTTTCCTGTGAGCGCAATCGTGAACTTGAATCTTGCCTGAATACGTGAGAAATCCTGAGAGATTCTGTTGGATAGGTTGCTGTCCTTTCCGCTTTTAAGTACAGCATCAAGGTCATACTGGGATGTCACGAACACCCATGACCGCTGTTCCTTGTACAGCTTGGACAACTCCTCTGCGATTGACTGGAGGACAACCATCTTATGAACATTGTCAGCAACGTACTGTCCCACTTCATCAACGAAGAAATTGAGGCGGAATCCGGCAGGTTGCCTGTCTATGTATCGCTTCACCTTCTGTGCGAAAGATTCTACTGTCACATCTTTGAAGTCTTCCCTGAAGTTCTCAAGCAGGTTTGGATTGACACTCTGGTTTGTCACTTCGGCATAAGCTTCAGAAATCGCATCCTTGACCATGAGAGGAACGGCACGAGCCTTCACCCATTCCTTTCCTGTCTTTTCCTGAAAAATCTCTTTGAACTTGTCATAGAGTCCCTCTTCATCGAGAGAACGTTCAAGCTCAGCTATATATCTGAGATTGCCATAGTAGCCGAATGAGTTGTCGAAAGCCTGCATAAATGCCTGCGTGACTGCAACAATGTCGTCGGCATTGGACTTTGCGACAGAAGTGATGTTGAAAAGGATACTCTTTGAGGGAAGGGCTGTGACCCGACTGATTTTTGCTCTGAGTTCAGCATCCCCCTTATCCTTGAAATAAGAAGCTGCCTTATCGCCATCAATCTCTCTGTTCTCGATGAGATATGAGAGAATCTTCAGAAGGTGAGATTTTCCTGTGCCGAAAAATCCGGAGATCCACACACCATTGACGACCGACTGAGGAGATGTGTAGACATCGAAGAAATCGGAAAGCTTGTTGTTGATTTCATTCGTGACAACATATTCCTCAAACTCTGTTCTCAAACTTCTGTCATCACTGGCCTTGATGACACCATCTATATTCCTGTCTATTGATTTCTTGAAATAGTCTCTGAGCATCTTATACCTCCTTGATGATGTCGAAAGCCCTGTAAGAACCGTCTGAAGGCAATTTGCCGAAGAGGTTCAACGCAATGCCACCGCTTGTTGATTTGACATATTCGCCTGGAAAGAAGAGTACAAACGGCCTTCTTTTTATATAGTCCTGCAACTTCTCCAAGAGCATGTGGGCTCTGAGAATTGGATAGGCCTTTCCAGCTCCTGTCATTACAAATATGTCATAGTCTTCGTTTTCCACCTTGTCTCCGACAAAGGAAGCGAAGTCCGAATTCTCGGCAATTCCCTGGATATTCTCCAGAAACTCTTCTTTGTCGGTTTCTTCTTCTATCTCTAAGAGGAAATCAAGGTATCCGGCTTCTTTACAGAATGACGTGAAAGCCTCAAACATATCAAACATGTAAAGCCTGATACCATCCAATGCAAGTTTCTTCTCAAGCTTAGATAGCATATCTTCAACAATTTCAGATGCTTCGATTTCGTATGCATAGATGTATGTCGGGGTCTCGCCGCCAATCGAAGTTGATTGAAGGAATGCCTGGCTCTTCATCACGGAATAGAGTTTGTCCGAGTCTTTTGAATAATCTCTCATGAATTAAGCCCCCTCTTGATAGCCTGATCCGAAATAGGAAAGAAATGAAGTTCTTCCGGATTGTGTGAATATACAAGTCTGATGAAATCCGACGGTAAGCTTCCGCCTTGAAGAGTCTTTCCATCATAGTATCCCATTTCTTTCAGCATTTTGTAGATTATCGATCTTCCCTTATTGAAGACTGTTTTTTTCGGCTCTTCCATCTTGCCTGAATCGACAAGTTTGGAGACATAGGATCTGAAGTCTTCGATATTCATTGGAAGTTGTCCATTGATTGTATTTTCCCTTACGTATATTGATATGAAGTCTGCCACAATAGGAAACAGGCGGCAGAATGCAAGCCAGATGAAATTCTTCTTGCCATCAAAAGAGCTCATAAGGAAATCTTTCAACTCCTCATCTGTCCATGATGTGATGATTCCTTTCATATATGAGAAATATCTCTTTGCAGTAGCATTCCTGCTCGTCTGCGAAATGTTGGTTTCATAATATGTTGAACGGACATTGTCCCAGTTTCCTTCCCCTGCAAATAGTTCAGCTATTCGGGAGATCTCGTTCACTCTCAGTCCGCCAATTGTGGGCAATCTATAATTTTCTTTCATTGCTCTCCACTTTGCTTAGTTAGATTTCTATGTCAATTTCCGTTGGATTGTACAGTAATGTCAGTGTATTTCTTGTTCAGGAAATTTTCAATGAAAATATATAGTGTAAAAGAATGAAAATCAGAGTAAAGAAAAAGCTAACTCCTTGTATGAAAAAGAGTTAGCTCCTGAGTGCCGCCTCCAGGAATTGAACCAGGGACACAAGGATTTTCAGTCCTTTGCTCTACCAACTGAGCTAAAGCGGCGTAACGGTAGAATTTGTACCAAAAAACGCCGCCCCTTGTCAATAAGTTTTACGATCTTTTTCACATTTCTGAAGAAACCAGTTCGTAAATATAATCATAGCATAGATTTAACCCTGTAGAAAAACTCTTCAGGTCAACATATTCCTCTCTGGTGTGGGATCCTTTCACATAAATAAGGCCAAGGCAGATCGCCTTTATGCCGAGAGAAAGAGGAATGTTGCAGTCCGTGGAACCAGCCCCCGGAGTATACTTCATTCCATACTTCTCCATAAGAGTGCGTGCAAGATTCTCCATCCCTGTCGTATCAGCCTCGCCGCTGGAACATGGTCTAAGCCCGATGCATTCTGCTGTCACATCATTGTTTTTGGCTTTGAATGACGAAATGGTGCTGTCAAATGATGATCTCATCTTTGAAAGGGCACTCTCGTCAACAGAACGGAATTCATATGTGCATTCAGCTTCCTGGGCAATACTGTTGATGCTCGTGCCGCCGCTTATGGTACCGACATTGTATGTGGTTTTTCCACTGTCGGGAAGTGTCTGTCTGTAGAGTTTTGTAATAATCTCGCTGAGGATGGCGATTGCATTCCTGTTGCCGAAATTAGCATACGAGTGTCCCCCTTCCGTTTTCACCTTTATGCGGTAACGCTCACTTCCCACGGCAACATTGACAATCCCCTTTCCAAGACAGTGGTCGAATGATGTGAAAGATGAGATCCTGCCCTTGTAGTTCTCAAACAAAGTCCTCACTCCGTAAAGGTTTCCAAGTCCCTCCTCACAGGAATTGCAGACAAAGAGAACACCTCTTTTTGTCTTGATCTTTTCTTTTATGAAATGAATCGCATACATGATAAGTCCGGCGACATTTGCTGTATCATCCCCGCATCCGGGACAATACAGTCTCTCACCTTCAATTCTCATTGGAAGCTCTTCTGTGTCAGGAAAAACAACATCGGTGTGAGCTGCAAAGACATCAAGTTCACATTTCCCGTCATCATTGTACGGTATGATCACGTTCTTCGCCTCATCGACATAGAAACCTTCAATCCCTTCTTTTTCAAGATAGCCGCATATGAAATCAACCCGCCTCCCCTCATCATGACTGGGAGCCGGAATCGGACACAGCTGTTTCAGCAAACCAAGTGTCTTATCGTAATATGTGGATGAAAAATCCATCTTGAACCTCCTTTCAGTCAGATCTTAACACTGTCCCTTTCCCTCAGTCCATCAGAAATGAGGTTGAGGGAAAGGACCGTCAGGAAAACGAATGCGGCAGGGAATGCAATCATCCACCATGCCTGGTAGATGACATCCTTCGCCTCTCTGAGAATATTCCCCCAGCTGGGAGTGCCGGCTTCAAGTCCAGCTCCTATGAAGCTGAGTCCGGCTTCGGCGATTATGCTTGATGTGAATATGAAACAGGACTGTATCAGCAGCGTGCTTTTCACATGACGGAGTACCGTTGTGAACAGTATTCTCAATTCCGAATACCCCATCAGTCTCTGCACATCTACGAAGGTCTGCTTCTCAATATGCACCGCCCTTTGTCTGACAAGACGTGCTGTCTGGGGAATATTCACAACGGCAAGGGAAATGACGATGCCCGTTCTGCCGCCGCCAAGTGTCAGAATGAGAAGTACAGCGAGAAGTGAGGCCGGAAGCGCCTTCATTCCGTCGCACATCCGCATCAGAATCAGATCAGTATTCTTCCCAAGCCGTGACAGAAGCCCGATAGCGGTGCCTGCTGCAGTTGAGATAATGCACACCAGCAGTGCAATGGAAAGTGAAATGCGGGATCCTGCGATCACCCTTGAAAAAAGATCCCGGCCGAGGCTGTCAGTTCCGAAAAGATGAAGAGAAGACGGAGGAAGAAGTCTTTCGGCAATATTGACGGTGAGTGCGTCAGTACTGAAGAAAGGAGACATGAAGGCAGAAAGTATTATCAATGAAAGCACTGCCGTACCGCAAATCAGTTTCCTGTTCATCCAAGCGCCTTCCTTGTCCTTGAGAACGTTATGATGTCTGCTGCAGTGGATGCAGCTATGCTCAGCGCAGCTCCGATGAGCACAAGAGCTGTCACTGTGTTTATGTCCCTGCGGCCGATCGCACTTACAGTCAGTGCGCCTATTCCGGGAAGTGAGAATATGTATTCAACAGCCGCACCTGATGTGAAGAGGGATATGAAACTCTGAAAGCCGAGTGTGAGGATTTCATTCAATACATTCACACCCGCATGGATAATGACAACTGCGCTTTCCCTCAATCCTTTAGCTTTCGCAAGTGTTATATATGAAAGCTGCATTTCCCTCTCCAGTGATGACTTCAGGAGTCTCATGAAAAGTCCGCTGTGCATGAAGCCAAGTGACAGGGACGGGAGTATCAGGCTGGTGAAAAACGCAGCCGGATTCTGAGAGAAATGAACAAAGCCGCCAGATGGCAGCAGTCCCAGTTTAACGGAAAACAGCAGTATGAGAAGCAGGGAAATGACAAATGAAGGCAGAGAAAGGCTTATTAAAGACACTGTTTCATAAATAAGCACGGCTGACTTTCTCTTCCGTATTACTGCCATGCCTGTTATGAAGGATGAAAAAAGAAATGCGAAGGCAAGAGAGAAGAATGCAAGTGTCAAGGAAAGCGGAATGCGCTGCGCAATAAGCGATGAGACACTCTGGGAGGCGAAACTGCTGACTCCGAAATCGAGACGCAGCACCCTTCCAAGCCACTGTGTATAGGATGGAACTTCACTGTCTATCAGAGCATAGCTTTCCTCGCCCACACCGTCCCCGAATATGATATGGCTTCTCTCTCCGGGGAGGATGGAAACTATGCAGTAGACAATAAGAGAGACAATCAGCAGCAGCAGTACTGCCGAAAGCAGTTTTCCAATACACTCTCTCAGCATGTGAGAGATTTTAGCAGAAAGCTTTTCCTTGTGCACGTGTTTGGATTATCATTCAGGAACATGGAGGACGGGTGAATGACAAAAGAGGAAATCAGGCTGATGCTGAGAGGAAGGAAAGTCAGCAGAGCTTGCAGTGAGACTGTCCTTGGAAAGCTCATGACTAATGAAAGATTCATCAATGCCTCCACCATACTGCTGTACTACCCGCTTGATGATGAAGTTGATGTGAGGCCTCTCCTGAACTGCACTAAAAAAACGGCACTCCCTTATATTGAGAAAGGAAAGATGGAGTTCAGTCTTTATACAGGAGACCTTGTAAAAGGGGCATTCGGCGTGATGGAATGCAGGAACAGGATTCCGGTCCATCTGGATGAGACATGCATTGCTCTCATACCGGCTGTCGCTTTTTCTCCTGAGGGATACAGGCTTGGACGCGGCAAGGGTTTTTACGACAGATTCATGAAAGGAAAGGACATCTACAAGATAGGTCTCATAGCAAAAGACAGACTCATTGAGGGTCTGCCTTATGAAGAACATGATCTGAAAGCTGACGAGATCATCACTGACTGAGCGGATGAAAATCCTGATTCATCATCATTTCAAGGAAAGCCCTGAGCCTGGGCGAAGATTCATCACGGTTTCTGAGAGCTTCCCTCAGATCACTGTCATGAACCCATGAAAGCAACGCTCCAAGAGCCTTGACATATTCAGACGGTTTTGTCGGACAGCTTGCAATGAGAAAGACAAGATGAACAGGAGACGGGAATATGTCATCAAAGAAAATTCCGTCCCTGCTTATTCCCAGTGCTATCCTTGTGCTCTCAAGATGAGGGACCTTGCCATGTGCAATCGCCACACCATGTCCGATGCCTGTTGACTGCAGCTTCTCCCTTCTAATCACTGAATCAAGAAAGGCATGTCTGTCGCTCACGACATCAAACACGGAGCAGTTTCTTACAATCTCGCCGAAAGCGGCGAATTTATCTATCGCTTCCGGCAGTAATGTACAAAATCCTTCAAATCGTTCCTTATCCGGCATTATTTTCTCTCAAGATACTCGTTCATGGCTTTTGCTGCTTTCCTTCCCTGTCCCATTGCAAGGATGACTGTTGCAGCACCGAGCACGATGTCTCCTCCGGCATAGACTCCCTTGATTGAAGTCTCGCCTGTTTCCTCATTAACTATGAAATTGCCTCTCCTGTTGACTTCTATTTCAGGTGTGGTCATTTTTATGAGAGGGTTTGAAGCGTTGCCGATCGCAACTATCACACAGTCAAAAGGAAGAAGATAATCGGATCCTTCAATCTCGACAGGACGGCGGCGGCCGGATTCATCGGCCTCACCGAGCTCGCATCTGCGCACCACGACACCGTTCACGCGACCTTTCTCATCCGCAGTGATCTCGACAGGCTGGCTGAGCATAAGGAAGTTGACACCTTCCTCATGGGCATGTTCAACCTCTTCCTTTCTTGCCGGCATCTCCTCTCTGGTCCTTCTGTAGATGATCGTCACATCATCGGCACCGAGACGCAATGCAGTCCTTGCCGCATCCATTGCCACATTTCCGCCACCGAATACAGCAACACGTTTCGCATGGTACAGAGGAGTATGTGAATCCTTCTCATCATAAGCCTTCATGAGGTTGCTGCGTGTGAGGTACTCGTTTGCGGAGAAAACACCGACATAGTTCTCACCGGGGATTCCCATGAATTTGGGCAGACCTGCACCGGTACCTATGAAGATGGCATCAAAACCGTCCTCTTCCATAAGTTCATGAATGGTTCTGGTGCGTCCCACAAGATAGTTGGTCTCAATATGGACACCCATGTCCTTCAGCTTTCCGATCTCCCTCTCTACAAGAGCCTTCGGAAGGCGGAATTCGGGAATGCCGTATACAAGGACACCGCCTGTCTTGTGAAGTGCCTCGAACATATACACATCATGACCAGCCTTCCTGAGATCGGCAGCAGCAGCGATAGATGCAGGCCCCGAACCGACAACAGCCACCTTCTTTCCACTGTCCGGTGCCACCGGAGGGATTGAGCTTATTCCATTCTCCATGGCCCAGTCCGCGACAAAACGTTCAATTCTTCCGATTGCCACGGCCTCATCGACATTCTTATGTGCCTTTCCTACAGTGCAGTTCTTCTGGCACTGGTTCTCCTGCGGACAGACACGGCCGCAGATTGAAGGAAGAAGGGAGCTTTCAAGAATGACATCAAGGGCTTCACGGAATTTCCTCTGGGCCACAAAACCGACAAAACGCGGGATGTCGATCGAAACCGGACATAGAGCCACACACGGCCTGTTCTTGCAGTTAAGACATCTTTTCGCCTCAAGCACAGCCTGATCCTCGCCATAGCCAAGAGCGACTTCCTTCATATTGTGGCAGCGTACCGCCGGATCCTGACTCGGCATCGGACATACAGGAATCGCCATCCTGTCTTTCACACTGAGATCTTCAGGAAGTTTTTCAAGCATCTGTGCTGCTTCAAGATTCATCTCCTGTCTGCTTTTCATGCTCTTCCCTCCTCAATCTGCATATCTATATGACACTTGTGGTGATGTTCCTTCTCGAAATCGCGGAAAGTGGCCTGGCGGGCCATGAGATTGTCCCAGTCAACCAGATGGCCGTCGAATTCAGGCCCTTCAACACATACGAACTTCATCTTGCCGTCCACAACGACACGGCAGCCTCCGCACATTCCGGTACCGTCAATCATGATTGTGTTGAGAGATACGAGAGTGTGCACATCATATTTCTTTGTTGTCAGAGCACAGAATTTCATCATCACCGCAGGGCCGATCGCAACCACGCAGTCCGGCTTCCAGTTCTGACAGAGTTCTTCAAGAGGAGCGGTCACGACACCCTTGATGCCTTTGGATCCGTCATCTGTTACTATAATTGTGTCTTTATCGACATTTCTCATCCTGTCCTCAAAGATCAGGAGGTTCTCATTCCTGGCTCCGATTATGACTCTCACCTCATTGCCGGCATCTTTCATCGCCCTGGCGATAGGATATGCCGGAGCTGTTCCTATACCGCCTCCCACAATCACGACACGACCGTATTTACGGACATCTGTAGGACGCCCGAGAGGACCGAGCAGGTTTGCTATATAATCGCCTTCTTCAAGACGTACCAGACGGTGTGTTGACTCTCCTACGGCCTGTACGATAAGCGTGATCGTACCTTTATCCACATCTGCATCTGCTATTGTAAGTGGAATACGTTCGTTGAAATCATCGCCGAGCTGGAGAACGACAAACTGCCCGGCCTTTCTTTCCTTCGCGATAAGCGGAGCTTCCACTTCCAGTTCGAAGACTTCAGCTGAAAGCTGCCTCTTCATAACGATCTTGTTCATAAATGGGTCTCCTTGAAAAAAACTGTATGGAGAAGATTAAAAAAAAACTTGCCCAGAACAAGACTCGAACTTGCACACCGGTGGGTACTAGCACCTGAAGCTAGCGCGTCTACCAATTCCGCCATCTGGGCAATAACATCAATCACGGCAAGATTACGGATAATCATGCCTTTCTGTCAAGATACAAAATGAAAAAAAGAAGATACGGGCTGTTGGAATTTTGATGAACTTATTCTATTTTATAGGCATGAGTCTGAATGTTCTGTTTCTGGGCGAGATTGTGGGCCGTGCCGGCATAGCCTGTCTGAAGAAAGGCCTGAAGGGCCTGAAGCAAAAATATGAAGCCGATCTGTGCATCGCAAACGGAGAAGGCACAACCAACGGTTTCGGCCTGGGCTTCCCGCATTCCGTGCAGTTGTCCAAACTCGGAATCGATGTCATCACAGGCGGCGAAAAGCTGTATTACAAACCGGACCTTGTCGAGAACATCGCAAAGTGCAGCTATATAATAAGGCCTGCAAACTATCCGCCGCAGAGTCCGGGACGGGCATACAGGATACTGAACATAAAGGACAGGAAGATCGCAGTCACGAATTTCCTCTCATCCTCCGGCTTTTCGAGATCCAGTGCCAACAACCCGTTCACACAGGCCGATTTCCTCATCTCAAAGCTGAAAGAGGAAAATGACATAGTCCTTGTGCAGTTCCACTGTGCGACAACAGCAGAAGCCGCGACATTCGCACATTTCCTTGACGGAAAAGCTGCCGCCGTGATCGGAACACACAACAAGGTGCTCACTGCAGATGCAGCGGTGCTTGAAAAAGGAACTGCATTCATATCGGACAACGGACGCTGCGGCTCCGCGCTTTCTGTGGGCGGTCTTGATGAATCGACGGAGATTGAGAAATTCCTCAAGGCACTTCCCTTAAGAAGCAGGGAAGCATGGAGGGACGGCCAGATACAGGGCGTTCTTGTGAGAATAAACGAAGAAAACGGGCTTGCCGAAAGCATCATTCCGGTCATCGAGAACGTGAAAATAGAAAAGCCGGAGGAAAAGCATGACTAAAGACGTCAGGATAATAAACATAGAGGAAGGAAAGATCACGGCCGGATGCGACAGGAATGCCTGCGAAGGCTGCAAAAGCTCGCTTTTCTGCCGCGGCAAAAACAGCGAATTCGAAGTCTTCAATCCGCACAAGCTGGAACTTGAGAAAGGAGATGAAGTAACCATCGACATGCCTCCCGGAAAAACGATCTTCGCATCAGTCATGAGTCTCATCTTTCCTCTGGCATGTTTCTTTCTCGCAATGCTGGCAGGTTATTTCATAACACCGGACAACGAACTGCTGCAGCTGCTGTGTGCCGTGATCGGACTTGCGGCAGGCTTTCTCATCTCATCAGTCTATTTCCGCTTCACACGCGTGAAGTACACGCCTGTGATCACAAACAAGATTGAAACGGACAAAGATTCTGATTTATGAAAAAGAGTCTTCTCATCCTGTCTCTCATCATAATCCTTTCTTCCTGCAGCCTTGATGATCAGGAGTATACTGCACAGCGTGCACAGGAAATTGAAAGAGCGGACATAGTCCTTACCAATGCAGTGTACACACTTGCACAGGAGAACGAGGAGCCCATAAGGCTTGAAAGCGGGACTCTCTCATACTGGATAGACAGTGACAGGATTGAAGCTGAGCGCATATCATTCATCCAGCTGGACGGAGATGGAAACACAGCGGTAAGAGGCAGCGCCGACAATGCAGTGATAGACTCTTCCACAAAAGTCATGGACCTTGAAGGAAACGTGAGGCTAGAAAGTCCGAAGGATGATTTGTCGATCAGCACGCAATATCTTATCTTTGATACACACAACAGCACCGTCAGCAGTGAAGACGAGGTGTCAATAAGCTTTGATGGAGGATCCATAACCGGCTATAATCTGAGTGCGGATCTCATCCGTCTCAGGTTCGATATACAGAACATAACATCCGGGGAGGTGGAAATTTGAAAATACTGACAGCACTTGCACTTCTGTTCTGCCTTCTTCTTCCTCTGAATGCGGATGACAGCATAACCTTTTCAGGCGGGACTTCTTCAGTCTCGCTTCAGGACGGGAAGCGTTCGGTAAGCCTTTCAGGGGGAGCGTACGTCACTGTGGACACGCTTTCAATCACAGCAGACAGCATAATCATTGAAGGTGATGATTATGATGAGATAACCTGTCATGGCAGCATTCTCATCACCGATGAGGAGAGAGGCCTTACAATCAGGACATCGGATCTCTATTACGACAGGGCGGCAGAAAGGCTGCTTATATCATCATGGTGCGAGCTCAATGACACACAGAATGAACTGGCAGCATCGGCTTCCGCGCTTTACTATGACATGGAAGAAGAAAAGCTCGAGCTCAGTATGAGGGTGAATCTCGTGAAGAACACATCAAGCGGCATGCTCAGCGCTTCCTGCGAAAGCATGATCTACGACAGGAATGAGGAAAGTCTCATCCTCTCCGGTCCTGCAGATGTGAAATGGAAAGATGACACATATTCAGCATCCCTCATCGCGATAGATCTTGAGAGTGAGCAGATCAGGCTTGAAGGACAGATCGGAGGACATGTCTATGGTTAATGTGCTCTCCGTTGAAGGACTTGTGAAGAAATACGGGCGCAAGACAGTCGTGAACCATCTCTCATTCAGCATGGAAAGCGGACAGATAACAGGACTGCTCGGTCCCAACGGTGCCGGCAAGACCACGACTTTCTACATGATAGTTGGCTTCATCAGGGCGAACGGCGGAACAATACGCCTCAATGAAACGGATATAACAGATCTTCCGATGTATAAGCGCAGCAAGCTCGGTCTCAGCTATCTTCCCCAGGAAAGCTCCATATTCAGGAAACTCACAGTCGAGGACAATATAAACCTCGTGATCCAGACAAGAAAGGATCTTGACAGGGAAGAGAAAAGAGATCTTCTTGAATCCCTGATTTCCGATTTCGGAATCGGAAAAGTCAGAAAACAGTACGGCTACACCCTTTCGGGAGGGGAAAGAAGAAGGACGGAAATTGCCCGCTCCCTTGCGACAAGTCCCCGTTTTCTGCTTCTTGACGAGCCTTTTGCCGGAATTGATCCAAAGGCGGTCTACGAGATCAAGCAGATCATAAAGGAGCTGAGCAGAAGAGGAATCGGAATCCTCCTGACCGACCACAATGTACGAGATGCGCTTTCCATCACAACCTGTGCCCACATAATCAACGAAGGGGAGATTCTCATCTCCGGCACAAGTGAGGAACTCATAAACAATGAAACTGCCCAGGAGATTTACTTCGGACACGATTTCGCCAGAGGTCTCGGCCTATGATGGAACAGTCTCTGTCTCTCACACAGAAACAGACACTCAAGCTGAACACGCAGATGATTCAGTCTCTGGAACTGATGACGCTGCCTCTTGCAGAGCTTCAGGCAAAAATTGAAAACGAACTGCTTGAAAACCCCACCCTGCATGCGGATGATCCCCCTTCACATATAAGCTACGAAGAATATGTGAAAGGACAGATCAGAGGAGAATCCCATACTGACAGCTACTCTGACTCATCCGCTTACGGCAGCGATCTCTCAGACAGCCATCAGGCATGGCTTGAAGGCGCCCTGAGCAGCAGGGAAACCCTTAAAGAGCATCTCATGAAGCAGCTTGGAAGCACACAATGCAGTGATGATGTAAGAGAGACGGCATCACTGATCATATCATCACTGGATGAAAACGGCTTCTATCCGTCTGATCTGGACAGTCTGCTTTCAGACAGGCAGAAAGAATACAGAGATGAGGCTCTCACCCTTCTCCACAGCTTTGACCCAAGCGGCGTGTGTGCCCGTGATTTCCGCGATTCCCTCGTAATCCAGGCACAGAACCTCGGTCTTGAAGGCGATGAGCTTGAAGTTTTCCGCCGTATGGTATACGGGGAACTCGACACTCTCAGGAGCGGAAAATTCGATGAGGCCGCCAGAAGGCTTCATGTTGAAAAAGAAGATGTCGAGGCTCTTTACGGTTTTCTCAAAACCCTCACTCCTTACCCCGCAAGTCTGTATTCATCAGGATATGAGCACTACATAGAACCTGATCTTTCAATAAAGGTCGAGGACGGAAAGCTTACCGTAAAGCTTAATTCCTCAGCCCTTCCTCTTCTGTCAATCGACAAGGACTACGAGGAAATGGCAAAGGAACTTGCAGGAAGCAGGAACCCCTCTGAAAAGGAGACATGCAGGTATCTGAAGAAGGAAATGCAGGATGCAGGGAATCTGATCCGGCAGGTTGACCTGAGAAACACAACGCTTGAGAAGGTTGCAAAGGTGCTTGCACTTAAACAGAAAGCTTTCTTCCTTTTCGGTCCGGGCTACCTCAAACCGCTCACGCTCAGGGATGTCGCCTCACAAATCGGCGTGCATGAGGCAACCGTCAGCAGGATAACCACCAGCAAGTATGCGGATACGGACTGGGGAATAATAAGCCTGAAAAGTCTCTTCTCATCAGCTGTAAGGACTAGCGGAGGAGATGAGGAGCTTTCAAAGGAAGCTGTCAAGGAAATGGTCAGGAAGATAATTGAGGACAACACGAGCGGAAAACCTCTGTCGGACCAGAAGATAAGCGACATGCTGAAGGAAAAGGGAATAAGCTGTGCCAGACGCACCGTCAACAAGTACAGGAAAGAGCTCAACATAGACTCATCTTTCGAACGTGGCAGATGAAAAAAGCAACATTTTTCTTTGTTTGTACCTCCAGCCGTGGTAAAATAATGATGACTGATGGAGAAAGTGTTTCTCCCTGAGGTCAGATTCGGCTTTAAGAGGAGGTATTTATGAATCTTACAGTCAGAGGTATAAACTATGTCCCGAGTCAGGAGACAAAGGACTTCATCGACAAGAAACTGAAGAAAATCGGATTCGCCGAGGATTACCTTCACGATCTTGACATCGCGATCAAGCGGGAAACAAAGGGAATCGGCTATCATATTGATGCCATTCTCCACTTCAAATGGAAGACAGAGAAAATAGTCAGCAATGACTGCTACGAGCTTTATGAGGGAATTGAACTTATTGCCGACAAGATACAGAGCGTGGCCAAGAAGGAAAAGGAAAAAGTAATGAATATCTGACAGGCATCATGGGATGCCTCAGTGAAAACGGCTGGTTTTTCCAGCCGTTTCTTTTTTGTCCATCTGTGCTATCATTTCCACATGAACAATTTCACAATTCTCGATCTTCTTGACATAGACCTCAAGGAAAAGAATCATCTCGAACTCAGCTGCACTGCCGGCAGGAGCGGACTGTCCCGCCAGATAACCAGTGCGATGATATCCCGCCCGGGCCTCCCCCTTTCAGGTTTCTTCACCGATTTCAACTGCAGGAGCATACAGCTGTTCGGAAAAGGTGAACAGTCATATCTCAGGCTGCTTGAGGAAAGCGGCAAGCTTGACAACGTCGAGAAAATCCTCTCTTCAGGCATCCCATGCTGTGTTTTCACTGACGGACAGACACCGTCAAACAATATAACGGAGCTGGCCGAGCGGTATGCTATCGCAATTCTCACCACAAAGCTCAATTCATCTGACTTCTCACGCCGTCTTTACAGCATACTCGAGGAAGTTTTCGCCAGAACGGAAACCATTCACGGCGTACTCATCGAAGTTTTCGGCATCGGAGTGCTTATAACGGGAGATGCAGGAGTCGGCAAAAGCGAGACCGCGCTTGAGCTTATAAGCAGGGGACACCGTCTCATCAGTGATGACACCGTGAAGCTCATGAACATCTCAGACTCCTATCTTGTCGGCAGCGGTCAGAATGCATCCCTGGCCCATCATATGGAGATCAGGGGACTTGGAATAATAAATGTCGCGAACATGTACGGGATAGGAGCCATAAGGGAGAAAAAGCAGGTGCAGCTTTCAGTGCACCTTGAGAAATGGGATGACAACAAGAACTACGATCATCTCGGCGACAGTCTGCAGGCGGAGTATCTCGGGATCAAGATCCCACGTGTCGAGATACCGGTAAAGCCCGGACGCAATGTCCCGATTCTCATAGAAACCGCGGCGAGAAATGAAAGACTCAAGAAACAGGGCTTCTATTCGGCAAAGGAATTCGATCAGAACGTAATGTCGTGGCTTGAGAGTGAAGCCACAAGGGAAATGTATTACAACACGCTTTCACAGGAGGACGGAGACAAATGATTTCAAAGGAACTGACTGTTGAGAACAGAGCCGGAATACATGCCCGTCCCGCCACTCAGATCGTGAAGGTCGCGGCCCGCTACAAATCGGATATTTTCTTTGAAAAGGATACAATGAAGATAAACGCGAAATCTGTAATGGGAATAATAACGCTCGGCGCGACATACAGGACAAAGCTCACCTGCATCTGCAGCGGGGAAGATGAGAACGAGGCGATTCAGGCCATGACAAAGCTCTTTGCGAACAGGTTCGAAGCTGATGATTAAGAAAAAGCTCACCAGACGGCAGGAAGACATCCTCCGCTTCATCTCCTCCTTCTATGCCGAGAACAACATAACCCCCACTCTGCATGAGATCGCCTCTTTCTTCTCCATTTCAGATGCGGGCGCATGGTACCATGTGGATACGCTTGAGAAGAAAGGCCTGATTGACAACAGAAGGAACATGGCAAGGGGAATAAGACTCAGAGAATGGAATGAATATTCCCCAGCCATCACCATCATCCCGTTTTTCGATGAAGAGCGCTGGCTCAGCGGAGAAAGAGGACAGAAGAATGAATTCAATGCCACGGGACTGCGTCTTGAGAAAGGTGCCTCATATTTTGCCCTCAGGATGGAAAGCGGATGTCTTGTGAACATCCATATCATTCCCGGTGACATACTCATATTCAGGAAAAGCAGCAGCGCTGAGGACAATGACATAGTGATCGCCCGCACGGAAGGCTCCTCCGTCTGCCAGATAAGGAGCTTCCACCGGACAAAGAACAAGATAATCCTCCAGGCGGAATGCGACAGCATCGGGAACATAAGTTGCCAAAGCTGTGAGATACAGGCTATTCTTCAGGCAGTGGTAAGACGGTATGAGTAATAATGTGAAGTTTCTCCTCGGAAGCGAGGAAGGAGAAAAGGAAGAATTCATTGAAAAGGAAAAATCAAGGCTCAGAGGACAGTATCCGGATCTTGAGGTCAAGACGGTTTTCGCTTTCGATCCGGATGTTTCCCAGCTGCAGGATGCGCTTTTCTCGCCTTCTCTCTTCACATCATTCACCCTTGTAATACTCAAGCACTACGAGGAGGTGAAGAAGGACAGCCAGATAAACAGGATAATACTGCGTTTCATCAGTGAAGATAATCCATCCGCCTTTCTTCTGGTTCTTTCAACCGGCACAAGTTACAATCTGCCCCAGAGCATAAGCAAAGCTCTCAGTAAAGACGACATGATCGTCTTCTGGGAGATGTTTGAGAACAAAAAGCAGGACTGGATCAGAAACTTCTTCAGAAAAGAAGGCTACGGCATAAACAATGAAGCCGTACGCTACATTCTCGACATGATCGAGAACAATACACAGGAAATGAAGAACACATGCTCGCAGCTGGCTCTCTTCTTCTCTCTCAACCATAAGAGCGGTCAGATCACCCTTGACGACATATCTGCATACGTATCGCATACAAAGGAAGAGGACGGATTCTCCCTTTTTTCCTGTCTGGCAAAGGCGGACCTTGCGAAAAGCCTTTCCTGCCTCAAGAAGATACTGGTATCTGACACAAGGGCTGCGATGATGATCATTCCGGTCCTCCTGAGACAGTTCCGCCTTCTCGAGAGTTTCATAAAACTCAGGCAAAGCGAAGGAGAGGATGCCGCTTTCGCAAATGCATCGGCAATGAGCACGAGCGCAGTCGAGATAAAAGGGATAAAGACATCAAGGGACAAGCAGACATTCAGGACTGCGGCGGCAAACTACACATACTGTGATGTAAGGAACATCATACTGTACCTTGATGAAATGGATACCAGGGTGAAAACTGCGGGAAGCGATGACGTGGGCCTCACTCTTGAGCTGATGCTTTTCACCATAATAGTGAACAAGGGAAAAGTCACAGCTATCCGTCTACAGAGTGAGCTTTTTGATAATTCTCTGAGCCACCGTCAGCGGAACTGAACATCTTTTCGCAAGCTCCTCAGGGCTCATCGAGATGATGGTTTCTATCGAAGTGCATTCCTTTATTATTTTCTCGGCCCTTTTCTGTCCCACTCCCTCAATCGACTGAAGAAGCACAAAGCCTGCATCACGGCTTCTCATCCTCTGGTTTGCAGAAGTCGCGAAGCGGTGGCACTCATCACGCAGTGCGATGAGAACCCTGAGCGCAGGATCAGCCTTGTCAAGCACAAGATTCTCTCTGTCATCAGGAAAAACGATCTCCTCATTCTTCTCGGCAAGTCCCACAACCGGAATATAGTCAAGGCCCAGCGCTTCAAGTTCATCTATTGCGGCATGCACCTGCCCCTTGCCTCCGTCAACCATTATGAGATCCGGCATTTCCTTCTCTTCATTGTACAGACGGGAATAGCGTCTGCTGACAGCCTCTCTCATCGACTGGAAGTCATCAATCCTTCCGCCCAGACTCTTCATGTTGAAACGTCTGTATTCCTTAACGGAAGGATTGCCGTTTCTGAACACTATGAGACTTGCCGTTGTGTATTTTCCGGCGAGCTGCGCTATGTCAAATCCTTCGATATAAAGCGGAATTCTGTCAAGTTCGAGGTACTGTGCAAGTTTCTCGAGGGCCGGAGTGTTGTCCACCTTGCAAAGTCTCTTGTCAACATCCTCTGCTGCATTCACTTCAGCCATCCTGAGTATGCGGTAATGCTTGCCGTCGCGAGGAAAGCCTATATAGAGCGGGACTCCCAGCTCATTTTTGAAATACGAGGAAAGAAGAGAAGTGTCAATCTCCTGATTCACATACAGCTCATGCGGAAGATTGTCGCCGTCACTGTAATACTGTATGAGGAAACTCAGCAGGATTTCAGTCTCGTCGGAAAATGTCTCTGCCCTGTAAAGAGCCTTGCCTATCACCCTGCCGTCCCTGAGCTGGATGATCGCAACAGTGCACAGTGAACCCCGCAGTGCAACTGCGGCATAGTCGCGGCTGTCACTGGCGCAGGCTTCCTCAACCGACTGTCCCCTGGTGATGCTTTTGAGGTCGGCGATAAGATTGCGCTTCTTTGCAGCCTCCTCAAAACGGAGGGCTTTCGCATCATCCTTCATCTCCTTCTCAAGGCGGGAGATCATCTTCATGTCGTCTCCGCTGAGGAATTCCTTTATCTCATCAACATACGCCATGTAGTCCTTTGCGCTGATCTTTCCTATGCATGGTGCCGCACACTTGTGTATATGGTAATAAAGACACGGACTTTTATGATTCTCAATTCTGCCTGAGCACAGGCGCAGAGGATAATTCTCCCTTATAAGATCAAGATAAGTCTCAAGGGCTCCAACTGCGGGAAATGGACCGAAATAAGAGGAGCCGTCCGGAATTATCCTACGGGTCTTGTAAACACGCGGGAAATCCTCATTGGTTATCTTTATCATCGGATAGCTCTTGCCGTCCTTGAGCAGGATGTTGTAATGCGGGTTGTGACGCTTGATCAGGTTGTTCTCAAGCACAAGTGCCTCATACTCGTTTCCGGTGATTATGTAATCGATATGATCTATCTTCTCCACAAGGGCAGTTGTCTTCGCATCCCGGTTCGGAAGAAAGTAGCTTGAAACTCTTTTTTTCAGATTCTTCGCCTTACCGACATAGATGATCCTGTCATCCTTGTTCTTCATCATGTATACGCCGGGATTATCAGGCAGTGCATGGGCCTGTTCTTTTGCAGTCATACAATACTTTTTAGCCTTAATATCAAAGTCTTGCAACCAGTTTTTTTCTGGGGTATCTTAAAGTATGAGCATACCAATAGTTAGAAATGAAAAACTGCAGGCACGCCTTAATGCCTACTATTCAGCACTGGCTACCGTTGACACACTCAGCGATAAGGAACAGAAAAAGCTCTACAGGGATATTTCAAAATCCATTGAAAAGCTGAAAGTGCAGGAGGAAGATGCGAAAGACTGGGCAAAAATCCTCTCCGACTCACGCGACGAGCTTGAAGCCAGACTCAAGGACACGCAGAACAGCGAAAAAACCTTCTTCCTGTTCAAACGGGCTCCCGCAAACGGCACAATCGATTATCAGGAGAAGCTGCAGAATCATTTCGCCCGCGGCATGAATTTCTACAAACTCTTTCTCATACTTTTCATCGGCTCATTCGCCGGTGTGATAATAGAACTGCTATGGTGTTTCATCCGGCACGGTTATTTTGAAAGCCGTTCCGGCCTTGTCTACGGTCCTTTCAATCTTGTCTACGGCCTCGGTGCACTGTGCCTTACACTAACACTGTACAAATACCGCAACAGATCCGCGATATATTCATTCATAGGCGGTTTCATCACAGGAAGCGTTGTCGAATACCTGTGTTCATACTTTCAGGAAATGCTCTTCGGTTCCACAAGCTGGGATTACTCAAGAATTCCCTTCAACCTGAATGGCAGGATATGTCTGCTGTATTCGATTTTCTGGGGTTTCCTCGGAATTCTCTGGATCAAGTCCGTATATCCCCGTCTTGCGACCTATACTCTCAAAATACCGAACAGCATCGGAAAGACCATTGTGTGGATACTTCTGGTGTTCATGCTCTTCAACTCCATCGTATCAGGCCTGGCCGTATTCCGCTGGTCTCAGCGCATTGAAGGGAAGCCTGCAGCCAATGCAATTGAACGTCTTATGGATGAAAGATTCCCGGATGAACGGCTTGAGAAGATTTATCCGAACCTTGTTTTCCGGCAGGAGACTGACTGATGACAAAACTTGAATTCACAATAGGCAAAGCCTGTTCAAAAGTCACGGCTTATTTGCATTCATACGTATGCGAAAATTCTCATGAAAGCCATCCGGCACTCATCGTACTGCCGGGCGGAGGATACCGCTACACTTCTGCCCGCGAAGCTGATCCGGTTGCCCTACGGTATTTCGCACATGCCGTGAACACGTTCATCCTTGACTATCCGACAGATAAAGACATCATTGCCGAAAAACCGCTGGAAACAGTTAAACAGCTTGTGGAACACCTCATTGAAAACAGGAAAGAATACGGCATTGATGCAGAAAGGATGGCGGTTATAGGGTTTTCCGCAGGGGCCCATCTTGCCGCAAGCTACGGCACAGTATACAAAGGAGAACACCTGAAGGCCATGATACTCGGCTATCCCGTAATATCATCAAGGGAATTCGGTCATCAGGGTTCTTTCCAGACTCTCTGCCGGAGTGAAAAGGAGAAAGCATTTTACTCTCTTGAAGACCGGGTTGATGAAGATACCCTTCCCTCATTCATATTCCACACAAGCGATGACAATAATGTGAATGTCCGCAATTCCCTGATATTCGCCGACGCGCTGGCAAGACACAATGTTCCATTTGAGATGCACATATTCCCCCACGGAGTGCATGGCCTTTCGGTTGCGACAAAGGAAACAGGCAACAGGAACGAAGAATTCCAGCCGTGGGTTGATCTTTCGATAAAGTGGCTTTTCAGGCAGCTGGAGTTTGAAGAATGAGACAAGGCGCCGGATGGCGCCTTGCTTCGTTCATAAAATAATCTGAATTATTTGTTCAGTTTCTCCATGAAAATCTCCCTGTCACGGCCTTCAAGCGGATTGGGCTGTCCATCAGCCATTGCCTTTATCGCAGCGACTTCCTTTCCGGAGAAACTCCTGCCTTTCAGCTTGTGGTTCTCAAAAGCCTCTGCAGCTATTGGGCATACAGCCTTCACCATCTCAAACATGACTTCAGCATAGGCCCTGATCTCAGCCTGGGCATGATGATCAAGTCTGAGTGCAAGGAAGTGGAAAAGATTGTGCAGATCGATTTCCCAGTAGAATTCAGTATAAATTGACAAAGGCAGGTTGATTCTTGAAAGCTCACGGGCGATACCCATATCAAGAAGTTCATGATAAGTTTCGAATGTCGCCTTTGCATTATCTTCAAGAAGCTTTTTAACCTTCTGTGCAGTCTCTCTGTCAACAGGCTCATTCTTTCTTCCCTGCTTGTTGTCCTCACTCTGAAGCGCGATCAGATCATCAGATGGAAGATAGGTTTCATCCTTCATGACAGAATAGCGGCCTGAAATCTCATTCATTCTTGCAGTTCTGTGCCTTACCCACTGGCGGGCAACAAAAATCGGAGCCTTGACGTGGAATGTGAAAACAACCTGTTCAAAAGGAGAGGTATGATCATTCCTGAGAAGGTAATTTATGAGGCCTTTGTCCTGACGGTATGTTTTTGTTCCTTCCCCATAGCTCACGCGTGCGCTCTGCACGATCCTCTGGTCTGAACCGAGGTAATCAACAAGGCGGACAAACCCCTTGTCGAGAACCGGGAATTCCCTGTCAAGTATTTTCTCGGCTTCTTCTACAATGCAATGTGCCATAAAGCACCTCCTAAATAATTCCCATGGCTTCAAGCGCCAGTGCGCTGGATGCAACAGCGGCAGTCTCGCTGCGGAGTATTCTGTCTCCCATTTTAACAGGGATGAATGAATGAGAGAGGAAAACTTCCCTTTCCCTTGCACTCCAGCCCCGTTCGCTGCCTACTGCAATTGTAAGAACTCTTCCTTTTAAGTCAAGTTCACAGAAACGCTTTGAACCGATGACATTGTCAAGAAGAAGGTCCGTATCGCTTTCTTTCATTTCAAGCGCTTCTTCAAGACAGGAGGCAAAGCTCACCTTCATTATACCTGTGTGTCCGCCCTGCATGGCACCCGAAACCACAATTTCCCTGTATTCCCCGTTTGTGTAAAGTCCTGCCTCCTGATAGCTCTTCTCGCCCAGATCGCTCCTGACAAGTATCAGACGGGAAAGCCCCATTGAGGCAAGTTCCCTGAGGATCCTCTTCATGCAGATCGGACGCACCATGGCAAGTATCATGGTGAGAGGATTGAGAGCACTGTCGTCACAGTGCGGATGAAAAGTGAAATCAAGACCGTCATCGGTAAATGAGGTTATGACAGCCTCCCCGCGCAATGAATCATATTCCCCCGCAGTGAAGCTGTCTCCTTCCTTGAGACGGAGCACTTTCCTTATATGAAGAAAGCGCCCGTCAGTGCTGTCAAAATGTCTGGTGTCCTTGTCAAAGAGAATGATGTTCAACGGTTGTACATCCTGATGTAATACCTGAGACGTCCGAAGTTGTCATCATCAAGCATGCCCTGACTCATCTTCCACGACCAGTTTGAAGTACCGCAGGTGGAAGGAACGTTCATTCTGGCATCGCTGTCAAGGCCGAGCACATCCTGGAAAGGAATGACCGCATAGCGGGAACGGCTTGAAAGAGCCGCCCTGATGAAACGGTATACGATATCCTCATCTGAGCATTCAAAATAACGGCGGACAATGTCCTTCATCTTATCGCTCTGCGACTTGTACCAGCCCAGCGTGGTGTCATTGTCATGCGTACCGGTATAGATGACACTGTTCTCATCCACATTGTGAGGAAGATATGCGTTTGCAGCATCAATCTCACCGTCCCTCTCGACAGAGAAGGCAAACTGGAGAATCTTCATTCCGGGAAGATTGTTCTCATCCCTGAGAGCCTCCACATCAGGGGTGATCACGCCAAGGTCCTCTGCGATGATGGGAAGGTCGTCACCGAATTCCTTTCTGAAGGCCGCAAGCAGTTCACGTCCAGGACTTGGAACCCACTTTCCGTTCATTGCGGTAGTCTCTCCTGCAGGAATCTCCCAGCAGGCGGCAAAGCCCCTGAAGTGGTCTATTCGTACGATATCACAGAGGGATAAAGTCTCACGCAGACGGCTTATCCACCAGGCAAAGCCGGTCTTCTCATGCTCTTCCCATCTGTAAAGGGGATTGCCCCAGAGCTGTCCGGTGGCGCTGAATGCATCAGGCGGAACTCCGGATGAGGCTTCCTGCATGCCGTTCTCATCTATTTTGAGAAGTTTTGTGTTCGTCCATGCATCAACTGAATCAGGAGCAACGAATATAGGTATGTCTCCTATGATTCTGATACCGTTCTCATTTGCATATTCCTTCAGTTCTGCCCACTGGGAGAAGAAGAAATACTGATACACCTTGTAAAGCTCTATCTCATCACTGAACTCATTCCTTGCCTTATCGAGGGCGGTTTTGTCGCGGACCTTCAGTTCCTCCGGCCACTGTGAGAACCAGCGGGAATCATTGTAATAGGCGCAAAGCACCTGATATAGCGCATAGTCATCCAGCCACCATGCCTTAGCATTGCAGAATTTCCTGTATTCCTTTGGAGGCTTGGCGAGAAAAGTCTGTGCGGCCTTTCTCAGGAGAGGCATCTTGAGCTCCTTCACCTGGCCGTAATCGACACGATCAGTATCAAGATGGACATTTAATATGTCCACAAGTTCCAGATAACCGTTCTCATAAAGGCTTTCCATGCTGATGAGCAGCTCATTGCCAGCAAACGTCGAACGGGCGGCATATGGGCTGTCTCCGAAGCCGGTAGGACCGAGCGGCAGTACCTGCCAGAGTCTGACTCCGGCATTCTTCAGCTTGTCAACGAATCTGAAGGCGTTCTCTCCGATATCACCGATTCCCCAATGAGAGGGAAGACTCACAGGATGCAGGAGCACCCCGCATTCTCTTGTTTTCTTTTCCATAACCTGATTATGGATGAAAAAAAACAGATTTTCAATGTGAAAAGTTTGAAACATATGGTATAATATTTGTCTGTATCATCATGGTTTTACGCTATTTAAATGTCATGTAATTACATTCTTTACAAAAAGATATATTGAGTTTCCCGTAAACTTGAAGTAAAATGAGGCTATGGATAGCAAGAGTGGGAAACTTCAGTTCAGTATAGGTCAGCCGGTAGTCTACCCCCAGCAGGGACTCGGGATCATCAAGGACATAAGGGAAAGAGCTAAGGACGGACAGACCATTCGTTATTATGCAATATATCTGGAGCCGACAGACATGACACTGCTCATACCCGTGAACAAGGCCTGTGAGCTGGGTGTCCGCTCCATTGTGTCCAAAGATGAAGCTCAGAAGGCGATAAACTCGATGTCCTCCCGTATGGAACCGGTTCCTGCGGACTGGAAACTGCGCTATCAGAAAAATCAGGACCTGATCAGAAGCGGCACCATAGGGGCGATTGCAAAAGTGGTCCAGAGCCTGTACCATCGTTCAAAGATCAAAGAACTGCCTGTCCAGGAACGGAAGCTGTATGACAATGCGCTGTGTCTGCTCATTGACGAAGCCAGCTATGCGATGAAAAAGGACAAGGAAGAAATCTCAACTTTGATATTCTCCAAACTGGAAAAGTAAAATGCATATTCCGCCATTCGCACTTGTACTTACAGCAGCAGGTTCATCGCTGCGTTTCTCATCATCCTTCGCCGAAGGGGAAAGCGTGAAGAAGGAATTCCTGAAGATTGACGGGCACAGTGTGCTGTACAGGGCAGCACTGCCCTTCTACCGGACCCCGGGTCTTGCGGCTGTCGCTGTGACTTACAGGGAAGGCTGCGAGTATGAGACAATAATCGCGCTTGAGGATCTTGCCGACATATCGGCAATTCCCCTTGTATTCGTCAGGGGAGGAGAGACAAGGCAGGAGTCAGTGCATCTTGCACTTGAAAAGCTTGCCGCCCTTCCCGTCAGTTTCGATTACGCCGCAATTCATGACGGAGCACGGCCGTATATAACACAGGAACTCATACTCTCGACACTTGCAGTTGCGGCAACAGAAGACGCTGCCCTGCCGGGCCTTGCCGTCACGGACTCGATAAGGAGAATCGACAGGAACGGGCATATCGTGGAAATTGTCGACCGCAGAGGCCTTGTCAGGGTGCAGACACCCCAGATATTTCCTTTTACGCGCATTCTTGATGCCCACAGACTTGCAGGAGCGGACAACGGTGCAAGCGATGATGCGGAGCTTTACATAAAAGCCGGAGGACAATGCACCATAGTTCCGGGAGATGAAAAGAATATCAAGATAACATTCGAACAGGATATTCCGGATGCAAGAGAACAGATACTGACTTATATAGAGGAGCGGCGTGAAGGAAGGAAAGAGAGAGAACACTCCCAGATGTTCCGCCGTTTTCTCAACGGCATGGAGGACAGACAATGAGAGTCGGCACCGGTTATGATCTTCACCGCATGGTTGAAGGACGTCCTTTTTACCTTGGCGGGGTTATCATTCCATCAGAAAAGGGAGAAGAAGCACACTCTGACGGGGATGTCCTGCTTCATGCGCTCATTGATGCGGTACTCGGCAGCTGTGCAGATGGAGACATCGGTTCTCACTTCCCTCCTGAGGATGACAAGTGGAAGGATGCCGACAGCAGAATGCTGCTTAAAGCCGTGCTTGATGATACAAAGGCAGAGATAATAAACATTGACGCGACGGTCTTTCTGGAAAGGCCGAAGCTCCGCCCTCATGTTGATGAAGTGAGGGAAAGCCTTGCTGCCCTTCTCGGCCTTGACATCACAGCAGTCTCACTCAAGGCGAAGACTGCAGAAGGATGTCTGGGAGAACTTGGAACCGGAGATGCGGTCGCAGCAGCAGTGACAATCCTCGTGAAATGAACAACGGCACCTTCACGGTGCCGTTCTCATACGTCAGTGGCTTATAAGCATGGTCTTCGGATCCAGCTTTACCTGCATCGGCTTGGGAACTTCCTTGCCGTGTGCCCTGACCACGGTCATGACGACCTTGTCTATCGCTTCCTGATAGCGGAGACCTACCAGCACATCAATGTAGCTGTAGTATTTTGCAAGTGTATTTGGAACGCCGTATTCGTCATATACGACATCAGGATTTACCGGGGATACACTGAACCAGACTTCAAGATTCATTTCTTTTGCGAATTCACGGATCTTTACGATATCCTCTTCATCGGCAACAGTAAGCTTATAGCCGTCAAAGAGAATCGTATCTGCTGAGAAGCTGCCCTGCTCGATGAGGGACTTGAGTGAAGAGAGAACCTTCTCTATGGAAATCTGCGTCTGAGAGAAGTTCATGACAACTCTGTTTGCGAGAATGCTTGCATAGACATTATGAGCATCATCAAGAGACTGTACCTCTGCAATCTCCTTGAATACTTCCTTGTACCAGTTCATTACATGTTCAACGTTGCCTGAGAACGAGACATGAATAACGTTTTCGCCTCTGAGGAGCTTGTCGGTTGCCAGGTGAACCAGACATGCTGTCTTGCCCACACCGTGTCTTGATACGATAACGCCGAGATTTCCTTTGCCAAGACCACCGTTGATAGCATCGTCAAAGACGCGCAGCGGGCTGATTTTGTTTAATTCTTGGATATCCATATAACGTACCTCCAATTTCTGTTTAGACAAATTATACCATGGTTGAAACAGGAAACAAGAAAGAAATGTTGCAAAACAGCTGTTTTTAACGCCATCAGTGCAATCTATGTGCAAAAACTGTTCTCAAAGAGACAATTGTGCCGCCTTGACGACACAGGCTAAGACTTAATAATATTACTACATATATCTTTTAAGGAGGTTAAGACAAACCAAGTGGACGAAGGCCCTGGCAATGACCCTTACAGTAGTTGCCCATCAGTTTTTTTCTATCTAATTCATAAAAAGATGCTCCTCTGAGGCATAACTGCCTGCTATTTCAGATAATCATCAGATACATAAAGGAGCATAATAAATGATATCAGTACCAAGACAATTATTAATACAGGCGTTTTTCATACTCGTAAACGCAATATTCGCCGGCCTTGAAATGGCCATGGTCTCTCTCAGCTCGACAAAACTGAAGATGCTGGAGGAAGAGGGAGACAAGACTGCAATAAAACTTCTCAAGATGCTTGAGAATCCCGCAGGATTCCTTTCCGCGATCCAGATCGCGATCACCCTCTCCGGATTCCTCGGCTCCGCATTCGCGGCGGACAGCCTGTCGGAACCGCTGACAGACTGGATCATCTCACTGGGTGTCGACAGCATTCCGTATTCAACGCTCAACAGCATCTCAGTCATATTCATAACCATCATACTCACAGTCGTCACCATCATCTTCGGAGAGCTTGTGCCAAAGCGCATCGCACAGCAGAAAAGCTATGAGATGGCAAAAATATTCCTCAAGCTGCTTCAGGCGATCTCCACAATATTCAAGCCGGTCATCTGGATCACATCCGGTTCCACGAACCTGATCCTCAAACTGCTTCACCTGAAAACCTCAAGCGAGGATGATGCGGTATCAGAAGCGGAGATAAGGATGATGGTTGAATCAGGCGGCGACTCAGGAACCATTGAGGAAGATGAGAAGGAAATGATCCAGAACATCTTCGAGTTCAATGACATCAATGTCTCTGAAATCATGACACGCATCGGCGATGTGAACTATTTCAGCGTGGATGACGATGATGAGACCATCCTTGCAACCATCAAGGAAAGCGGCAACTCCCGCTACCCTGTATACGAAGAGGATATAAACAACATAATCGGCATCCTCAACGCAAGGGACTTCCTTCTCAACATCAACGAAGGCAGAAAGAAGACAGTGCGCGAGATGTTGCGCAGTGCATATTTCGTTCCAGAGACGATCAAGGCTGACCAGCTCTTCTCCGACATGCAGAAGAAGAAGGTACATATCGCAATAGTCATCGATGAGTACGGAGAGACCAGAGGCATCATAACACTTGAGGATCTTCTTGAGGAAATCGTTGGAAATATCTATGACGAATTCGATGAAGCCGAGGCTCCGGAAATCGAGAAGCTCGACAACAACCGCTGGAAAGTTTCGGGAACACTGACGATCGAGGATCTTGAAGATGAACTTGGTGTGAAGATTCCCGAAGACAGGGACTACGACACAGTCGGCGGCATGGTATTCTCCTGCCTCCATGAAATACCGGAGGACGGACAGACTTTCACTGTTGAGGTGAACAACCTGCGCATAACGGTCACCCATGTTGAGGACAAGAGGATCACACAGGCCGTCATCGAGAAGATAGATCCCAAAGCGGAAGAAAAGGCAGAAGAGGAGAAGAAAGAATAAGCTTACTCTCCGACAAGCTGCAGTATCAGGCCCCTGAGAAGCATGCGCCATGCATCCAGGGGCTTTTTCATTCTGTCTGCATAGTTCATTGAATATACAATAAGGAGGAATGAATTGAAAAACGCATCGATGTCATCCTTGTCATCGATGGCGAAAAGACTGAAAAGCTCACGGAAGAAGGAAAGCAGTTCTTTTCTCTCCTTCTTATATATGTCCTCCTCATTCTTGCGTGAGATCATATGCATCTCCTCTTCATTGAGCAGACGGAATATTCCTCTCCTGTACATATTCTCAACCAGATAGGCAAATACTGTGGTCAGGCTTGTCACGATATGGTTCTCGTCCAGTTCCTGCAGCATTGCCATCATCTCATCCTGCATCTGCAGCCTGAAAGAGACAAGGACGTCAAAGAAAAGCGCCTCCTTTGTCTCATAGAAAAGATAGAATGTTCCCTTCGGAATCATGGCAAGATTCACCAGCTCATCGACGCTTGTCCCCTTCACTCCCTTGTGAAACAGACTGCGCTCCGCATGAAGACGCAGATCCTTTTTTATGTTCGCCTTTTCCACTTCACTGTATTTTTTCGGCATATTCACCTCTTTTTGACTGAATTTATTTATATAGTCAGTAAAACACGTTTTTTCGCCTGTTTTCAAGCAAAATCAGAACAATATTTCAGAAATTTTTCTTTATTTTTTATTTTTTCTGCCTCATACTTGAGCCATAAGTTTCAAAAAGGAGTAAACATTTACAAATGGCAACAGTAAAACTTGAAAACATTTGCAAGATTTACGACGGCGGCGTAAAGGCAGTTGACAATGTAAACATCGACATTGAAGACAGAGAGTTTGTCGTTCTCGTAGGTCCTTCTGGCTGCGGTAAGTCAACCACACTCAGAATGATTGCTGGTCTTGAAGATATTTCATCCGGTACTCTTACCATTGACGGCAAGGTCGTCAACGATGTTCCGCCTAAAGACAGGGATATCGCAATGGTATTCCAGAACTATGCTCTTTATCCGCACATGACTGTTTATGACAACATGGCATTCGGACTCAAGATCAGAAAGTTCGACAAGGCTGAAATCGACAAGCGTGTAAGAGAAGCAGCAAAGATCCTCGACATCGAGCAGCTTCTTGAGAGAAAGCCGAAGGCTCTCTCCGGCGGTCAGAGACAGCGTGTTGCTGTAGGGCGTGCAATCGTCAGACAGCCGAAGGTCTTCCTTTTCGACGAGCCTCTTTCAAACCTCGATGCAAAGCTCCGTGTTCAGATGAGAGCTGAGATCAGCGGCCTCCACCACAGACTCAAGGCAACAATGATCTATGTTACACACGATCAGGTTGAAGCTCTTACAATGGCTGACAAGATCGTTGTCATGAAGCTCGGTGTCATCCAGCAGATCGGCGGACCGCTTGAACTGTACAACAATCCTGATAACAAGTTCGTTGCAGGCTTCATTGGTTCCCCACCGATGAACTTCGTCACAGTGACAGTTAAGGAAGCCGGCGGCAGAATCCTTGTCGACGAAGGCACATTCACTCTCTATGTCACAGACGACCAGGCAAAGGTCCTCAGACCTTATCTCGGCAAGCAGGTCACATTCGGTATCCGTCCTGAGGATGTTGAGTTCACTCACACTCCTGAAGCAGGCAAGACAATTGACGGACATGTATCAGTTGTTGAACCTCTCGGTGCTGAAACCCACGTCTATGTTGCAACAAGCACAGCAAAGGTTATCGGTAAGATCGACGGTACAGTCATTCCTGCTGTTGAGAGCAAGATCAGCCTCATTCCTAACATGGAAAAGGCAAAGTTCTTCGATATCGACACAGAACTTGCAATCCGCTGATCAGGAAAAGCCTGACAACAGAAAGAGAGCCGCATCGGCTCTCTTTTTTTGCATACGGAAAAGTAAAGAAAAAATGCTCCACACAAATGTGGAGCCATATATTTAAGATAAGAAAACATTGTCAGAAAAGCGCGTTGTATATGACCTCAACTGCCCTTCTGCAATCCTTGTCATCAACACCGATCAGAGTTGTGACATCGGAAGCACCGTAATTAAGACTCTTCACGGGAATTCCTGCATCCCTCAAGGCCGCAGCAGCGTCAATGAAAGCAGTACTCTCATCCATGGTGCCTACAAGGCCGAGAACAGCGACATCCCTTTCAACGGAAATATCATCAAGAGAGAAATCTTTCTTCAGACGGGCGCACATGGCAGAAAGAACGCTGTCACTCGCCTGACTGCTCTCAAAGTACCAGACGATGGAGTCAATGCCGAAAAGGGAGAAACTCGGACGGACTCCGTAGAGATGGAAAATCGTAAGCAGAGCATGCCTCATGCCTGGACGCTTGAACATCATGAGCTTTCTGATCTTTATCCTGCTGAAACCGCCCTTGCCGGAAATTCCGATAAGTCCGTGGTTGCTGCTTTCTGCACTGATCATCGTACCGGGAGCATCAGGATCATTTGTATTCCTGATGTTTATCGGTATCATTGCTTCGATCACAGGAGCAATGGCTTCCTCGTGGAAGACAGATGCACCCACATCGCTGAGTTCCCTTACCTGCCTGTATGTAAGCTCGCTGATGACCTTCGCATTCTTCACGATTCTCGGATCTGCCGCATAAATGCCGCTGACATCAGTCCAGTTCTCGTAAAGCTCGGCCTTTGCGGCACGGGACGCGATGGCACCTGAAATATCGCTGCCGCCACGGGAGAAAGTCTTGATCACGCCTTCAGGGGTGGAACCGTAAAATCCGGGAAGGACATAGTGTCCTCCTTCAGAGAAACGTGCAGAAAGACGTTCGTATGTAATAGGATTGACCGTACCATCTGAATTTATGACGATGTAGTCGGCAGGATCAACAAATTCCCATCCAAGATATGCGGCGATTATAAGACCGGACAGATATTCACCCCTGCTTGCAGCATAGTCAGTACCCCTGCCTGCATCGATACCCTGTCTGATCTCGTCCAGTGCCGGAACAAGCCTGCCCGCATCGAGCTTCAGAGCCTTTGCAATACCGAGATAACGGTCTGCTATCTTTTCGAAAACAGGACGGCAGCTTCTGTTCTGCTGTGCCAGACGGTTGCACTCATACAGCAAATCTGTAATCTTGTCATCTTCACTGCTGCGCCTGCCTGGAGCACTTACAACAGCGATCGTACGCCTGCTGTCAGCATCAAGAATCGCCTTCACTTTCCTGATCTGGCTGTCATCCGCAACAGAGGATCCGCCGAACTTGCAAACTATCATGGGCATTCTCCATATATTCTTAATAATTTTTTTCACTGCAATCCTATAGAAAACTCACCCCTTAGGCAAGAGCTTATGATGCAGCGGCAGAATGCACATTATGAAACCTTATTTCATTTTCTTGACACAAAATAGATTTTGCCTTAAAAAAAGTTCCATGCAAAAAGAAAACATTATGGCAACCGAGCGTATTCCGCGTCTCATCATGAAGATGTCCCTTCCAATGATGATGAGCATGCTCATTCAGGCACTTTATAACGTCGTAGACTCAATTTTTGTAGCCCGCTACTCCGAAGCGGCACTCACAGCAGTTTCACTTGCATTCCCGCTGCAGAACCTGATAATAGCATTCGCAGTCGGCACGGGAGTCGGTATAAACTCGATTCTGGCAAGAAGACTCGGCGAGAAAAGAGAAGACCTTGCGAACATGGCGGCAAATACAGGAGTATTCCTGGCATTCATAACATTTGTCGTTTTCGCATTCATCGGCCTTTTCTTCGCCCGTCCGTTCCTCAGCATCTTCACTGAGGATCCGGAACTTCTCGAACTGTCAACTCAGTATGCCCAGATCTGTCTGTGCTTCTCATTCGGATGTTTCATTGACATCGCAATAGAGAGAATACTTCAGGCGACCGGAGATTCATTCCATCCGATGATCATCCAGGCATCAGGTGCAATCACAAACATCATTCTTGATCCTGTTTTCATCTTCACATTCGACATGGGCGTCGCAGGTGCGGCAATTGCCACCGTGATCGGACAGTGGGTCTCCATGTTCCTTGCAATCTTCTATGTGAGGAAGAACCATTATGTGAAGCTGAAGCTCAGTCAGATGAGACCGAGCAGAAGGATCATCAAGGACATTTATGTCGTCGGTGCCCCGTCAATCGTGATGAACAGTGTCAGCACGGTTCTGGTATCGGCACTCAACGGAATACTGATCCAGTTCTCAAACACAGCAGTAAGCGTCCTCGGCGTCTATTACAAGCTCCAGTCATTCGTGTTCATGCCTATCTTCGGTCTCAATAACGGACTCATACCGATACTCGCATTCAACTACGGGGCAAGGAGCAGAAAGAGAATGATGGATTCAATGCGCTACGGTATCGCAATTGCAGTGGCAATCATGGTCATCGGCACACTGATCTTCCAGTTCTGCCCTTCCCTGCTGCTTTCATTCTTCAACGCAGGAGAGGAAATGATGGCCATCGGCATACCGGCAATGAGAATCATAAGCTTCTGTTTCATTCCGGCAGCATTCTCAATCATACTGATCTCATCATTCCAGGCAACCGGATTCGGTATCGCATCAATGATGGTCTCAATCATAAGACAGCTGATAGTCCTGCTGCCCTGCGCATATATCCTTGCAGAAATTATGGGAATCAGCGGAGTATGGCTCAGCTTCACTGTGGCAGAAGTTTTCGGCCTTACATTCGCAGTAATCTTTTTCATATATGTATATAAGAGGAAAATCAGACCGCTTGAGGAACCGGTTGCGTAATTTTATTCATTGATTTTCTGATTTCTGAATAAAAATGCAGAAAATACTTGACTAAGCATGCATAAAATTACATACTTGGGCAGATTTTGATAATCAAGGGAGAAAAAATATGAAAAAACTTGCTTTTGTTCTGATTCTTGCCCTTGCTGCAATCTGCCCTGTTTTTGCAGGCGGTGCAAGCGAGGATGATGGTGTATACAATTTCGCTACAGATGCCACATGGCCTCCATTCGAGTTCGTTGATGAGAACGGAACCCTCACTGGTTTTGAGGTAGAGCTCATTCCGCTTATCGGCGAGCATGTCGGTGTCGAGATGACCGTCGAGAACATTCCATGGGATACAATCTTCGCAGGTCTTGCAAACGGACAGTATGACGGTGTCGCATCAGGTGTCACAATAACAGATGAGAGAAAGCTCACAATGGACTTCTCCACTCCTATTGCAAATCAGGGACAGGTCGTGGTTGTCCTGACTGATTCTCCGATCCAGTCTGCAGATGATCTCACAGACGGCGCAAGAGTCGGTGTGCAGATCGGAACAACAGGAGACTTCGCGCTTGATGACTTTGATGTTGACAGAAGACAGTATGACGATATCGGTCTTGCAATTCAGGACATGATCAACGGCAACCTTGAAGCCTGTGTCTGTGACTCACTCATCGCCTCAGATTTCGTTCTTGCCAACGATAACTATTCAGGCATTCTCCGTGTTGCGGGAGAACCGTTCACAACAGAAGAGATCGCAATCGCAGTGCAGAAAGGAAATACGGAACTCCTGGATCTGATCAACAAAGGTCTTGAGATGATGATGGAGGACGGTTCCTTCGATGCACTCAAGGCAAAGTGGAACATACTTTAAAGGTAACAGGAAAAAAGGAGAGGATTTACCTCTCCTTTTATTTTGTTTAAATTTTTATGCATATTTTATGCATAATTACTTGACCTTGTATGCATAAATTTTCATAATACGCCTATATTATACAGAAAGTGGGGTATATTATGAAAAAGACTTTTCTTGTTTTACTTGCTCTGATCTGCTCGGTTACCCTTTTCGCCTCAGGTGCAGGTGAAGATGACGGATATACATTCGCAACAAATGCCAACTGGCCTCCTCTTGAATACGTTGACGAGAACGGAGACATAGTCGGCTTTGAAATCGACCTCATCAAGGCCATGAGCGAAGTCACAGGTGTTCCGATGGATTACGTCAATACTTCCTGGGATACAATCTTCGCAGGACTTGCAAACGGACAGTATGACGGAATTGCAAGCGGTGTGACGGTAACGGAAGAGAGAAAACAGACAATAGACTTCTCGCAGACCATATATCAGGTAACACAGTCGATCCTCACACTGAAGGAGAATGAAGACCTGACTGATGCCCGGTCCCTCTTCGGAAAGACAGTCGGTGTCCAGATGGGAACGACAGGTCATTTCGCGATGGAAGAATATCCCGAGATTGAGATAAAGGCATATGAGGACATCGCACTTGCAATCGAGGATATGATCAACGGAAACAGCGATGCGGTTGTCTGTGACTCGGTGATCGCATCCGATTACGTACTTGCAAATGAGAACTACAGGGAAATGCTCGCAGTCACCGGAACGGCAAGCGATACCGTTGAGGATATAGCAATCGCAGTGGAGAAAGGTAACAGTGAACTGCTTGACCTTATCAACTCTGCCGTTGATACTCTGAGAGAAAGCGGACAGCTTGAAGAGCTGTATGCTAAATGGAATTTGATTTAAGGAAACAGGTTTTATGGATAACAACCAGATTGATGAAGCCTTGAAGGCGGAAAGCATAAGAAAGAAGGTTCTTTCTGTTGATGCGGCCGCACTGAATGACAAGAAACCGGCGACCATCACCATGACAGATGGTCCGCTGATTCCGAAAAAGGGAGAAAAACATGTTCTCTCTTCCTGGCGTATCACGTTCATCGGGGCAATCGCACTGCTGCTTGCCCTGATAATCTTCAAGCCGGAACCATACAGACAGATATTCATTGTCTGTATCCAGGGTGCACCGGTTACTTTCCAGGTCACGATATTCGCAATTATCGGAGCAGTCGTGATCGGTACCTTCGCCGGACTCGGCTCGGTATCAAAACGCCGCTGGATCAACATGATCTCAGGTGTGTATGTTGAGCTCATAAGAGGTATTCCCCTCCTCGTCCAGCTCATATTCATCTACTATGCACTGGGACGCTTCCTGCATCTTGAAGGAATGCTCGCTGCGATCATCTCGCTGTCAATCTGCTTCGGCGCATACATGGGAGAAATCGTCAGAGCCGGCATTCAGGCGATTCCGAAAGGACAGACCGAGGCGGCAACCGCACTCGGCATGAGCCGTAGCCAGACATTCATTCATGTAATCCTTCCGCAGACAGTGAAGGTTGTCTTGCCAGCAATCGGAAACGAATTCATATCAATGCTCAAGGATTCTTCCCTTGTAAGCCAGCTTGCACTTGCCGATATTCTGAGAAAAGGAAGGGAATACATTTCAAGAACCTTCCTTTCCCTTGAGACGATGCTCATCGTCGCACTGATTTATCTTATATTCACACTTGTGCTTTCAAGGCTTGTGGGTATGCTTGAGGAGAGACTGCATAAAAATGGCTAAGATTGAAATTACTGACCTCTGCAAGGACTTCACTGTAGAGGGAATAAAAACGGTACACGCAGTCAAGCATGCAAGCCTGACTGTAAATGACGGAGAAGTCGTTGTGATAATCGGGCCAAGCGGCTCGGGAAAGTCAACACTGCTGAGAAGCGTGAACAAGCTTGAGGAACCCACAAGCGGCTCAATCAGGATCGACGGAATTGAAGTTACGGATCCGAAAACCGATCTGAGGAAAATAAGGGAAGAAGTCGGCATGGTGTTCCAGTCGTTCAATCTCTTCCCCCACCTCTCCGTTCTGGACAACATAACACTTGCACCGCGCAAGGTGCTCAAGATGAATAAGGCAGAGGCAGATGAACTTGCAATGAGCCTTCTGAAGCGTGTCGGGCTTGAGGATAAGGCGAAGAACAGGCCGAACCAGCTTTCAGGCGGTCAGCAGCAGAGAGTCGCCATTGCACGTTCCCTTGCAATGAAGCCCAAAGCCATGCTCTTTGACGAACCGACCAGCGCGCTGGATCCCGAGATGATAAAGGAAGTCCTTGATGTAATGCTTGATCTTGCAAAGGAAGGAATGACAATGCTTCTGGTCACGCACGAGATGGGATTTGCAAAAGCAGCTGCGGACAAGATCATATTCATGGATGCCGGTGAGATAATAGAGACAGGTACTCCGGATGAGATTTTCAGCAACCCGAAATCAGAGAGAACAAGAAGCTTCCTGAATCATATTCTCTGATTGCACCAAGACAGCCGGTCCGCCGGCTGTTTTCTTTTCACACATGTCTTATGTTTGTCAAAACTAACACTTTCCGAAACCATTCATAATCATTATTCTTTGTTGACGGAGGCATACTGATGCTTGAATTGAGGAATATATCATGGAGCACTCCTGACGGAGTGCCTATATTGAGGGATCTTTCACTCACAATAGAAAATACAGGCTTATCCGTAATAACAGGCCCCAACGGCGGAGGCAAGACCACACTTGCAAAAGTCATTGCAGGCCTCATCACTCCGGATAAAGGAACAATAATGCTGGACGGAGAAGACATAACGGGACTTGACGTCACACAAAGGGCAAAGCGCGGAATAAGCTATGCTTTTCAGCAGCCGGTGAGATTCAAGGGCCTGACTGTAAAGGATCTTCTCAGCCTCGGCAGCGGGAAAGACCTCAGCGACGGGGAAGTCTGCGCACTGCTTGCGAAGGTCGGTCTGTGCGGAAGGGACTACAAGGACAGGGAGGTGAATGCTTCACTCTCGGGCGGGGAGATAAAGAGGATTGAAATCGCATCGGTTCTCGCACGGCCTTCCCGTCTCGTGATATTTGATGAACCTGAAGCCGGAATCGACCTCTGGTCATTCACAGGTCTCATCGCAGCATTTGAGGAAATGAAGAGGGAGAAGAAAGCCTCCCAGATAATCATAAGCCACCAGGAGCGGATCCTTGATGTTGCCGACAGGATAATAGTGGTTGAAAACGGCAGCGTTGCAAAAGACGGAAGCAGGGATGAAATCCTGCCCTCCCTTGTATCAATACCGTCATGTCCGATGAGGATGAGAGAGGAGGAAAGACTATGAGCGAAAGAGATGAGCTTCTTGAACTTATTTCCTCGTGGGATGAGATAAAGAAAGAAGGCTGTGCCCATAACATAAGGGAAAACGGAAAAAGCATTGAGAGAATGTCCAGCGAACATATAAAGATCGAGCCAAAAGCTGACGGATCCGGTCTTGATATCCATATCGCACCCGGCACCAGAGGGGAAAAAGTCGCAATCCCCGCATGTGTAACCGCTGCTGACATAAACGACCTGGTCTACAATGACTTCTATGTCGGAGAAGACGCAGATGTCAGAATCATCGCAGGCTGCGGCATCCATGTGAACAACGGAGAGGAAGCCCGTCACAGCGGCATACACCGCTTCTTCATGGGCAGGAACAGCAAGGCTGTATATGAGGAAAAACATATAGGAAAAGGCGGCACACACGATACACGGAGAGTCATCGATCCGGTCACTGAAGTCTATATGCAAGAAGGCAGCAGTCTTGAAATGGACACAAGCCAGCTTGGCGGAGTTGACAGTACGAAAAGAGTGACCAAAGCAGAACTTGCAGCCGGTGCCCGTCTGGTGATCAAGGAACATCTGCTCACCACAGGAAATGAAAAGGCATGTACCGAATTCGAGGTCACCCTCAGCGGAGATGACTCTGCCGTTGATCTCGTATCCAGATCCGTTGCCAGGGATTCTTCCTATCAGGAATATAAATCAACAATCACAGGAAACGCCCGCTGCACCGGTCACAGTGAATGTGATGCCATCATCACGGGAGGCGGCAAGGTGAATGCTTCCCCTGCCCTGTATGCGGCATGCGAAGATGCAAGCCTGATCCATGAAGCCGCAATCGGCAAGATCGCGGGTGAGCAGATAATGAAACTCCGGACTTTCGGCCTGAGCGAGGAAGAGGCAGAAGCAAAGATAATTGAAGGCTTCCTGAAATGAAGTTCAATAGCCAGGAGAGGTGCTGTAAGGTGCCTCTCTTATTTCATATAGCCTGCGGCATTCTCAGATGTCAAGACTTCTTCTTTCCACTCTCTGATGTTTCTTTCAGAACAAATGAAATCATCTGTACTACCATCTTTCAAGGCATTGCGTGCAAATCGATTACAGTTTGAATGTCATTTCCTGATGAAGAATATGTACCACAAGTGAACCTGTGAATGAACTGGCAGCCTCAATATTCGGAAACGTGATATTGACAAGCTTCCACACATATTCGGTCTTATCGACATACAGCCAGTCATTCATGATCAGCTGTTCGAAAGAAAACTTGCTGGTGGTGATCGGTCAGCCCTTCCATTCCCTACTTGTTTTAACTGTCTTTCATTATATACCAGAATACATAAATAGATGGTTAACCAAAATACTGTTAAGAATTTGAAGGAATACCGAAAACAACAAAAAATCTCTGGCATAAACCAGAGATTTTTACGTGAGAGACGGGGCTCGAACCTCCATCCCTATATGATGCTTTCTAGTAAATAACTTCTTAAGATTTATATATCATGTTACAAGATTGGAAAGTAAGATGCAATAGGTAGAAAGACAATACAAAAAATTTGAATCCATGTTCCACTTTCAATTGGCAAAAAACAAGATGAAACACTCTTATATGCAGGAAAAAAGGCATTTCATATGTATTTGTTGCATTTGTGGAAGATGATTTCCATTTTAGGGAAACGTTATTTCATAATCAGCTGTCACATACCCTATTTAGGAATTTGAGCTTGAAACATGCTTTCTTGTTTTGAAGGTGAAGACGGGGTTTTACACGGCGACTTTTCTCAATTTTCTTAATGTTCAAACAGAAAACTTGTTTCAGAAAATAGAAATTTTGTTTAATTACAAGGAGTTATGTTGCATCCATTATATAGTGGTGTCTAGACTTCTTACAAAAAGAGAGGTTTCAAATTAATGTGGTTGTGTTTTTCAAGGGGTCGTCCAGGTGGATTCGAGATTGCAACCCTGGAATCGGGAGCGGCACCATAGCAGATCAGTGGCCACTTCTCCTGAAGTTGGTGCCCATCTTCATCCAGTTCCACAATTTCGTGCAAGTGGTTGGGAGAAAATGATATAATGAGAACAGCAAATTGAAGAATGCAGGAGTGCATATTTGGAAAAATGGAAAATCAATATATTCGACTTATCCCTGCAGAGCCATCTCTTGCAGAACAAGTAGTTGATTACTATAAGAGAAACAGGGCATTTTTAGAAACTTTTGAACCTGTACGCAGCGAGGGGTTTTTCACTCTGGAATATCAGCAAACAGCATTAAAAAGGGAAATGGCTGATTATGAGGCAAAAACAGCTTTTCGTTTTTATATAATATTGCAGGAAGAGCCCTCAAAAATAATAGGTGCAATCGGCTTGAACAATGTGGTATGGGGAGCTTTTTGCTCGGCATTTCTTGGATATAAATTAGACAAAGATTATGTGGGCAACGGATATATGTCTATGGCTGTAGAAATGATTACAAGATATGCGTTTGAGGAATTAGGTCTACACCGCATAGAAGCAAATGTCATGCCGAAAAACAAAGCGTCTTTAAGAGTTCTAGAAAAAAATCAGTATATGAATGAAGGGCTTTCAAAATACTATCTGAATATCAATGGAGTTTGGGAAGATCATATTCATATGGTAAAGATAAATTACGCTATGCACTGAATTCCTGTTTCTTGGAACACAGCATGCGTATGAAGAGATACGGCCAGAGGGCGCCCACCGCTTCATAGGGAAGGCGAGTCCTCTATGCACAAGAACCACAATGGTCATTGACCTTGAGAGCGAAAAGGTCCTTTTCCTTAGAGTCTCCAGGAAGACGTCAATCCCTGAACTGGAAGGGGTCTGCCAGATGATTGGTGTAGTTCCAGATAATATGACATAAATAATTCAGAAATATCTGAGAGAACTGCGAACTTTTTCTTTTTATAATCGTTCAAAA
>CALXYO010000002.1 GCA_944393005.1 uncultured Spirochaetales bacterium | reverse complement strand
GAGATGATGGGCAATGCCTCGATCCATATGTTCTCACATGGAGGCCATCCTGCAATACTCAGCAATGCAGAGGAATTTGCTGAGATTTCAAAGGATTTCATCAAGAGACATGTGCCTCTTCAGATGATGCCGTGATTCACCTGACCACCCTGAATGGTTGCATCTATCTCAAGGGTTTGTTGTATACTGCCCTGACGACGGCGACATGTGCGACTGGAAGATCACAGGCGAGCCTGACACGGAATTCCATGTTGTGAAGCCTGCCACCGTCGAACACACCTGTGCGACAATCGTCAACCGCATACCGTCTCTTCTCAATGCTCCTTCCGGGTATGTCACAAGCGAGCAGCTTGACGAGCTGCAGTATCTTGCATATCCGATGGAATATTACGTTTGATTTTTCAGATTGTCTGTCTTACGTCTGCCGGGTCAGTCCGGCAGACATTTTATCTGCTGACAGCAGATCCTTTGTTTTCACTTCACCTGGTTGGTCAGAGTCTTTCCTTCTTCGAATTCCTTCACATTCGCAAGCGTTGTCCCGCTGATTGCACTAAGGGCTTCCTCGGTAAGATAACCCTGATGTGATGTTATAATCGCATTGGGCATGCTTATGAGGCGGGCAAGAGTGTCATCCTCTATGCCTTCGCTGCTCTGATCCGTGTAGAATATTCCGGCTTCTTCCTCATAGACATCCAGTGCCGCGCCTCCCAGTTTCTTCTCCTTCAGAGCCTCAACCAGAGCTTCGGAGTCGATCAGGGCACCGCGGGAGGTATTGATCAGGAAGGCTGTGTCCTTCATGGCATCAATGGTTGCCGCATTGATCATGTGCCTGTTTTCTTTTGTGAGAGGACAGTACAGCGAGACAACATCCGCTTCTCTCAGAAGTGTGTCAAGATCTGTGTACTGCACATCAGGATCCTTTGCCGGATACGGGTCGTATGCAAGGACTTTCATGCCGAATCCTTTTGCGATGCCGATTGCAACCCTGCCGATTTTTCCGGTGCCGACAACTCCGAATGTCTTGCCGTACAGATCCATGCCCACAAGGCCGGAGAGGGAGAAGTTGAATTCCCTTGTCCTCACATATGCATGTGTCAGCTTTCTGACAAGCGCGAGAAGAAGGGCGAAAGAATGTTCGGCAACAGCATGCGGACTGTATGCCGGAACTCTCACGACAGGAATGCCTTTCTCATTCGCATACTGGTAATCGACGTTGTTGAAGCCGGCAGAACGCATGGCGATGAGACGGACTCCTTCCTGACTGAGGATGTCGATGACAGTTCTGTCAACCGTGCAGTTGACAAACGGGCAGACCACATCCGCACCTTTTGCCATGACTGCACTGTGGGCATTCAGCGCAGGCTCGAGGTATACGATCTCAAAGCCGTAATCCCTGTTTGCCGCGTCAAAATGCTTTTTATCATAATTTTTGGTGTCAAAAAGAACTATTTTCATGTTTATCATTCTCCTGCACCTAATGTAATGATAAACATTCCATAAGGAAAGAAAAATTTTCTCTCCTTCTGTGAGAGTGAGACAGGGGATGCCGCATGCTGCGGCATCACGATTCACTTCTCAGCTTTTTCCTTATTCTCATCTCCGCTATGAAGCGGATTTTCCCCGAGACTGTCTATGATGGTGATGACCAGTCCTCTTATGCTGTTTTTGGTTGTCCTGTACGGCGCGATACGCAATGTATAGCAGCGTCCGTTCATTGCCGTAACTTCACGGTCGATGGAGATCAGATCCCTTAAGACCGTACGGCAGTCGGCCTCGATCGCCTCATCCGGGAAGCTGTGTGCGAATATCTGGATTGAACGCCCGATATCATGATCCATGAGCTGGAATTCGCGTCCCACGTATTCGGTGAACTTTCTTATGTTCAGATTGCTGTCCACGAAGAGAATGCCGATCATCGTGGATGAGAGGAAGTTCGACAGGTCGTTTGTCATCATCGTCAGCTCGTCAAGCTTCAGCTGGTGCTCGGTATTTACGGTGTACAGCTCCTCATTGACGGACTGCAGCTCTTCTGTTGAACTCTGGAGTTCCTCGTTGGCTGTCAGAAGCTCCTCGTTTGCAGCCTGGAGCTCTCCGTTCACGGTCTCAAGACGCTGGATGGTGGCTCTCAGATCGCTCTGCGAGACCGAGAATTCTTTCTCAAGCTCCGCAATGCGCTTTGCGGCTGTTGCATCGAGATCGTACTTCTCCACATTCCCTTCAAGTTCTGCCGGTCTGTTCTCAAGGAAGAGAATCGCGATAAGACTTTCATCATCGCCGGCATCTGACTGCGGGACAGGCTGGATTGACAGATCTATTACCTTGCGTCCGGACGGGCAGTCAACTGCGATTGATGTGTAAGTCACTCCCTTATGCTCGCTGCGCACCTTGCTCAGTCCCGTTGCCGCGACAAGATTGAGATCCCTGTTGACCATGCTGAAGAAATTCAGCGTCGCTTTTCCCGGCGCGATTGTGAGATAGTCGCTGTAGGCGCCGAAGAAATGAACCACATTGTCATCCCTGTCGATGACGACTGAAGGAGGGAGGAATTTCTCAAGGAATCTGGAATACAGGTTTTCACCGTTGCTCTCGTCATTCGGCTTGACGGATGCCCTTATGCTGGATGGAGAGATTGCCTGTATGTTGGGAATATTGAAAGTCGGCGGGGTGAGGTCCTCGACTTTTCCATCTCCTTTGTGTATGTATATCTTCTCCGCACTGCACACGGGCTTGAAGAGATTCACGTATTCTCCGGCGGTCTCGCTCTTGCCGAGGAAGAGATAGCCGTTGTTTTTCAGCGCCGAGTGGAAGATCGCGAAAAGGCCGCGGCGCAGCACAGGCTGGAAATAGATCATCACGTTGCGGCAGACGATGAGATCAAGCTTGCCGAAAGGCGGATCGGAGAACATGTTGTGTGTCGCGAAGACGATCATTTTCCTTATCTCGCGGCAGATCTGGTACTGCTCGTTCTGCTTGATGAAGAATTTTGAAAGACGGTCGGATGAGACATCGTCGATTATGTTTTCCGAGAAAACGCCCCTGCTTGCCTGTTCGATGGCACGGCTGTCCACGTCTGTTGCGAATATCTTGATGTCTCTTGTGACTTCAAGTTCCTCCATCACTTCCTTGAATAGGATCGCGATTGAATAAGCCTCTTCACCTGTAGAGCATCCGGCGCTCCAGACCCTTATCGGTTCATCTTCCTTCGCCCTGTCGACAATCTTGTAAATCACATTGTATTTCAGCTTCTCAAAGAAACCCGGGTCACGGAAAAAGTTTGTGACACCGATGAGAATTTCCTTTACGAGGATATTCACTTCCTCCGTGTTGTCACCGAGCAGATGGGCGAAATCGGAAAGCGTCGCGGTATGTGTGACCAGCATGCGGCGCTCTATGCGGCGCAGGATGGTTGAACGTTTGTAATATGTGAAGTCTATCCCGCTTGCATTCTTCAATATCGCATAGATGTGCGAGAGTGTTTCCTCCTCTGAGAAAAGCTCGTCATCCTCATTTGCCTGCGCGTCTCCCGGGCGGGAACGCAGGAGTATGGGAGTGGAAGAGAAGTTCAGGATCTCTTCCGTGATCTCTTCTGGTGAGAGTATGAAATCTGCAAGTCCCGTATTGATCACACTGCGCGGCATGCCGTCGAATTTCGCACTCTCCGGTGCCTGGGCGATGACAAGTCCTCCCTTTTCCTTTATTGCCTTTATGCCGTTCGTACCGTCCGATCCCGTACCTGAGAGCACAATGGCGATCGAGTGTTCCTTTTTCTCTTCGGCAAGGGAAGTGAAGAAGACATCAATCGGATGATTGAGCGTTCCCGCATCATAGTCGGAGAGAATCAGCTGATTCTGCTGTATCGTCATGTATTTCTTCGGCGGTATGAGATAGACAGTATCAGGATGGATGCCCATATGGTTTTCCGCCTGATACACAGACATCTGCGTGTGCTTTGCTAGGATGTCCGCCATGAGGCTTTTGTAATCAGGCGACAGATGCTGGATGACAACAAAGCAGAAACCGCTGTGGGACGGCATGTAGTCGAAAAACTGCTGCAGTGCCTCAAGACCGCCGGCAGAGGCTCCGATTCCTATGACAAGAGGGGATGCGGATACTTTCTTATCCATTTCCTGCTTTCCGTCTGTCTTCTGTGATGTTTTCTTTTTCTTGTTTTCTTCCATTTTTTGGTTCTTCACGGAAAGATAGGGGATGAAGAGCTAGATTGAAAAGAAGAGCATGCGCGTTCTAAAGTTCAGATACCACACAAAAAACTAAAGGACGAACACATGCTCATTGAACAAAGTATAGCAAACTACCTATCTCTTCAACCCTATGAATACATCAGCACTGAAATAGCAGAAGATGGAAAGCAGAGTCTTCTCCATTTGAAGAGCAACAAAGAGACAGAGGATGTGCAATGTCCCTACTGCAATGGCCATGTGCACATCTGTGGTAACTACAGCATAAGACTCAGAGACATGCCAGTGTACCCGGGGACAAGGCTCCTGCACAAGACCTTCCTTGCCCTCGGTTATTTCAGACATGCCAGTGTACCCTGGGACAAGGCAGGATGTGGAGGCAAATTACCACCGTTACCGCTGCCAGAAATGCATGAGGACCTTCTGTGAAGAGATTCCTTTCAAATACCCTCAGACACGGATAACTGAACGTGCAGCTTCATGGATAAGCTCATTCCTGCGCTTCAATATTCCCATAACCACAGTACAGAAGATTACAGGTGCTCATTGGGATACGATCAAACATCTCCACAAAGGAGTAATGGCTGAAGCCATCGCTGAAAGGAAGAAGAAACTGGCAAAGGACGGATACAGGCCAAAGCACCTTGCCGTTGATGAGTTTGCAATCCATAAAGGGCACAAGTACGCAACCTGTGTGATGGACCTGGATGAAGGTGATGTCTTGTGGGTTGGCAAAGGCAGGACAAAGGCAGACTTTTCCAGGTTCTTTCAGAAAATTGACATGAATTACCTGTCTGAAGTTGAGGCTGTGGCAATGGACATGAATGCATCCTACAACCTCCTGGTTGCTGAACACCTTCCCAAGGCAAAGATTGTCTACGACAGGTACCACATGCAGGCACAGTTCGCAAAGGATGTTCTCGGTGTCGTAAGGCTTGAGGAAGCCAGGAAGCATAGTGCTCAGGCCAGAAAGATGGATGAAGAAGGATTTTCCAAGGCTGAAGTGAAAGCTGAAAAGCGTCTGTACTCAGAGGTGAAAGGTGCAAGATGGATTCTGCTTGCAGGAAGAGACAGCCTGTCTGAAGAGAAGTCTGCGGCACTCATGAAGATTCTCGATGACCATGCTGACCTGTCGCTGTGTCATGCAATGAAAGAAGAGATGTCCAGGCTGTTTGATCTGAGAGATGCGCTGGAAGCAAGAACTGGATGGGAGGCCTGGTTTGAAGGGGCCAAAGCAAGTGGAATACCTGCCCTGGTAAGATTCGCAGATTTGAAAGAGAAGAGGATTGACGGGCTTGTGGCCCATGCATCTCATCCCATATCTACAGGCAGGCTGGAAGGCTTCAACAACAGGATTAAGGTTGCCAAGAGGATTGGGTACGGATACCGGGATGAAGACTACTTCTTCACTCTCATTCAGTTCTTCTCCATCCCATCTGTGAAATACAATTCCCCTAAGAAAACGTGAAGAGCCACAATAATAGCACACTGCATTTCAATGTGACAGGTTTAATTGACCCGCCTTTCAAATAAAACAACAAAATTTTCACCTCTTCACGATATGGGGATATAATATTTTCAAGGAGACTGTGATGGAAAGAAAGTTTTTTTCTCCCGGCTGTTCCGGTTTTTCATGGAAGAGTGAAGACAACCTGCATTTTCTCGGGCGCACCTATGATATGTTCGGCGATCTTAAGGGCAACATGATAACGCTCATTGCAGGAGGTTATGAACTGAATACATCCCCCTCTGGAGAAGGGGAGAAGGTCAGTCTGAGATACGGCCTCATCGGCAATGCCATACAGGGCTCCGCTTCTCCCATTTTCACCGACGCGATAAACGAGAAAGGCCTCATGGGAACACTTCAGAACTTCCCGTCTTACGGCCACTTTGATACGCAGAAGGGGAAAACCGATGTGCATCCTGCATTCTTCCTTCCTTACATGCTCGGCCTTTGTTCCTGCATAGATGAACTGTGCGAAATGGCCGGTAAAATCAATCTGACAGGCGGGCTTATATTCAACTCCCATATGTCCGTGCATTATATTTTCAGCGATGAAAGCGGGGAGGCTGTCATCATCGAGCCTGATGAAGATGGCATAACTGTTCACCGCAATACAGTCGGCGTTATGACGAATGCCCCCGGTTACAGATGGCAGCATGACAATCTGAAAAACTATGTTGCACTCTCTCCGTTTCACACCCCGCCGCGGCCTCTTCTGGGCGAGAGTGTCTCGACATTCGGCAGCGGCACCGGCGGCAGCTTCGGCCTGCCCGGCAGTTTCTCGTCTCCCGACAGGTTCGTGCGTCTTGCCTTTGCCAAGGATTTTTCTCCTCCCGGAAATAATGAGGAAGATGCCGTGAACCGCATGTTCAGTATTTTCTCAACCGTAACGGTTCCTGACGGTATGCTGAGGGAATCGGCGGAAAGTGAGGAATGCGAGAAAACACTGTGCACATGCGTTATGTGTTCTGAAAGCCGCACGTATTACTTCTCTCCCTTCGAGAACAGGAGAATCAGCGCGTACTCCCTTATGAATGCCCTCCGTCTGATGAAAGACGGGGAGAAGATCAAACTGTATCCTCTGCCGCTGGTATGCGATATTGATCATGTCGTCTGAGGGATGATCCGTTACTTTGACAATAACTGCGAGGCACGCCCGCCGCTGAATTTATGTGTTCTGCTTTTTCAGAATTCGATAAGTTCGTACTCTCTTGTGCCGTATCCCAGTTCTGCTGCCGCCTCGATTGTGTGGATGCCGTTGCGGCTGTTCACTCTCTCCATGAAATGATCCTTTCCCTGGTCATCACTGCTGATGACAAGATCGATGCATGCCTGATCAATTGCAACAGGATCTAGGGATGCGAGAATTCCGATATCTCTCATGCATGGATCCTCTGCAACCTCACAGCAGTCGCAGTCCACTGAAAGATTCTTCATCACATTGATGAATGCGATCCTGTCTCTGAAGTGTTCCACCACACTCATCGCAGCATCTGCCATCGCTTCGGGAAAGACTGTGCTGTCCGCATGTTTCTGCCAGGTCTCAAAGCGGTCGTCAGTGACACCTGCAGAGTGGATGAGCGCTTTTCCCGCACGGCTTGCACACCCTATTGAAAGCTGCTTGAGAGCACCGCCGTAACCACCCATAGGATGCCCCTTGAAGTGGGCGAGGACAAGCATCGAATCATAATTCAGTATGTTCTTTCCCACATGGTTTTCCTTAAGGACTTTTCCGTTTTTCACACTCCAGATGACATCAGGACCCTCTCCGTCCATCAGATCCACATTGAAGTACTTTGTCCATCCGTGTTCTTCCATGAGTTTCCAGTGTGATTCAGTGTTGTCCCTCACTCCGCCGGCAGCATCTCCGTATGCGGTGTTGCATTCAACAATGGTACCGTTGACTTTCTCAACCGCCGGACGCCAGAATTCGGGTGTCAGGTAGTTCTGGTTTCCCTTTTCTCCCGAGTGGACTTTGACTGCCACTTTACCCGGAAGTTGTATGCCGAGTTTTTCATAGGCTTCAACAACTTTGTCCGGTGTAATGGTTCTGGTGAAATAAACTTTGGCTTTCATGTGATTTCCTCCATGGATGCAATTCTTTTTTTTCTGACAGTGTGTCAGTGTAATGATCACACTATTCTGACACGCTGTCAATATAGATGATGATTCTCCATTCATGTTGCCTGCATGCCTGAAGAGAGGGTATCCTTATCCATATAAGGAGAGAGGTGTATGCTTGAACTCACAGTCGGACACAGCGGAGAAGACTATTACACAATACAGGAAGCCATTGATGCGGTTCCTTATGAGACGGAAGGAAAGATAATCATAAAGGAAGGAGTGTATGAGGAGAAGCTTTTTGCCGACAAGAGAAAGCTGACGATTGCAGGGGAAGGCCGCGTTGTCATCCGCTGGAGCGACAGTGCGCGCACCATAATGCCGGACGGACTCAAAAGAGGAACATTCAGAAGCTATACGGCATTCTTCTCAGGTCATGAGCTTCATCTTGAGAACCTGCGCTTTGAGAACAATGCAGGGCGCGGATGCGATGCCGGACAGGCCCTGGCCCTTTATCTTGATGTACAGAAGGCCTTTCTTGAGAATGTGGAGCTTTACGGTCATCAGGATACTCTTTTCCTTGCACCTCTGCCCGAAAAAGAAAGGGAAAAAAGAGGATTTTACGGACCGCGCTGTTTTTCCCCGCGCACTCTGAACCGGGTGTATGTCAGAGGAGGCTGCATTCATGGCGGTGTGGATTTCATCTTCGGCGGCGCCGATGCGCTTTTTGAGAATGTGAGGATAATTTCAAATGAAGCGGGGTATGTGTGCGCCCCTTCAGGCCATGCAGATGATATCGGCTTCATATTCAGGGACTGTTCGTTTGAGCATGAGAATCTTGAAGATGAATCGGTATACCTCATGAGACCATGGCGGCCAGAGGGGAAGGCATCGTTCATAGACTGCACTTTCTCATCACACATAAACAGGAAAGGTTTCTGTCCGTGGAAAGGAAGGGAAGAAGAGGCTTCTCTTGCCTCATTCAGGGTGAACTGCGGCTTTTTTCCTGCTGAGTACATGATGGAAAAGGTTGAACCAGAGCTTCTTGTCAGGCGCTTCATGTCCCTGATTGGATAGTTTCTTGTATTCAGCTCATCATTGCGCTAGCATGGAGGCAAGAGGTTTTTATGAAGATACTGGTTTTAGGCGGTGTAGCGGCCGGAACTAAGGCTGCCGCCAAGCTGAAGAGGGAAGACATATCCCTTGATGTCAGGATCATTACGAAAGGGAATGATATTTCCTATGCAGGATGCGGACTTCCGTATTACATAGGGGAAGTGATTGAGGACAGAAGTTCGCTTATCGTGAACACCCCTGAAAAATATTCATCACTTACCGGTGTGGATGTTCTGACCGGTACTGAGGCCGTCGGTGCTGACTTTGAGAAAAAGACTGTCACCTGCGTTGACAGGGACGGAAACAAAAGGGAAGAGAGTTATGACAAGCTGATCATAGCGACAGGTGCCCAGAGCATTGTTCCTGCAATTGATGGAGTGAAGAATGAAGGTGTCTTCACGGTCCGCACTCCCGATGATGCTCAGGCGATAAGGACATATGCGAAGAAAGACGGAGTGAGAAAGGCCGTTGTCGCAGGTGCCGGCTTCATCGGGCTCGAAATTGCAGAGAACCTGCGCAGGGAAGGGCTTTCAGTCACCATCATTGACATGGCTGACCAGATAATGCCCAATGCCTTCGATGTGGAAATGGCTGCATGGGCCAGAAAGAGAATTGAAGAGTCCGGTACCAGAGTGCTTCTTGGAGCAAAGCTTGAGGAGATCAAAGGAGAAAACGGAAAGGCCGTGTCAGTCAGGACTGACAAGTCCGAGATTCCAGCCGATATGGTAATCCTCGCACTTGGTGTGCGTCCTTCCACCTCATTCCTTGAGAATACCGCGCTTGAGATGGAAAAGGGTGCGATCGTTGTCAATCAGAACATGGAGACAAATATTCCGGATGTCTATGCGGCCGGAGACTGTGCACTTGTGACAAACAGGATCACAGGAGGGAGAATGTACTCTGCAATGGGCTCGACTGCGAACATAAGCGCGAGGGTGCTTGCAAAGAACGCTGCCGGAAAGAATGCCGTTTACCCCGGCGCCCTCGGCACTGGTGTTGTCAGGATACTCGACAATCTCAATGCGGGACGCACGGGTCTTACCGAGGCTGCTGCCGTTAAGGAAGGCTTTGAGGTCGTCACTGCAATTGCGGTGACAGATGACAAGGCACATTATTATGAGGGTGCCTCGTCCTTCATCATGAAGCTCATTGCCGAAAGGAAGACCCACAGAATACTCGGTTTCCAGGTGCTTGGAAGCGGCAATGTGGACAAGGTGAACGATATTGCCGTTGTGGCAGTTTCAAAAGGCATGAAGGCGGAGGAGTTCGATACTATGGATTTCTCCTATGCTCCTCCGTTCTCTACAGCAATCTCCCCGTTCACACAGGTGTGCAATGTGCTTGAGAACAAGATACTCGGACAGCTTGAGACAATTACCCCGCTTGAATACATGAAGACACGGGCAAAGGGCTACAAAGTCATTGATGTCATGCCTGAAAAAACGATTCCCGGTGCGCAGTGGATCGATCTTGGACATGTCACCGGTCCTCTTGAGGGCATTGCGCAGGATGAGAAGCTGCTTCTTGTCTGTGCAAGGGGAAAGAGAGGATATTTCCTTCAGAACCGCCTGAAATATTACGGATACACGAATACAAGAGTGCTTGAAGGAGGTCTTACCTTCAATGATGTCAGAGTCGATTTCGGTTCTGTGATTCCGCCTGAGGAAGTGAAAAGAGTTAAAGGACTGGGATGTCTTCAGGACAAGAGGCAGCCTGATCATTTCAATGTCCGCGTGATAACAAGGAACGGAAAACTCACATCAGAGGAACAGATAGCCGTGGCAGAGGGTGCAAGGAAGTTCGGAAGCGGTGAAGTGACTATGACAACACGTCTGACACTTGAGATTCAGGGTGTTCCATATTCGAACATCGATCCTCTTATGGCCTATCTGAAGGAGAGAGGTCTTGATACCGGCGGAACCGGAAGCAAGGTCCGTCCGGTGGTTTCCTGCAAAGGTACAACCTGCCAGTACGGTCTTATCGATACATTTGACCTGTCTGAGAAGCTTCATAAGATCTTCTATGAGGGATGGCATGGTGTGGCTCTGCCTCATAAATTCAAGATTGCGGTCGGCGGATGTCCGAACAACTGTGTCAAGCCGAGCCTGAATGACATCGGAATAATGGGACAGAGAATAGTCGACTTCAACTTCGACAAATGCAAAGGCTGCCGTGTGTGCCAGGTTGAGAAAGCCTGCCCGATAAAGATCGCCCACCTTGAAGACGGGAAGTTGGTCGTGAAGGACAGCGAATGCAACCACTGCGGCCGCTGCCTTGACAAGTGCCCGTTCTCAGTCACTCCGTCATATACCACAGGGTATGCCGTCTACGTCGGCGGACGGTGGGGCAAGAAGATAGAGCTAGGCAAGAGACTTTCACGCATACTTACAAGCGAGGAGGAAGTCATCCAGCTTGTTGAAAATGCGATCCTGCTTTTCAGGGACGAGGGAATCAGCGGCGAGCGCTTTGCCGATACCGTGAACCGTCTGGGCCTGGAGTATGTTGAGGATAAACTCTTCAGCGGCAAGATTGACAAAGAAAAGATCTTGAAGAAGAATGTTATCGGCGGGGCGACCTGCTGATCAGGATTCAGGATTTGCCAGACTTGCAATAGAAGGAAAGGGCTTTGAAAAATCTGAAATCCTTCATTTGAGGATTATCATGATGAAAAAGCCCTTTCTTTGTCTTTTCATGCTGCTGTGCAGCATTTCTTCACTTTTTGCATTTACGGCTGCGTGTCTCAATTCTTCCATAGCCGATCTCTGGTCTCTGGCCGGAGGAAGCGTCGACATCACAGTCCAGGATTCCATAGACAGAGGTTTTGCCTCCCCTGATGCCATTCTCGTGGACAGTGCATCCGGAAGGAACATAAATACGGAAATTCTCATTTCAAGCCATCCTGATCTTGTGCTGGGTTCCACCGATACGGCATCTCATGTGCGTCTCAAAAGCTTTCTCGATGAGAAAGGTATCAGCATGATTCTCATAAAACAGGACAGCTTTGAGGATTTCCTTGCTGTCTTCAGGACACTTACCTCCATTACCGGCCGTGATGATCTCTTCATGCTTTACGGTACCCGGCAGGAGGAAGGCATAGATGAGATAATCGCGGAATGCGGGGAAATTGAGGAGAAGCCGAGAGTCCTTTTCGTGAGGGCCGGAAGCGCATTCTCATCGGTTAGGGCCAAGAGGGCTGACGATCATTTTGCTGCAGGTATAATTGAGGATCTGGGCGGCATCAATGTCGCGGATGAGACCGGTATCCTTACTGAAAGCCTTTCACTTGAGGCCATGATCACAGGCAATATCGACAAGATCCTGATCGTTCCGCAGGGGGAAGAGGATGAGAGCATCAGATACATCACTTCGCTTTTCAGCCGTCCGGGCTGGAGGAATGTGAAGGCAGTCAGGGAAGGTGAGGTTCATTTTCTGTCAAAAGATCTTTTCCATTACAAACCCAACGGACGGTGGGAAGAATCATACAGGGTGATGGCAGAGGTTCTTTATGGGGAGTAAGTACAGGTTTCCGTCTCTTGTGATGCTTCTTTCGCTTCTGCTGGTTCTGGTTTCCATCCTGTCACTGTTCACGGGCAGTGCCGATCTGGATTACTCCGGGATTTTTGAAAGCGGCTCAGGGAGCAATATAATATTCTTCTCTCTGCGCCTGCCGCGCCTTTTTGCCGCAGTTCTTGCCGGTTTCGCGCTTTCCCTGTCCGGACTGCTCATCCAGAGCGCAAGTTCAAATGATCTTGCAAGCGGAAACATAATCGGAATAAACGCGGGCGCGGGATTTGCAGTCCTTCTGTTCCTTGTTTTCTTTCCCGATCTTTTCCATCTGCTGCCATTTGCGGCATTCGCCGGTGCGCTTATGGCCTGTGCGCTTGTCTTCATCATTTCTGCATTCACGAAGAGCATAGGCTCATCAGGTTCCCTTATTCTTTCCGGTGTTGCCGTAAATGCTCTTTTCAATGCGCTTATAAGCACGCTGAGTTCGCTTTTTCCTGATGTGATGTCATCCTACAGCTCATTCTCGGTCGGAGGCTTTGCATCTGTATATGCCTCCTCCCTCATCGTTCCCTCCTTCCTGATATGTGCGGGAGGAATACTGTGTTTCTCACTTTCTCCCGTGATGAACATCATAAGACTGGGGGATGAGATCACATCATCCATGGGATACCGTCCTTTCAGAATCAGGATAATCCTTGCTTCGGCAGCGGCCCTGCTTGCATCCAGTGCGGTCTCATTCGCAGGACTGCTGGGCTTTGTCGGTCTTGTGATTCCTCATCTTGCCCGCTTCCTCAGCGGAGGAGAGGCGCTCAGGTCGCTGGTTATATCTGCCCTGGCAGGACCGCTTCTGGTGCTTTCGGCAGATCTTCTGGCCCGTACCGTGATTTCCCCGGGTGAACTTCCTGCAGGCATTTTCCTTTCCATTACAGGCGTGCCGTTCCTCATCTTTCTGCTTGTAAGGAGGAAAAGATATGATTGAAGTTTCGTCCCTTACGATAATGGAAGGCGGGAAAACTCTTCTTGACAATCTTTCCTTCACACTTGAAGAGGGAAAGATATATGCATTGTGCGGGGTTAACGGAAGCGGCAAGACCACGCTGATCAGGGCACTGAATTCCTATTTCCCGCATTACGGCGGAAGTATCCGCTTCAACGGAAAGGAACTGTCCCGATGCAGCAGAAAGGAAAAGGAAAAACTTCACGCCCTTCTTCCCCAGAGCATTCCTGTCTCATCAGTGAGCACAGCGTCCCTTTTCGAACACAACGGACAGGCCGCCGCACTGCTTGACGGATTCTCTCTTTCCCATCTCGTGAGACAGAACCTTGCAAGTCTTTCAGGCGGGGAAAGGGTTATGGTGTTCCTTTCCCTCATGCTCTCCCGTGATGTGCTTCTATATTCATTTGACGAAAGTGAGGCGAATCTGGATGCCATGTACAGAAAGCTGACTGAGCAGAGAATGAGAAAGCTTGCAGAAGAGAAAAAGACCGTGCTCGCTTCATTCCATGACATCAACAAGGCACTTGAAATAAGTGATGAGCTCATTGTCCTGTCAGAAGGCAGGCTGGCCTTCAAAGGAAATCCTGCCGTGTTCATATCTGATGATATAGGGGGAAGGTTTTTCTCCCTCACTCTCAGAAAACTCACTGATGATGAAGGGCGTCAGTACTCACTCTTTTTCTAGTTCCTTCATATGGCGGATGAAGATCCCCCTGATACCCGGAAAGAGTGAGAGGATCCCGCTTTCCACTGTCGTGACAGAGTATCCTCTTTTCATGAAATGCTCTCTGCATCCGGTATTGATCTCATGTGCGGCATGATGACCGCAGGTGAGCAGAAACGGAATGAGCGTGATGTTCCTGCATGAAGGAAAGACATCTGTGTATCTGTCTTTTCCTTTAAGTGCCGTGATGATCACATCGTCTCTCAGACAGTTCTGAAGTGTTCCGTACTCTTCTATCCTACGCATCTCATCCCCGTGTGCGATGAGAATATAGTTGTGATCCGTCTTCTTCTCCAGAGTGCGGTTTATGACAGAGGCACATTCCCTTATGTCTTCTGCCCGGCAAAGCAGGGGCGGAGCTGTTTCAAATCCGCATGAGAGAAGCTTTTCATAGGTTCCTCCTCTCTGGATGAGAAGCGGAAGCATGAGGATCTTCTCATCAGCTGGAAATACAAGCTGGTTTGCAACGTCCTTATGCATCAGGCTGATGCTCCCGCATGACACTGATGATTCTGCCTGCAGTTCTTTTATGAATGACGAAAGCTGTGCCATTGCTTTCTCATCTTTTGTGCCGAAGTATGCGATGATTATTCTTTTCTTCACTTTTCTTTCCTATTCAAAAGAAAGTGCGACCTCAAGCGAGAGAACGTCACGGGGTGCCAGACCGTACACGATGCCGAAATCCTGCCAGTAATAAGCCGCGGCGATTTCGAAGCAGAGGAAGTCAAGCGTGATTCCGCAGGAAGGGTAGCCTCCGTCAAGGCCGAGGTTGATATCGATGAATTTCGTTATTCCGAGTGAAGCTCCGGCATTCAGGCTTTCAAGCAGATCCGGGTATGAACGGATGCGGTTCCAGCCTCTCATGCCGATCTCAAGATCAAGGGAAAGGAATGACCAGCTGCCTTTCCAGCCGGCTGCTGTGTCCATTTCGACAGGATTGGGCAGTGTGAAGGAATTGCCATTATCATCATTCATATGATAGGCACTGCCGAGATTTCTCACTGTGAAGGCAGTGGAGAAACCGAGAGGATAGGTGATGTTTATACCGATATCCGCCGACACTGCATGTCCGCTGTATATGCTGAAGTCTCCGCTGCCATCCGGATCAAGCAGGATGCCGACGACTGTCTCGACTCCTGCCGGGGATGTGCATATCATGTAGTCGAGATTCAGGATGGCACCGGCTGCAAGCGACCAGCCGTCATCAAAATCGAATTTATGGGCAAAGCCCGCAGAAAGGGTGCCGCGCAGATCAAGAGACAGATTCGTTGCAACGGATCCTCCCGTGGTTATGACTCTTTCCGATGCACTTATGCTTGCTCCCATGCCGAAGAGAGTGAGTGCAATCCTTTCCTCGATGGAAACAAGCGGCATGGTTCCCGAGAATTCCCTTAAAAGATCAAGAATGCCGCTGACCATCCTTTCCTGATCCATGGAGGCGATATCTGAAATGTTCTCCACAAGGTCATTTGAGAGGACTCCGGAAGCATTGAAAAGCCGGGCTGAAAGAGGAATCTCAAGAGAGAAGTCGGAGGATGCGAGGAATGCGGGGTTATGGGAGAAAGCGTAGCTGACATCTTCACTTGTGAGAACAGCGTTTCCCCTTGCACGTGCGTCAATCGAGACAGCATTCAGACATGTCATGGCACAGATGAGAAATATGATCAGAGAACTCAGTTTCTTTTTCATAATATTCCCTCCACGATATCGGAAAGGTCGTAAAATGAGTCAATGTCGCTGCCGACAAGATCAATCTGCGAGATGGCATCAAGCAGTACCGATGTGAGCTCGACTGCATTTGCCGCCACACCTGCCATCAGGTTTATTTCCTCGTTTTTCATCAGGGATACGAAATCTACAGCGAGATCACCTGTTGTGTCGACAAGAAGGATGTACAGCACGTCAAAGACAGAAGCGATCGTGTTTATCGTGAGCTGGATGGTTATGTAATCCTTTATCGTTTTGCATTCAACATTGTCTACAGTTGTTTGCAGATCTTCGAAAAAACGGACAAGACTGTCAGGATTTATGCTGATTCCCGCAGCCTCAAGATTCTCTGAGAGTGTGCGGATGAAAGAGCTGATATTCTCAAGGATTTCGTATGCAAAATCCTTTGTATCATTACAGTAAGCCTTTGACAGTGCATCAAGCGGGCGGGATAGATAGGAGTCAAGATCACCATACTGGCTCAGGTATCTGACTGTCTGGATCAGTGTGTCCGCTTCTCTTTCTGTCAGCTGCTTTATTACATTGTAGTCCTTTTGCGGCTCATAATTGATTTTGATTTTCCCCTTGTAGTCATCAGTGATGTCCAGCAGATTGAAACTGCTGCCATGGGGTATGCTGACTGTTTTTACCGTGCCCCGGCTGTGATCAAGCGGATCATACAGACCGAGTGAAGTGTAGACATTGGGCTCAGTGCATGAAAGGAGGCACAGCACTGATATAATGATTGTTGACAGAATCCTGAGTTTCATATTCACCGCCTTATGATGAAAGCTTACACCGGCTCCGGTTTTCTCTCAATGGCGGCAGAGGTATATGAAAGCAGGTGATGAAACAGAGTGCATCTTCTCTTATTCCGGCAGCCCGCACGTGAGGAAGAGAAGACAGATGATAACGGAGAAAGCTCTGCTGGGGTCTGTCTTCATCTTCTATGATCCGGTTTTCAGAATTCCTCTGAATGCCGGGATGATCCTTCGGGATGATCAGTCAAATTTCCTGTCATACAGCAGTGCTGCAATCAGCACCACAAAGCAGGATCCTGCATTGTGTACCAGTGCTCCGGTGACGGGGGTCAGCATCTCCAGAAGAGAAAGCACAATAGCTACAAAGTTTATGCACATGGAAAGAGTGATGCTGAATTTTATTGTCTTCACAGTAGCATTGGACAGCCTTTTCAGATAAGGAATTTTCGAGATGTCATCGCTCATAAGTGCAATATCGGCAGCTTCCACGGCAATATCGCTGCCAATGCTTCCCATTGCAACTCCGACATCTGCGGTTTTCAATGCGGGAGCATCGTTTACGCCATCGCCGATCATACAGACTTTACGGCCGGAGGCTTTCAGTGATTCTATATTCCGCACTTTTTCTTCCGGCAGCAATTCTGCCCGTACTTCTGAGATTCCCACCTGTTTTGCAAAATATTCTGCGGTTTTCTCATTGTCGCCTGTGAGCAATACAGTGCGGGTGTGCATGGAATTAATCTGTGAGATCATATCTTTTGCTTCCGGACGCAGTACATCGGACAGCGTGATCACACCGGTGCAGACATTGTTCTCAGCTACAAGAATGGAAGCTTTTCCTTCGCTGCGGAGTTTTTCCAGTATGCCATGTATCTGTCCGCTGATGGCGACTCCCTGTTCCTGAAGGAATTTTTCATTTCCGCAAAGCAGGTGCTTTCCTGCAATCACGGCACAGATGCCTTTTCCTGCTGCCATTTTGAAATCCAGCGACTCTGTTAATGGCAGATTCAGTTTCCTTGCACCTGCTACAACGGCTTTTCCCAGAGGATGCTCGCTTTTTGCCTCGGCAGATGCTGCCATGGCAAGCAGATCTTCTTCCGAGAGCAAAGATGAGAAGACAATTACATCGCTGATTTCCAGACATCCGAACGTAAGGGTTCCGGTTTTATCAAATGCGATTGTATCTGCTTTTCCCATCTTTTCCAGCGATTCCCCCGACTTTATGATGATACCGTGTTTTGTGGCCTGTCCGATGGCTGCCATGATTGCAGTGGGAGTGGCCAGCACCAGGGCACATGGGCAGAACACCACCAGTACTGTCACGGCCGTGACAATATTGCCGGAGAACACATAGGCCATAACAGCAATCAGCAGGGCAACCGGGACAAGCCAGCTAGCGACCCGGTCGGCAATCCGCTGCATGGGTGCCTGCCTGTTTTCCGCATCCCTAACCATGCGTATCAGCTTTTGCAGGGAACTGTCTTCTCCGACTTTTGTCGCTGTTATGTCGATTGCTCCGAACCGGTTGATTGTTCCACAGAACACCTCATCCCCGGCGGCCTTGTCTACAGGAAGGGATTCTCCGGTTATGACAGACTGATCCACCGATGTCTCACCTGTCAGGATCTTTCCGTCCACCGGGATTGTTTCTCCCGCCAGAATACGCAGAATATCTCCTTCGCGAATATCCATTGCAGGAATCATTTCTTCCTTTCCGTCACGGATGCGGCGTCCACGGGTCGGGGCCAGTCCGGCCAGCTTTTTCAATCCTTTTTTCGCACGGTTTGTGGTTGCTTCCTCAAGCAATGCCCCAAGTGCCATGATGAAAGCCACTTCTCCTGCAGCAAACAATTCTCCTATGGCAAGCGCTGCAAACATTGCGATACATATGAGAAGGGCAGAAGATATCTTGCTGATGCCGTGGTTGTGAATGATCCGACAGATTGCAAGGTAAAGTAAAGGTATGCCGCTGACAATGATGGTTACCCATGCAGGGTCAAACGGTAAAAAACTCATGTGCACCGTGTTTCCGCTGAATTCCTCCGCTAAATGCGGGACCAGATCCAGCAGAAGGAAAACTCCTGCCGCAATGGTCATAGGCAGTCCTGCGAGAACATCATTGATTCTCTTCAATGCTGATGCCATTGGATTCCTCCTTTCGCAGAAAGCCTCCGACAAATACAGAAGCCTTGCGTACAATAAGTATTGTAACGAACATTTTGTTCTCTTTAATTGTGTTGGAAAAACTGTATAATAACAATGGATAGTTCATTCAAACTGTTCGGTAACGGACACTTATGTGAAATTGTTCAAAAATGGGGTAATCATCATGGACAGACGTCAGCAGAAGACACGGGCAGCTATATTCCAGGCTTTCACTGCTCTCCTGGGTGAAGAAAGCTACAGCCGTATCACGGTACAGGAAATCATTGACAGGGCAAATGTGGGACGTACCACATTCTATGCTCATTTTGAAACAAAGGATGAGCTGCTGAAAGCATTGTGCGAGAATCTGTTCTGTCATATCATTGCCAGCGCAGAGGACTGTTCCCACACTCATGGGCTGTATTGTGATGGCAGTGCACCGGAATCTATTTTCTGTCATCTGCTTCAGCACTTGAAGGAAAACGACAGTAATGTTCTCGGGCTGCTTTCCTGTGAGAGCAATGAAATCTTCCTCCGTTTTTTCAAGGATAGTCTGTGTGAGCTGATCCGTTCGCAGTTTGACATGCAGAAACATCCCTTTGGTAGAAAAGTGCCTGCTGATTTTCTTGTGAATCACATTTCTGGAAGTTTTGTGGAGATGGTGCTCTGGTGGATCCGGGGAAGGATGAAACAGACTCCGGAGGAACTGGACTGCTACTTCCGCTCTGTGATTGAACCTGTACTTTAAACACCAGGACTGAGCTTCATGCGTATTGTCAACGGCCTTCCATGCATTTCATTGCATGAGAAGCAAAGAGTCTTTGCAGACTCTTGTCAGAATGAGTGGGGCTGATCAATAAGGCAGAAGCGGGAAAAATGAAAAAGGCAGCCGGAGCATTTCTGGGTTTCTCTTCCGGCTGTCCCTGTTTTCTCATGGTTGACTGGGCTTCCTGTCAAATCACAGTCCTTCTGCTTTCCTCAGCTCGTTCTTCCTTATCTTGTTGCTTATGGTTTTGGGAAAACTCTCAACGAATCCTATTTTCCTTATCCATTTGTACTCGGCAAGCTTTGAGTTGCAGTATTCCTTTATTTCCTTGTCGAGTTCCTTTGAGGGAAGGAATCCGTCCTCAAGGAGGATCAGTGCCTTCACCGCCTGGCCTCTCAGGGTGTCGGGCACACCTATCACAGCACATTCGAGAACTGCGGGGTGTGTGACAAGTATATCCTCGATTTCAGCCGGTCCTATTCTGTATCCGCCGCTTTTGATGATGTCGTCAAACCGCCCCTTGAACCACAGGTATCCATCCTCATCCATGCATGCTGAGTCCCCTGTATGATATACACCGTCCTTCCATGCATCTTTGTATAGTCCGTCATTGCCCAGATATCCCGAGAAGATTCCGATCGGCTTTTTCCCGTTTTCAGGAAGGATTACGATCTCTCCTCTTTCTCCTCTTGCCGCTTCCTTTCCATTCTCATCTGTTATCATGATGGTGTAGAGGGGAGAGGGGACACCCATTGAACCGTCAACAGCCTTGATGCCGCTGAGGTTTCCTGCGATGAGCACGGTTTCCGTCTGGCCATAGCCTTCGTGAAGCTCAAGGCCTGTCTTTTCCTTGAATGCCCTGAAGATTTCCGGACTGAGGTATTCTCCGGCGGTGGATGCATGACGCAGTGACGGCATTGCCGCAACTCCCTTTCTCACCAGATAGCGGTATACAGTCGGCGGTGCGCAGAAAGAGGTCACATGGTATTTGTTTATGATGGTCACCAGGCTGCTGGGGTCGAAATTGTCAAAATCGTAGGCCATGACGGCACTGCCTGCAAGCCACTGCCCGTACAGTTTGCCCCATGAGGCTTTTGCCCATCCGGTTTCTGCAAGAGTGAAATGCAGGCCGTTGTCCTCTGCTCCCTGCCAGTATTTTGCGGTCACGATATGGGCAAGTGCGTAGGTATGGTCATGGATCACTCCTTTAGGATAACCGGTGGTTCCTGACGTGAAATAAATGAGCATCGGTTCTTCTGCTTTTGTGCTGATCCGCTCAAAAGGCTCCGCACTTTCCATGTCAGCATCACTGGACAGGTTCATGTAGCCTTCAATGTCTTTCCCGATCGTCCATTTCCTCACATCGCAGCCGTACTGTGAACATGCCTGCAGGAATTCTGCATGTGTATCTGAAAGAGGAGTGATGACAGCTCCTTTCGCATCTGATGCCTTAAGACGGTAGACAAAGTCGGCTGCAGTCAGCATGTGTGTCATCGGAATCATCACGGCACCTATTTTCTCAAGAGCTGCCGCAAGCGGCCAGTACTCGTAATGGCGGCGCAGGCATACTATGACCCTGTCTCCTTTTCCGATTCCGTTCTTCATCAGGACTTTTGCATATTTTATGCTCATGTCCCTGATGTCCCTGAAGGAGAATATCTTCTCCTCGTCTTCGCTGTTGCACCAGACAAGCGCTGTCTTGTCCGGCTGCTGTGCCGCGATTGCGTCAACCACGTCGTAAGCGAAATTGAAATTTCCGCTGTAATGGAAATCTATGTTCTCAAGCCTGCCGTCCTTCTCATGGACGGTGCAGAATCTGTCATATATCATTTCTGGTCCTTTAAAATGAGCGGAAACGCTCATATCGTCTCTCTCTTATGTTCCCTATTTCCGACAGCTGCTTTATTTCTTCATAAAGCTCATCGGAAAGAGTGGCAAAGAATTCCCGGCTTCCAAGCTTTTCCTCACTGATGATCCTGTCCGCAAAATGGAATTCAAGGGCATCCTCGGCCGTGAGCCGGAGGGCGGCTGCCGCTTCATCGGCCCTTTTCGCATCGCGGTAGAGTATGCTGGCGCATCCTTCCGGGGAAATCACGGAATAGATGCTGTTCTCAAGCATCCACAGACGGTCACATACTGCCAGGGCCAGTGCACCTCCGCTGCCGCCTTCCCCGATGAGTATGGTCACGACCGGCACATTCAGTGCACTCATCTCCATGAGGTTTTCCGCAATGGCTTCTCCCTGTCCGCGCTTTTCCGCTCCGATGCCGCAGTATGCACCTGAGGTGTCCACAAAGGTCACGACAGGGCGGTGGAATTTCTCGGCCTGCCTCATCAGGCGCAGGGCCTTTCTGTAGCCTTCCGGTTCCGGTGAACCGAAGGAGCGCAGGATGCGTTCCCTTGTGTTCTTTCCTTTCTCGATTCCTATCACGGTGACGGGAATATCCTTCAGGAAAGCGATCCCGCCGACAATTGCCTTGTCGTCTCCGTAACGTCTGTCGCCGTGCAGTTCGGTGAAGGAGGTGAACATGGAAGATATGAAATCCAGCGATGTGGGCCTTGAGGCGAGTCTTGCTGTCCTTACTTTGTCATATGCGTTTTTCACTTGTTTCCTCCATGCATGTACAGCAGTGAGGCGATGAGAGCCTTTTCCTCTTTTCTGTCACACACTATGTCGACAAAACCGTGTTCAAGCAGGAATTCTGAAGTCTGGAAACCTTTGGGAAGTTCCTGCTTCGTGGTCTCCTCTATGACTCTCTTTCCCGCAAAGCCGATCGTTGCTCCTTTTTCCGCGATAATGATGTCACCGTCCATCGCGAATGACGCACTAACGCCTCCCGTGGTGGGATCCGTAAGTACGGTTATGTAAAGCAGGCCGGCATCGCTGTGCCGTCTGAGCGCAGCGCTTGTCTTTGCCATCTGCATGAGGGATACAAGTCCCTCCTGCATTCTCGCCCCGCCCGAAACGGTCCAGCCGGTGACGGGAAGCCTCTTCTCAAGCGCCCACTCGAAAAGCCTTGTGATTTTTTCCCCGCAGGCTCTTCCCATGGATCCCATCATGAAATTCCCGTCCATGACAAAGATTGCACACTCATGTCCGCCTATCCTTGCACTGCCTGTGACGACAGATTCCATTTCACCGCTTGTGGCACGCGCCTTGTCAAGCTTGAAGCCGTAGCCGGGGAAGGAGAGGGGATCCTCAGACACGATGGATGGAAACAGTTCGCTGAAGCTGCCTTCATCGCACATGTAGCTGATGCGCTTTCTTGCACCTATGCGGAAATGATAGGAACAGGAGCAGGTCATCATGTTGCTTTCAGCCTGGCTGAGTTTCAGCGTTCTGTGGCAGTTGGGACATACGACTTCCGCTTCTCCGTACGGTGGAGCGGCGCTCCTTCCTTCTTTCTCCAGCTCGTTGCCGGGAGTGTTGCTGAATGTCAACAGCATTATTACCTTTCCTCCATGAAGGCGGTGTCATAATCGCCTGAGATGAAGCGCGGATCATTGATGATCGCAAGCTCGTCATTGATGTTCGTCTCTATTCCCTCAATGATCAGCTCGCACAGGTATGCCCTCATCTTCCTTATGGCTTCTTCCCTTGTTCTGGTGTACACCATTAGCTTTCCCACAAGAGGATCGTAGTAGGGCGGCACCTCGCTTCCGGACTCAAGATATGTGTCAAAACGCACGAACGGGCCTCCCGGAACATGAATCCTTTTCACTGTGCCGGCACTCCTTGCATTTATCCTGCATTCGATGGCGGCACCGGAGAGCCTCACGTCCTTGTGGGTGAATGAGAGGGGGACACCCGCTGCGATCCTGATCTGCCATTTGACAAGGTCGATACCGGTCAGGATTTCCGTCACCCCGTGTTCAACCTGAAGACGCAGGTTCATTTCCATGAAGTAGTAATGACCATAATCGTCAAGCAGGAATTCAAGCGTGCCGGCTCCTGTGTAGCCGAGTTTCCTGACAGCCTGTTCCGACATCTCGAGAAGCTGTGCCCTGACACTCCTGTCAAGTCCCGGAGAAGGCGATTCCTCAATAAGTTTCTGGTGTCTCAGCTGTATTGAGCAGTCTCTCTCTCCCAGTGCTATGGAATTGCCGAATTCATCACACAGGACCTGGACCTCGATGTGACGGGCCTTTTCAATGCATTTCTCAAGATAGAGGGAGCCGTCTCCGAAAGCAGCCTGAGCCTCCATCTGGGATACAGGAAAGCATTCTTCCAGCTCGTGCGGGGTATATGCGGGTCTTATTCCTCTTCCGCCTCCGCCGCTTGAAGCCTTGAGCATGACCGGGTAGCCAAGTTCCTCTGCTTTATCAAGAGCTTCCTCCACACATGATAGGACACCTGTACCCGGGATGACGGGAAGACCGGCTTCCTTGGCAAGCCTTTTCATCTCCGCCTTGTCCTCAAGCTTCTTCATCGTGTCCGCATCAGGACCGATGAATGCGATTCCGTTCTCACGGCAGAGGGAGGCGAAGGAAGCATTCTCGGAGAGAAAACCGTATCCGGGATGGATGGCATTCGCCTTCATCGCCAGTGCTGCGCTTATGATCCTTTCCTTGTCAAGGTAGCTTTCATGAGGCTGGCTGCCACCTATGCAGATGCTCTCATCCGCAAGCGCCCTGTGCAGGGAATCCCTGTCCGCCTGTGAGTACACGGCAACGGTCTTTATCCCCATTTCCTTGCAGGCCCTTATTATTCTGACGGCGATCTCGCCTCTGTTTGCTATCAGGATTTTCGAGAACATACCGCTTCCTTGTCTGCAAGAGCGAATGAGAAGAGTGCGCTTATGCAAAGTCTGCCGTCCACATAGCCTTCACCTTCACAGAAGTAGAAATCCCCCATGGTGCGCTTGATCCGGCATTTTGTCCTGAACTCGTCTCCAGGGAAAACCGGGCTCTTGAATCTGACTTTGTCAAGACCTGCATAGACGCTTATCTTTCCTTCGCTTTTCTCTCTGTCGATGAGACAGCAGGCACTCTGTGCCAGTATTTCGCACAGAATCACACCCGGAACTATGGGGTTGCCGGGAAAGTGTCCGTCAAGGAAGAACTCATCTCCCTTTATCCTGTACATGCCGTGAGATTCATCTCCTTCCTTTTCCACCTCATCAAGAAGCAGCATGCTGTTCCTGTGGGGGAGTATTGTCATGATCTGTGTTCTGTCCATATGGCATCAACCCTGAATCATTCTGAAAAGCGGTGTGCCGAATCCTACGACAGTACCGTTTTTCTGCAGGACTTCCGCAATGGTTCCGTCCTCTTCCGCATTGATCTCGTTCATCAGTTTCATTGCCTCGATCAGGCAGAGCGTGTCTCCGCTTCTGACCTTCTGTCCGACATTGACATAAGGCTCGGCATTTTCGGCCGGAGATGTGTAGAACACGCCCACCATCGGGGACGTGATGATCTTTCCTTCCGGCTTATCCTCTTTTGCTTCCACTTTGTAAGTTTCCGTTTTCTGAACCGGAGCGGAAGGGGCAATGCTGCATCCTTTTTCCAGACGGACAGTGCATCCGTCCTCGTTGACTTCAAGTCCTGTAAGGGAAAGCTCGTCCATCAGGCTTGCATATTTCTTGATATCTTCAATATTCATATGTCATACCTTCCTGAATGCTATGACGGCATTGTGGCCGCCGAAGCCGAGAGATGTTGAGATTGCAATATCCATCCTGGCATCCCTTGCCGTAAGCGGAACATAATCAAGGTCACAGTCGCTATCTTTCTCAATGAGGTTTATCGTCGGTGTGACGATGCCTTTCTCAAGAGTAAGAAGCGACACCATTGCTTCAAATGCACCTGCGGCTCCGAGCATATGTCCCGTCATGGATTTGGATGATGAGATCATTGCCTTGTATGCCGCATCGTGGCCGAGTGCGCTCTTTATGGCCAGTGTCTCACCTTTGTCGTTGAGCGGGGTTCCGGTTCCGTGGGCATTTATATAGATCCTCTCATCTTCCTTCCAGCCAGATTCCTCCAGTGCCTGCCTGATGGCTCTTGCGCCGCCTTCTGCGTCGGGTGCCGGAGCCGTGATGTGGTATGCATCACAGGTTGATCCGTAACCGGTGACCTCTCCGTAGATATGTGCACCGCGCTTCTTCGCCCTCTCATATTCCTCAAGGATCAGTGTGGCGGCGCCTTCGCCGATCACGAAGCCGGCTCTTCTCCTGTCGAATGGCAGCGAAGCTGCTGCAGGATCAGTGGAGACAGAGAGCGCCTGCATGTTCTGGAATCCTGCGACTCCGGGTTCGCTGATGGCGGCTTCCGCACCGCCGGTGATCACTGCATCGGCATAGCCGTGGCGGATGAGGCGGTATGCTTCTCCTATTGCGTTGGTTCCGGATGCACATGCGGTCACTGCCGGCAGGGCAGGGCCTTTGCAGCCGAATCTTATAGCAATCATTCCAGCAGCCATGTTCGGTATCATCATGGGCACGAAGAAGGGAGAGACTCTTGAAGGACCTCTTGAGTCGAGCTTCCTCATTTCGCAGGTGAAGGTGTTTATTCCTCCGATACCGCTTCCGTAATAGACGGCAAAGCGCTGTGCGTCGACACTGCCTGCAATGCCGCTGTCGTCGATGGCCTGCTGGCTTGCCGCGATCGCGTACTGCGCGTACAGATCGCTTCTGAGCATCTCGCTTTTGTCCATCCAGTCACGTGCGTTGAAGTTCTTTACTTCCGCATCGAGCTTTGCCTTATAGCCTGCGGTATCAAAACGTGTGATTTCGCCGATACCGCATACGCCGTTCACAAGATTTTCCCAGGCTTCAGTGACTGTATTGCCTACAGGGCTTACGGTACCGAGGCCTGTTACTACAACGCGTCTTTCTTCCATAGTCATTTCCTTTACATCGCAAGTCCGCCGTCCACCCTGATCACTTCACCTGTTATGTAGGATGAAGAGGCAAGGAATGCGACGGCTGAAGCCACATCCTCGCTCCGGCCGGTCCTCATGAGAGGAATCGATGCCAGGAGCGGATTGTCTTCCTTTATATCCTTTGTCATGTCGCTTTTTATGAAACCGGGTGCAACTGCATTGCATGTGATGCCTTTGGATGCCAGTTCCCTTGCGACAGACTTCGTCAGGCCGATGAGACCTGCTTTTGATGCAGCATAGTTTGCCTGTCCTGCATTTCCCATGAGGCCGGAAACGGAGCTGATGTTTATGATCTTTCCTTCTTTTGCCCTGAGCATCAGCGGACAGACGGCCCTGATCATCAGGTATGCTCCTTTGAGGTTTGTGTCCATGACCTCATCCCATGCATCCTCGCTCATCATGGCGATGAGCCCGTCACGGGTTATTCCGGCATTGTTGACGAGAATATGGACGGATCCGAAATCTTTCTTCACTTCTGAAACCGTCGCCTTCACATCTTCAGAAGAGGCCACGTTGCATCTGTATGCCGCAGCCTTCACACCGTATGCAGTGCATTCGCTTACAGTCTGCATGGCCGCTTCAGTGTTGCCCGCGTATATCACTGCGATATCAGCACCGAGGGACGCAAGTTTCAGGGCAACAGCCTTGCCTATGCCGCGGGAGGCGCCTGTAATGATCACGGTCTTTCCTTCAAACATTTCTGACCTCCTCTAGGATTCTGTTCACACCTTCCACCGTTCCAGCATTGTATGTCTTCACATTTCTGCTGATTCTCCTGATGAGACCCGTGAGTGTGGAGCCCGGACCGATTTCAATGAAACATGTCACGCCGCATCTGATCATGTCCTCCACGATATCCACCCAGCGTACAGGACTCTTGATCTGAAGGGCGAGGGCTGACTTGATGTTTCCTTCATACTTCCTGCCGCTCACGTTTGACCATACAGGGATTGACGGGGCTGAGAAGCTGAATGCGCCAAGCTGCTCAAGGAAACGGTCCGCTGCTGTGCTCATGAACGGGGAGTGGAAGCCGCCTGAGACGTGGAGTCTCATCGTCCTTCCTCCCGAAGCTTTCACGCTTTCCTCAAAAGCTTCGACTTCATTCCTCGCAGCGGCGACAACCACCTGTCCCGGGGAATTGTAGTTCACCGGATAGATGCTGCGGTACTGTGCCGCAAGTTTCTCAACTGTCGCATCCTGAAGTTTCAGGACAGCATCCATCACCGCATCGGTTTTTTCAGTCGCTTCCTGCATCAGAGCCGCCCTGATCCGGGTTATTCCGAATCCGTCCTCCATGCTGTAGACACCTGCAGCTGCAAGTGCTGTGAGCTCACCGAGCGAGAAACCGGCCGTGCATGAGGGTTTTATGCCTTCCTCCTCAAGCACCGCAGTGATCATTGCCTCGAGCGCATACATCGCACACTGTGTGTTTGCAGTCTGCATGAGAGTCTCCTCGCTTGAAGAGAAGATAAGCTCCTTCAGTCCTGACCTGCGTTTGTCAAGATCATCAAGGACTTTTCCTGCTGCAGGAAATGCATCATAGATGTCTTTCCCCATGCCGGGGTACTGAGCTCCCTGACCTGAGAATACAAAAGCTAGATTATCCACTTTGAGGCTCCTCTGAGACATTCTTCAGCGCCGCTCATCACGTCTTCAATGATATCCTTTGCGCTTTCTATTCTGTTCACATAAGCCGCAACCTGTCCTGCCAGATAGCAGCCTCCCGTGGGGTCTCCGTCAACAACGGCTTTCCTGAGCGCTCCTGTTCCAAGCTTCTCAAGCTCCTCATCATCCATGCCGCCGAATTCCGCTTTTGCATATTCACGTGCGAAGGTGGTGCGCAGGGACCTTACGGGATGTCCGAGTCTCTTTCCGGTCACCATCGTGCACAGGTCACCTGCCTTGAGGATTTTCTCCCGGTAGGTCTGGGAGATCGTGCACTCCTCAGCTGACAGGAAACGTGTTCCCATCTGGATTCCCTGAGCGCCGAGCATGAATGCGGCTGCAGCCTGGCATCCTGTTGCGATACCGCCTGCCGCAAGCACAGGCAGATGTGTTGCCGCCGTGATGAGAGGAGTGAGGACCATGGTGGTAAGCTCTCCGACATGCCCGCCGCTTTCTCCGCCTTCCGCAATGAGGGCCGATGCGCCGAGTCTAGTCATGAGCTTTGCCATCGCAACTGATGCGACAACCGGAATGACCTTGATGCCGCAAGCTTTCCAGGCATCCATGTATTTTGAAGGATTGCCTGCACCCGTCGTGACTACTGCAACACCTTCCTCGCATACGAGAGAGGCGATCTCATCAGCATACGGGCTCATGAGCATTATGTTTACGCCGAATGGCTTGTCCGTCAGGGCTTTCGCGATGCCGATCTGTTCCTTCACATAGGAAGATGGAGCATTTCCAGCCGCGATTATTCCGAGTCCTCCCGCAGATGAGACTGCGGCGGCAAGCTTTCCGTCAGCAATCCATGCCATGCCGCCCTGGAACAGCGGATACTTTATGCCCAGGAGGTCTGTAACCGGGGTTCTGATCATCCCTCAGTTCTCCTTTGACATGATGAAGTCCACAAGGTCCTTCACTGTCTCGATCTTCTTGTCAAGTTCGATTGTGGTGTCAAGCTTGTCCTCAAGTTCCATGAGCACTTCAACTGTGTCAAGTGAATCGATTCCCAGGTCCTTGAATGTGCTTTCCATCTTCACATCTTCTGCAGCTGTGTCGGTTCTGTCAGCAACGATTTCTGAGATTGCATTGAAAATTTCCTGTTCGGTCATGATAGTAAGACTCCTTATAATTACAATTTGACAGAAAATGTAAACCTGTCAATAAAAAAATATCAGAAAAGTTCAGGATGATCAAGGGAACCATGAAAAAGCGGAAGAAAAACCATCATCGACGTATTTTACGCTGTATTTTCTATGGCATTTTCCTCTCTTTTTCAGCTATCATTCCAAGTCGTGAAGGTGGCTTTTGCAAAAAGACCTTCACGTGGAAAGGAGAGATAGGAGATGCTGGATGTGCTGCTGCGTGCGCTGTTCTTTTTCGGCATGGTTGCACTGGCCTATGCCCTGAAGAAGGCCGGAGTGCTGAGAAAGGAAGATGCCGAGTCGCTTGGACGTGTGATAATGAACATAACCCTTCCTGCGGCAATTCTTGTGTCGTTCAGGACATACGTGTTCGATCTCTCGATGCTGCTACTGACGGCTGCGGGATTTTTATCCACCGTGTTCATGTTCATTCTTGGCTATCTCATCTCGCTTGGCAAAAACAGGAATGAGAGGATTTTCTACATGCTCAACATGGGGGCATACAACATAGGGAATTTCACGCTTCCTTTCGTTTCTGGCTTCCTCGGTGCGGCAGGCACTGTCGCAACCTGTCTGTTCGACATGGGAAACGCAGTCATGTGCGTGGGAGGCAATCTTGTATTCACTCAGATCGCCGTTGACGGGAAAAGGGGAGGAAAAGGTATTGTGAGAAGCCTGCTCGTTGTTTTCACAAAACCTTCATTCACAATATATGTGATCATGATGATTTTCGCCGTTATCGGGATAAAGCTGCCATCTGTTGTCTTTGACTTCGCCGCTGCGATAAGTCCTGCAAACGGAGTCCTGGCGATGTTCATGATCGGTCTCATGTTCGAGTTCACGTTCGACCGGAAGAGCATGAGGGAAGTTGCCACCGTGACAGTGCTGCGTCTGATCCTTTCCGTTGTGATCGCGTACTGGTTCTTCAATTTCACATCGTTCCCGTATGAGATAAGGAAGGCTGTTGCTGTCACGGCATTCGCTCCGATAAGCAGCGCTGCGGGAGCTTTTGTACAGGAACTTCACGGAGACCAGGCGCTGGAAGGCTTTGCCAGCACAGTTTCAATAATCCTGTCACTTGTCATAATTCCTGTCCTCATTGCCGTGCTGTGACTTCTTTTCCAAGTATGGATAAAGAGATATCATCTCTGTTATGGAATTTTCTGATTTTGGAACAAAGCTGTCATCGCATTCAGGTATCCTCCAGCTCATGGATGATATCGCAAAGCCTCTGCCGGGCAATGTAAAGAGCCGTCCTCTGGGAGGCGGAAATCCCGCACGTGTAAAGGAAGTGGAGGAAGCCTACAGACGGGAGATGGAGAGCCTCCTGGAAGACGGAGAGCGGTTTGAAGACTTCATCGCACATTACGATTCCCCGCATGGAAGGGTTTCTTTCATAAATACCGTTGCATCCTTTTTCAGAAGAAAATACGGATGGAACATCACCGGCGACAACGTTGCCGTCACGAACGGCAGCCAGATGGCAATGTTCTATCTTTTCAATCTTTTCTCTGGAATGACGGGCGGAGTGAGGAAGACACTGCTTTTCCCGCTGATGCCGGAATACATAGGCTATGCCGATCAGGGAATTGAGAATGACACATTCGTTTCCCTCCCGTCAAAATGCGAGTATTATGAGGACAGGACATTCAAGTATCTGCTTGACGTGGATGCTGTGGGGAAATATCTTGACAGCCATCCTGAAGTCGGTGCCATTGCGGTCACCCGTCCGACCAATCCGAGCGGCAATGTGCTCACGGACAGTGAGATAAACGCGCTCTCCGCGCTTGCACGCAGTCATTCCATTCCGCTCATTGTCGATAACGCATACGGTCTGCCTTTCCCAGATATAATCTTTGCTGACAACGCCGAGCCTGTCTGGAATGAGGACATAGTTCTTTCCATGAGTCTTTCGAAAATAGGACTTCCTTCGATCAGGACGGGAATCATCATAGCACGGCCGGAGATCATAAAGGCCGTTGGCAACATGAATGCGATCATCGCGCTTGCGACCGGGTCATTCGGCCCTGTGCTTGCCGAACGCATGATCTCTGACGGCGAGCTTGTACAGCTTGCAGAGAATGTCGTGCAGCCTTTCTATAAAGGCAAGGCCGTGAAGATTGAAGGCTATATAAGGAAATACTTCGAGGGCACAGATTATTATCTTCACAGGATAGAAGGTTCCATTTTCTGCTGGATATATCTTCCATCTCTCAAGGTTAGCGCACTTGAATTCTATGAAATACTGATGAAGGACGGTGTCATTACCGTACCTTCTGAATATTTCTTCTTCGGCAGTGAGGATCAGAAGAAAGGCCTGCCGTATCCTCATCCCCATTACGACAAGTGCCTGCGTCTCAATTACAGCGGAGATGATGAGCTGGTGAGGGAAGGCATCGAGATAATAAGCCGCCGTTACAGAGAGTATTCCTGACTGTAAGAGCATGATGCAGGGACTGTTTCTGCCCTGCATTGTTTTTTTCACAACACGAGTGAGAAAGCTGCCAGAATGGCAAGAAGGGCGAAATTGAGAATGAGGAAGAGGATAATGTACTTTCCTTTCTTTCCTCTTTCCCTCTTGAAATAGAACTTCATCGATATGAGCGAGGCAAGGGAAGCGACCGGAGTGCCGAGACCGCCTATGTCCGTTCCGACAAGAACACCTTCGGCACTGTCAGTGAAAGGGGAGAGGAGTATTGCCGCAGGTACGTTGCTTATCACCTGAGAGACGATTGCCGAAGTTGCGATGGCGCTTTTATCCATGAAAGAGGTCAGCAGCCTTTCGACCGTGTCTATGCTTCTTATGTTCGCCGAGAAGATGAAGAAACAGACAAATGTGAGAAGCAGTATGTAGTCTATTTTCAGGAGTGTCTTCCTGTCAAAGATGATGAGGACTGCGAGTTCTGCAATGAAGAGAATTTTCCAGTCAAGCACCCTGAAGACCGAAAGCAGTGCCAGAACAAGAAAAACGGAGAACATCAGCGTCTTTTTCCTGTCAGCGGATGTGTCATCATCATTTTCCGTTTCAAGTTTTTCCCTTTCTGCGAGAAAGATGCGCCATATGATGAGCACCATGATGAGGGAAATGAGGGAATAGGGGAAAATCGCCGCGAAGAAGGTTCCCGCATCAAGGGAGAAATATGAACAGATGAATATGTTCTGAGGATTGCCCACCGGTGTTGTCATGCTGCCGAGATTCGCCGCGATTGTTTCGAGTATCACAATCCTGATTATGTAATTCTCGTCCCTCTTTTCCTTGTCCATGATCATCATCGTGAATGGAACGAACATCAGCAGGGCGACGTCATTTGTGAAAAGCATTGATGAGAAGAAGACTATCATGACGAGGAAAAGCGACAGACGGCTTATGTTTCCCGCTTTCCTTGTAAGCGATGAGGCGACGGATGTGAAGAGCCCTGAGCTCTTGAATCCTTCAGATGCTCCCATGAGGCAGAAAAGAAGTGCAAGTGTCCGGAAGTCCACCGCACTGATCCACTCTTGTGAGGGAGGATTGAAAAATGATGACAGCACTGCTGCTGCAAGTGCTATTACGAATACCATTTCCGATTTGATGAATTTCAACATGATTCTGACCCAATGGCATATATTATTGAGTGTTAAAGGGGAAATCAACATGAGGAGGGTGTATTGTCTGGAATATTCTGTTTCCCGGCAAATGTTTTCATCACATGGAAAGACTGCACCGTCACACTGTGCAATGCAACAAACAAGATATTATATCAAAATGCCATCCGGATTAATGTGGAAAATGCAGAGTGCATCAATGAGACTGTAATAATCTGTTTCAGCTGAGCGTCATCAAGTTCTTCAAGTCTGTTTTTTTAGGCTGAAAGCATAAAGATGCTGTCCAGGAACATCTTGGACAGCATGTGGTTTCCGTTATTCTCCCGCTTGTCAGAATGCGTATGAAACGCCGATTCTCGGAGTGATGGACATCTGGAAGCAGTCAAGGGAGTCTCCTGCTGTTTCAACGCGGCCGTTGGATTCGGTTCTGACTGATGCGTAGTTCATCAGAGAGACGCCCAGATCAATTCCTCCGAACACCTGAATGTTTCCGAAGCTGTACACTGCATCAGCGTTTGCAATGAGCTCAAGTGTATGAATTGAATAGTTCTGATAGAAGGTAAAGAATCTATCCGGATTAAATGATATCTGCTGTGAAATACTGACAGGGTTTCCGATTGTGTAGACATACTGGAAACCTGCGCCAAAACGGAGGTCAAGTGCATCTGAAATGCCGAGCCTGTACTGGAAAGTCACTGCCGGGGCAATCTTTGTACCTGCTATCGGATTGTCATAAAAGTAGGTGAAATTCGCTGATATTGGCATTTTGATTCTGTATGTAGTCGCATAATTAAACCCGAATCCAAGCTTTCCTCCGATGCCAAGAGTCTCTGCTTCATCGAAGTAATAGGCTCCTTCAATATTGAGATCCCAGTTGAAATCAGTGATCATGTCTCCGTTGTTGAATTCGTCTGCTGCAGTGATCTCGAATGCAGGACCGGTAGTAATGCCGATCCAGCTTTCGCCTGCGGCCAGAGGGCTCATCGCAATAAGAAGTGCGACGAGAGCAAGTGCAATTTTCTTCATACAATTTCTCCTCTTTTTTTTTTCTTCCACGCCAAATGGTGGTCAGACTTGTATTTACAGCTCACTATTTTAACACAAACGGGGGGGCGTCAAGATGAACGTGAATGCTGAAACCGGAACTTTAGCCCGGGGTTCAGTTTTTTGTTTTCATCGTATGAAAAATTTATTTGTTTTTTTTGGAGGGAATAAATCCAGAAAAGCCGCAGTCGGCTGTGTTACAAAATTATCCAGGGTGCATTTCAATTCCTTTGTGAATCTTGTTAAACATCTGCAGGGGTAGTAATATCATCAGCATGGCTGTGATGGATATGACGAAGGGCAGTATCGTGCGCTCTCTGGTGAGCTATACGATACCGCTTGTCCTGGGAAATTTGTTTCAACTTGCCTACAACGTGGTGGACTCCATGATCGCAGGGCATTTCATAGGGGCCGGTGCGCTTGCCGCAACCGGCATGGCATCTCCTGTGATGAATATCCTGATATTCGGCATTTCAGGTATCTGCATCGGAGCCGGTGTGCTCATGAGCAATTTCTTCGGCTCGAAAGATATGGCAAGACTGAAGAGAGAACTGTCGACACTGCTGGTCTCGGGCACGCTTTTCTCCATTGTCCTCACAGCGCTTGCAATAGCATTCACAAATCCTCTGCTGCGGCTTCTCAACGTGCCAGCGGACTTGCATCATGACACCGCAGTATACCTCAGAATCATTTTCATCGGTGTGCCGTTCACATACTTTTACAATGCGCTCTCGCAGGCACTCAAGAGCGTGGGGGATTCAAAGACGCCTCTGAAGTTCCTCATGGCATCATCAGTGCTCAACTGTGGTCTTGATCTGTTTTTTGTCGGCTACATGGGATTCGGCATTACATGTTCGGCTGTCACGACGACAGTGGCACAGGCCGCATCCTCACTGCTCTGTTTTGCATATATCTACAGGAAGGTTCCATTGCTGAGCCTGCGGACTGATGAGCTGAAAATCGACAGAAGCCTGCTCAGGACCACTCTGTCATACGGTACGGTCACCGCACTGCAGCAGTCCGTGCAGCCGATAGGAAAACTCCTGATACAGTCATGCGTCAATACTCTGGGCACGGCGGTAATCGCCGCATACAATGCCGTCACCAGAATTGATGACTTCGCCTATACACCGGAGCAGAACATAAGCCATGCCATGACTACCTTCATTGCGCAGAACAGGGGAGCCGGAGACAGGAAGAGGGCCTATGCGGGTTTTGCCAGAGGCATGCTGATCGAAGTCATATATTTTATCATCCTGTGTGCGGTTGTTTATTCCCTTAAGGGCATCATAATGTCACTTTTCATCGATCCTGAGAAATCCCCGCTGGTTGTTGAGGAAGGTGTGACCTATCTTTCGATAATGTCCTTTTTCTATATTTTCCCGGCGCTCACAAACGGAGTGCAGGGTTTCTTCCGCGGGGTGGGAAAAATGAAAATCACACTCATAAGCACATTCATACAGGCTTCCCTCCGTGTGATCTTCACTTTCATTCTTGTTCCGTATTACGGCATACATGGTATATGCTATGCCTGTGTGATAGGCTGGATATGCATGCTGCTTTTCGAGGTTCCGTGCTACTGCATATTCCGCTCAAAGGATCTGAAAGCGGCTGTCTGAAACAATTATGTTGACGGCCCGGTCTGAGGTAATTATATTACTGACAGTATGTCAGAATGAATGGGGGAAAAGAAGATGGAAAAACTTATTGCATATTTCTCGGTAAGCGGAGTGACAAAACGTGCAGCAGAGCAGCTTGCTTCTCTCACTGGTGCGGATCTTTATGAGATCAGACCAGAGAAGCCGTACAGCAGGGAAGATCTTGACTGGAGGAACAAGCAGAGCCGCAGTTCGCTGGAAATGATGGACCCCTCCTCGCGTCCGGCACTTGCTAAAAGCGTTCCTGATGTGTCTTCTTACGATATGGTCTATATTGGATTTCCTGTCTGGTGGGGTGTCGCACCGCGTCCGGTAAACACATTCATCGAAAGTGCACATCTTGAAGGCAGGCCGGTTTATATCTTCGCCACGAGCGGCGGAAGCGGTATTGATTACGCCCTCAATGATATGAAGAAGAATTATCCTTCCCTTGATATTAGAGGTGGAAAGCTTCTTAAGGGAAAGGTTGAAAGCGACATAATCTGAGGTGATGCATGAGTTTTTCGATGAATCTCTACTATACCGGTCATGACGGCAGTGCAAAGGCCTTTGTGAAGGAAATGTGTGAAACCGGGACTGTCAATGAAATAAGGAAACTTCCTGGATGTCTGAGGTATGACTATTTCATCAGTCTGTCTGATGATGAGACCGTCCTTCTCATAGATACATGGGAGAGCCAGCAGGCTCTTGATGACTACCATGCATCTGATCTGATGAAGAAGGTTGCCTTCCTCAGGGATAAGTATGATCTTCATATGAAGGCTGAGCGCTATGTGAGTGATGACATGAATGACAGAGACAGAGCATTCATAAGGAAGCAGGGGAAAATTTTGTAAGCAAGTCATGTAAAAGACACATACCTTTGGAAAACAATTGATTTGATGCATTCTTGAGACTCAGGGAAGAAGGGTATGAGTCTTGATGAAATTGGCAGCGTCAGGAAAGAAATCCGAGGCGTTAACCGGTAATTACAGTCTGTTCTTTGTTGACAAGTGGTAACAATGGATACATTATTTTATTTATGACCAACTATTATTGTGCACAATGCACGCATTATGAATGCAGCAAGGAAGTGAAGGGAGAGCTTCCTCCGTCATGTCCAATGAGGGATAAGGACCTCATTGAGTCTTCATTTGCTGAATATTCGAAAGAAGAGAACAGAAAATTTTATATAACGAGCAGTGAGATCGAGGCTCTTGGCTATTGTCAGTGGACAAGGCTGAGGGAGATCATGGAATTCTCATTCAGGATGAATTATCACAGGATAGGTCTTGCGTTCTGCAGGGGACTGAGGAATGAAGCCAGGACAGTGGCGAAAATCCTGAAGGAAAACGGATTTGATGTCATAAGCGTTATCTGCAAGACAGGCGGAATCGACAAGGATAAAGCTGGAATTGTCCATAAGGTGCATCCCTGTGAATATGAGCCGATGTGCAACCCGGTGGCCCAGGCAAAGGCCCTTGAGAAAGCCGGGACTGAGTTCAATATTGTGCTGGGGCTTTGCGTTGGACATGACAGCCTGTTCTTCAAATACACTCACACAATGACCACTGTGCTGGCTGTGAAAGACAGAGTTACGGGGCATAATCCTCTGGCTGCTGTCTATAACAGTGAAGGCTATTTCAAAACACGTCTGAGGATGGATGATGGAAAAACTGAGTAATGCCACAACAAAGGAAGCGATAGCACAGCAGCTGAGAGAGCTTATTTTCTCCCGCCAGCTGGATGACGGGCAGGAGATCACGCAGAATGAGGTTGCAGACAGTCTCTGTCTGTCCCGCATGCCGGTAAGGGAGGCTTTCCTTGTCCTAACGGAAGAAGGACTGCTTACACGCCTTGCGAACAGGCACATTGCTGTGAACGGGATTAATCATGACAGGGCACTTGTGTATTTCCGTCACCTCATCATGTGTGACTGCATGGCAATGGATTATATGAAGACTCATAATGGCAGTAGTGATGAGAGAAGCTGGCATGAAGCGCTTCTTTCATCAAGCGGGGATCCTCTTATAAAAGCGGTGTGTTCATCATCGCTGAAAGGCTATACCTCATATTTCTTTGAAAAACACAGAAGTCCCGACAGGTCAGCACTGCTGAAAAAGATCTCGCTGCTGATTGATGAAGGCAAGAAGGCTGAAGCTGCCCTTCTGCTTCAGGGGGAATATCTTCAGATGATAACTTCTGTACTGGAGGTGGAATTTGCTCAGTAATCTCAGACCAATTGAAATGCTTCCAGCAAGGGAGCGCGTGGCCTCCGCTTTGAGAAAAGCCATAATGAGTCAGGAGTTCAGGAAGGGAGATGAACTCAGCATTGACAAGGTTGCTTCCATGCTCGGAATCTCCGCAACACCCGTAAGGGAAGCTTACCAGATGCTTTCCCAGGAGGGGCTCATAAAACTGCGTCCCAACAAGGGTGCGATAGTGATCGGGATGAATGAGAAATGGGTAAGGGATCATTTCGGCGTGCGTGCAGTTCTGGAGGCTGAAGCTGCCAGGCTGTGTGCACTGAATGCAGATGACATTTCCTCAATTGAGCTCATTGTGACGAAATCAGGTAACCTGATAGAGAATGGAGACTATTCTTCATATGCTGATCTGAATCAGGCTTTCCATCTTGCAATATGGAATTTGTGCGGCAATGACAAGCTGAGAACAATGGTTTCAAATCTCTGGAACGGTCTTTCCCTCGGTGCAAGGGTCAGTGTGGAGGATTATGCAAGAGTCTCAATTACAGAGCACATAGAAATTTTCCACAGAATAGAGGCAAAGGACGGAGATGGTGCATACAAGCTAATGCACCGACACATTGACAGGAGCATGGAGAGCATGCTGACACATCTGTCGGAAAACAGCTGAAAAAATTTTTGTTTTTTTTCTTGACATCCTTGAAGATTGGTTTATGATCATAAATGGATACAATATCAGAAATCAGATATTTAACTTAGGAGGTTTAAATGAGTTCTGCTGTAATCACCCTTATTTTCCTGGTTTTCGCAGTAGTGATGTTCGTATGGGAAAAGCTTCCTCTGGCACTTACCAGCATGATCGTATGTATCGGTCTTGTGCTAACCGGTGTCCTTGAACCGGCTGCCGCGTTCTCAGGCTTTGTCGATACGAATGTCATTCTGTTTGTAGCGATGTTCATTGTCGGAGGAGCTTTCTTCGAGACCGGCATGGCTGACAAGGTCGGCGGACTTGTCACGAAGTTCGCGAAAAGCGAGAGACAGACGATTGTCGCCGTCATGCTTGTTACCGGCCTGATGAGCGGTTTCCTTTCCAACACGGGAACTGCAGCCGTGCTGATCCCGGTTGTGATCGGCATCGCATCAAAATCCGGCTATTCAAGATCAAGGCTTCTGCTTCCTCTCGTTTTTGCCGCGGCAATGGGTGGAAACCTCTCTCTCATCGGAGCCCCCGGCAACATGATCGCACAGAGCGCCCTGCAGAGCATCGGCCTTGAATTCGGCTTCTTTGAATACGCATGCACAGGACTTCCGCTTCTCATCTGCGGTATCGTGTATTTCGCACTTTTCGGCTACAAGCTGCTTCCTGATGCTTCAAAATGTGTCCCAAGCGATACCATCTTTGATGAAAAGCCTCAGGATAAAGAAGTACCTGCATGGAAACAGTGGGCCAGCCTCATAATTCTCGTCCTGACGGTTCTTGCCATGATCTTTGAAGATTTCATCGGCATTCCTCTTTATGTTTCCGGATGTATCGGCGCAATCCTCCTTGTCCTTACCGGTGTCATGACAGAAAAGCAGGCATACAAGAGCATAGACATGCAGACAATCTTCCTCTTCGGCGGCACACTTGCCCTTGCAGAGGCTCTTGAGACTTCAGGTGCCGGTGCCATGGTTGCAGATGCGATCATAGGACTGTGCGGTTCCAACCCGTCTCCTCTTGTTCTGACATTCGTGATCTTCATGGTCGCATGTGTCCTCACGAACTTCATGAGCAATACAGCGACTACAGCACTGCTCGTTCCGATCGCACTCAGCATTGCAACTGAGCTCGGCGCGGATCCGAAGGCCGTTCTCATGGCAACAGTAATCGGCGGAAGCTGCGCATACGCAACACCTATCGGCATGCCTGCCAATACGATGGTCATCGGTGCCGGCGGTTACCGGTTCATGGATTATGTGAAAGCCGGTCTTCTTCTGATCGTAATAGCTATCATTGTCAACATGATTCTTCTTCCGATCTTCTTCCCGTTCTTTCCGGGTTGATTAAATAAGTGAGGTTCAGTATATGGAAAACAAAAATGAAAGAGAGAAGATGACTCATCTCATGGCATCATTCATCTCATATGTCTCAAAGAAGCTTCCTGATGATGTCGAGAAGAAACTCGCAGAGCTCAGGAAAGTCGAAACAGGGGACCTTGCAAGCACCATTTATGATACTATGGCGAAAAACCAGCAGCTTGCATGGGACCTCAACCGCCCTTGCTGCCAGGATACAGGTGTTCTCCAGTTCTGGGTTAAGTGCGGAACAAAATTCCCCCTCATTGATGAGCTTGAAAGCCTTCTCAAGGATGCTGTCGTTGAATCCACATTCTCAATGCCTCTGAGACACAACAGTGTTGAGACTTTCGATGAGTACAACACCGGACGCAATGTAGGAAAGGGAACGCCGACCGTTTTCTGGGACATCGTCCCTAATTCAGACAAGGTTGAGATATACACATACATGGCAGGAGGAGGATGCACGCTTCCCGGCAAGGCAGGAGTCCTGATGCCCGGCATGGGGTATGAAGGAGTGACCAGGTTCGTTCTTGATGTCATGACAAGCTACGGCCTCAATGCATGTCCTCCTCTGCTTGTCGGTGTTGGTGTCGCAACAAGCGTGGAGACTGCGGCGCTCCTTTCCAAGAAGGCTCTTATGAGACCTATCGGAAGCCATAACAGCAATGAAAGGGCGGCCGAGATGGAGAAGCTTCTTGAGGACGGCATCAATTCAATCGGACTTGGACCTCAGGGCATGGGCGGCAAGATGTCTGTCATGGGTGTCAATATTGAGAATACGGCACGTCATCCATCCACAATCGGTGTCGCCGTGAACGTTGGCTGCTGGTCGCACCGCCGTGGTCATATCATTTTCGACAAAGACCTCAATTATGAGATCACCACACATTCAGGAGTCACATTATGAGCGAGAAAAAGATTCTAACCACACCAATCAGAGATGAAGATCTCAAAGATATTCATGTCGGAGATATCATATACCTTACAGGACATATCGTAACATGCCGTGATGTCGCACATCGCCGTCTCATTGAGGAGAAGATGCCTCTTCCTGTTGATATCAGGGGCGGAGCCATCCTTCATGCAGGACCGATCATCAAGCCGCTTGATAACGATAAGTTCCAGATGGTTTCCGTTGGTCCCACTACCAGCATGAGGATGGAGAAATTCGAGTATGAGTTCATTAAGGAAACAGGTGTCAAGCTTGTTGTCGGCAAAGGCGGCATGGGAGAAGGAACACAGAAAGGCTGCAAGGAATTCAAGGCTCTTCACTGTGTGTTCCCTGCAGGATGTGCAGTTCTCGCCGCTACCGAAGTTGAGGAAATCGAGGATGCCCAGTGGAGGGATCTCGGTATGCCTGAGACCCTGTGGGTATGCCGCGTGAAGGAGTTCGGTCCTCTCATTGTCTCAATTGACACGGACGGACGCAATATGTTCGAGGAGAGAAAGGTCGAATACAACAAGAGAAAGGAAGCTGCCTACGAGGAAATCTGCAAGCATGTGAAATTCATAAAGTAATTGTCATTCTCACTTTATGTTTGTTCCGGGAGACTGCCGTGCCGGCAGCCTCCCTTTTCTTTTTTCACAATTTACCAAGCAAGGAAGCTGCCGTCTTTCAATGCGGCAGATGAATTGAGTTTTTGCAATGTCTGTAAAGGAAAGAAAATAGCTGAAAAAAGCAGAAATCTTAAGTTTCCCTGTGTGCTATATTGTAAAATAAATCGTTTTGTAATATAATCTTAAGTATGGGAACAGTTATTACAGCCAGGCTTTTGTTAAATGTAAGTTATGAACAGTTCAGTCTCCTTGAAGCTGTCTCTTGTGCTTACAGAGATGCCTGTAATCATGTTTCTTCTCTTGCCTTCCATGAAAGGGAATACAATGCTGTCAATCTTCAGAAACTCAGCTATGTGACACTGAGAGACAGCTTTGGCCTTAAAGCCCAGATGGCAATCTCTGTGACAAGAACTGTTGCGGCAAGATATACAAAGGATAGGAGGAAAAAACTTGAAAAGCCTGTCTTCTTCTCCCTGCCTCAGTGTGATCAGGTAAGAGGAAGGGACTGGTCAATTGATATTGATAAAGGAATTGTCTCTCTCAATACTCTGGAGAAGAGAATAAAGGTTTCATTTTCTTCAAAGGGATTTGAGAAGTATATCAATAAGGATGCTGTGTTCGGAGGAGCAAAGCTTGTTCTCAAGAAAGGCAGGGCTTTTCTTTATGTTTCCGTTAAACTGAACAGTCCGGACTTTGCCTTTGATGAGAGAAAGGTTGTCGGAATTGACAGGGGAATAATAAACACGGCAGTTACATATGACGGAAAGAAGACAAGATTTTATAAGGGAACGGAAGTAAAACAGAAGAGAGCGAAGTTCAAGGTAGTGCGCCAGTCTCTGCAGAAAAGAAACACACCATCATCCAGAAGAAGGCTGAAAGCAATCGGAAAGAGAGAGAACCGCTACGTCAGTGATGTGAATCATCAGCTGGCAAAGACACTCGTCGCCGAAAATGAAAGAGGAGTTACCTTTGTTCTGGAAGACCTCTCAGGTGTGAGGAATGCGAGCTGCAGGGTGAGAAGGAAAGACCGCTATGTAAGTGTGTCATGGCCTTATTATGACTTGCAGCAGAAACTGGAATACAAAGCCTCTCTTGCAGGGGATGCTGTGATATATGTAGATGCAAGGCATACATCACAGACATGTCCTCATTGCTCTAATGTGGATAAGAAGGCAAGAGACAGAAGGGAGAGATTGTATTCCTGTCCTGTGTGCGGTTATAAGGGAAATGATGACAGGATAGCGGCGATGAATATCTACAAGAGAGGAATGGATAAGATAAGACAAACTGGCTGAGGGATATATTCTGTCAGTCATGGGGTGCAGTCAACCACCCCGCGATGTAACGCCACCTGCAAGTCTGAAGAGGAAACTGCAGGAATCAAAGGCAGGAGGCTTGATGCCGTCAGTACTGCCGGGCAGTTACAAGCCGGTGCCCTTCCGGGCGGCGGTAGTTGACAAAGCAAGTTCCTGTCCGTTACGGATGATGTATTTCGCATCGGCGGATATTGATTCAGGTATTGTGATACCGAGTCTCTCAGCTTCATCAATGTTGATATACAGTTCAAGATTCTCAAGATAGACCACACCGATTTCCTCAGGACTCTCGCCGTTCAGTATCCTTTCAATGACCTGCCCTGTAAGAAGGCCTGACTGGTAGTAGTCAAAACCTCCGGCAAGCAGGACCTGTGTGCCGAATGCAGATGTCACATCAGCGGAGAACAGAGGTATGGAATGAGCGGCGCATACATCAGAAAGCGATGTTATTGCTGAAATGACTGTGTTGTCTGTTGCCACGTACATCGCATCCACTCTGTTGATGATTGATTCTGCCGCCTGTCTCACTTCAGCCGAATTTGATACCGATGCCGTTACAAGTTCAACTCCTTTTTCGTCACAGGCACTTTTCATTGCTTCCATGAGGGTTATGCCGTTGGCTTCTGCGGATGTGTATACCATGCCGACAGTTTCAGCTCCGGTGATCTCCTCAATGAGATCAAGATGCACTGCGACCGGTACCATGTCAGATGTACCGCATACGTTTGGCAGTCCTGTGAGGCCTGCTTCCTCAGGATCAGTCACCGTCGCATATACCACCGGAATATCATCAAAGACATTGGCCAGAGCCTGTGCAGTCGGTGTCGCTATACCTACGACAATATCTTTTTCTCCATCCTTGAAAAGCTGTGCTATCGAAGCTGCAGTACTGATTTCCCCGTTTGCATTCTGTGTCTCAAACTCAGCGTTAATGCCGATTTCGGTAATATATTCGATAATAGCATTCTCTATTGAATCCAGCGCGGGGTGTGCCATCAGCTTTGAAATTCCGATTTTCAGACTATCATCACCGGCCGCTGCCTCTTTTGCCCCCTGTGCAGAAACTGTGAACAGGATAGTGAACATCATAAGTACGAGTGTCATGAGTTTTTTCATTTTGCAACTCCGTTATTGATGATGTTACTATAAAAAGAAACAATGGATTCGTCAAGATACTTTGTATAGAAACATTGTGAAATTTTTATCATTGATTGTATGTTATTATATTATAAATAAATATGTTGTAAAATATTGTGATGAGCCAGTTGCAACTGGAAAAATGTGGGAATATCTGCGCTGCCTCTGTTTTGGGCGGGGGTATAATTGTGCAGAAGCCAGGACACTTCTTTTTCATGACATTTCATTCCTTTCCGCTTTTTTCTTGTTTCTTCAGGTGGTAGAATTGCATCAAGTGAGGAAAACTATGGAACTGACTCAGAGACAGAGAGACATCTTTGAAGGAAAAGAAGGGGATGTCAAGGCAAAGGTCATGAAGACACTCATAATGTACGGAGAGACTTTCGGGGCAGAGAAGATGGTTGATATCACGGGGAAATACGGTCACCTCGTCACCAGCTTCGGACTTTCCGTGATGAGTCCCGTGTATGACCTTATGGATACGCTTATAAATTCAGGTACACTTTCTTCCCAGCGCTTCAGTGTTGATCCGCGGCCGCTGGAGAAGGGGCTTCCGATGAATCTCATACAGAATATTTTCTTCCGCGTTATGTATTCAAAGCAGAAGGATTATGATGAACAGCTTAAAAAACTGGGCATCATGAGTGATGATGCATATACGTGCACCTGCTACATGGAGGAAGTGGGAAATATTCCTGAGGAGGGAGACATTCTCTCATGGGCGGAAAGTTCTGCCGTGGTATATGCAAACAGCATTCTCGGCGCACGCTGCAACAGGAACAGCGGTATTCTTGATCTCTTCGGATCGATTGTCGGCTGTGTGCCTTATTTCGGACTTCTGACCGATGAAGGAAGAAAGGCAACATGGCTGATTGAAGTGAAAACTTCAAAGAAGCCCGAAGCACAGCTTCTTGGCTCTGCAATCGGAATGAAGGTGATGGAGGATGTCCCGTATGTGATTGGAATGGATAAGTATTTCTCTTCCCTTGATGAAGATGCGAAGGCTTATTTCAAGGACTTCGGTGCAGCTACGGCGTCAAACGGAGCTGTCGGCCTTTACCACATCGAGAATCTGACTCCTGAGGCTGTGAAGCACGGAAGGACTCTTCTGAAAGAAGGTTATAAGACATTTGTCATTGACGATGCGGTGCTTGAGGAGACAGAAAGAAACTATCCTGTGATATGGAAAGACAGGAATGCAAAGCCAAAGCTTGCATTCATAGGCTGTCCGCACCTTTCCGCAGCCCAGCTTGATTCATGGTCTGACAGGATCAATGACGAGCTTTCCTCCAGAGGACTGAGGAAAGTTGCCGTGAAGACAGTCATGACGGCGGCTCCGGCCCTTATGGACAAATTCAAGGCAGGAGAGAAGGGCCAGCGTCTTATGAGGCAGGGTGTCATTCTTTCCCATATCTGTCCTCTTATGTATATGAACAATCCCCAGTGCGGTTCAATGCCCGTGATCACTTGTTCGAACAAACTGAGGACATATACATCGGCAAGGTATTACAAGGAAGACGAGCTTCTCAGGATGATATGCGGAGGTGCAAGATGAGCGAGAGAATTTTCAAAGGCCGTGCTGTCGTGAAGGGAAATGTGAGTGCCGAGGCACTTGTATCGCACGGTGGTTTCAATACGCTGGCAAGCTATCAGCATTCACTTATGTTCGGCGACAAGACAGGTAAATGCTCTGATCAGAATAATCCCGATCTGTATGAGAAGCCGATGGCAGGCAAGGCACTGATCATGCCGCAGACAATAGGAAGCACGACAGGGGGCCTTGTTCTGTACTGTGCCGCTTGCATGTCCCGCCAGCCCGCATGCCTGCTTTTCAGCAAGGAGATAGACTCGCTTGCCGCAGCAGGTGCGATTCTCGCCGATGTGTGGACAGACAACTCCATGCCGACAGTCGACGGTCTTGGTGATGAATTCCTTTCCTACGTCAGGACTGGAGACAGAATCACAGTGTGTGAAGACGGCAGCGTGAAGGTTGAGCGCTGATGGTTAAGATGAGCATAAGGACCTGTTGTCCCTATGCTCTTTTTTTCTGTCATCATATCTTCATCGCGGTTTCGTATGCTTTCCATATGACAGTTCTCAGATTGCCGACTTTGAGGCAGTCTCCCACAAGGTGTACCTTTCCGCCACCTTTCACAAGAGGGGAAGGCGTGTAGCCGATACTGCTGATGACGGTATCGCAGGCAATTTCCTTTTCCTGTCCTTTTTCATCAGTTATAAGGATTGAACCTTTTCTCACTTCCTTCAGTGATGATTTCAGGTGCACCTCGACATTATTGAGTGCGAACCATTCTCTCAGATACGAGCTGTTGGCAAGACATACGCCTTTTTGAGCAATAAGATCATTCTTCATTTCAACGATGATGACTTTCCTGCCCTGCAGTGCGAGTTCATATGCTACCTCACATCCTGTAAGTCCGCCTCCGATGACGGCAACAGTGCTGCCAGCCGGTTTGCCGGTGAGGTACTCGCAGGCTTCAATCATCATGTCGCTTCCGGGCACAGGAATATGCTTTGCCACAGCTCCTGTAGCAACAATGATTTCATCAGCATCCAGTGAGGAAACATCTTTCACTTCCTTATTAAGCCTCACCTCAATTCCCAGCTTGTCAATCTGCCGTATGTACCAGGAGAGAAGGTCGCGCAGCTTTCCTTTGTAGGATTCTGCGCTTGCTGCGATGAATGTGCCGCCGAGCCTGCCGGCTTTTTCATAGATTACAGGATTATGACCGCGCAGTTTCAGTACCCTTGCGGTTTCCATTCCTCCTATTCCACCTCCAATGACAGCGACATTCTTTGGCTTTGATGTTTTCTCAATATGATGCTTTGACCATTGCATTGTCTCAGCATTCACGGCACATCGTGCCATATTCAAGCTGTCGAAAAGGTCCTGATCATTCGGAACGCCTTCGTAATGACACATGTTGAAGCATCCGTTGTGGCAGAGTATGCATGGCCTTATGTCCTCAGCCTTGTCATTCATGAGTTTTGTGACCCATTCCTGGTCTGCAAGGAAGGGGCGTGCGAAACCTGCACCATCGAGACGGCCTGCGCCGATTTCCTCTGCAGCCTTGTAAGGATCAAGTCTTCCGGCAGCAACTACAGGGATTGAGACAAACCTGCGGATATGCTCGGCATCTTCCAGATTGCAGTTTTCCGGCATGTATACAGGCGGATGTGCCCAGTACCAGGCATCATACGTTCCGTTGTCGCAGTTCAGCATGTCATAACCGGCATCCTCAAGGAGCTTTGCCGCTTTTTCCGATTCCTCCATGTCGCGTCCGACTTCAATATAATCCTCTCCGGGCAGAGCTCCTTTTCTGAACCCTTTTGTCTTTGAGACCACACTGTAGCGCAGCGAAACAGGGAAGTCATTCCCGCATTCCTTCTTTATCGCCTGGACTATTTCCACTGCGAAGCGGTAGCGGTTCTCCATGCTGCCGCCGTATTCATCTTTTCTCTTGTTGATGTATGGAAGGGTGAACTGGTCGAGAAGGTAACCTTCATGAACGGCATGAATTTCCACACCGTCGACTCCGGCATCCATCAGCATTCTGCTTGAAAGGGCAAACGATCTTACTATGGCTTTTATCTCATCTTTTGTCATTTCGCGGGACGGAAGGCGGTCGGACCATCTGTTCGGCGACGGACTTGCGCTTGCCGTTATCCTGTCCAGGTTCATCACCGGTTTTGACAGTGTCCTGATCACAGGAGTGTTGTAAAGCATTTCCATCATGCTGCTTACGGGAAAGCTTCTTCCGAAACCTGCGGTGAGCTGTATGAACAGCTTTGCGCCGGTTTTATGGAATTCAGGCATCCATGACGCAAGATCCCTGTACATTTTCCTGTTCTTGTGGAGCCATTGCCCGAACATCGGGTTCCATACAGGCTGACAGCCCGGAAGCACAAGGCCTGCATTGTTTTTCGCGACTTCCATTATGAAACGGGCACCTGATCTGTCGAAATGATTTTTCTCCATCCAGCCGAAGAGGTCGGTTCCTCCCATGCTGGTCAGCACGATCCTGTTCTTGATTTCACATTTACCGATCTTCCACGGTGTGAATAAAGGTTGAAGTTTTGTATCCATGAGTCAATTCTATCTCGAATGGACACTTGTTTTCCAGTCAATTTTTCGCAGGACACTTGATGTCGAGGAGATCTTCAATCATATGGTGCAGAAAGCTGGTTTCCCTGCTTTCTGATGCCTTGTAATACACCTCTTTTTTCTCTCTTCTTGAAGTGATGAGCCCGCTGAGCCGGAGCTGTCTCAGGTGGTGTGAGACAGCAGGACTGCTCATTCCCATCAGGGTGGAAATGTCGAGCACGCATTCCTCTCTGTGACAGAGGATATAGAAAAGTTTCATCCTCACCGGATCGCTGAGCTGTTTCAGCACTTCCGCGATTTTCTCAAAATCCTCACAGGAGGGTAGGCTGTCCTTTTCTTCATTTTTGATATTCCCGCAAGTCTCTTTTTTTTCGCTATTCATATACTGCATATTAACATAAAACAATGGCTTCTTGAATACACACCTGCTCAAAAAATTTTCCTTGACAATTTCTCCAGTCGACCGTATAACTAACTCATAAACGTTTTGCAACCGGTTGCAATGTGTTTTCAATCGATTGCGATGATATTGTTTTTCGGAGGTTGTTAATGGCTAGTAAAAAGACTCTCAGACAGATTCTAGAAGAGAGCGATAAGTGTTTTCTTGTTCCATGTGTGTTCGACTGCATGTCTCAGCGTGCTGTTGAAATGTGCGGTTTCCCTGTAAGCCTTCTGAGCGGCGGAGAGGTTTCGATCAGCCTCAACGGTGTTATTGACTACGGTTTTACGAACCTTACAGATCTTGAAGGCGTCGTCTCAAGAGTAAGTCAGACAAGTTCAATTCCTCTAATTGCTGATATTGAAGACGGATTCGGCGGTCCTCTTGCTGTTTACCGTTCTGCGAAGATCCTTGCAAGAGCCGGTGCGGCTGCAGTCCAGCTTGAAGATTCTGCTGACATGGAAGAGTCAACAAGCATCCTTCCGAGAGATAAGTACATGGCAAAGATCAGAGCTGCAGTAGCTGCGCTCAAGGGTACTGACTGTCTTCTGATTGCAAGAACAAATGCAAATCCGTATGACGAGAAGGAGATGGAGGAAGGCTGTGCAAGGCTCAATGAGGCAATGGAAGCCGGTGCCGATATCGCCATGATGGTTCTCATCACAGACTATGAGCATGCCAAGATCATGGCAGAGAAAGTCAAGGGCTGGAAGATCTTCGCTGATGTCAGGGCAGACGGCGGTAAGCCCAATGTCACAATGGAACAGCTTACTGAGCTCGGATTCAAGATGTGCTCAACACACTTCACGATGAAGGCTGCAATGGAAGGTATGCTTGAACACGGAAAGAAGAATTTTGAAGACCAGAGTGTTGCATATACATTTACACATGCATCCGGTACAGGTCAGTGCGATTTTTCTGCATCCCCGCTTTTCGTTCCTCAGGACTATCTTGAACTTGAGAACAGATTCACAGGTGACAGCAAGAAATACACAATCGTCGGACACGATGTCGCAGGATATCCGGAAGGATTCAAGAAAGTCGATATCGAAGACAGACTGTAAGGAGGTGCATTTATATGAATGATTCAGCACAGAGACTCAGGGCTCTTATCAGTGACGATAAGGTGAGGATTGTTCCGGAGCTTTACGACTGCGCAAGTGCCAAAGCTGCCGAAATGAATGGCTTTGAGGTCATCATGGTTTCCAGCGGAGACCTTGCATGCGGCCTTACCGGTATTCCTGATCTTCAGCTGCTTTCAATCGATGATTTCACATACATCACCGACAAGATCACATCAATGACAAAGATGCCTCTCATCATTGATGCTGATGACGGTTTCGGTTTTGGACGCGGTCTGAATACTTATTATGGCTGCCGCAAGATCATGAAAGCAGGCGCTGCGGGTGTACTCGTGACTGATACAAGCGAGCTCGGAAGAGCAGGTCAGCTGCCTATCGAGGATGCTGTGCTCCGTTTCAAGGCTGCACGTGACGGACTTGATGCTGACGGTATGAACGGTTTCCTCATTGCCCGCTGTGACACGAACCCTGAAGAGAATTTTGATGAGCTCATCGAAAGAATGAAAGCATACATGGAAGCCGGTGCGGATATGATCTGCATTCTGTGGATGCACAAGGTCAAGGGTGACAAATTTACTCTTCTCAAGAAAATCAATGACGCTTACAAGTGCCCTATGTGGTATCCGGATATCTGCGGCAAGGCACATGATCCGAAGGAAATCACAATGGCCCAGCTGAAGGAGCTCGGCAACTACAAGCTGGTGGGTATCCACTATTCAATGCATGCCGCAATGCTTGCAATGCTGGATGTTGGACGTCATGTGATGCAGAGCCAGACAAATGACTATGTTGACGAGCACTTCGACGACACAGGATACAAAGTGTTCACGACAATGAGCATGTTCGGCCTCTATGACAGATACTGGGTTGACCGTGAGAACAAATATGTGAAGGATCCTCAGGATTCAGTTGCCCAGAGAAACTATGATTATTTTGTCCGTAACGATGACTGTTATGATCCGGACAAGAAATAAAACAGAAAAAAAGGGAGAATGAAAATGAAAAAGAACATCAGAATTTTTTCCGCAATCTTGATGATTGTTCTGGCACTTTTCACAGTGACTGCCTGTTCCGGTAATGAGGAAGCTTCTTCCACAACAGAAACTTCATCCTCAACAACTACAACAACAGCTGCTGCTTCAAGCACAACAACATCAGCTTCAAGCACTTCTTCAACAGTGTCAAGCGATGATGTCGTGAAGATCGGTGTCCTTACCGACCGTTCAAGCGGCGGTGCTGCAACTGTTGCATGGGCTGAAGCCGGTGCTGAGCTTGCTGTAAAGGAAATCAACGAAGCAGGTGGTATCAAGGGCAAAATGGTCCAGCTCGTGTACAGAGATACAGGCAATGACCCGAGCAACGTAGCTCAGAGATCAACGGAACTCAAGGCTGAAGGTGTTGTTGCTATTCTCGGTCCTAAGGGTGACGGTGAAGCTCCTACAGCTGCACAGTGGGCAGAGACAAACAAGTTCCCGATGGTCACACCTTGTACAATGAACACACGTGTCACTGTTGAGAATGCATCCAAGTACATGTTCTCATGCGGCTTCAACGCATGGGCAATCGGTAACATGAATGCTCTGTATGCCAAGGAGAAGGGTTATAAGACAGCTTACTTCGTAGGCCTTGACGGTGGTGCAAGTGCTGACAGCCGTGACTTCTTCGTCCGTGCTATGGGTGATGATTTCGAACTCCTCGGTTCAAACCAGGTTTCCTCATCATCAACAGAGTTCAGCAACATCATCTCTTCCATCGTCGGCAGAGATCCTGATGTGATTATCTCATCAACAAGTGGTCCTAACTTTGTTTCCTTCATCAACCAGGGAAGAATGTTCGGTCTGTGGAACATTGCTGACTACCTCGGATGGTATACAGTTGACTCAACAAACAACTCAGCTCTTGCTGAAGCCGGAACATATCCGTATGGAAAAGTTCACGGTGTTGCTCTCTGGCCGTTCTGGCTCAGTGATATCGAAGGCAATGACGAGATGGTGGAGTCTTACAAGCAGATCGGTGAGGAAATGTATGGTATGGAGACTCTTCCTTCCGATATGGGTTACACATGGTATATCGGTATCAAGGCTATCGCAGCAGCTCTTGAATCAACAGACGACTGGTCACCGGAAGGAGTCACAGAAGCTCTTGAGACAGTAAGATTCGATACCATCTATGGCAAGAACCTCGGCTTCAGAGACTTCGACCATGTCATGAACCACACATATTATTATGTAACAGCTATCGAAGATGAGAGCGGTGAGTGGAACATTCCTATCGGAGAGGTCCTCCATGTCTATGAGGCAGAAGAAGTCCTTCCGACAAAAGAAGAACTTGCCGAATATGCCGCAGAAAGCGGATTCACATTCACAGACCTCTCTCAGATCTGAGACTGATTTGTACAAAAGGGCGAGCCAGTCCTCGCCCTTATTTTGTTTAAGGAGAGAAAATGACTTTATCATTTTTCCTGCAGACTCTGGTTACGGGCCTGTCCAGCGGCATCGTCGCATACATGATGGTTGCCGGCATGAGCCTTATAATCAGCGGTATGAATATGGTTAACTTCGGACAAGGTGCATTCTATGTCCTGGGTACATATCTGACATATACCATTGCGGCAAAGATCGGCTATTTCCCCGCCTTGATCATCGTGCCGGTGGTGATCGGTATCATGGGCTTCTTTGTAGAGAGGGCCGTACGTCCGCTTTTTGGAAAGAACATGCTTTACATCATGCTCTTCACATATGGTGTCGCTTATATCGTGTGTGATGCAATGGTATTCTTCTGGGGATACAGGATCAGGCTCCTTTCACTGCCCAACATACTTAACGGAGCTCTTGAATTCTTCGGCATCTTCTTCCCGACATATTACATCTTCATGATCGTCGTGGGTCTTCTCATAGCACTTGCATTCTGGCTGATGATAAACAAGACAAAACTCGGAATGCTGATGAGAGCCATCATTTCAGACAGACAGATGGTCGGTTGTCTCGGTGTCAACGTTAACATGCTCTTTTCTGTCATGTTCATGATCGGTATGGGCATTGCGGGCCTTGGCGGTGTTCTCAATGCTCCTGTCACAGGCATGAGCCCGAAGGAAGGTCTTTCCGTTTTCGGCAACATCATGCCGATTCTTCTTATCGGCGGTATGAGAAACATGAACGGATGTCTTCCTGCAGCTCTTCTCGTAGGTATCGTCAATGCTTTTGGTGCTATCTACTTCCCGCAGTATTACAATCTTATCCCGGCGGCTCTTATGGTTATCTGTATGTTCATCAAGCCGAACGGCGTGTTTTCACGGAAGGAGGCCTGAATGAATTTCAATCTTGCAAATATCGGTATTCTGAGATCAAAGAACTTCACTCAGAAGAAACGCGACCTGATCATGGGCGCCTTCACTGTCGGCGTCATTTTCATCGTATCGCTTTTCTCATCTGATCCGGTGCTTGATTTCCTTTGCAGAACTGTCATCTTCATGCTTTTCGCAACTGCGGTCAACATTATTCTCGGTTTCGGCGGACTCAGACCTCTCGGACAGGCAACATTCTTCGGTTTTGCCGCATATGCATATGTGTTCCTGATCGTCAGGGCCGGGCTTTCAGTATGGATCGCACTTCCTCTGGCTCTTCTCATCACAGTCGCTCTTGCCGCATTCCTCGGTGTCCTGACACTCAGAGCAAATGACGACCTTGTGTTCGCATTCATGAACATGGGTATCAACATTCTTCTGTGGACTACTGTCCAGAAGATGCAGATCGTCGGTTCAGATACAGGTCTTACCGGCGCGACACGTCTTCCGTTTGCAACAAGCACGAGGGCAAACTTCTATGTCTGTTTCGTAGTCTGTGTTGTATGTATCATTCTCATATATTACTTCTTCCATTCTCCGTTTGCCACAACGCTGAAAGGAACCAGAGAGAACATCCAGAGAATGACATTCATCGGATACAATACAAGAAACACAAGACTTACTGCCTACATGGTTTCAGCATTCTTCTGCGGCATTGCAGGTCTTCTCTATTCAATGAGAAACATGGGTGCATTCCCTGTAATGATCTCGTCAAATACATCAATGGACGGTCTGATCATGTGCCTTGTCGGTGGTATGGGCAGTTTCTTCGGTCCGATTCTCGGCGCATTCATCATCACGTTCATCAACGTTGAGCTTCCGATCTATACACAGTATTACCAGGCAGTTCTCGGCGTTATCACATGTCTGTGTGTACTCTTCCTCCAGGGCGGTATCATCAGAGATAAGAAAGAGCTCGACCTGGAAGAGACTTCAGTTAAAGGTAGTGGGAGGGTAAGCGCAAATGGCTGACAACATAATCCTCAAGGCAGAAGGCCTTAACAGATATTTCGGCGCACTTCATGCGACAAAAGATGTATCATTCGAGGTTCCTGACGGACAGATGAGAGCTTTCATCGGCCCGAACGGTGCCGGAAAGTCAACACTGATGGATCTTATCTGCAACAGGACAACTCCTACAAGCGGAAAAGTCACATTCCTTGGTGAGGATATTACAGGGATGGCTCCTCACAAGATTGTCAAGAGAGGTATGTGCAAGTGCTTCCAGATCACCCAGATCTTCAGGGATCTCACAGTATATGAAAACGTGCAGATCTCCAGAATCAACATGAACAAGAAGGCATACAGCTTCCTTCCGGTGAAGCAGTCTTACCTTAGAGAGGAAATAGAGCGTTTCCTTGAAATGGTCGGTATTGCCGATAAGGAGAACACTGTTGCCGGCTATATGTCATATGGTGATCAGAGGAGACTTGACATCGCCATCGCTCTTGCAATGGAACCAAGGCTGCTTATCCTTGACGAGCCGGCCGCAGGTGTTGCAAGAGAAGAAGCTTACAAGCTGATGGATCTTATCAGAAAGCTTGCAGCCGACCGCCATATGACAATGCTTTTCATCGAGCATGATATGGAAATCGTCTTCAACTATGCTGATGAGATTTCCGTTATGAGTGAGGGTGCCCTCATTGCAAGTGGAACACCGGCTGAGATCAAGAACAATGAATTCGTAAAGAAAGCATACCTTGGAGGAATGGCAGAATGAGCAACACAATTCTTGAACTGAAAAACGTAAATGCATACTACGAGAAGAGCCATATCCTTTTTGACCTTTCATTGAAAGTGGAGGAAGGACAGTCCGTATGTCTTCTTGGAAGAAACGGCGTGGGAAAATCCACAACAATGAAGACAATCATGGGACTGCTCAATCCGAAGGTTCATGACAAGACTGAAGGTGAGATTCTTCTCAATGGCAAGAATATTGTCGGACTGACAAACTTCAAGATCGCAAATCTCGGTATTGCGTACGTACCGCAGGGCAGGCATATTTTCCCGAACCTTACAACAAAGGAGAATCTGCTTATCGCAAAGAAAACAGGCATCAACGGACGTAATGACTGGAATATCGACCGCATCTATGAACTTTTCCCGAGACTGAAGGAAAGAGAAACCAGCAAAGGTAACAAGCTTTCCGGAGGTGAGCAGCAGATGCTTGCTGTTGCACGCGGACTCATGCAGAATCCTGACCTTCTTCTGCTTGATGAAATCACGGAAGGTCTTGCTCCTATCATTGTCAGCCAGCTGGCAGATATCGTAAAGGAGCTCATAAAACAAGGCGTCACTATTCTATTGGCTGAGCAAAGTGTGAAGTTCGCACTTTCTGTATCTCAGGATTGCTATATCCTTGAGAAAGGTTCTGTTGTACATCATTCTCCCACTTCGAATCTTACGGATGATGTAATCGAGAGATATCTTGGAGCTTAGTAGGGTAGCAGATTGAATCTGTCTGGTAAATGGACGGGTCCATCCGTCCATTTACCTCTTACAGATGTATGGCAGCGTATGCCTTGTGCATTGACATTGCCTGCATTCCGTATAATGTAAATTATGGAGGTTCTAATATGAAGATTGTCGTGATCGGTGCAGGAGCCATGGGCAGTATCTACGGAGGCCGCCTCAGTATTGACAATGATGTGACTCTTGTTGATACGAATGAAGCAGTTATAGATCATGTGAGAGAAAACGGAATCGTGCTTGAGGAAAACGGCACGCAGAATACCTATCTTCCCAAAATCGCGAAAAATGCAGATGGTGTGGGTACTGCGGATCTGATCATTCTGTTCACAAAGGCCATGTATTCGCATGCGGCACTTGAGAATGTGAAGAGTGCAATCGGAAAGGACACATATCTCATGACACTTCAGAACGGAGCAGGACATGAGAGGATGCTTTCCCAGTTCGTGAACACCGATCATGTGATCATCGGAACGACTGAGGATAATGGCGCAGTCATTTCCCTCGGCGTTATCCATCACGGCGGAAAGGGCGTGACAAACATAGGACTTCTGAACGGAAGCAAGGTGAAAATCCTTGAGGACATTAAGGAATCATTTGACAAGTGCGGCTTTGATGTGCGCATTCATGAGAACATACAGCAGCTGATCTGGGATAAGCTCATGACAAATGTATCCCTTTCCGTGCTTACTGCGATTCTGCAGTGCGACATGTCTTATATCAGCAGCAATGAGAGCGCTTTCGCGATCTGCAGGAAGCTGATCGAGGAGACTGTCCGGGTCGCATCTGCGATGAATCTTGAATTTGACACCGAGAAAGTGATTCAGAAAGTCCGCTCTACAAGTGAGAACAATCCGGGCGGATATACTTCAATCATGATGGATATAAAGAACGGCAGGAAGACTGAGGTCGATACCATCAGCGGTGCCGTGGTCGCAAAAGCGCATGAACTGGGTGTTCCCGTTCCGCATCATGAGATGGCGGTTTCACTCATTCATGCACTTGAAGGACTGAAAAAGTAAGGAGAGGAGGATAAGAACATGTACAGTACTGAAATCGGACTTGAGTACAAGTATGATCTGACAAGCGAGAAATTCAAGACAGCATTTGAATTCCTCAAGAGAAAGGATCTTGCCCAGCTTCCGGAAGGCTGGATCGAACTTGATCACGGCGTAAGGGCTTCCGTCCAGCATTACACAACAATTGCAAGGAATGAAGGTTCTTTTGAGACTCACGAAAAGTATTTCGACGTGCAGTATGTGGTTGAAGGCCGTGAGCTCTGCGGTGTATGCAGGCGTCAGGGCCTTGTGGTGAAAACCCCATATGATGAAAAGGGTGATATCACATTCTATGAAGATCCTGAATACTGCGGTGAGGTTCTCCTCCTTGAAGGTGACTATATTCTCCTGGCTCCTGAAGATGCACACAAGCCCCGTCTCGAGGCAGGCGGAAGGATTCCTGTGAAGAAAATTGTACTTAAGGTGCCTGTGGAAGGCTGAGGAGGGTTTTGAAGATGGTCAGAAAATCTGGTGAAAAGAATGTTGAACGCATTGAGCACAAGTTCGGTGCGGACGGGTATATCACGGTGAGAAATCTTATCAACAATGATGCTGAGCTTAACGGAAAGGGCAGATGTTTTGCCCATACCACAGTGGCGCCCGGTTCCGGTATCGGCTATCATGTTCATAACGGTGACACTGAAATATATTATGTTGTCTCCGGAAGTGCCGAATACAATGACAACGGTACGATCACCACTATTGAAGCCGGGGATGTGACATTCACTCCAAGCGGCAGCGGACATGGTATAAACAACAAGGGCAGCGAGCCTCTTGAGATCATTGCCCTGATCATTTATTCCTGAACTTTTTGATTTTGTTTTTTGGGGGAAGGTTCTCTGTGATCTTCCCCCGTTTCTTTCTTATGGCAAAAAACTCTTTTGTGTGCTAGCATGGTTTCCTGCCGGAGGAGGGGAAAGAAGACATGGAAGATATCACCATCTATGATATAGCTAAGAAGGCCGGCGTCTCAGCTGCCACCGTTTCGCGTGTGATCAACAATTATGAGCACGTGAGACCCGTGACAAGGGAAAAAGTCCTCAGAATCATTTCCGAAAGCAACTTCGTGATAAACAATACGGCACGCAGCCTGTCCACGCAGTCGACCAGGATCATTGGCATACTGATTGCCGATATAAGGACGACGCAGCATACTGATGCCATCTATCATTTCACTCATGAATTCTATAATCACGGCTATGCCTGTCTGATTTACAATACAGGTTCTGATCCGGCAAAGCAGGCTGAGTTCATACAGCTCCTTTCCACCCGGAAAATCGAAGCAGTGGTCATGATCGGTTCAATTTTCCAGAATGATGAGGTCAGTGATGCAGTGAAGAAATATATTCCTGATATTCCGGTTGGCATGTGCAATGGCTTTCTTGATCTTGAAAACGTATATTCCGTCGTTGCCGATGAAAGAGGAGGAGTGCGGGACTGTGTGCGCCTGCTCGCCTCGAAGGGTTACAGGAATATTGTGTATATCTCAAACAACATCACGCCGTCAAATGCATTGAAGATAGAAGGCTTTAAAGATGGAATAAGAGAATGCTTTCCATCCTCATCTCCTTCTGTGGTTGTGTCAGGTGAGGAAATTCCTGATGTTTGCAGAAGCACATTCGAAATCATAAACAATGATGCGGATGCCATAATCTACTCAGAGGACAATCTTGCCCTCATAGGCCTGCACTGCATTGTGTCATCAGGACGGAGAATACCTGAGGATGTTGCTGTAATAGGGATAAACAACTCTCGTTACAGCGGAATCAGCAATCCTTCCCTCACTTCTCTTGACAACATGCTGCAGGCCACCAGTTTCAATGTTGTTGATAAGCTTCTGAGCGTTCTTCAGGGCGGCAGCGCTGATCATCTTACGGTTCTTGAACCGGAAATTGTGAAGCGAGACTCAACAGGCAGGTGAGGAACTGAAGACTTTCTTCCTTACAGTGAAATATGCGATAAGAACCGCAGCTCCCGTGAGCACCCATGAGACCGGATACACTGAAAGCAGGGTCACAAAGCCCGGATGCGCCTGACAGACTGTGTATGCCCAGACAAGACGGAAGATGCAGGTCCCGAACACCGTCAGCAGTGCAGGCGTGAGGGAGTGTCCTATTCCCTGCATCGCAGCTCCTCCGACTTCATAGGTCGCGGCAATGAATTTCAGTGACAGCACGATCCACATCCTAATGAGTGCATATTCCAGCACTGCTTCGTCAGACGTGAAGATCGAAGCGAAGAACCTGCTGGCAGAAAGGAAGACAATGCTCATGACCGCAGTGATCGCCATGCTGTAGATCATGCACAGTCTGAAAACTTTCCTGCATCTGTCATACTTTCCCGCTCCGAAATTCTGGCTGGTGAATGTGACGGCCGCCTGATTGAATGACGTGGTGACGAAATTGAGGAAACCTTCGTAGTTGAGGGCAACGGCTGACCCTGCAACTGCAGTTGTGCCGTAACTGTTCAAAATTGACTGTATTATGACATTTGAAATGGAAAAGAGCATGCTCTGGATGCCGGCGGGAACACCGATCTTAAGTATCGGGACAAGATCCTCTTTCCTTATCCTGAGCAGTTTCAGGGAAAGATGTATCTCGCTTTTCTCCTTCATCAGGAAGAAAAGCACAAGAGCCGCACTCACCGCATTCGCGATGACAGTGGCGGCAGCGACACCTGCAACATCAAGGTGGAAGAATATTACGAAGATGAGATTCAGAACAGCATTCATAATTCCTGTGGACACAAGGCAGACAAGCGGCCGTTTTGTGTCCCCGATGCTTCTCAGGACGGCCGAGCCGAAATTGTATATCATTATGAAAGGCAGGCCGAGTGAGTATATCCTCAGGTAAAGAACGGCATACGGCATGATGTCTTCAGGTGTGTTCATGAGCCTGAGAATTGGAGAAGATACAGCCAGACCGGCAAACATAAGGCAAATTCCACTCAGTACAGCAATGAGCATCGCACTGTGCACTGCTTTTCCTGCTTCCTTTTTCTCTCCAGAGCCCAGATGGTTTGCGATGACGACATTTGCTCCGACAGAGATGCCTATGAAAAGATTGACAATAAGATTGATGACAGGTCCGTTACAGCCGACTGCAGCAGTCGCCTTTGCCGGTTCGGCGGCAAAATGACCGACGACTGCCATGTCCACGGAATTGAAAAGCTGCTGGAGTATGCTGCTGAGTGCCAGCGGGAGTGCGAAAATGAGAATTTTGTCCCAGAGGCTGCCCGTAAGCATATCCATCCGTTTTGCAACAGAAAACCTACCCATAAGTCAGAACCTCCGGTAAAATCGTGAAATTGCAAAATGAATGTCATGCCTGCGGTCAGCAAAGACAGGACAAATCTTACAAACCCCACAGCTGTCTCTGCTGTCCGTAACAATTCTTATTTTAATCTAATGTCTTCCACAGTGGAATAAAAAACATGAAAAAACTTTGTTTCATGTGAAGAAAATCATTGACAGACAGATGTTGAATGTATACTATATGGACAACAATTAAACATATGTTTAATTAAGGAGGCAGAGTCATGAAGAAAAGCTATTCAATTGAAGTGGACTGTGCCGCATGTGCGAACAAGATGGAAGCTGCTGCGGCAAAAGTGAACGGTGTGAAATCATGTGTCGTGAATTTCATGATGCAGAAGATGACAGTGGAATTCAATGAAGGTGCGGACAGAAATGCTGTCATGAAAGATGTCGTACGCAACTGTAAAAAGGTTGAAAGCGACTGTGAGATATACCTCTGACATTCTCCGGGACGGCGTATATGAACAGAAAGCAGAAAAAAATGCTTATAAGGATAATAATATCTGCAGCGCTGATGATTGCCTTTGCCTTCATTCCTTCAAGCGGTCTTTCAAGACTTGTCATGTATCTCTTTGTGTATTTCCTCATCGGCTACGATATCCTGCTGAAAGCGGGAAATGGTATAATAAGAGGGCAGGTGCTTGATGAGTGTTTTCTCATGGCAGTTGCGACAGTCGGGGCCCTTGCTCTTGCGCTTTATGACAGATCAGGGGATTACACAGAGGCGATTGCCGTCATGCTTTTCTACCAGATCGGTGAATTCTTCCAGAGCTATGCTGTCGGCAAAAGCCGGAAGAGCATCACGGCTCTTATGGATATAAGGCCGGATTATGCGAATATTGAAATTGATGGAAAGATTGTCAGAGTTGATCCTGATGAAGTTGAAACCGGCAGCATGATCATTGTTCAGCCGGGAGAGAAGGTTCCGATAGACGGAATCGTTATTGAAGGAGCTTCTTCTCTTAATACAAGCGCCCTGACGGGAGAGAGTCTGCCGCGGGAAGTAAAGGAAGGCGATGAGATCATAAGCGGAAGCATAAACATGACGCGTGTGCTCAAAGTCAGGACAACAAAGGAATTCGGTGAATCAACGGTTTCGAAGATTCTTGATCTTGTGGAGAATGCAAGTTCCAGAAAAAGCAGGAGTGAGGATTTCATTTCGAAGTTCGCCCGTGTATATACTCCGGCAGTATGCATAGGAGCTCTTGCCCTTGCAATCCTGCCGCCGCTTGTTAACACCATCTTCCTGTCTTCTCCGGCGCAGTGGCACACCTGGGTTTACAGAGCACTCACGTTCCTTGTCATAAGCTGTCCGTGTGCGCTTGTCATAAGCATACCGCTTTCTTTCTTTGCCGGACTCGGAGGAGCCAGCAAGGCCGGTGTGCTCGTGAAAGGCTCAAACTTCCTTGAAACGCTTTCAAAGACGAAGATCGTTGTTTTCGATAAAACCGGAACACTCACACAGGGCGTTTTTGAGGTAAGCGGCATCCATCACAATACAATGGAGAATGAGAAGATAATCGAGTATGCGGCTCTGGCCGAGAGCGCATCCTCTCATCCGATCAGCAAAAGCCTTCAGAGAAAGTATGGACTTGAGCTGGACAGAAGCCGTGTCAGTAATATCGAAGAGATCAGCGGAAACGGTGTGACCGCCGTTGTTGATTCCCACTCCGTTGCCTGCGGCAATGACAAGCTCATGACGAGACTTGGAATACAGTACATACCCTGCCACAGCACCGGTACCATCATTCATGTGGCTGTCGACGGTGCCTATGCCGGTCATATTGTGATATCTGATGTGGTCAAGCCTGATGCGGCTGATGCAGTCAGACAGCTCAGGAAGGCAGGAGTCACGAAAACCGTCATGCTCACCGGCGATGACAGAAAGGTCGCCGCCAGCGTGGCCTCCCGGCTCGGCATTGACGAGTTCTATGCCAATCTCCTCCCTGCCGACAAGGTTGCCAGAGTCGAAGAACTTATTGCCGGCAGGAAAGGCAGCGATAAGCTTGCCTTTGTCGGAGACGGCATAAACGATGCGCCTGTGCTTGCCCGTGCTGATATTGGAATCGCAATGGGGGCGATGGGGTCGGATGCGGCTATTGAGGCTGCTGATGTTGTTCTCATGGATGATGATCCGTTGAAGATAGCAAAGGCGATAAAGATCTCAAGGAAGTGCCTCAGGATCGTTTATGAGAACATCGTGTTCGCAATAGGCATAAAACTAATCTGCCTGCTGCTGGGTGCACTCGGCATTGCAGGCATGTGGCTTGCCATCTTTGCCGATGTCGGAGTCATGGTTATAGCAGTGCTCAATGCGATAAGGGCGTTGTTTGTCGAGAAGTTATGATGTCTTGATGGGAAATCTTCCCGGTCGTCCGCTCCGGAAGATTTTCTGTTTTCCTTACGGTTGTGTTTTTGTTCTGAAGTAAATCTATGGAATCTCATTTTCCGGAAAGATACACTGGTCAGGAAAACACAGATTTTCTGAAAATATGCACCCCTCTGCAGTGCGGGGTGCATGATTCAAACATAGTTTTAATTTGCTTTTTCGTACCTGAAAGCCGCCTGCTCAAGGTAACGGCGGATCGGCAGGTGCTGCGGACATGTCTTCTCGCATTTTCCGCATTTGAGGCATGCTGATGCCTTCACTTTATGAGTGATCTCATCATAACTTCTCTCATCTCTCCTGTTCATCACTGCGAAGATTGAAGGAATAGGCATATCCACGGGACAGACTTCAGTGCAGTAATTGCATTTCGTACATGCGATGCTTCCCTCTCTCTTTATTATCTGTGCAGCTTTTCTGATTGCATCCTTTTCATTTTCATCAAGAGGCTTTGGGGCCTTGAATGTCTTTATGTTGTCTTCAACCTGTTCCATGCTGCTCATGCCTGAGAGAATGACTTTCACGTTCTCCAGATCATTCACGAAACGCAGCGCATAGGAAGCATTGGATCCTCTGTCTTCAAGAGTATTGAATACAGCTTCAGCCTCAGGGTGCAGGGAAGAAAGGTTTCCTCCTTTCACCGGCTCCATGACGATTACGGGGCATCCGAATTCCACACAGGTCTCATAACACAGTCTGGACTGCACTTTCTCATCTTCCCAGTCCGCATAGTTTATCTGGAGCTGCACGAATTCTATTACCTTCTGCTCACTGAGTATCTTTCTCAGCACATCGGCACTGTCGTGGAATGACATTCCCACATGACGGATCTTTCCTTCCTCCTTCAGTCTGGATGCGACGGTAAAGGCATTGGTGCTGCAGTATTTCTTATATGATTCGCCGTCAAGTGCATGCATGAGGTAGTAGTCAAAGTATCCGACTCCGCACTGGGCAAGCTGGCTTTCAAAGAGGGGACGTATATCTTCTTCTTTTTTGAAGAAACCGTTTGAAAGCTTGTCGGCAAGAAGATAGCTTTCCCTGGGATAGCGGCTGGTGAGGGCTTCCTTCACAGCACCTTCGCTTCTTCCATTAAGATAACCGTGTGCAGTGTCGAAGTAGTTGAAACCTTCCTTTATGAAAAGATCAACCATTTTCTTTACGGTTTCTATGTCTATAGCTCCATCCGAGGTAAGGGGGAAGCGCATGCATCCCAGTCCCAGTTTTTTACTCACACTTCTGAAAACTTCATCACTCATATGAACCTCCTTTTCATTTTGCGGCACTGCCGAGACTGATGCTGCCGCTCTGTGCTTCGGTTGAGACCGTTTTGCTGAAGTATTTCGGCATTGTCTTCACAAGGCCTTCTTTTGTGTATACCGGACTGTCTTTGCCAAGTGGGAAGCTGACCGTCTTTCCTGTTGCGGCTGAAAGGTAGAAGGCATCCACGAACTCGGTTGCCCGTCTGCCGTCAAGCCCGTCCACTTCCGGCTCCTTTCCTTCTTCAAGCGCATCAATGAAGCGTGAGAAAGCCTCATCATGTCCTTCTTTCTCCAGCGTCGGTATCGAGTCATAGATATCCTGAAACCTTTTCTCTTCAGCCTCATCCCTTTCTGAATAACCGTTGGGCTGCGGCTTTGCCACATGCACTGACCACTCAGGCAGGGTGATGCTTGCTTTCTCGCACTGTATCCTGAAGCCCTGGTATTCATTCATGTCATTGAGCGACACAGAGAAAGACGCCAGTGCTGAAGGGAAGGAAATGAATGCGAAACCCATATCCTCAGCCTCGCTGTTGATGTGGCACATGTTCCTCATGACTGCACTTATGTTTTCTGCCTGTCCTCCCATGAGCCATAGCAGCATGTCCACCTGATGTATGCCCTGGGCTGTCAGCGTACCGCCTCCTTCGCTTTCCCATGTTCCTCTCCAGTACAGGTTGTGGTAATTCACACCCCTGAACCAGTGGGATGTGACATCAATTGAAAGTATTTTCCCAAAGGTGCCGTCATCAAGCATCTTCTTTGCTTTCTGGACCGATGTGTAATAGCGGTTCTGGAAGATGAGACCAAGCTTCTTTCCGCTTTTCCTCTGTGCCTCCAGCATTTCATCCTCTTCTTCAAGGGTGAGGGCCATCGGCTTTTCGAGGATTACGTGCTTTCCGTTTTCTAGAAACGCAATAGTGACTTCCCTGTGAAGGGCAGGTGGAAGGGCAATGGCCGCCGCATCTATGTCATTTCTCTTAAGCAGGCTCTTCCAGTCGTCCGTGACCGTGATGTCATCAGGAAGGCTGAATTCCTTTTTCAGGTCGTAACACTTTGAGATTGTCCTTGAACACAATGCACTGACAGTGCATCTTCTGTCATTAAGAATGGCTTTAAGGTGGGTTTTCCCGATTCCGCCCACGCCTATGATTGCGAATTTGTACATGTGTAAATTATATAGCACCAACAGGGCTCTGCGTTCTAGTGCAAATTTCTCAGAGTTTGAACAAAATTGATTAATGTATTGTTAATGTAAATGACGGGGAATATAATTGAAAAAATGAACGTAGTGATATTCGGGGCGGGACGGAGAGGACTACGTCTGGCCCGGCATCTGATTGAAGAAGAGAAATCAGTGACATTTCTGGATAACAGCCCTGCACGCTGTGCTCTTGCACAGAGCAAGCTTGACTGTATGGCGGTGACAGGTTCTGCAACCGACATCGAGAAACTTGATGAATGCGGATGTGAGAATGCCGACATAGCTGTGGCGGTCACTGACAGTGATGAAGTGAATCTCGTGAGCTGCGGTATCGTGACCTCTCGCTATCCAAAGGTGAAGACGATCGCAACTATAAGAAGCCTGACATATCTGTCCGATTCGACAGGAAAGCCTTTCTCTCTTCTCGGAATTGACCATATAGTCAATCCGGAGCAGGAAGCCGCAAGCCGCATTCAGGACATCATTGTGTCCGGTCTTTTCAGCGATATATCATATTTCCCGGGCGCACATTATATCGTATTCACGACAAGTGTGAACAAAGGCGGCATGTTTGCGGGTAAAAACCTCATCGAAATAAAGAAGGAGCTTCCCGGACGCTATCTCATCGCCGGTGTCAGCCACAAGGGAAAGACATTCACCCCATCCGGCACGACAGTTCTGTATGAAGGTGATGAGATTGCGGTCATCTGCGATGATGATGAGAGGGAAGATGTGTACAGCCACTTCGGCATTGCGAACACCACTTTCTCCCTGAAGAGGATAATTCTTGTCGGTGCCACAAGGATCTGCCGCTATCTTCTCATGAAGCTTCCGGCAAAAATGCACAGGCACATCACCCTTGTGGAGAAGGATGAGAATATCTGCAGGGAGTTCAGCGATATCTTCCCGGACATTCTTATCCTGAACGGAGCGATCACCGATGAGAACTTCTGGGATGAGGAGAGCATAGGGGATTCTGATCTTTTCGTCGCGATGACGGAGAATGACGAGCTTAATGTCATTGTCAGCAGCTATGCCAAGAAACAGGGCACTAAACGTTCGATTTGTCTTATCAAGACGAACAACAACTACATAGCACTGGCACGTGCCATGGGCATTGACGCCGCAGTATCGACAACGGAGTCTACGGTCGATGCGATCATGAAGATCCTTCGCGGTGACAATGTCAGGACACTGCACTCAATCTTTGACGGACGGATCGAGATCTACGAGTTTGTAATCAAACCAGGTTTCCTGCACCTCAACAAGTGTCTGAAGGACATCAACTTCAAGAAAGCCGCGGTCATTGCAGGTGTCAGCCGGGGGGATGACAATTTCATTCCTGACGGAAACTATACCTTCCGTGAAGGGGATACAGTTCTTGTTGTCTCTGTTCATGAGGACTATGACTATGTGCAGGAACTTTTCGGGCAGGGAGATGTATAGGCTATGAATCTCAAGTCGGTCACACGTCTGCTGAGTCTTATAACCATTTTCATGGCATTTATCCTTTTCATCCCGACACTCGTATCGGTTTATTACGGGGAAGGTGAGGCTGTAAAGGCTTTTCTCATAACCATTGTCATAATGCTTGCCGTTTCGCTTGCCGGACTTTTTTTCTCACGCAACATCAGTAATTTCAGGATAAGCGTCAAGGACAGCTATCTTTTTGTCACGCTTACATGGGTGATTCTCACATTCTTCGGAGCCATACCTCTCTATCTTACAGATGTTCTTGACAATTTCTCACAGTGCTATTTCGAGATCATGTCCGGTTTCACCACGACCGGAGCCGCCGTGATGGTGGGGATCGATACTAAGATGAAGGGAATCCTTTTCTGGAGGAACATGACGAACTGGCTTGGCGGTATGGGTATCGTCGTGCTTTTCGTTGCGGTCCTTCCTGCCCTCGGTGTGAAGGGAACGGCGCTCTATGGCGCTGAGTCGGTAGGTCCGACAAAGGACAAGCTCAGACCAAAGATAAAGGAAACCGCAATCATACTGTGGGGGCTTTATACCGGCATTTCCGCACTGCAGGTCATTCTTCTCATGCTCGGCGGCCTTGACTGGTTCAATGCCACCACCGTCATGTTTGGAACGATGGGTGCCGCCGGCTATGCGCCTCATGATGCATCCATAGCCTTCTATGAGTCCGCATATGTTGAATGGGTATGTATAATCTTCATGTTCATCGCAGGTTCCAACTTCGCTCTTTATTACAGGATCCTGCAGAAGAAATTCTCAAAGGTCTTCCATGACGGAGAGTACAGGCTTTACTGGAAGATCGTGCTGTTCTCCACGCTTTTCGTTTCGCTGAGCCTTTTCTCAAAGGGGCTTTTCAACCTCAGTGATTCGGTGAGACATGCCGCATTCCAGGTCGTGAGTTTCATCACGACCACAGGTTTCAGCAGCACAAACTATACAAACTGGCCGATTTTCGCCCAGACAGTGCTTTACGTGCTCTGCTATGTCGGAGGCTGTGCCGGATCAACAGGCGGCGGCATCAAGGTTGTCCGTATCGGCGTCATGATGAAGCTTTTCAAGAATTCGATGATCAAGAGGTTCCATCCCAATGCTGTCACCACAGTGCGTCTCGGGGAAGACAGGTACTCCAATGACACAATCCAGGCCATTGCCGGTTTTGTGGGCTTCTACATCACCAATGCGATTATCGGCACTCTGGTTCTTTCCCTTACGGAAGTCGACTTCCTTGTCGTACACACTTCCGTTCTGCTGACGCTTGGAAACATCGGAATAGGCCTGGGCGGTATCGGAACGGATTTCACGTTCGCTATCTATCCGCAGTGGGCTCTGTGGTGTTTCTCGTTCCTCATGCTGGTAGGACGACTTGAGCTCTTTACTGTATATTCACTTTTCACTCGTGAGTTCTGGAGGCGCTGAGGCGCTTCCTTTCTTTTCTTATGATGACTTCTCCCGCTATCAGGGCGACGATGCCGACAGAAGAGTTTGAGATCGCCATGGTAAGGCCCACCGCCGTGAAGTCAAGCGATGTGAAATGCTGGAAAAAGAAGATCACTGGAAGACGGAAGACGAATATCCTGGCGACGTTTATCGCAAGTATGGTCTTTGTCTTTCCCATTCCGAGGAGGAGCGTGAAGCCCGAGTAGGCGAATGACAGCAGCAGGGTGCCGAAAAGTTCATAGTGGAAGATCGAGCATATGCTGCTGTGGAATGATGGATCATATCCTCCGCGCGAGAGTGAGAAGAGACGTGCTATGGGATCTGTAAGCGCGAGCATGATGAAGAAACCTGCAACGGCGATTATTGAAACAGCCGCCTGTATGTGGCGGTACACTTTCACAGTCCTCTCGAAGTTCCGGCTTCCGTAAAGCTGTCCCTCAAGTGATGCGCCTCCGTCCTCAAATCCGGTCTGGATTCCGGTAAGCAGTCCCGACATGTTGTTTGATATCCCGGCGGCACCGACAATATCGGTACCGTATCCTGCCGCCATGTTGTTCACCATTGCCTTGCCTGCGGCAAATGCCATTTTCTCTATCATGGAAGGAACGGACAGACGGAAAAGCTGTGAAAGCATTTCCTTTCTGAAGGTTATGTATTTCCTTGAGAAAGAGAATGCGTCATCCTTCGTGCAGAAGGCTTTCAGTGCGTAAATGAAGAGTATGGTATAGCTTATCAGGGTGGCTGCCGCTATTGATACTATGTCCCCTTCAAGCACATAGACGAAAAGCGCGGTGACGACAAGTTTTATGATAACCACCGAGAGATTGAGAAACAGAATCCTCCGGCTTCGTCCGCGGCAGCGTTCGCATGATATGTATATCGTGGTGAAGAACTGGATGATTATTCCCAGGAGCGTGACGGAAAAATAAAGACTTCCGAGCTCAATGAAGATTTCAGGGGTGCCGCTCAGACGCAGCAGGGAAGGGGTGAAGGGTATGGCCGCAAGAATTAGAAGCGAGAGAACAAGGCAGAGCGCTATCGTTGTCGACAGTATTCTCCTTATCCTCTCCCAGTCCCCTCTGCCGTAAGCATGTGCGATCATTATTCCGCCGCCCACACTCAGTCCCTGTCCGACTGACAGCACGATATGCTGCAGCTGCACCATGTACACTACCGTGGAAACGGCTTCTGATGAGATTCTGCTTGCCATAAGCGTGTCAAGGACTGAGAAAAGCTGGCTGATCCATGAATAGATTGCAAGAGGCACACAGACACGGAAGACAATCTTCCAGATGTTTCCTCTCTGCACTTCATCCCTGAAATTCTCATCTTTGGCTGTTACTGATACCATGATTCATCATGTAAGCATAAAATTTCATCGAATATAAGCAAAATAGTTATGTTTAAGCTTCAAAGCGCTGTTTTATTACTGTATCATCACTCTTATGGAAGAAATTTTCACCTGCCAGTTCAGAAAGGCCAGTCCATATAACAGCATGGCTTCCCTTCACCGTCATGATATGTGCGAACTGTATTTCCTCTCATCTGGAGAGAGGCGCTATTTCATCCTTGACACGGTGCTGACCGTTCATGCCAAGGGCTTTGTCTTCATAAAGGCCGGCCTGTTTCATAAAACCTCATTCTCAGGTTCTTCCCAGCATACACGGTATGTTGCAAACATACCATCATCATGGCTCAGCGGGGCAGAAGACGTTCTTCCTCTTTTTTTCGCCGTGGATGATGTCCCATTTCTCGAGGTTCTTTTCTCACAGCTTCAGATGGAGGCTGACAATATTGATGAGGTGGCATCATTGAGGGCTCGGGGGCTTGCCGCACAGATTGTGAGCCAGGCATACAGGGAATGGAAAGAACGTCAGCAGCCTCATGATCCTTTTATTGATGAAGTCACAACATACGTGAAGACGAATATCGCAGGGGATCTCACCCTTGATAGTCTTGCGTCCCATATGGGGTATTCCAGAAACTATTTTTCGTCTCTGTTTCATGAGAAAACCGGCATGAAGCTTTCCGATTTCATCCGTTCCAGTCGCATAAGCATGGCATGCAAGGCCCTGGAGAGGGGCGAGAAGGTTTCCTCTGCTGCTTCTCTTTCTGGTTTTTCCGATGCGGGGTACTTCAAGGATGTGTTCCGCTCAGTGATGAAGATAAGTCCTTCCGCATACAGGAAGAATGCGGAAAGGAGCGGGAAGTGGGTATCATGTCCTGTGAGGACTGTTCATGACGAAGTCAGTCTATGAGTGAAGGGCCGCACTTGTGTTTCAGAGGACGGGACGTTGCTGTATCAGCAGATTCAGTACTGTCTGCCGTTTCTGGCCCAGTGTTCGGCTTTCACGATTTCCATCAGCTTTTCCATATTTGCCGTGAAGAAGTGCTTGTATGCGTTGCACAGATATGTTTTCTCGATCCTTTCCTCGACAAAATTCTCTCTGTCTCTCTTGCAACCTCCGCGGCACAGCTGCCGTACACTGCAGATCTGGCATTCTTCGGGAAGACTCATCGACTCCTCGATGAATTTTATGCTTCTGCGCTTCTCATCCAGCTGATCAAAGCTGTTTTCCCTTATATTCCCCAGACGGTAGTCATCGAGAACATAGAAGTCGCATGGGTAAACCGATCCGTCCGCTTCTATGACGTAGTAGTTGCCGCACACCCCGTTCATCCCGCACTCCTCAGCCCAGCCGGTGAGACACATGTTCACGAGGTTATCGAAATAGCGTATTGATACATAGTCTCCTCTCTTCCAGTCTTTGTAGTAAAGGGCAAAGAGCCGGTCAAGAAATACTGCGTAATCCTCGCTGGTGAGAGAGTATTCCATGTCACCGCGCCGGGAGGCAATGGGATCTATGCATGGAATGTACTGATGATAGCGAAAACCGTTGCGCTTGAAGAACGAGTACACTTCCTCCACATTCCTTGCAATCTGCTTTGTGACAGTTATGAGGATGTTCACCGCAACACCTTCACTCTGGAGCATCTTCGCATTGTTGAAGACCTTCGTGAAGCTTCCCTTTCCTGAGGCATCGACACGGTAGCTGTCATGGAATTTCTTGCCGCCGTCGATTGAGAGGCCGACAAGGAAATCGTTTTTTTTGAGGAATTCAGCCCACTCTCTGTTTATGAGGATACCGTTGGTCTGGATTGCGAAATTCACGTGGCGGCGGCTCGTCTTCTCAAGTGTGTATGAAACAAAATCGCGGAAGAAATCCAGTCCGGCCAGGGTGGGTTCTCCTCCCTGAAAGCCGAAAGAGATGAAGTCGTTTCTGTCTTCTGCCGCCTTGTCGATCAGTGCGTGTGCAGTGGCTTCATCCATCATGCCGTAATTCCTGACGCTCCGGTTTTCACTTTCATCTATGTAGAAGCAGTACCTGCATCTGAGGTTGCAGGCGCTGCTTGCGGGTTTTATGAGAAATGATCTGTGCATGAAGTGCCTCTACTTTGTTACAGGACCGTACGGACGGCCTGCAATAAGACGCTCACCGTCTGTGAAACCTTCACTGCGTCCTGTCAGTTCTTTTATAAGACAGTTCCTGAGGTATTTTATCCTCTCCTGTTTCCCAGGGGATGAAATGAGGTTTGTCAGTTCATGAGGGTCACTCTCGAGATCGAAATACTGTTCTTCTCCGCTGTCAGACAGCCAGATGTACTTGTCATGTGATGTCACTATCCAGTGGTTGGAGAACGGACCATAAGAATGTTCTCCGTGGAGGTAATCCCTTACTTTCCTTTCCGGATCCTTTATGACATCCAGAAGGGATACTCCGTCAAAGTGCTCATCATCCCTTGCTCCCGCAGCGTCAAGCAGTGTGGGCAGTATGTCCCTTAGCTCAACCACATCACTGATTCTCATTCCGGCTTTGCCGTTTATTCCGATTGCCTCAAGGTTTGAGATCATCATCGGGATGTGACAGGAGCCTTCATACGGGCGGCTCTTGCGGAACATGTAATGATCCCCCAGTTCCTCCCCGTGGTCCGAAGAGAAGACGATGAGTGTGTTGTCATACAGTTTGTGCTCGATAAGGGCCTGTATGACACGTCCGATCTGATGATCAAGATGCGTGATCAGTGCGTAGTACGCGGCTCTCATCTCGTGGATGAGCTCAGGATCAAGCGGACCTGTCTTGCTGTCGAAGATATGTCCGTCCCTGTCGATGTATTCCCTTGTTTCCCATGTCCCGATATAAGGCGGGGTGAGATCCTTGTTTATGTAGCGGTTGAAATAGTACTCGGGCGGGTCAAGCGGCGGATGCGGTTTGAGATAGCTCGCCATGAGGAAGAACGGCTGGTCCGGATCACGGCGGCGGAGAAAGTCAAGGACATTGTCCGTCACCCAGTTCGTCGGATGGTACTTTTCATCATAGCACCATGTGCGGGCAACCCAGCTGTTGCAGTCAAGCCCTGTGTATGTCGAATCAGCATCAACGCCGAGTTCCTTCTTGAGCCAGTAGAAATAGTCGTCGCAGTAGAACTGGTTTTCGTAGTACGGGACATCCTCATAACGGGAGGCGTGCATGTAGCCGTCATGGAGGATCACATTGTCAAAACCGAGGTAGCGCCGTACCGGGTAGACATGCATCTTGCCGACACAGCATGTGTAATAGCCGGCTTTCCTGAGTTCTCCTGCCATCGTGCGTTCATAGTCCCAGGGAACGTTATCTTCATAACCGACTCTTTTGTTATGTTCGGGAGAAAGTCCCGTAAGCAGTGCGGCCCTTGCTGCAATGCAGCTGGGACAGGCTGAGTATGCTCTCTCAAAATCGACACCTTTGGCAGCAAGCGTGTCGAGGTACGGGGTTTTGACATCCTTATGTCCTGCATAGCCGAGACTGTCGCCTCTGAGCTGGTCAGTCATGATAAATAAAATATTGGGCTTCTTATTCATGTTTAAAGTTTAGCCCACATCCTGAGAATGTGCCATAGAATAATCAGAGAAGAGTGACATCGTTTCCGTTTTTTCTCACAAGGTAGATCAGGTCGTCCGTCCTGATGAATACAGTCGCCGTGTTTTCCATCGGATGCGCAGCGACAAGTCCTCCCTGGAATTCAGAATCGATGAAGAAATGGACGGCGTGTTCCTTGTCATTGAGGAGGGCAAGCGCCGAGACAGAACCCGGCTTTACGCCGAGTATCTTCTCAAGATCCTCTGCTGAAGCGAAGGAAAGGGGTTTTGTGCCGAATCTTCTGCGCAGGTCTTTCAGATCAAGCACCTTGTCTTCCTTCAGCGTAATCAGATAATAATTTCTTTTCTTCTCATCCCTTATGAAGAGATTCTTCGCATGGGCTTCCTTGTGGGGGAGATTGAGCCTGTCCGCTTCATCCACGGTGAAAACAGCTGGATGTTCTATAATTGTGAAGTCTATGTTTTCCTTTTTAAGGTATTCAATTGTCTCTTCTCTGTTCATTGATTGGTCCACTGCGGATTTCTTTGCGGAATCTTGGCTGAAATGCTTTCTCTCCAGTCGTGAAGCATTTTCTTCAGCTCATCGCGTTTTAGCGGATAAGCATCTGAAAGGTTGAGCGTTTCGGAGGGATCTTCATCCAGATCGTACAGCTCTGTGTGCATGTCTTCAAAGAATTCGATCAGCTTCCATTTCCCATAGCGGAGTGAAGAGGCGGGAGTTCCTCCCTGATTGCCGTAATGAGGATAATGCCAGAATATGGGTCTGTCCGTAAGGGTATGACCTTTCAGCACCGGAAGAAGGCTGATGCCGTCAACATACTGCTGAGGCTGGAGAGGAAGTCCGGCCATGTCAAGAATTGTAGGGTAAAGATCCGGACTTGTCGTCGGGAACTGCGAATGAATGCCGGATTTAACGATTTTGGGATATGTGATTGCAAGGGGTACTCTGGTTCCTCCTTCATAAGACCAGCCTTTGCCTTCCCTGGCAGGGAAGTTGCAGGTAGGAGAGCCTTCTGCTGTTGACAGTCCACCGTTGTCACTTGTGAAAATTATTATTGTATCATCGAGTTTGCCAGTCTCTTTAAGGGCTTTCAGCACTCTTCCTATATTCCAGTCAAGATTCTTTATCATTGCCGCATATATGACGTCTGACTGTATCACACGTCTTGTAACTCTCATGTTTTTCTTGATTTCTATAGGAAAATGCTCTCCCTCTACAAACGGATTGATCCGGTCTATCTTCAGAAGTTTTGCCTTTTCTGTGAAATATCTGACATCTTCTTCCTTTGCCTGTTCAGGCATATGAACAGTGTAATGCCACAGATTCATGAAAAAAGGATCATCACCGCTTTCCTTTATCAGTTTTATGGCTTCATCCGTAAGCCTGTCTGTCAGATATTCTCCATCAGGACCATCTTCGAGATTTTCTATTTGATACGGGCTGAAATATCCATGGTGGGGATGACCCAGATGACATCCTCCTATGTTGACATCGAATCCCTGGCATTCAGGGTAATATTCTTTTGTACCGAGATGCCATTTGCCGATATGGTATGTTCTGTAACCGTTATCCTTAAGGCATTTTGCGATATTGTATTCTTCATGAGGAAGATGTTTTATATATGGTGCATCAATGAGATAGCCCTTTACAGGATGACATTCTCCGCTTGTATCAATCCAGTCCGTAACACCCACTGTTGCCGGATATTTTCCCGTAAGGATGCTGGCCCGGGAAGGGGAACACACAGGACATGATGCATATGCATTGTCAAACATCATTCCACTGTGCATCAGTGCATCTATATTAGGACTTTCATAGAATGTGCTTCCGCAGGCGGAAAGATCTTTCCATCCCATATCATCAATAAGAATCATCAATATATTAGGTTTTTTATCTGCCATTTCCCTTCCTCGCAAAATATATCCGGCTGAATCAGAAATTCTTTAAATGAGCTGTCAGCCGGCTGTGTCAGAAAAAGCCGGAAGCACATGCCTCCGGCTCATGAAGGACCTGAGAATCAGATCTTGTACCATCTGATCTCATTTTCATCCAGATCCACATCAAAGCTTGTTCCGTCTCCTTTGTAGACCGTGGTGGACTGCTTCTCGTATGTGTTGTTGACAACGCAGTATTTGCCGTTCTTGACGTAAGCGTGGACTTCAACATTGTAGTTCGTGCTGAACCAGCTGTTGAGTTTGTCTTCGCTTGATGCCGACCAGAGAACGGAGCGGTGCAGGATTCTGTTGTTCTCGAATGAGTACGGAAGACCAGAGATATATACACAGCGGCCTTTCCCATAGGAATTGGCAGCCATCTGCACTTCCTTGTCCCTCTGGCAGATCACTGTTGTACCAGGCAGGGCATAAATGCTCTTCATTCCTTCTCCGAAATCGACATCGCCTTTGACATCTTCCGTGATGAAGTGTTTGTGTTCATCCCAGTTGTATTTGTCATAGTTCAGTGTGAAGCCTGTTTCTTTTTCGACACCGAGAGCTGATGCGAGCTGGAAGAAGTGTCCCTGCCACTGATGTGCTGTCGGTTCACCGATGCCGATGAAGCCTCCTCCGTTGTAGATGAAGCTTCTCACGCTCTCGACAATGACAGGATCAGTCCAGTTCTCACCTCCGCTGTGGGCTGTGTCCGCGCCTCCGACATTGATGATCACATCGATATCCTTCAGCATGTCAGGATCCTTCCTGATATCGTCAAAGCTGATGAAGCGCACATCAAACGGAGAACCTGAGAGAGCCTCGATCACACCGGCATAGCTGTAGTTCTGTTTCTGATACAGTGCGTGGTGAACCATGTGGGCTCCCCATGCTCTCATCTTTCCCCAGGAATTGAGGACAGCGACAGTCTTCACGCAGTACGGGGTTGTTCCCTTTATGTTTTCATAAAGCAGACGGAATTCATCGCATACGCTCTTCACGTATTCAATGAAATCCGGGAACTGGAGTGCAAGCTTGAGGTAGCCGCCGTATCCGATTCTGTCGATAGGGCTTCTGAGTATAGCTCTTCTTGCAGTCACCCAGTTGACCTTTGCTTCCTTGACAGGGTCTCCTCCTTCGTGGAAGGTGTCAGGGAAGAAGTACGGGAGGAAACGCCCCTCTCTGTATTTGACGCCTTTGATGTCGCTGATGAGGCGCAGTGTGGAACCGTTGCCGACACTGCCGACGATTGCATCAAGACCGCAATCTTCAAATCCGTCAACAAAAGGCTCGGTTCCGATCCAGTGATCTCCCAGGAACATCATGGCTTCCTTTCCATATTCATGTGTGATGTCCGTGAACTTTTTGACAAGTGCCCTGACTTCCCTGATCTGGAATGCCTGGAAATCTTTGTATTCCCTGCTCGGGATACGGTACTGGTTATTGTGATAACCCTGATCGATTATGTATTCAGGACGGAACTTGTACCCGACTTCCTTTTCAAACTTGTCGAGGATATAAGGTGAGACGGATGCCGAGTAGCCGTACCAGTCAACGAATTTCTCGCGTGCAAGTTCGTCGAAAACCAGTGTGAACTGGTGGAAGAATGTTGTATAGCGGATTACATCCACATACGGATGGTCCTGGCAGAATTTTTTAAGCCTTTCAAGAGAGAACGCCTGTGTCTTCGGCTGTCTTACGTCGAATGTGATCTGATGTTCGACGTTCTTCCATCCGTTTACAACTGCGTTGTACATGTGCACAGGATCCCAGATGATGAATGCCAGAAAACTCACCGTGTATTCATGGAACGGCTTTGCATGCGGAATCGTGACATCGCCTGTTTCTTCACTGTATGACCATTCGCTTACGGGAACTATTTCACCTGTGGTCCTGTCAATAACCTCCCACCATCTTTCTCTGTCTTTGGGGTTTACTTTCAGCATGTCGGGATAGAGGTTGTCCATAAGATGGATTGAGAGAGGGCCTTCAGATACGGATGAGAATTTTGTCATGATGTACATCTGCTGAACTTCATCCGGATTTGCTTTTGCCCATGCATTGTCCTTGCGGGTTGTGTAGTAGGTGGAATAGACCTTTGCTCCGCTGTCTTTGAGCTCGACAGGGAATTCCGTTCCGTCGCAGTCTCTGATGGCATCCGCGCCCCAGTAATCGAGCACGTTCAGCGTTTCTTTCACAATTCCCTCATCTGTGGGGATTGTAACACGGCCTTTCTTTAATTCGTCGCTCACGTTATATACTCCTATAGAAAGCAGTGCCACCCATGAAGGTGGCCTGCTTGTTTTTCAATACTTTTTTAACCCTTGACACCGCCGCCGGTTACACCCGCGATGATCTTTTCAGACAGGAAGATGTAAAGCAGGAAGGTGGGCAGGAACACGATGATGACAGCTGCGAAGAGAGCACCATACTGACCTGTGTACTTCATTGAGTTGACTATCTGCAGCAATCCGACACCGACCGGAGCGATCTTCTGGCTGGATGCGAAGATGAGTGCCATGAAGAACTCGTTCCAGATTCCGAGGAAGTTGAAGATCGTCACCGTCACCAGCGCAGGCTGTACCAGAGGGAACATGATGCGCCAGAAGGTTCCGGCAGGCGAACAGCCGTCGATTGCGGCAGCTTCCTCGTATGACCTTGAGAGGGTCTGGAAGAAGTTGAGCAGGAAGACTGTTGTATACGGAACACGGAAGAAGATCATCAGTACGGTGAAGATCAGACGGTCAGGGGCGTTTCTCCAGCTTGCCGTGATGGCGTAAATCGGGAGAACGATCATGACTGCAGGAACACTCATTGCGATGATGAGACTGTTCTTGATGATCTTGTTGCAGACGAACTTGTAACGGGAGAGCACATAGCTTGCCGGTGCACTGATCAGGATAGTGAAAAAACAGCCTGCAATGGAGTAGAGCAGGGAGTTCCCGAAGTAGCGCGCAACGTTCTGCTGGCTCCATGCCACTGCATAGTTCTCGAAATGAACACCTGTTTCAAACTGGAAAACTTTTCCCTGCATGATTTCCGGTGTTGTGGAGAATGATGCGGCAAGAATCCAGATCAGGAAGGCTGCGGTGAAGATCAGCCAGATGAAAATGATGATATAACCTGGAAGCAGAGTGGCTTCTTTTCTCCAGTTTATCTTCTGGTGTACAGCGGGTACTTTTTCTTTTTTATGAAATAATGCCATTGCCATGCCTCCTTAAAGTTCGATGTCATCATCTTTGATGACCTTGTTCATGATCAGATAGACGGCGAGAATGATCACTGCAAGAACGATACCCACTGCGGCAGCAGCACCTGCATCCGCCTGTATGTTTCCCTTTGACGGGAATGCCGTATCATACAGATACATGACAGGAACGATGACGCTGGCTTCTGTATCGACAGGGCTGAACATCTTTGACCAGAGGTAGAATGTTGCCGTGTTGATGGTCCAGAATGTGAGGTTTGTCTTTGTAACGCCCTTGAGAAGAGGGAATGTGATCTTGAAAGCCTGCTGTGCCTTGTTCGCACCGTCGATCGTGGCTGCTTCATAAAGGTCAGCGGGTATCTTCTCAATACCGCTGATGAAGATCAGCATGTAGTATCCTACGGCACCGAAGATGAAGGAACCGAGCATTGCCCAGAATTTCATGTCAGTGGCAAGCCAGTTGATCGGCGTACCGTTGAAAAACTTTATGATGCTGTTGAGCATTCCGTACTGCTGGTTGAAGATGTACTGGATCCACATGGTTGCAAGTGCAACGGCGCTGATTACGTTTGGCATGTAGATTGCGGCACGGAAGAACTTCTTGAATCTGATTCCGCTTGTAAGGATTACAGCGAACAGAAGAGCAAGAGCAAGAGTCAGTACGCCGCCGAAAATCCAGATCATCAGCATGTTCTGAATTGAGCGGATGAATGACTGGCTGGCGAATATCTTCGAGTATTTTCCAAGTCCGGCGAATGTCCATTCAGATATCGGAGCTGTGATGTTCGGCATGTCGAAGAAACTCATCAGGAACGTTCTGACAACAGGGTATGCATACATGACAAGCAGTGTGATGGCACACGGCAGGATGAAGCCGATGATCATCTGCTTTGTGGCAGCCTTGGGATCGGCAAGTTCAGGATGCGCTTCACGGAATTTCTCGCATTCAATCATGAGGAACACGGCAGCGGCGGCTGAGAGCAGTCCGAGGATTGCCGTAAGCTGTATGTTGAGCGTGCAGACCTGAATGAATGCGGCGAATACTGTGACCATTGCCAGAACCGGGCCTTTCTTCCAGAATGCAAGTGCAGCGAAAATCACTGCGGCAATTGACGGAATGCACAGTATGGAAAAACCTGCGAATACACACTGGAGAATCAGTGCGAGGGCAGGCAGGATGATGGAAAGAACACCAGTTACGATCATGCTTTCTCACCTCCATATGTCGGATGGCTTTCATTGCCGATATGCATGAGAACCGCTCCCGCGACAACAATGGCAAGCGTGATGAAGTAAAGAATCATGCCTACTACTGTCATATGTGTGAAGCGGAACAGGAAAGTAAGTATTGCACATCCTATCAGGCATCCTTTGAGGCTTGTTCTGGATGGCATCATGCGGCACATGATGGTCAGGAAAACCAGAAAGAGTGCAAGGAGGATGTTTGTAAACTGTACCGGGATAAAGGAAAGTATGAGGCTTAGTACCGAGCCGGCCAGAGCTGTTATGAAGCCTGCAATTCCCATAATCGCCTCCTTTTTTGGTTTTGCGGAATCTTCCGCAGTCATGAATTACGAAATTAATGATTACTGCTTAAGAAAACTAAGGGGCGGGGTTTTTCCGCCCGCCCCCTTAAGATCTCAATTATTGAAATCTCAATAAAGAGCATCCAGTGCAGCAGCGAAAGCTTCGCCTGTTGCAAATCTGCCTTCATAAAGCTGGATGACGACTTCCTTGATCATTGCTGTGAGGTCTGTATTTGCATTGAGACCCATTGTCCAGGAAAGAACACTGTCTGCGCTCATGAGAGTTTCAACAGCACCGTCGAGAGATATGCAGTTATTTCTCGGATCAGCAGGGATCTGAGGAACGCTGTCAGCTCTCTTCTGGTCGACATCACCGCTTACGAGCATCATGACAAAGTCGAATGCTGCCTGCGGATTCTCTGTGTAAGATGTGATTGCGAGAGAGTTTGCACCGGCATATGAACCAGTTGCACCGTTACCGCCGTCTTCTACAGGAACTGTCGGGTAGTTGAATACGCCCCATTCAATTCCGGCACCTGTGTTGTTGTTGACCTCTGATGTTACATAGTCAGCACATACAACCATTGCAACGTTCTCGAAACCGATCTTGTTCTGGCCTGCAGGATATTCATCCGGAGCACCTTCAGCGAGGTAACCGCGGTTCACGAAGTCGATGATGTCTTCAGCTGCAGCGATGACACCGGGATTCTGTGACCAGCCGCCGTTGAGCGAGAGAGCTCTTGTGGAATCCTCGTCGACATATCTGTTCAGGTGATAACCGAATGTGAAGTCAGCATATGTGGAGTCGAGAGCCAAAGGCTGGAAACCTGCATCAACGAGCTGCTGACATACAGCAAGGAACTCATCCCATGTCTCCGGTGTTTCCGTGATGCCTGCTGCCTCAAACTTTGCCTTGTCGTAGAAGATACCGCCGACGTTCGGCTGCTCTGCCACTGATACGAGCTTGCCGCCTGTTGCATCAGTTGTCATCTTGTTGAAGAGCGGGTAGCTGAAATCAGCATATCCGGCAGCTTCTGCCATCTCTGTCATGTCATAGCAGTATGGAGCATACTGGAGATAGATTCTGTCGTAGGCTTCTTCAAAGATGTCAATGTCTTCACCGCCCTGGAGAGATGTGTTGATGATTGTCTTGATATCGCGTCCGCGGAACTCGATGTTTACATGGCAACCTGTTTCTTCTTCAAACTGAGCTGCTGCATCAATGATTGCCTGGCCCTGAGGCTCAGCTGCGTTCCACATTGACCACATTGTGATCTCGACGCCGTCATAAATCTTTCCGCCTTCTGCTGCACCTGCAGCCGGAGCTGTGGCTGTTGTCTCGGTGGTACCTGTTGCGAAAACAGATGTGATTGCAAGAAGAGCAATCAGAACCAATGAAAGAATTTTCTTCATTTAAATGTTTCTCCTTTTAAGTGTTTCTTTTTGCTATACCCTCATTCTAAGGGTGGTTTTTTGAAATCAACAATCAGGAAATTGCTCAGTTTTTTATATTTATTGCTTTTTTCGTAAAAAAAACAGAAAATAAATTTATGAGTACTGCACGCTATGAAATAACAGATAGAAAAGATGGCGTCATGCCTGAACTGAAATATATCACACATTCCCGCTATGACAATGAATGGCTGAGCGTGATTCATTCCCACTCAATTGCCGAAATGATTTACGTGATATCAGGAGAAGGCAGCATCATAACAGGAGAGAGCACCCGCGCGATAAGCAGAAATGATTTCGTGCTCATCCCGTCACATCTCATGCACACCGAGATTTCCTCATCCCAGCATCCTCTTGAATACATCTGTCTCGGGATATCGAACATAACACTTGCATCCGACGAGAAGGAATTCGATCCTCTTCTGAGCATGGGCAGTGCCAGGGAGAATGTCTATTCGATGATTGTGGGAATATACAGGGAAATGCAGAAGAAGCAGCCTGAATATGAGATGATGGCAAGAAGCCTGTTCTATCAGTTGCTTGTATTGCTGATAAGGAGAAAGATCATCAATGTGGGTGTTGAGGAAATGCATGAGATGCGCAGCAATATTGCGGATGTGAAATCATATATCGATGAGCATTACGCCGAGGCGATCACCCTTGATGAGCTTGCATCGATTGCGGCGCTCAGCAAATACTATCTGATAAGGGAGTTCAAGGCCGCTGTAGGCACGAGTCCCATGGGGTATCTTCTTGAAAAGCGTATAACAGAGTCAAAGAAAATGCTTGCGGGTACAGAGCATTCAATCAGCGACATTGCCGATTCGGTGGGCTTTTCCTCTGGAAGCTATTTTGCCCAGCGTTTCCGCCTGATAACTGGCATGACTCCTCTGCGCTGGCGCATGAACAGTCACGGAGGGCTTGTGTGAAGATACTGCTTTCATACATATGCCTTGCTCTGTCTGTGACAGCTGTCCATTTCATATACCGCTATGGTGTGGAAGATGAAATCTGGGCGTATGCCGTCTTCGTTTCAGGTGCCGTGTTCCTTGCCCTGAGTCTGTATCTGACAGGAAGGGCTTTCCGCCATGTGGTCAGAAGACTGCTTCCTGGTCTTGCTGTATCAAGGAAAGAAATGAAACTGTTCAATTTCCGCATTGTTTGCCATCTCGGCTTTGCTATGCACTTTTCAAACTGATTCTCGGTGTATATGAAAGATCACTGTGGATAACATCTTTCGGTGTCTACTATCTTATGGTAAGTATAATAAGGTATAATATTATCAGGAAGAGGAACGTCTCATCTCATGATTTCAGGAAGACCGGATGGCTGTTTCTCATCCTCAATCTGTGTGTTTCCATCCTGATAATCCTTGTGCTGTATCTAAACGTCAGAGTTGAGTATCCTTCTTTCACTATTTACATAATTGCCGCATGGGCATTCCTGTCTCTGTTCCTGTCTCTCAGGGACATAATCCTTGATGTCGAGGGAAGCGATCTGCTTTTCGTCCAGATGAGAAACATACGGTTCTCCGTATCGCTTGTGTCTCTTTTTACACTTCAGTGTGCTGTTTTCTCACGTATCGATCATCCTTCCGGATTTGAGTTCATGATGAACAGCATCCTCGGTTCTGCCATTGTCCTTCTCATTTTTGCACTTGCACTCTCAATGCTTTGCAGGAAAGACCGTCTGTGAAATCCGGTTTCTCAGACTTCCGTTTTCTTTCACTTTCATTTCACAGTCGGATGACATGAAATTTCACAACTGTCCGCTACGCTCCAGACACAAAGAGAAAACATTTATTCGTTTGGAGGGTAAATATGAATTTCAGAAAGACTCTTACAAGTCTTCTTGCCGGCCTTACAATCACGGCAAGTCTTTTCGCACAGGGCGCTTCGGAGATCCCGGGTGCAGTCAGTGCAAGTGCATCAAACGTCGATCCGAAGTATGTCTTCATGTTCATCGGAGACGGTATGAGTGCTCCGCAGACCAATGCAGCACAGATTTATAACGGCAACAACGTTTCCGGCGCCATCGAACTTGAAAAGCTCACATTCACACAGTTCCCGGTTGTAGGCCTGCAGTATACTCAGGACAGCACTTCTTTCTGTCCGGACTCTGCAAGTACGGCGACTTCACTTTCCTCCGGTTTCAAGACACACTCTGGTGTTATCGGAATGGGTGTTGACAAAGTGACTGCCGGTGAGACCATCGCGGAGAAAGTCAAGGAGCAGCTCGGCTGGAAAGTCGGTATCATTTCCTCGGTGACTCTCAATCACGCAACTCCTGCAGCATATTACGCACATATCGCGTCAAGAAATGATTACTATGATATCGGACTGCAGATGGCTGAAAGCGGATTCGACTATTTCGCCGGCGGTTCTCTCAACCAGGCTGACAATGGAGACGTATCTCTCTATCAGGTGATGGAAGATGCCGGATACATGGTCACAGATGACAGGGACACAATCCTTTCCCTCAACAGTGACAGCGGTAAAGTATATGCTGTAAGTCCAAATCTCCAGGATGACGGCGCGATGAGATATGCAATCGACATGGAAGATGAGGATATCACACTTGCCGAGTTCGTGAGAAAAGGCATTGATGTGCTTTACAACGAGACCGGTTTCTTCATGATGGTTGAAGGCGGCAAGATCGACTGGGCCGGACATGCCAATGATGCTGTGGCGAACATCAGTGACACAATTGCCCTTGACGAAGCTGTGGAAGTCGCTCTTGAGTTTGCATTCCAGCATCCTGATGAAACACTCATCATCGTCACAGGCGACCATGAGACTGGCGGTATGACAATCGGCTATGCCGCTACAGGCTATAACACTGCTTTCGACATCATGAAGAATCAGAGCATGAGCTATGTGGCTTTTGACGAGGTGGTTGCAGCAGAAAAGGAAAACGGAACATTCTCATTCGACCGTCTGCTCGAGATGGTTGAGGATGCATTCGGCCTTACCGCTCCTGGCACTCAGAACGATGTCGAGGCTCTTGTGATGAATGAATATGAATATGCGAAGCTCCAGAAGGCTTACGAGGATGACATGAGCGGAAACTATGACGGCTATGAGGAATCTCTGCTGTACGGCGGTTACAATCCGATTTCAGTCACACTCACACACATTCTCAACAACAAGGCAGGCATCGGCTGGACAAGCTATGCGCACACAGGTCTTCCTGTACCTGTATATGCCTACGGCGAAGGTGCTGAGGCTTTCATCGGAACATATGACAATACCGAGATTGCAAAGAAACTCTTCAGCCTCTGCGATGTGGAATAACAGCTAAGATAATCTGATCCATGCCTCCGGTCTGCTCCGGGGGCATGATTGTGTTGAAGAACATATGAATGAATTCAAGAAAAAAAGTGAAATTACATTTGCTATGATACTTGCCATTCTGAGTATCATCCTAATTGTGATCCCCACCGGATTCCAGAGGTCCATATACATGAATGCACAGGGTGCCAAGGCGAGGGTGATCGCAACTGACGACAGCACTATAATCCAGACCGGTCTGTTCAGACAGGGTGACCAGCGCTGTACGGTTGAGATCCTGTCAGGACAGCATAAGGGCCTTGTGATGGACGGTGTGAACATGCTATCAGGTTCCCTGGCTGATGACAAAGTCTTTCAAAGCGGGGATATTGCATGGGTCCTTGTTGAAAGAGACAGTGATGACAACCCCGTTTTCATAAACATGATTGACTACTACAGGCTCGGCAAGGAAACTCTGGCAGCAATAATATTCGCACTCGTTATGATTGCATTTGCCCGTTTTTCCGGTATCCGCATAATCATATCGTTCGTATTCGCTTTCCTGTGCATATGGAAACTTCTCATACCGCTCACGCTTCACGGCATCAATCCGCTTTTCATGTGCATAGCCTCTCTTATGCTGATAACAGCAGTCACATTGCTTCTGGTTGGCGGCGTAAACAGAAGAAGCCTTGCCGCAATCGGCGGTTCTCTTACCGCATCTCTTGTCACTGCTGCCACAGGATATCTGATGACTCACTGGATGCGTATTCACGGCTCTGTGCTTGAGCAGAGTGAGAGCCTGCTGTACGCGGGATTCCAGAATCTGGATCTGACTTCTCTGTTTGCAGGTGTGGTCGCGCTTTCAGCCGGAGGCGCTATCATGGATCTTTCGATCGATGTCTCAGTCGCAATGGCAGAAGTGAAGGAACATGCACCTTCAATAAGCCGCATTGAGCTTATAAAATCAGGCATGTCAGTTGGAAGAGCCGGAGTCGGAACACAAACAACAACTTTATTACTGGCATACATGGGATCCTGGCTTTCAGTCATGATGGTTTACATGGCTCAAAGCACACCTGTTCTCAATATTCTCACATCCAAAATGATCGCATCTGAAATCGTGCAGACTCTTACGGGCTGCGCAGGACTGATTCTGGTCACTCCTATAACCGCCGTTATTGCAAGCTGGCTGTACACGAAACCTAAGCTTGACAAATAAACCGTTGTCTGATAATTTGTTGACAGTTTTACAAAAAATGTCAAATTGTCAAAAGAGGCTTTAACTATGTTCTATACAATGCCGCAGCTGTTCTTCAGCAGGGCAGAAAGCGACGGAAAAAGAATTCTCCAGATGGAGAAGGACAGAAAAGGGAAGTTCATAAGTTACACATATTCGGAAGTTGCAGCGAAGGTAAGGGCTCTTGCCATGGCTCTTTCCGATATGGGGGTGGGTAAGGGAACCCTTGTCGGACAGATAAGCGACAACAGGGCCGCATGGATGGTGGCTGATCTTGCGATTCAGTCCTGCGGAGCTGCGAACGTACCTCGCGGAAGGGACAGCATGGCAAGCGAGCTGGCATTCATCCTTTCCGCCACACAGGTTGAAATCGTGTTTGCAGAGAATGCTCAGATGCTGGACAAGATTCTTTCAATCCGCACAGAGCTTCCATGCCTGAAAACTCTTATCGTGATGGATGATTCTCCTATCATTGATCTTGCTCAGAAAGAAAATGAATACAAAGTGAGAATTCTCTTCCAGAACAATCTTATTGATGAATATATGAATGCCGGGGAGAAACAGCTTGTGAAGATAGATGATTTGGTTAGGGAGGGGAAACCGGAGGATCTTGCAACAATAATCTTCACAAGCGGAACCACAGGCGAACCGAAAGGTGTGATGCTTTCACAGAGCAATCTTTATTCCATTCCGCCTGTCATTGATTCAATAGGCTATCCTGTCGGTCCCGGACAGATATGGCTATCTGTTCTTCCCGTATGGCATTCTTTTGAGAGAATCCTGCAGTACGTGATCATTTATCTCAGGAGCACGATCGCATATTCAAAGCCGATCGGAAAGATTCTCCTCAATGACATACAGAGAGTGAATCCTCATATCATGGGTTCCGTGCCCAGGATATGGGAGACAGTGAAAAACGGGGTGTATTCTCAAATGAAGAATGCAAAGCCTGTTGTAAGGCGGCTTTTCAGTTTCTTTGTTGCAGTCGGCAGTTCCAGAAAAAAATTCTACAATCGTTTCCACGGTTATACGAAAGACTACAAAAAGAGAAACAGGGTGCTTGATGTGCTGATAAGTGCCATCCCGCTTGCTGTGCTCACTCCTGTGTATAAACTTGGTGACAAGCTGGTTTTCTCGAAAATAAAGGAGAAGCTTGGAAAGAATTTCGTTGCAGGTATTTCCGGCGGCGGTTCAATGCCTCAGGCTGTTGACGAGTTTTTCTCCGCAATCGGAATCAACGTTGTTGACGGTTACGGTCTTACAGAGACAAGCCCTGTGATCGGACTGCGCAGATGGAAGGAGAGAGTCCCGGGAACTCTCTATCCTTTCGGAGACATACAGCTGAAGATCGTTGATGAGAACGGCAGACAGTGCGCTGCCGGAGAGAAGGGTGTGCTTTATGCAAAGGGTGCACAGGTTATGCAGGGGTATTACAAGAGACCGGACCTCACATCGAAAGTGATTGACAGTGACGGATGGCTCAATACCGGAGACCTTGCAATATGGACAATACACGGGGAATTTTCCATTGTCGGCCGTGCAAAGGATACGATCGTGCTCTCTGGCGGCGAGAATGTAGAACCGGTTCCCATCGAGGAGACAATAAATGATTCTCCTTATATTGCCTCGTCTGTGGTCGTGGGACAGGACAGAAAGTACCTGTGTGCGCTGATAGTCATAGATAGCGCTAATGTGGAACGTTATCTGAAGGACAATCATGTCTATTACACAAACCGCGATGATCTTCACACAATACCTGAGGTTTATAATCTGATTGACAATGAAATAAAGGAAAGGATCAGTACTAAGAACGGATTCAGAACATTTGAGCAGGTCATGAGATTCACAATCCTTCCAAAGGCTTTTGAGGTCAACAGGGAGCTTTCAGCAAAACAGGAGATCAAACGGTTCGTGATCAGCGACATATACAAAGCTGAGATTGATGCGATGTACAGGTGAAACAGGTGAGACGAGCGCCGTCTCCTTTTTTACATGTTTTTTTTACGCATCCGGTGTAATTTTCAGTTTTATCTGCTATTATTTAGGAAATCTTAAAGGTAAAAAGAGGTGAAATAAAATGAAGAAAGTGTTAATCGTCGCAGCTCTTCTGCTTTGTGCCGCAGTACCTGCATTCTCTTCTGTCACAGACACCATGCTTAATGTAGGTCTGACAGGTTCAACATCAGAACTCACACTGTTCAACAACAGCGAATTTGATGCCAAGTTCGATATAGAAGCATCTGCCGACTTCGCAATGATCTTTGACAACGGTCCCGGTTTTGATGTCTCAATCACTACGAATTTCCAGAGCGATATTGAACTCGGTGCATTCTATGCTCATAAGATTGATGTCAGGAACTCAAATCTCGGTATTCTTCTGAGTGTCGGTCCGACTTTCAACCTCGGCGGCAATTTCGCAATGGGCATTGATGCTATGTGTGATCTTCTCATCGATCTCACAAGCAGTGTGTATGTTGACCTCGGAGTAGGTCTCCAGATGGATGTATTCGAAATTGTAAACGATAAGATAGATACATCATTCAATATGACAATTCCTCTTCCCAGTGTCGGAATCGGAGTTAAATTCTGATAACCATTCTCTAACAGACAAACACAAGGAGCGTGTCTTTTCTGAGGCATGCTCCTTTTCTTTTTCAGTTATTCTGGAGAGCGGAATTCATAGCCTGAATCTCGCTCAGCTTTGTCGGAGTGAGGACTGTCTGCTGCGGAACTTCGATGGCATCAAGTCCTGTCCTTACCGTATATGAAGCACAGGAGGTTATGACAAGCGCCAGCAGCAGCGGAATGATGAGTTTTCTCATAATGCAAGCTTCTTCCCGTATTCTTTTATCTCATCGCCTTCATAGCTCTTCTTTGAGAAGCCGAAACTTTGTCCGTCGTTGTCATAACGCGGTATGACATGGATATGCAGATGCGGAATCTCCTGACCTGAAGCTTTTCCGTTGTTGATGAGAATATTCGTGCCGTCGCATTTCAGCTCAGCCTTGAGCTTGAGCGCAACCCGCTGGGCGATTTCCATCATGTGCGAAAGCTGTGCGGAAGGGCACTGCGTGAAATCTTCATATACTGTCTTGCTGATGACGAGGCTGTGTCCTTTTTCCACCGGGTTGATATCGAGAATGACGAGTACACTGTCATCTTCATAAAGCTTTGTTGACGGAATGTCTCCGCTGATGATCATTTCAAAAACTGTTGCCATATGTTTCCTCCTTGGCTCACTGGTGCAATTGTAGCACAAAGAAAGACGGCTAGAAAGGTTTCACGGCTCTTGTCATCCAGAATGTCGGTATGTTGAGTTCGTGAAGCCTGCCTTCCCCGTTTGTATCTTCATCAACATCGGTGAGAGTGAAACCGGCTTCGATCTGCCCTCCTATCTGCTCTGCGAATGTGTGCGAGAATTGATATCCGTCATCCTCCCTGTAAAGCTCAGGATTCTTCAGGGGATTGAAGGGCAGGGCATTCACGATTTCCGTCTCGTCGTCATTGATAATGTAGTTGATCCCGTTGTCAAGCCCGCAAAGCAGTATTCCGCCTTTCTTCAGTATCCTGAAGCATTCCCTGAAAAGGGGTCTCACTTCCTCGATATAGCAGTTTGAAACCGGATGGAAGATAATGTCGAACGACTCATCCTCAAATGGAAGCGGTTTTGACATGTCCGCACATACAGTCCTGACTTCGTATCCCTCTCTTTCTGCCACCATTATCTCACTTTTAAGCTGTGCCTGACAGTAATCAAGAACGGTGCAGATGGCGCCTCTGGCTGAAAAGACCGGTATCTGCTGTCCGCCGCCGGATGCAAGGCCGAGCAGCTTTTTCCCCTTCAGTTCTCCGAACCAGGAATGAGGAACTTTCCTGACCGGAGTGAGGAGCACATCCCAGTCTCCGCTGGCTGCCTTTTCATATGTGTCATGGTCAATCGGTGTTCCCCACTGCCATCCTTCTTCAATCCATCTGGTGACCGTTTTTGCATTCTCATCCTGGTAAGACATAATTTTTCTCCGTTTCAAGTACTGCCGCGAAGTTTACCACACTTCACATATTTTTTTCAGCAAGTGTCTTGCACATATGCAAAAAAACTAATAATATGCACCTTCGGATGAAGTTGCACAGCGATAAAAGGCTGGCAGAAGATAAATCACAATTATGAGTTTTATATATTTGAGAGGAACTAAAATATGGTAAACAACCTCAAGGATATGAGAAATATCGGAATCAGTGCTCATATCGACTCAGGTAAGACAACACTCAGTGAGCGTATTCTTTATTACTGCAATAAGATCCACGCTATTCACGATGTCCGCGGCAAGGACGGTGTAGGTGCAACCATGGACTCCATGGAACTTGAAAGGGAGCGCGGCATCACAATTGCATCCGCAGCTACAAATGTTTACTGGAAAGATCATGAAATCAACGTCATCGACACTCCGGGCCACGTGGACTTCACAATCGAGGTAGAACGTTCCCTCCGTGTTCTTGACGGTGCAATTCTCGTTCTCTGTTCAGTCGGCGGCGTTCAGTCACAGTCAATCACTGTAGACCGCCAGATGAAGAGATATCATGTTCCCCGTATCGCATTCGTCAACAAGTGTGACAGAAGCGGTGCAAATCCGTACAGGGTCAAGGACCAGCTCATTGAGAAGCTCGGCCTGAATGCCGTTCTCATGCAGATCCCAATAGGACTTGAGGACAAGCTTGAAGGTGTCGTGGACCTTGTCGAGATGAAAGCCTACTATTTCGATGCCGGTGCTGACCATCAGAGTCTGCGCGTTGCTGAGATTCCTGCAGAGCTCATGGATGAGGCAAAGGCAAAGAGAGAGGAGATGCTTGATACAATCTCCATGAATTCTGAGGAACTCATGGAAGCAATGCTGATGGAAGATGTTTCCGTCGAACTCATCAAGAAGGTTGTCAGGGAAGAGACCATTGCTCTGCGCCTGTGCCCGGTGTTCATGGGTTCTGCATACAAGAACAAGGGCATCCAGCCTCTGCTTGATGCTGTTGTCGACTACCTCCCATGCCCGTCAGACGTGCACAACTATGCTCTTGACCTTGATGACAACGAGAAGGAAGTCGAGCTTGTTTCATCAGACGATCTGCCTCCTGTCATTCTCGCATTCAAGCTTGAGGATGGACAGTTCGGCCAGCTGACATACATCAGAGTCTATCAGGGCAGAATCAAGAAGGGTGATGAGCTCTACAATACAAGAAGCAGGAAGAAGTTCCGTGTCGGACGCCTTGTAAAGATGCATGCTTCCACAATGGAAGACATCAATGAGGCAGGATGCGGTGAGATCGCAGCTCTCTTCGGTATCGACTGTGCTTCCGGTGATACATTCTGCGGTCCTTCCCTGAACTACTCAATGACAAGTATGTTCGTTCCAAACCCGGTTATCTCGCTTGCGATCGAGCCGGTTGACAAAAAAGCCGCTGACAATATGGCAAAGGCTCTCAACCGCTTCACAAAGGAAGACCCGACATTCCAGACATATGTCGATCCTGAATCAGGACAGACAATCATCAAGGGTATGGGTGAGCTTCACCTCGATGTCTATATCGAGAGAATGAAGAGAGAATACAAGGCAGAAGTCAAGGTAGGTCAGCCCGAGGTTGCCTACAGAGAAGCCATTACTCAGAGAGCGGACTTCAACTATACTCACAAGAAGCAGACAGGCGGTTCCGGTCAGTATGCACGTGTCGCAGGTTATATCGAGCCGATTCAGCCGGATGAGAATGGTGAGCAGAAGGATTATGAGTTCGTCGATGAGGTCAAGGGCGGTGCCATTCCAACTGAATACATTCCTTCCTGTGACAAGGGCTTCCAGAGTGCAATGAAGAAAGGTACTCAGATCGGCTTCCCTGTAGTTGGCGTGCGCTGTGTTGTCAACGATGGTGCATGGCACCCGGTTGACTCCAGTGATATGGCATTCCAGACAGCTGCCATCGGTGCTTTCAAGGAAGCATATGAGAAGGCAAAGCCTGCCATTCTCGAGCCTATCATGAAGGTTGAGGTATCAGGTCCGAGCGAATTCCAGGGCAATATCTTCGGTTCAATCAACCAGAGAAGAGGTATGATCGTCTCTTCAACGGAAGACAACAACCAGTGCCAGGTTATCGCTGAAGTTCCTCTTTCAGAAATGTTCGGTTACTCCACAGTGCTACGTTCCCTCACTCAGGGCAAGGCGGAATTCACAATGGAAGTTGCAAAGTACGGCAAGGTTCCTCAGAGTGTTTCCGACGATCTGAAGAAGAAGTACGAGGAAAAGAAGAAGGCTGAAAAGAAATAAGCCGTTTCCCCTGAAATCTTTTAATAACAGCTCCATATCGTTCCATGCGGTGTGGAGCTTTTTCTTCACAACCGGCTTTTCTTTGGTTATCTTATTTGGAAGGAGATATGAATCATGAGAAAAGATTTCGGTGTGAAGACATGGATGTATCCTCTTCCCGTACTTATTATCGGGACATATGATGAGGAAGGAAATGCAAATGCAATGAATGCGGCCTGGGGCTGCATCTATAATGATGATCTTGTCGAGATATGCCTTAGTGCGGGGCACAAAACAACAAAGAACATAAAGGTGAGCAATGCTTTCACCATCAGTTTCGCTACACGCAGGACAGCTGCCGCATGTGACTATCTCGGCATCGAATCCGGAAACAGGGTCCCCGACAAGCTTGCCAGAGCCGGATTCACAACAACGAAGAGCGCCTATGTCAATGCGCCTGTCATCAACGAGCTTCCTCTTACCATGGAATGTGAACTGGTTGAGATCAGAGGCGAGAACCTTGTCGGGCGTATCAGAAACGTAAGTGCGGATGAGTCCATACTTGATGAAGACGGCTGTGTCGATTACAGAAAGCTTGACCCCATCACGTTTGATGCTGCGGCAAATCAGTATGTTGCCCTCGGTGATGTGGTTGCCAGGGCATTTAATGCGGGAAAGAAATTCAAATAAGAGGGAATTTCCGGCAACAGGGGAAGTGCGGTTGTACTTCCCTTTTTTTTGTCTTTAAGCAAGAATATTGCTGAATAGGAGACTGAGGTGAAAGTACTGGTAGGACTGTCGGGCGGTATTGATTCATGTGTTACGGCATATCTTCTCAAGAAGGAAGGATATGATGTTGAAGGTGTCACCATGCTTATATGGAAAAAGGATTCCCCTTATCCTGCTCCTGTCAGCCCGAACAGCTGTTATTCACCTGCACGTGCTGAGGACAAGGTCCATATCGCCGAATTCTGCAGGAAACTCGGTATCCCGTACACCGTGCTGGACTGTTCGGATCTGTACGAGTCCACTGTTCTTGAAAACTTCAGAAGCGAATACATGTCGGCCCGGACTCCAAATCCCTGTGTGTGGTGCAATGAGAAGATCAAATTCGGTGTCCTCCTTGATTATGCCAGAGAGAAGGGGATTGAATTTGACAAATTCGCAACCGGACATTATGCACGCATAACATATAATGATGAAATTGGCAGATGGGAACTCAGAAAGGCTGTTGACGAAAAGAAGGATCAGTCATATTTCCTTTACAGGCTTTCCCAGAAGCAGTTGTCCACAACGCTCTTTCCGCTTGGGACTTATCTGAAAAGTCAGGTCAGGGAGATTGATGTGAGAGAGCATTTCCATGAGGAAGGACAGGCGGAAAGCCAGGATTTCTACGGCGGTGATTACAGCGATCTGCTTAACGCCGAAGACCGGATCGGTGATATTGTGAACACGGACGGGAAAGTACTCGGCCACCATAAGGGATTCTGGCATTACACCATAGGGCAGAGACGCGGGCTTGGCATTGCCGCACCGCAGCCCCTTTATGTGCTTGCGCTCGACAGTGTGAACAACAGAGTCATAGTGGGTTATGACAGCGAAGCCGGTCAGTCATATGTCTATGTTGATACCGTGAACTGGACCAGCAGGGAGGATTTCTCTTCTGACAAGGTGTATCAGGTGAAGATCAGATCGGCAAGCAGGGGAGAAGACGCATACGTCAGAAAGACAGACAGTACGTCTTTTGAGGTGCACTTCCTCTCTCCCGTGAAAGGTGTCACTGCCGGCCAGAGCTGTGTGGTTTATGACGGGGATCTTGTGGTCGCAGGCGGAATCATCGAGTCTTCTCCGTTGGACAAATCCGTCATGGCATGATAAGCTTATTCCTGAATAAAATCTCAGGAGGTTTTTCATGCGCGTTATCATTCAGAATGATTATGATAATCTGTCAAAGTGGGCTGCAAGATATATTGCAAGAACGATAAAGGACTTTCAGAAAGACAATGACCGTCCGTTTATTCTTGGTCTCCCGACCGGTTCTTCTCCGATAGGAACATACAAGGAACTTATCCGCCTAAACAAGGAAGGATACATCTCCTTCAGGAATGTCATCACGTTCAATATGGATGAATACGTCGGACTGCCCAAGGAACATCCGGAAAGCTACTGGTCGTTCATGCACAGGAATTTCTTCGATCATATCGACATTCCGAAAGAGAACATAAACATACTCAATGGCAATGCCCCTGATCTGAAAGCTGAATGCGAGCGCTATGAAGCCAAGATCGCTTCTGTAGGCGGTATTGATCTTTTCCTTGGCGGAATCGGTGCTGACGGTCACATTGCCTTCAATGAGCCTTTCAGCTCTCTTTCATCAAGGACAAGGCAGAAAACGCTTACATATGACACAAAGGTCATGAACTCCCGCTTCTTTAACAACGATGTCAATGCGGTGCCGAGCACTGCACTTACTGTAGGTGTCCAGACCGTCACTGACAGCAAAGAGGTAATAATCCTTGTGAACGGACACAACAAGGCAAGAGCGCTTCAGGCAACCGTTGAAGGTTCTGTTTCCCAGTACTGGACATGCTCGGCCCTTCAGATGCATCCGAAGGCAATCATCGTATGTGATGAACCAGCATGCGGCGAGCTCAAGGTCGATACATACAAGTACTTCAAGGATATTGAAAGCAGCCATCTTGATGTGGAATCAATTCTTTGAGTCGCAAATGATTAGTTAATTTATAGAATCTTTCTTAAGATTATTTTAAGGTATGTCGTCCACGGTTTGTTCATACTTCTCTAAAACCGTGGACAATAAATTATTCCTGTTTATACATAACAGTATCTAATTGGTGATAGGTTTGGGTCTCTTCCTCTGTTGTAAAATAATTCATGGTATCCCACGTATACTTCATCTGCCCATTTCCTGTTAATTCATATGTGATTTCACCTTCAGAGAATAGTTTCCTACCATCCATTATAGTGTCAAGGACAATACTGATAATATATTTGTTGTTTTCTGCAGTAGTTGAGAACTGAAGTCCATTCATATTCTTGAAACCATCAAAAACGCCATAGAAATATCCGAGTGGCGGATATTCTTCATAGTCTTCAGAAACTTCATATATTTCATAAAATGAGGTTTCCAATATAGGCGGGTTTTGAAGTGTGCTTGTTTCTTTTATGGGAAGCCATCTTCTGTTTGAAAACCAATCTGGTAATTTCTCAACTATCCCATCATACAATGGTACAACTGTCTCATTGCTGCATGAGACAGTTGTAATCAATAGAAGCATAAATATAAATGCTATAAATTTAGATTTCATACTTTGACTAGCTCGTATTCCCTTGAACCGAGGCCGATTGACTGTGCGTATTCAAGACCCTGCTTCCATGAAGTGTCCGGGTGGATGTCATGGAAATGATCTCCTGTATGTTCATGCGCCTCATCCAGCATGGTGTTATGGTTTACGGGCATTGCGTTCACCGCATCGGCACAGGCCTGGTCAAGTGCGACAGGATCAAAGGACGCAAACATGCCTACATTAGGTGTGATCGGTGCGTCATTCTCATTATGGCAGTCACAGTTCGGCGATATGTCAACTGCAATGGCAATATGGAAACGGGGCCGGTTCTGAACGACAGCCTTCGCGTATTCCATCATCTTGCAGTTCAGTATTTCATTGCTGTTGTATACTCCTTCATTGATGGCATCGACCGGACAGACGCCTATACAGCGTCCGCAGCCTACACATTTATCGAGATCTATATGGCATTTCCTGTCTGTGAATGACGGGGCGCCGTGTGCACATATCTTCTCGCAGCGGTGACAGCCTATGCATTTGCTTTCATCAACCACAGGCTTGCCCTGTGAGTGCATGTCCATTTTCCCGGCCCTGGAACCGCAGCCCATGCCTATGTTTTTCAGCGCACCGCCGAAGCCGGTCGATTCGTGTCCTTTGAAATGGGTGAGGCTTATGAAAATGTCAGCATCCATCACAGCACGTCCGATATGGGCTTTCCTGACATAATTGCCGTCAACTTCCACATCAACTTCATCAGTTCCCTTCAGACCGTCTGCGATTATGATCTGGCAGCCAGTGGAAAGTGGATTGAAACCGTTGAGATTTGCGCTGTCCAGATGATCAAGCGTATTTTTCCTTCCTCCGACATAAAGCGTGTTGCAGTCTGTGAGGAATGGTCTGCCACCGAGTTTCTTCACTTCATCGGCAACGCACTTTGCCCAGTTGGGACGCAGGAACGCAAGATTCCCCGGTTCCCCGAAATGCATCTTTATGGCAACATACTGGTTTGTGAAATCTATATCGGCAATACCGGCTTTCTCCATGAGCCTTGTGAGTTTGTCGATAAGAGAGTTGTTGAAACCTGTTCTCAGATCTGAATAATATACCTTGCTTTTCATATCTTTTTCCTCCGCTAATTTCTCAGTCCCATATCCTTTGCAACCTTGATCACAAGGGCAGGATCATCAGTCATGACAGAATCGACACCCATGGCGAAGAGTTCTCTCATCTCAGCTTCCTCATTTATGGTCCATACCATTATGACTGCATCCCTTTCATGCATCTGTTTCACGAAATCAGGCGTGACGACTTCAATAAATGATGCACGGCGCGGAATCTGGAATATGATCTTTCTGCTGAATGAGCGGGGCAGTGTATGCGTCTTCTGGCGGAAGAGAAGAGGCACGACTTCTGCTGTGGTGACGCTTGTCAGGAAGTCCGGGGCATTCTTTCTCAGTCTTCTGAGATTAGAGAGATGGAATGAGGCTCCGACGATACGGTGTACGGCATTATGCCCCCTGATCACCTTGATGAATTCATCAACGATCTGGGGACATTTTGTCTTCAGGTCAATGTTGAAACGCTCATCAGGGCATTCCTCAAGAGCTTCATCAAGTGTGCATATCCTTACACCTTTTCCCCTGAACGGGAATGTCTTTCCTCCGTCTGCGCTGAAGGTATAGCCGGCATCGAACTGTCTAAGCTCCGAGAGAGTATGGTCTTCGATTCTTCCTTTGCCGTCTGTGTTGCGCTCAAGTGTCGGGTCATGCCAGATCACAAGCCTGCCGTCTTTTGTGATGTGGATATCGGTTTCGATCACGTCAATATCCATCTCAACTGCGGAGCGGAAAGCGGGAAGGGTGTTTTCCGGGTAGTTTTTGCTGTCGCCCCTGTGCGCGATTACACGGGGCATGGGATTCAGAAAATCCGTGAAGTCACTCATTCTTGATTCCCTCCTTGTGGATTTTTATGTTCTCTATTTTTGCAAAGAGCTTGTCGAACCTCTGCATCTCGCTCTCGCTCAGTGCTGCGCGTTCCAGAAGATCCTTGAGAAAGTTCTCCGTCCATTTCCTTTCCTCGTCCCATTTGTAGTATCCGATGGCGCTCAGGTGGGATGATGCATCATCAACGGCCTGTCTTACTCTTTCATGAGTGACCGCAGTCATTCCCTGCGGATAGATCTGTGCCTTTGTGAAAAGCGTGTAGGCGATGATCTGCACAGCCTGGGAAAGGTTGAGGGAAGGGAATGCCTCGCTTGTCGGTATCGACACGACAGCCGAACATGACATCACTTCCTCGTCTGTGAGACCGTCGGATTCACGGCCGAACACGATGGATACCTTGCCATCGGGAAGTGAACTTATATGGGATGCAAGCTGTTCCGGCGAGAAGGAGGAGAGCTTGCGGTATTTCCCCCTGCGTCTTGTGGCTCCCACTGCAAGAATGCTGTCCTTTATGGCGTCTTCCAGACTCTCCGTACGTTTTGCATTCTCGTACAGATCAGAGGCATGCAGTGCAAGGGTTCTCACCCTGTTCTCGTCATAGTTTCTTTTTGTGACAAGAGTAAGATGTGTCAGCCCCATTGTCTTCATGGCACGGCAGACAGAACCTATGTTCGCTCCGTCCTGCGTATCCACGAGAACGATCTCGATCCTGTTTAAAAACTCTTTGTTTTCCATAACAGCATGAATGATATTATTGATCTTCAAAGTTTACAATTCTTTCTTTTTTCACTTGAGTTAAAAAGTCAAAGTGTTCTATTCTGAATACTGTATGAAAGAGGTAAATAATGCACAGCAGTACAGCAGACAGATAAGGAACTGCCTGGTCTTTGCGGCCGTTGTCCTGTTCCTTTTTGTCATAAAGGCGGCCAGTGAAGTCACGCTTCCGGTCGCACTGGCGCTTTTCATCTTCGCATTCGTAAACCCTCTGATGGACCGCATGTCACGCCTCAAGGTGCCAAATGCCATTTCGATCATCCTGTGCATGGCCCTTATTTTCGTTATATTCTTCGGCTTTCTGTACATTCTCTTCCTGATGGTCAACATGATACTGGACAGAATGCCGTATTACGCCTCCCGTGTTGTGTCGCTCGACAAGAATTTCTCCAGTGAGCTTGCCGAGCATTTCCCCGAACTCGGTGAGGAGTTTTCAGTGCTCTCAATGATAGATGTCGACTGGTACGGCCTTGCCATGAATTCGCTGACGAGTTTCTCTTCCCAGATAATCTCAGTGCTTTCCGATGCGATGCTGATCTTCGTGATAGTCCTCTTCCTTCTGCTTGAGAGAACGACTTTCATGCCGAAGATAACCTTCGCCCTGCCGCGTGACAAGAGCCAGAAATTCGCATCCACCATGGGACGCATAAACAGGCAGATGACGAAATACCTGATGCTCAAGGCCGTGATAAGCCTTCTGACAGGTTTCCTTTATTATCTTACGGCCATTGTGACCAATCTTGATTTCGCTCTTGTATGGGGTGTGCTGGCAATGCTTCTCAATTTCATCCCGACAATAGGTTCCATCATAGTCACAGTCCTCACGATACTGATGTCCATCATCCAGTTTGCCCCGACAGAGTGGGTGAACATAATATATGTCATAGTCCTCACGATCTCCATCGAGATGATACTTGGCAATATAATTGATCCCCGTCTTCAGGGCGTTCAGCTGAATATGTCACCGCTCATGATCCTCATCTCCCTTTCCGTATGGGGCTATATCTGGGGACTGCCGGGCATGTTCCTCGCTGTTCCCATCATGAGCATAATCCAGATTGTCTGTGCCATCACACCGCCACTCAAGCCTGTTGCGGTGCTGCTGTCATCCGGCAAGAGCTACATACGCGAATATAAGATCCAGGAAAAGGGAAGACGCAGCCTGAAAAAGAAGATACAGGATGAGAATGCTCCGGATGTGAACCCGCGCGGGGATATCATTCTTCCCGAAGGCGAGAACAGAAAGAATGCTGATGAGGACAGACAATAGCCTTCATTTTCCTTCCACAATGACCGGACCCACAGGGTGAAATCCTTGCTTTTTCTCCTTCTTGGAAGTATGTTAGTTTCACAAGGAGAGTTTATGGCTGATTCACAAGTCAAGGATGAATGGGATCTTCAGACTGAGAAGATTCAGGACAGAATGGATAAAATCGGGCGCAAGATACTGATCATGTCAGGCAAAGGAGGGGTCGGAAAGACGACCATAACCGTAAATCTTGCAAATGCCCTTGTAGATATGGGATGCACTGTCGGCATTCTCGATACCGACATCACAGGACCTAATGTTGCGAAGATGCTCGGCTGTGAGGACGGCGTGCTCGGTTCTCCGGACGGAACCACGCTGTATCCTGTTGAACCGAGAGAAGGTCTAAAGGTCGTTTCGCTTGCCTTCGCGATTCAGGATCCGGATGCTCCGATCATCTGGAGGGGAAGTCTGAAGAACACGGCTATCAGGCAGTTCCTTGCTGATGTGGAATGGGGAACCCTCGATTATCTTCTGATTGATTCCCCTCCCGGAACCGGTGATGAGCAGCTTACCGTATGCCAGTCAATTCATTCACTTACAGGTACGATAATCGTAACGACTCCGCAGCCTGTGGCGGTGCTTGATGCAAGACGTTCTGTCGGCTTTTCCCGCAAGCTCGGCTGTGCGATCATAGGCGTGATCGAGAATATGTCAGGACTCAGGTGCCCTGAATGCGGAACAGAGATCCCCATCTTCGGCATCGGAGGAGGAGAGAAGATGTGTCAGGAGATGCATGTTCCGTTCCTTGGCCGTGTGCCCATGGAAATTGACCTCAGGGAGGCTGAGGACAGCGGAGTCGACTTCATGAAGAACGGCATAAGCCATCCTTCCCGTGAGGCTCTGATGGAAATCTGCCGTCAGATAAATTTCGGCACTGCCTGTTCAACATCCCGCGATACATCATTCCTGGGAACACCGCAGTGTTCACCATCTGCCTGTGCATCCTGCACAAGCAACTGTGCTTCAAGGAACAGAAATGCAAAATAAGGATTACAGAGAAATAGAGAAAGATATTGATCATCTGGTATGGAAGAGCGGTGACAGGAAAAGGCTCTTCGACTGTCCGATCTTTTCCGTGAATTCCGTCGTGAGAGAAAGTCAGGACGGACGGAAGGGAACTTTCATTGAAGTGGAATGCCCGAAGTGGGTTGTGATCATTCCTGTTTTCCAGGATGAGAATGGATCCTGGCGTGTGATAATGGAAGAGCAGTACCGTCACGGCAGTGACAGCATCACTCTTGAATACCCCGCCGGTCTTGTGGAGGAAGGAGAGGATCCTCTTGATGCCGCAAGACGCGAGTTGCTTGAGGAGACAGGATACGAGGCGGAAGATGTGAAGCTTCTGGCGGACATGTGCCCGAATAATGCCTTCATGTCGAACAGGCAGTATTATTATCTTGCCGAGAACCTTCATAAGGTTGGGGACCAGAATCTTGATGCCAATGAGCAGATTGATGTTTTCTCGCTTCCTCTTGAGGAAGTGATTGAAAATATGGGCAGCGGGATTGCGGACAATGCCATCATGATGGCTGCGACCGGACTGCTGATCAGGGAATTCAGACGGAGAGAGGGTAAAGAGGAGAAAAGAAAGTGAAAAAGTTTTTGATCGCGGCGCTTTGCGCTCTTCTCTGTCTGACTGCATGTCAGACTTCGGATGATGCACTCATGAGAACCATTTCGGTATCCGGTTCCGGGTCAGTCACCATTGAACCAGACATGGCATCTTTTTCCGTTTCCGTTGAGGAAACCGCCGATACCACAGGGGAAGCCCAGAGCATGGCAAATGAGAAAATGGCAGAGGTGTACAGGATCCTGAGTGAGGAGTTCTCAATCGTGGATGATGATCTGAGAACCACCGGCATGAATCTTTATCCGCGTTACAGCTATGTTGACGGGCAGCAGGTGCTTCTCGGCCAGTGCTCACAGCAGAGCCTCAGCGTGAAAGTCCGCAACCTTGATGATCTTGCACCAATCATTGACCGTCTTTCCTCTATAAGCGGCATCACCATTTCCTCCATCAGCCTTGATGCTGAAGATAAATCGGCAGTGATGAGTCAGGCCCGTGTCCTGGCAATGCAGGATGCATATGCTCAGGCTGAGGATTATGCTTCAGCTGCAGGCCTTACTGTTGAGGGCCCCCTCACAATCTCATCTGGCAGTGTGAACTGGTATTCCAACAGAATACAGCCGGTAGCGCTTGCCGCAAGTGCCGATTATGCGGCAGAATCGTCCAAGGCATCTGCCAGCTACTATGCAGGAGACCTTGAGGTCAGCGCATCGGTTTCCGTCACATTCAATCTGATCTGAGAGGAAAACCTCTCTCAATCCAGCTTCCGGCCGTTCCTCATTGATGGAACGGCTTTTCAGTTTAATTGTGAATACTGAGTTTTCTCTGTGCGAAAGACAGGTGCTTTTCTCCTGCTGTACCGTTTTCCGCTTGCCTGTATTTTTATTTGGTATTAAAGTTCAGACTTATGAAGATAGTTATCGTAGGCAACGGAATTGCAAGTTACAATGCGGCACTCAATATCCTCAGGACAGTTGATGACTGTACCATTGAGGTCTTCAGCGATGAATCCTTTTCTCCTTATTACAGGACACGGGTTCTTTCCCTGCTTTCTGACACAGCGGATGAGAAGGATCTTGCCATAAAACCTGAGATCACTGATGAACGCTACAAGCTTGTCAGAAAGCATGTGAACTGCATTGATCCTGACAACAAGCTTGTGTACAGCGATGACGGAGAGGCATATGAATATGATGTGCTTGTGCTTGCAAACGGAGCCAGTGCACTCTCTCTTGCACTTCCCGGCGGAAAGTCGAAGGGAATATTCACTGTAAGGACTGTGGATGATGTATATTCGCTCAGGGCCTGGCTGAAGGATCATTGCGAGAACACTGTCGTTATCGGCGGCGGACTGCTGGGAATCGAAGCTGCCTATGAAATCCACTGCCACACCGGGAAAACCGTCACTGTGATTGAGACATTCCCTTATCTTCTGCCCCGTCAGCTTGACAGGGACAGTGCTGTTTATCTTCAGAAACGGCTGGAGGGCATGGGACTCAGCATTCTTTGCGGTGTCAGGACATCCAATTTCCTTTATGACCATGATGAGTGCGTGAGCGGAGTGAAGTGTGATGACGGATTTTCCATCCCTGCTTCCACCATTGTCGAATCAGTGGGAATAAGGTCAAACACCTTCCTTGCCGTGGATGCGGGGCTTAAGGTCAGCAGAGGTGTTGTCGTTGATGATTACCTGATGACATCTGTTGAGGACATTTATGCGATAGGCGATGTTGCGGAGACGGATGGCCGTGTGACCGGACAGGTCAGCGCTGCACTTGATATGGCGAAGGTTCTCGCTTCAAACATTGCAGGAAAGAAGACAGCCTACAGAATTGCAAGTCCTTCAAGCATGCTTAAGGTTGCCGGTCTTGATGTTGTGAGCCTTGGAAATGTCAGTACTGCCGGCTGTGATGTGATCGTCAGGGAAGGTGATGACAACAGATGTTCATATTTCATCCGGGACGGACTTCTCTCCGGTGCTGTCCTCATAGGAACACGGGCCCAGTTTGTCACAGTGAAGGCGAATCTGAATAAAGAACTCACTGCCGAGGTGAAGGCAAAGCTGGCTTTGTAGAAGCCGTTTTTCATGCTTTTCTGTCTGCACTGAAGTTGAGCCCTATGCCTGCAAGCATGACAAGGGAACCGATGAGCAGGCTTGGTGAGAACAGATCATAAAGGAAAGTGTCTATCACAATGCTTGTGAGTATCTGGCCGCAGGAAAGCAGAAGGGCGGAATAGACTGCCGGTATTCTCGGAATGACCAGATTGGTCGAGACCACAACCACTATGGCGAGGGTTCCGCCTGTTATTATTGAAAGGAATGAGGCTGAGGGAAGCAGCGTGAAGCCGTGAAGCGTTTCCTCCGGCATCAGCAGTGCGGCATAGATTATTGTTCCGGCAAGGCCCGAGATTGCATTTTGCCGTGCGGAGAAAACGGCTCCCTTGGCCTTTGCGAAAGATGAGTTGTACGTCATCTGCAGCATTGTCATGATTCCTGCAAGCACTCCCATGAGGATATAGATGAGCCGGAAAGAACCGCTTTGAGACAGGCTCATTATGAAGATGCCGGTGAAGGAAAGCGCAAGGGAAATCCATTTCAGCGTGCTCTGTTTTCTTTTCGGCATTGAGAAGAGTCCGAAAAGATCTGTGACAAGACCTGTGAGACTCTGTCCGAACACTGCAGCGGCCATTGCAAGCGCTGAGCCGACATTGAGGACACTGTAGAAATTACAGACCATGACGCAGATGCCGAAGAGGCCTCCGAAATACATGTACCACCTGCTTTTCTTCCTTGCCGGGTTTATGATCTCGTTTTTCCTGCCTGCAAGCAGAATGAAAGTTGTCAGAACAACACCTATTGCCTGATTCACAATGAGAGACACTTCATTCGTCGTGATGCGTCCCAGTTCCGTGTTGGCGACCACCATCACGCTGATCACGGCACCGGTGAGAAATGATACAAGGTAGAATATGCTTTTCTTCATCATGAGAATGTTAGCAAAATATGATGAAACGTTTCCAGCGATATTGCCTCACCTGACTTTAAAACGTAGAATGCAGGAAAAACCGGGAGGTGTATTATGGAAGTTGTATGTCTTGATCTTGAAGGTGTGCTTGTTCCCGAAATCTGGATTGCCTTTGCCGAAAAGACCGGCATTGAGAAACTGCGTCTCACCACACGTGACGTGCCTGATTACGATGTGCTGATGAAGGGCAGGCTGGATATACTCAGAGAACACGGCTTGAAACTCGCTGATATCCAGAGTGTGATAAGCAGCATAGAACCGCTTGAAGGTGCGAAGGAGTTTCTGGATGAGCTGAGGTCAGTCACACAGGTTGTCATACTTTCAGACACGTTCCGTGAATTCGCATCTCCTCTTATGAGAAAACTCGCATGGCCGACGATTTTCTGCAACAGCCTCGTTGTTGATGATGATGGAAACATAACAGGATACACACTGCGTCAGAAGGACGGAAAGCGCAAGGCGATAGAGCATCTGCAGGCAATGGGATTCAGATGTTTTGCCGCCGGTGACAGCTATAATGATCTCACCATGATAAAGACAGCTGACAGCGGCAGCCTTTTCAGGGCACCTGAGAATATTCTGGAAGAATACCCTGAGCTTCATCTCTCCACAACCTATGATGATTTCCTGAAGACCATAAAGGAGTTCCTCAATGCCTAAGAAGGATGATCCCCTGAAAGGACTGTGGCTGGCAGTCCTGCTGTGGCTTTTCGGCATAACTGCAGGCTTCATCCTGCTGGCTCTGGTCTATACCGGTCCGGTTTTCGTCCGCGTGATCGTCTTCATTGTGTATCTTGTGGTGGTCTTCGGTACGATCACAAGTGTCAGAAAACTCAGGAAATGAGATATGCCGTGTATCCTTGCACGCTTGTGGAAGATGAAAACCCCTTTTTAACCTTGACAACTTAGCAAAAACTGCTATATTCATCTTCATAAAAATTATCTGGTACCGATAAAGGGGGAAAAGTATGGATAACACTTTTATTGAGGAAATGAAGGAGCTTCTGTACAAGGAAAGAAAGGAAATCCTGGATAGAATGAACGGGGACAATTCCTCGTTCAAGGAAGAGGGGGTGACAGGACGGGGTGACAGTGTCGATCTTGCTTCGGATGAAGGTGCATTCAAGAAAATGGAAGCTCTCAATGCCATGGATGCGAAGCGTCTCACGGCAGTGGAGAACGCACTCAAGAGAATCAGCGAAAACAAATACGGCATATGTCTCAAATGCGGCAAGAAAATTCCTGAGGACCGTCTCAGGGCGATGCCTTCCGCAGTGCTTTGCATCGACTGCAAGAGTGCAGAGGAAAAAAGACGTACAAATTACTGATCAAGCTGGGGAAGGAAGGGGTTGCCCTTCCTTTCTTCTTCAATTGTGGTGATCATTCCATGTCCGGGAAGGACCTGTACGCTTCCGTCCCTGACTATGGAAAACAGACGGCGGAGGGATGACTGCAGGGCGCTCCATGAGCCGCCTGGCATGTCTGTGCGTCCCACACCCCTGGCAAAAAGCGTGTCTCCGGAAAACAGAACTTTATCCTTTTTGCTGTACAGACAGATGCTGCCTTCAGTATGTCCCGGTGTCTCAATCACTGTAAGCCCGTCAGCTGTCACATCGCCGTCTCTCAGAAGCAGATCGGCAGAGGGAAATGTAATGTCCTTGTCATCATGTATTGAGAAGAAAGAAAGATCCCTTCTGCATACAACCGGGTCAAGATAAGATGCATCAGCAGCGCTTATCGCGATTCTGACATCCTTATAGCGTTCCCTGAGAGCGGAAAGCGCCATCACGTGGTCGAAATGACCGTGAGTCAGATAAATCCATCTGAGCTCGAGATTCTCTTCTTCAAGACGTCTGATTATCCTTGAAGCAGGAGAAGGTGCATCTATAAGAGCTGCACCTTCATCCGTTGTTATTATATAGCAGTTGGTCTGGAATGCTCCGTTAGGAAATACTGCTATCCTGTTCATCTGCCTGTGTCGCAGCCGCTGCCGGCTTTTCCTTGTTTGAAAGATTTATCTGTATGATCCTGTTCTTGTACTGCAGACCTTCCAGCTTCTCGATTGCCTTCTGGCAGTTTTCCTCGCTCATTGTGACAAATGAATACTTGTCATGCAGGCGGATCAGGTAGATATCTTCTTTTGCTATCTCACAGTTTGAAGTGATGAGTGAGACAAGGTCTCTTGCATATACATGTCCCATCTTGCCGAGATTGATATAAAGGGTCTTTGCTCCTTCCGGCACGATCCTGAGCTTCTTCTCACTCTTCCTGGGTTCTTTGTCTGCTTTGATCTCATCCCTGCTTTCTCTTGCCGCATTGTCGCGCATGGGGGCGTTCTGCTGGGTCCTTTCCTTTTTCACGAAAGGCTTTTCATCTCTTCTTGCACTCTTTCTTTCTTCCTTCTTTTCTGTCATCTGCCTGAGAAGGTAGGCTGAGAAATAGCTTCTGAGCGTGAATGGAACATTTTTCTTGATGAGCTTCTTTATTTTCTCAAGTTCCTCCGGCCTGCTGTCTGAGCGGATGCTGCTTACGAGACCTTGAATTATTCCTTCAAGTTCACTGTCCTTAATTTCCATATAATCTGCAACTCCTGAGTGCGTTTCATGCACTTTCTTTATTGTTTTTTTCCACCTCTTGAAACCGATTTTACACACGGTGGAATTGAAACAAAGGATAGCCAACATGGGCTCTGTTTGTCAATTCAGGACACGTGGAATGGAAACCTCTGGACATCTCTTCCGCACCGCTTGTATTGAGAATGAAAGCGCCTCATGTTAATATTGGGCAATACGGCGGAAGTCAGGATCTCATCGGTTATGGACAGTGTCAAAAGCAGGATAGAGGAAATTCAGAAAGATATGGACGCATCATACAATGAACTGCGTTCTCTGGCCCTTAGGCTGGCGGGTGCGGCATGTGCTGATGATAATGAGGAAATTTCCCTCATCGCGCCCACTCTGCGTACGGCTTTCATCTCTGCCCGGGACAATTTCAACAGCATCAAAAGCCGTAAGCTGCAGATGGATGAGCTGCGTGCAAGGCTGAGTGAAGGCGAGGAAAGCCTTTCAAGGCTGCAGAAGGAGAAAAACAGCACTGAGCGGAAACTCAGGGAGCTGGAAGTTCTCATCGGTGCGGTGGCTTTCGCACAGGCGGACAGTCCTTCCTGCGATCCTGAAGTCGAAAAGGCGCTCTCTCCCTTCACGTCCTACAGCCGCAGCCTGTATGAGGAGACGCAGAAGAAAGGTCCTGTCGCTTTTGCGGCAAAAGTCCGTCTTGCACTCTATCAGAAGAATCAGGGCAGTGTTTTCTCTCAGTGTTTCAGCACTCTGAGGGATAAAAACCTGCTTTTCCATCTGAGCGGGGAGAAGGCGGGGGAGTATCTTGAAACATATTCATCCCTTTCATCATCCTATTCCCTTCTCTGTCAGGATGTTGAGAGCCGCAAACACCGTCTTTCCGCATCTCAGATGGAAACTTCAGGCAGTGATGAGATCAGGAAGGATTATGCTCACTTTGAGAACGAGATGAAGGAAGCTGGCACGTCATACGGCCTCTATCTTTTCGACAACGGCTACAAGTGGATAAACCAGAACACAGGGGAGGAGTACCTGAACATAGTCGAGAGAATGCTTGAGCTCAACAATCATATTGAAAGCTGCCGCAGCGAGATTGACAGGCAGAAAGAGTATTCCGCCATTTCCGATTTCCTCTCCATGATAGATTTCAACAACAGGAAAATCAGTGATCTCAGGGAAGAGATCCGGACGATCAATGGGCAGATTGCCCGTATTGAGGATGAGAACAGGTCAATAAGACGCAAGATAGCAAACGTGAAGGAGCGTCTCAAATGAGCGAGAACAAATTCAAGGTTCCTGCAAAAAGCAAGGCTTCCTCATCAGACGCTGCATCTGCGAAAAAGACAAAGGGAACTGCACCGGTGAAGAAAAGGGAAGGAAACACGGCACAGTCAAAACTTGAAAAAGCCAAGGTGACACGCAAGCCTGCTTCTTTCCCGCAGCGCTCTCTTCCCGATGTCCAGGATATGGGGAATATGACGAGGGAGGAGCGCATAAACGCTGTCCTGAAAAGAGAAGGCGTCAAGGTCAGAAGCACGAAACAGCAGAAGGAGAACACTGAGAAGAAGGCTGCTGACCGTTATTCCGGCATGAAGAAAGCAATTGCCGGCAGCAGGGCGGAAGAGAGCAGAAAAAGAAAACCGGAACCGGTATATGAGAAGAAGGACAATTCAGGTCTGTACATACGCATTGCCGCTGCCGCACTGGCTGTCATATTCCTTCTTATAGTACTTGTCCTCATACGCCGTGCAGGAAGCTCGTCCGATGCTTCTTCCACAGCTGTTTCATCTGACGCAATGACTTCTGCCGCTCATGTGGAAGACAGCGCAGAGCCCGGTTTTTATTCTCATACCGTTGAGATAACAAAGGGAATGGGAGCGGGGGAAGTGTCCCGTCTCTTAGAGCCTGTTCTTGACAGTGATGAGTTCCTGTCATACCTGGTTGACAGCGGACTTACGACTTCGATACAGCCGGGAATCTATATCATTGACAGTTCAATGACGGCAGAAGAGGCGGCACACCTCATTACAAGCAGAGTGGAAAACAATTCCGTCACCATTTATGCGGGCTACACACTTGAAGATATCGACAGAATGCTGTGGAGCCGCGGCTTTGCCGGGCGCGGGGCTTTCCTTTCTGCCTGTGACGAGCTTGCATCTGAATACGGAATGTCCTTTGTCGAGGGGTATCTGATGAGCGGTGTCTATGAGTTCACTGATGTTCACTCTCTTGCTTACAGCATGCTTTCCTCAACTCTTGACTGGTTCCGCTCACATTCACAGGAACTTGCCTCCTCATCACTGAGCATGGATGATGCTGTCAGGATCGCCAGCATGGTGAACAGGGAGACGCAGGATGAGGAACAGATGCCTGTCATTGCCGCTGTCATACTGAACCGCATTGAAGAGGACATGCCGCTCGGCATCGATGCCACCACGCGCTATGAACTTGATGACTGGACAGGAGATCTGCCCCAGAGCGCATATGAGAAGATAACTCCTTACAACACCCGCCGTCAGAAAGGACTTCCGCCAAGCGGCATAGGATGTCCTTCTCCTGCAAGTCTTGAAAGCGTGCTTGAGCCTGCTGACACCGGTGCTCTCTACTACCTTCACGATAAACAGGGAAGGTTGTATACTTCATCAACATACGAGGAACATCTGAAAACCTATGAGCGCCTTTACTGAGACATACAATATACACACCCATTCTTTTTACTGCGGACACGGCAGCGGTACGATTGCCGAGTATGTCAGAGAGGCTGAAGATAAAGGACTGCAGCTCCTGGGATTTTCCGAGCACTGTCCTTTTCCAGACAATTTCCTTCACCGCTCGCGCATGGATTATTCCATGATGGAATCTTATGAGAGGGATGTCAGGGTACAGCAGAAAGAGGCCGGCATACAGATCCTGCTAGGCTATGAATGCGATTATTTCCCACGTTATGAAGGATACCTGAGAAAACTGAAGGAAAGCGGGAGAGTTGATTACCTTGTCACCGGAACCCATTTCATAGAAAGATCTGACGGCACAAGAGTCTCACCGTTTTCCTCAATACTAACTCTGGACGAGATTTACCGCTACCGCGATCAGTTCATCGGTGCACTTGAGAGCGGTCTTTTCGATTACGCGGCGCATCCTGATCTCTTCATGGCCGGTTCTTCTGCCTGGGATGAGGTACATAAAAGCGTTGCCCGTGAGATCATCGGTGAGGCAGTCAGGCTTTCCATTCCGCTTGAGATAAACGGGAACGGCATGCTGAAACGCCAGGCTCCTGACCGCTTCTGCTATCCTTTTGGTCCGTTCTGGACGCTTGCCGCAAGAATGGGAGCCTCCGTTATCCTTTCAACCGATGCCCACAGCACGGCCAATCTCACACTTACAAAAGCACGGCTTGAGGTATTTGCACATCAGCATGGTGTCACTCTGGTGCGCCCCTGTGTGTCTGCCGGCGGACAGTTAAAATGGAGCGGGGCTGGAGAATGACACTCTCTCTCCGGTTGAGGGATGTATGAAGCTCAGGCTCTGGGCATGCAGGGCGAGCCTTTCTCCTTCTTTTCTGCTTCCGTAAAGCCTGTCGCCGAGGATCGGGCATTTCAGTCCTGATGCGCTGTGCACTCTCAGCTGATGCGTGCGTCCGGTATGAGGTGTGAAACGCACACGTGTGACGGTACGTTCGTCAATTATCTCAACTGACAGTCTTTCAAACTGAGTGACGGCTTTTTTCCCTTTCTCCAGGTCGACGATCTGGTAAGGCCGGTTGTCGGTGTCAAGGCGGAGGGGAAGGTCAATCGTCCCTCTTTCCTCTTTCACAAGACCGTCCAGAAGGGCAATGTAGGTTTTTTCCACACTTCGCTCCTCGAACTGTCTTGATATGAAGCTCTTGGCTTTTTCATTCTTTGCAAGCACGAGAAGGCCTGACGTGTCCATGTCCAGACGGTGGATTGAGGGAAGAAGAGGTGCTGAGGGGAATATTTTCTTCACTCTTGATGAGACGCAGTCCGCCTTGTCCTCTCCTTTTCCGGGAACTGAGAGCATCCCGGCTTCCTTGTTCACGATGACTATGTCGTCATCACTGTAAATGATGTCAAGAGTGAAGATATGTTTCAGGATAAGCGCGCACTTCTCGTCGCATGGCGGATAGGAGTGAAGATGCTGTCTCAGCGTGCTGTCATGTCCATAATATATTTCACACAGCGACAGAGGTTCCCAGCCGCGCTTGAAACACCAGGAAAGGAGTTTTGCCGCAGCGCAGTCTCCGGTTCCCGTGGGAGGCATGGCTTTCAGCTTCATGTCTGCGAACTTCACGCTTCCAGAGGGCGTGTGGAAAGTGTAGTTGCCGAATATTTTCGCCTGACATTCGTTTGAAAGGCTCCGCCTGACGGGTTCCAGATCCTTTTCTCCCAGTTCGATGCGGTCTGAATAGCAGTGTATAATGCTGTCATATTCATCGACTATCTTCTCAAAGGAAGAGACAGAAAAGCAGGGTGGCACCCAGCCTTTTATGAGATAGCTGCCGTCAAAGCTGCCTGAAAACGCATATGATACAGTCTCCTGTCCCTGTTTTGTGCGTGCGATGAGACAGCCGAGCATGAATGACTTTCCTTCAATTCTGTGAAGGCCTTCCTCATCAAGACTGCCGCGCTTCTCCATTTCCCTTATTTTCTCTCTCAGCGCGGCTTCTGCCTTCTCTTCACTCAGTATGCTGAGCATCAGCTGAATACCGTGAAGAGATAGTCGTTCAGTGTCTTTCCTTCATACAGGAGGCCGTAGAGCGCCTGAACGAGAGGGTAGTCCTTTTCGACGCCGAGCTTTCTCGTGCTTTCCCCGAACAGCTTTATCGAGCGGTGACCTTCGATCAGGGTCGCGGATGAGCCGCTGGTGTAGTCGAATCCCTTTCCGATGAGCATTCCGAGCGTTCTGTTCCTGGACAGATCGTTCAGACCGGTAAGACCGAGGTCTCCGATCGCACAGTAGCGGAATATTGTTTCCTCATCACAGTTGTAGAGCTTGAGGAAACGTCTCATCTCGTTGACGGCTTTTGTGTATACGAGGAAATCGACATTTGGGCTTGAATAACGTCCTGAAACAAGCCCGATGGCTATCGCATACATGTTCTTGAGGATTGACGTGAGTTCGACTCCTCTTATGTCGTCGCTGTGATCGAGAATCATGCTGGTTCCCTCGAAAAGGCAGTCTTTAACGAAGAGGTAGTCCTCTTTCTTTCCTCCGAAAGTGAATGCAGTGGGAAGTCCGTTGAGGACTTCGATTGCGAAGCTCGGACCCTTCATGCTGGCTGTATTGCGGAACGGTATCTTCTCTGTTATGAAGGCCCCGTCGTCACTCATGCCCTTTGCAAGGTTTATGACAAGAGGTTCCCTGTCCTTTGTGTATTTCTTGATTTCCTGTGAAAAGCTCACGATCGCCTTTGACGGGATGACGAGAAATATCTGGTCGGCATCGCAGAATACGGAATAGTCCCCGCTTGCCTTCAGGTTCATGTTGAGATAGCGGGTAGGAAAGTATTTCACGTTTCTGTGCTGTTCATTGATTGTTTTCACCACATCGCTTTCCACAGAGTGAATGATGACATTGTTCTTGTCGTTCCATGCAAGACGCTCGGCTATTGCGGTTCCGAATACGCCGCCGCCGGCAACGACAACATTGTTCTTTTTCTCAGCCATTATTTTTCCTCGTTAATTTTCTTGAATATATATAGTCTTGTGGAGTGATCCCCCATGACACGCATGCCGTGTGTGTAGGAGGTTCCCATGTAATGCTCGCAGAGCCTCAGTCCTGCCCATTTAAGGATGTCACCGGAAACGGTATAGGCTTCATCCTCGAATTCAGGAGGCTGGAAGTAGTCTTCCACAGATGTGAATTCACTTCTCTCACTCCTTCTTGCCACTTCGTAGATTCCTCTCTCGTCCGCATCAGGAATGAAGATTATGTCATCTTCACCTGAGGGAACCATGCTTCTGTATGCAAGCAGAAGCAGTATTGTGCTTCTGTCTGGACTTGCACAGTACATGATCACCCTGTTTCCGTTTTCCATCACGCGGAATGTGCCGTACTGGAACACCGCACGGTGCATCTTGTAGAAATCGATCTGGTCCTTCAGCATCATTTTCTCCCGGCTGCTGAGTTTCTTCAGTTCAGTGGAGTAGCACAGCGAGCCGAATGCCGCGATATTGAATGCGCTTGAAAGGCTTGAATAACGTCCTTCGAGGTTCCACCGTCTTTCCGTGACCGTGTTGGAGACACAGGAGAGGGGGACAATTGAAGATGATCCTATTATTGCATCCAGCATTTCGAATGAGTCATTCACCGCAGTGCTTGAAAGCAGCGAGGAGGATGACAGCAGCGACATGTCGAAGCGGGGGGATGTGGAGCTGACGTTTTCAATCAGAAGGTTGGGGAAGGCCAGCATTATGCTTCTCTGCAGCCGGTTGAATGCGAGAATGTAGCGGTGCCTCCATGTTCCTGACATGCTTTCGTCCTCACAGCGGGACCATACATCCGCCATCTGTGTTCCCAGATTCCATCGTATAAGGTCAATGCCCGTACGCTCGATAAGGCTCTTGAGAGAGGAGAGGATGTCGTCATAGACTTCCTTCCTTGTGAGATCTATGAGGTATCCTCCCTTTTCGTTGGCATTGTTCTTCTTTCTGGGATCCCTGACAAGCCAGTCGGGGTTTTCCATTGCATAGCGGCTGTTGAGTGAAGCGAGCTCAGGACTCATCCATAGTCCGAAAAGCATGCCGGCTTTATGGCAGGCTTTTGAGATGGCGGCAAGACCGTCAGGTATCTTCATCGTATTCGCACTCCAGTCGCCCAGCGAGTCCTCATCGGAAGACCTGACACCGAACCATCCGTCAGAGAGGATGAACATCTCAAAGCCGAGTGCGGCAGCATTCTTTATTTCCTCAAGAAGCCTGTCTTCCCTCACATCAAGGCCCATGCTGAATTCGGTGCTGAAGGAAACAGGACGCAGCCTGTTCTTCCATGTTCCGCGGATGACATAGTTCTTCTCAAAGGCGTGAAGCATCTCTACGGCCTTTTGCCTGTCTGTTCCGTATGTGAGCACAGCTTCCGGAGTTTCAAAGCTCTCCTCGCTTTTCAGAACCGGTCTCACTGTGTCGCTGTTAAGTCCGGTGACTATGTGCGTCTTGCCGTACGGACTCACCTCAATGATTTCACTATGATCGCCCGAATAGAGAAGGGATGTTATTATGCACCCTCTGCTGTTTTCAAGGATGATGCAGTTTGATTTCTGTCCGGTGAAGCCGCTTCTTGACTCATTCACGATGCTCATGCCGGCAGTCAGCTTTTCCTTCCTCTGCCTGTTCTCCCTGCCGCAGGGACCGCCGAACAGTGATACTTCGTAATCGCAGGTGAAGAGGTCAAGCTGAAGGCTTGCAGCTTTCTGCAGTGCGATCTCTTCCTTTGAGCTGTTTGTGATCACTGCCCTGCGCACGATGGTGTCGCAGGAAGGAAACACTGTATAGTAAAGCGATAGTGTGATGCCGCGTCTGCTGTCGCAGAAGTCGACCCGGATGCCGTGGGCATCATCTTCGCCTCCAAGGGCCTGGACTATCGGGCTTGCAGCTCTTTTTATGCCTTTGTATGTCTCATTTGAGAAGTATCTGAGGTCAAGTCCAGCACTGCAGTTCCTTGATGCGAGCATGCTGATGAAGGGGGTGCGGAAGTCTCCGCTTCCCTGTGTGGAGAATTCAAGCGGAAGGTCATTCAGGTTGATTTCCCAGTTCCTGTCATTGAAGGACACTTCCCCGCTGCGCGGAACAAGTCTTTTCATCCTCAGCGGCAGTGAATATGTTTCCGGACCAGTGAGCCTGTGACCGTAATGCAGGTGTTCCGGCAGTCCCAGTTCGTTTATCATGAAAATATAGCTTGTATTGTTTGTCGCAAGGTGGAAAACATTGTTCTTTACAGTTATCATAATGAATGTCCTTAAAGTAATATTAAAGGAAAACGGTGGAGTTGACAAATGGATATAAGGCGTATTCCGCTGTGGGAGTCGAGAAATGCGACTTTCATGAGCAACAATCTTATCAGGGCCGTCATTGAAGATCAGGGGGAAGTTGCCATCGAGCTGTCCGCACAGTCCGTGCAGGGCGGGTTCGTGAATGCGCTGTCCCTGCCTTATTTCAGAGGTCGTTCCATCGGTGTCGGCAGCGACGAGAATGCCGACTGGTACAAAGGCAAGCAGAAATTCTATCAGGCCGGAGGAATATATCTCACATTCCCTTCCAAGTATGAGGATATGATTCTCACCAGCAACACCTGCTGGATGGTACGCAGATATGGCTCCGATGGTGCGAGCGGCGCACTGTGGCGGCTGAGCGAGATGAAGTCACGGCAGGAGCACAACCGCTATCATGCCTCAAAAGTAGATATGGTCTTTCCCGGTCACCCGGTCCTTTATTCCCTCGTCCGCCTTGTGAACAGCGGGGAGGAGAATCTTGCATACAACGCGACCATCCACTCGATGCTTTCTCCTCCTTTTCTTGAATCGGGCTGCTTCATAAATACAGTACCGGCCTCTTTCTCGGCGTTTTCACCCAATTTCAGGGAAGTCGCATACAACAGATTAAAAAGCGGGGTGAAATTCTCTGATCTGAAACACGCGCCAAGCATGAACAGCCCGTTTGTGGATGCAGGCTATGTTCCCGGACCTTCCGGTTCCTATGACTACATTGTAGGCCAGATTGCAAAGGGTGAGGACCTTGGCTGGATGAGCGTGATAAATCCGCGCCTGCAGATGATATATCTTGTTTTCTTTCCATCTTCAGCATCAAAGCTGGAAGGAAGCGTGATGAAATGCGGCAATATTGATATCGCATACAATTTCCTGGGCCGTATGGACAGCCCCTGGGCGTTCTATGAGGGCGGCACTCCGCAGGTTTTCAATCTCACGCTGGGCTTCGGCCGCATTGACCATCATGACACTTTCGACATGCCTTCGCAGTATGTTCTCAGGCCGGGAGAGACGGTTGACCTTGTTTCCGGACAGGCTTTCACAAGCTATGACAACCCGAGGATATCAAACGGATTCTATTCGCTTGAGAAGGAAGCTCACGGACTTGTATGCAAGCGCACCAAGAGCTACGCCTACATACAGTGTGACTATTCTTTTGCTTCTGTCCGAGAACTTGCCGAACGTCTTTTTCAGAATTCCCAGGAGTAATCAAGTCTGAAGCGTGAAGTGAGCTCCTTTATGACTTTCTGCAGTGACGGCGGTACAGGGCAGCCGTGTATCTTCCTGTACTGCCATGCAAGGTATTCTTTTTCTCCGGCTGTGAAAATGCGGTCCTCTCCCGGGGCTTTCCTGCTTGCCCTGAGCTGTCTGCAGATGGTTCCCGCGATAAGCCTGAATGTTTCAGTTCCCATGAAGAATGCAGGGTTGATCGCAATGAAGAAATGTCCAAGAGGATAGGGTATCATCCTGCCGGCATCGTTTCTTCCGTTCAGAGCTTTCATCCATGAACCGTCCTGGAGTGCGGCTGAGAGTATCTCGACAACAGCCGCATACCCGTAGCCTTTATATCCTCCGTTTTCTTCTCCGATGCCGCCCAGCGGTGTGAGCGCTGCTTTCCCTTTCGTGAGATCTTCAAGCACTCCTGCCGTGTCAGTTCTGTCGTTTCCATTCTCGTCTATCACCCAGCCATGGGGAAGATCCTTTCCGGCTCTGCCGTAAACCTCGATCTTTCCTCTCTGTGTCACACTTGTGGCACAGTCCAGAACGAACGGGAAAGCCTCATCTGTCGGCAGTGCGAAAGTAAGAGGGTTTGTACCCATCATGTTCTCAACGCCGAAAGTCGGGGCTATTGAAGGACGTGCATTGGTGCCGGTGATTCCTATCATGTTCTTTTCTGTTGCCATGGTCGCATAGTAGCCGGCGATTCCGTAGTGTGTTGAGTTTCTCACGACTGCCATGCCGAGTCCGTATTCTTCAGCCTTTCTGATGGCCATTTCCATGGCTTTTTTCGCAATGACATGACCCATGCCATTGTGACCGTCGATCGTGACACAGGCTTTCTCGTCCTTGATTATTTCAATTTTTGTAACAGGGTTCAGTATTCCCGCATCAATGCGGTCTATGTAAATAGGTTTCAGCCTTCCGATTCCATGAGAATCTATTCCTCTTTTATCTGATGTGATCAGCACATCGCTGACAATCTGTGCGTCACTTTCAGGAACACCGCTTGCCATGAGAACATCCTTCATGAAAGATTCAAGCTTTTCAAACGGAATCCAGACGCAGTGTGAATACTTTTTCTCATATTCGTTGAAATAGTCATCCATAAAAAATCTCCTTTCCTGAATGATATACCGGGAAAGGAGAGGGGAAAAGAAAAATTGAAAGGCTCAGAAAATTATCACATGGGATGAATGGTAGGGATGGAAGAGGACGGGCCATGATGATATGTCGAATGTGATGGATACATAAGGTACGAAATTGACACCAGTGTATTCATCTCCTATTCCGAACTGCCCGTATACGGCAGCTCCCGCATCAAGTGCAACAGCTGAAAAACCAGCCGGTGTTATTCTCAGTGCGGCAGACAGTGCCGGCCCTATTGTCAGTATATCCGGATTCTCATCCGTTCCGATGAAGCCGAATGCACATCCTGCCAGCACATCAATGGCAAACGACCTGTTGAAACGGAACAGCATGTCAAGCCCTGCCATTGTGTCTATCGAGATGTTTCGGCTGTTGCTGCCGATGCCGAATCCGATATCGATACGTGTGCCGAATCCCATTGCCATTGATCCGCTTTCATTGTTTGACAGTACCCCTGCCTGAAATGATACAGGTACTGCATTACGAACTTCCTCTCCGTCTGCAGCGCTGATGCTGAAGCCGGTGCTGATCGTAGTGTAGGAATATGTCGGGGGATAAGGGGATTCCTGGACTTCATTCAGTGCCCAGACTGATGAAAGGGAAAACAGTAAAATCATGACAGATGTAGTTAATTTTCTCATGACAAGATCATACCACAATTCTGTATTCTTAATCTAATAAATTACCTCTTGAATAAATTACGGTAGATGTGTTAAAGTTCACATTCGTCAATGGTGCTGTACCCAAGTGGCCTAAGGGAACGGTCTGCAAAACCGTCTTTCATCGGTTCGAATCCGATCGGCACCTTTAATCTGACTTCTATGTTAATCCAGCTTTGGAGAAGAAAACTGCATTTGAAACACTCAGATGCAGTTTTTTGTTTTTAGAGAAGGTCAGATTAATTCTAATTTGTATAGAAGGTTTGTAACGGGGCTGCCCACATCGCAGATTATAAGTGGAACAGCTACTGCGTATTTAGCAGTTCCGCACCATGTGTGAAATCTGAATGTGGCTCTTGATCATTTCATGAAACCATGTATCAGAATGTGGGAAATAACACTTATACCGCTCAGGTAGAAGATATCTGGATTCTCTTGACCTCAATGGCGCTGATAATCTAAATTAGTGTCGTCCGGATTTTTTCCGGATCATGAAGCATCGGAAGGCTGTTTTCCATGCTTTTCAATTTCAGGATTGCTTGATGTTTACACGATATAAGAGTGATGAGAAGGGCAGGCGTGTTGCGGTTGCGAAAGTCTACACTTCCAAGGAACATAACATTCATAACAGCCAGATAGACAAGGATTGTCTGTGGGCGATAAGGAAGATGTGGTCACACGGGTATAAGGCATATGTGGTCGGCGGTGCCGTACGCGATATGATACTGGGAAAACGTCCCAAGGATTTCGATATCGCCACATCGGCAAGCCCCAAGCAGATACAGCGCCTTTTCTGGAACAGCCGGATCATAGGAAAAAGATTCCGCATAGTGCATCTCTTCTTTGCTGCAAAGATTATAGAAGTCACTACATTCCGCTCGGATGAGGAAAATTTTGAAGAAGGAAACAACAATATTTTCGGTACAATAGAGCAGGATGCGAGACGCAGGGACTTCTCCATAAACGCTCTTTATTACAATCCGCTTGACGGTCACCTTCTTGATTTCAACAATGGACTTGAGGACATAAGGAAAAAGGTTATAAGAAGTCTCATTCCTCTTTCATATTCGTTTAAGGAGGATCCTGTCAGGATGATAAGGGCGGTAAAATACAGCTGCACTACGGGTTTTCGTCTCAAATGGGATGTGAAAAGAGCATTGAAAAGGGATTCTTCCTGCCTTGAGCATGTATCCATCTCCCGTCTTACCGATGAGGCACTGAAAATATTCAATTCCGGATGTTCTTGTCAGGTAATGCTTGCATTGCATAAGTATAATCTGCTTCCTTTCATTCTTCCCGGTTTTGAGATGTATATAAAATACTCCAACGTGCTTTCATCTTTACAGGAACTTGATGAGAAAGTCATGAGTGCTAAGAGCAGCGGCACGTCCTTTACTCTTGCCGATATTCTTCAGATCATAGCCCGTCCTGTACTGGTGTATGATGAGTCACACATGAGTGTGAGTGAGCTGAGTCATGAGCTTTTCAGGCAGATCAAGGTGTTTGTCGCACCTCTGACTCCTCCGAATTATGAGATTGAGAAGGCAGTTGACCTCATCCTTGCTCAGGATGGACTCAAGACTGTTTCAATCCAGAAGCGAAAGAATGCTCCGTCAAGAAAGAAGAACGCCGCCGCATCAGCCAGAAGCCAGCGTTATAAATACAAGAACTCAAGAAAGAAAAAGGATAATGCAAAGGCCTCATCCGGCCAGCCTGCTGATATCTCACAGGCAGCATCAAGTGCCGAGGCTCACGATCTTTAGCCCCATTCTTCGATTTCTATAGATACCTGGTGCACCATGATTCCGCCGTATTTTTCAATACAGTCGGCAATGTATTCCTGAAGTTCACTCATGGTCTGTCCGATATAGTGTCTGAGCGGAACCTGCAGGGTCACGTTGATGTCATATTCATTGTTCTTCAGTGCAGTTGTCCTGACCCGTTTGACTTTTATTACCTTGTCGTATTCATCGATGCAGTGCTTAACCATCTGCATGAGAGTGTTTTCATTCACGGCATCCTTGTCGGGGCGGCTGAACTCAGGACGGACTATTGTCTTCTCAAAACTCTGTTTTTTCTTGAATGGAATCCTCTTTCCGAAAAACACTTTCATGCTGTCATAGACGATCTGGGGGTAGTTGCGTGTTATTTCTATCGACGGAACGGGTATGACATGCTTTCCTTCCGTATAGCGGATTCTCATCGCAGTCTCGATTTCCTCTTCGCTTGCAACTTCCTCAATATGGAAGACCTTGCTTACAGGAGGAAGGTTGAGGCGCTGGGCAATCTTGTTGACCATTTTCTCGCTTGTTCCGATTATGAGTATCTTCTTGTATTTCTCCTTGAGAAGGGCTTCGATGACTTCTTCCCTGTGGGCATCATCATCAAAAACCGCGGTTTTTACAGCGACAAGGAAATTTGGGTCTCTCTTTGCAGAATGGCCGGCAAGTATCTTGTCGCCTTTTATGAGGAGACCGTCATCTATGATCAGATCTATATGGTGTTTCTGTGCCACAAGCTTGCTGTGGTGGCTTTTCCCTGTTCCGGATCGCCCGACCAGAGCATAGACTTTCACACCATTGAGATGAGAGAATGCGAATTTGAATATTCTGTTCATCAGGTGAAATTATATTCAATGGGTTAATGTGAGTCAAATTCAAGTTTTGAGCGATCATTATTTTGTCGATAATCATTTATAAAGTTAGCCGCCAGAAAACCGGCAAGGCTTGTCCTGCCGGATGAAGGCGGCAATGATTATTTGATCTTGTAATCGGCAAATACATGTCCACAGGATTGGCAGACATATGCCTCCGCCTTGTGTTCAAGAGCAAGAGGGCAAGATCCATCATTCCTGTCAGGCTTGAACATGACATTCGTGCTGAATGGCATGCTGCTTGAAGATATGACAGCTCCTTTGACCATAGCCTTGCCACATGTCGGGCATTTCATCATTCGCTACCTCCGATGTTGGATTTCTGGTTTTCAATATACTTCTTCACACTCTCTTCAGTAACGGCACCGACGCTTCCATAGTAGCAGCCACGGGACCAGAGACCGGAGCCCCAGAACTTGCGTTCCTTCAGTTTTGGGAAGGCCGTGAAGATGTGGACAGCGGAAATCGACTTCAGCGTACGCGCTATTGAAGAGGGTGTATCATCAGGAGATGCCTCCAGAAAAAGATGCACATGGTCAGGCATTATCTCTATGGCCTTGAGACTCCAGCCGTACTCGGCACAGACCTGTGCCAGTATTGTCTTCGTGTCTACCACCACCATTCCTTGAGAGAGTATCTTTAGCATCTCTCAATCAATCACACCTGTGTCCTTTCTTTCTTTCCGCAGTGTAAGAGAGAAAAACCATCAGCTTCCAGATAACTCCTTACAACATCCGTTGTGAAGCCGATTATTGAAGCGGTATGATAAGGACATGAGAAGAACAGTTAGTATTTTTCCTAAATTGTCAGGAGATGAAAAATCATCAATCATCGAGACAAGGAAACAATATGCAAGGGCCTTCAACATGTCCGTGGACTGTCTCATCAGCAACAACAGCACGTCCAGATGCATGCAGATGTGAATGCCGCCATTAACATCCGCGACAATTACATCACCCGGGTCCAGCAATCCGGGCAGGCTGCAGTCAATCAGCCGTATGGATGGGGTGCCACAGGCAAACCGGAGACGGAGCCTGTGGGCAAAACGCTCACGTCCAAGCCTTCAGCTAGTCCTGAGGGTCGTTGACGAAAAAAATTATCACTCTCCTGCTGGTAGTATCCATCCTGATTGCAAATGTTTTTGCCGGAGGTTTTGCGGGGATCAATGCCGGTCCTTCTTTTGACATCTACACTCTGAAGCCTGAAGGTACGAGCGAAAGAAGTGACACTTATGTGGACAACGGTGTAGCTATTGATCTTTACGGTGCATTCTTTTTCGGTGAGAAAGAGAATATAGGGCTATCAAACTCGGAGCAGATGCGAATATCTCTACAAGATATGATGGGCATGATGTTTCCAATGACCTTGCTGAAACAGATTTCACTCCGGCTGTGACCTTCCTGTATAGAATTGGACTTACGGATTCCATCGATCTCCTTCTCGGTGCCGGGCTTGAATATGCATACCATGGAAGCAGCTCATCTGGAGACGGCTATTCCGTATCTTCCAGCTATCACAGTTTCGGTGTGAGTGCCAATACCGACTTTGCATTCAGATTCGGTCATTTCGGCATCCTTGCCGGTGTTAATCTCGGTGTACCGTTCGTGACTATTGTCAATTCATCATATGGCGATTATTCAGACAGCATGAACATAGGCAAGCTTGGTGTTCAGGTGACACCTCATGCAGGTGTTTTCTACTGCTGGTGATTAATATTATCAGCATTGATGAGAAGGCTGCGGCATTTCCCGCAGTCTTCTGTCATATATGCACACTTCAGGTTTCCTGTTTTCTGCAATTGCTTCGGTGACATCATGATGGAAACGTAATAGAATAAATGCAGAGTGCATTTAAATGGGTTTCGATGCTTCCCTTTGTTTCAGCTGCGTGAGGGGAGGTGGAAATGGATGAGGGGAAAAGTCATCAGGACAGGTATATTACTGGAAATCATAGCTCTGGGTACCCAATTTATCAGCATCGGTGAGATATTCTCACTTTAGATTTCCTTTTTCCTGCTTTCCGCATACTGTTTCGGTGTGATGCCCATGTATTTGTCGAATACGCGGATGAAGGAGTTGCTTGATGAGAAACCCACTTCGCTTGCAAGCTGGGTTATTCTGATCTCAGGATTCTCATCAAGTATTCTCTGGGCTTCGTTTATCCTGAAACGGTTGAGGTAGTTCTTGAAGTTCTCACCGCTCAGGCGGTTGAACACCTCAGAGCAGTATTTGGGACTTAAGTTGAATTCTTCAGACAGATCGATCAGCTGGATGTTCTCACTGTAATGGGCCTGAATATATTTTTTCATCTCATCGACAAGATAGTCATAGCGTTCGCTGTTTTCCCTGTTCTTCCTTTCAACGTATCCTGCAAGCAGGTTTCTAAGCTCGCTTATTGCAGCAGCCGGTTTCTGGTTGTCCATGAGATCTTTCCAGTTCACATCCCCGTCGATGTCTTCTTTCATTTCCTGGAATATCCTCATGACTGTTGATATCAGGGCAGATGAGAATCGTTCAAATTCCTTTTCGGTTAGCATTCTTTCAGGAGCTGTATTGTCTTTTACTATCGCATCAAAGATATCAAGTGTGTTCACAGATGCGCTCAGTGCGGCATTGATCAGCTTTCTCTCCTCACTGATCGGATAATGCATCAGGCCCGTATTGTCGATCATGTCGTCTTCAGTCATGATGATCTTATCCTGAAGGATATAGCGGCAGTCCATGATGTTAAGTGCATTCTGATACAGGCCCTTTATACCGCTCCAGCCTTCGCACGGCCTTGTGATCGCAGCCTGAAGTCCCGCTTCAGCATCGATTGCCGTGAACTCCTTCAGCGTCCTGTAAAGTGTACTGTAGCATTCTTCACTGTTATTCGATTTGTAGATAAGCACGGAAAAACCGCTGTCTGTTATGATGAAGTGCAGATGTTTCACCTTTCTCGCCATGGAGTTGAAGGTGAGATTCACAGTAGCCTGTCTTCCGTCTGGAAGGCTGCCAGATGAAAGGATGCTCAGACAGAAGAATGCAGCAATGTCATCTTCCGCACGGTACAGCGAATCCTGACCTCTGAGATATGAGCGGTATTTCTGTATGTCGGTTGCGTTCTGCAGTTCCGCGCTCATTGTTATGAGCTTCTTTGAAATCTGATCGGCCTCCTGGCACTTTACGATGATCGTGTCGAATTCGTTTCCTCTTGTTTCTTCTTCCTCCGGGCTCATCAGGGTTTCATATGCTTCCTTCACCGGTCTGTACAGCCTTCCGGAAATTTTGAATGACACATAAAGGCACATCAATATTATGCAGGGGATGAAGATCAGCATGAAGATGAACGGTGAGATCATTGTGGTGCTGTGGGCGTAGACAGCACAGAAATCGAACTGGGAATAGCTTTCCTTTCTGAGAGACATGTTGTCCATGGTCAGCCTTCCGTCCTGCATCACATGCAGATTGAGACCTTCAAGTTTGTTCCCGATCTCTTCGAACGGAGTGTAGATTATGCCGCTTGAGGTGTCGATGAAGGCATACTGTATGTTGCTTTCAAGCGGGAAAGAAAGATAGGACAGAGAGATCGTGCAGTAGAATATAAGCGTCTTTTCCCCGAGATAGCGTTTTACCGACATGAGAAGGGTGGAATTATCCGGAGTGAGCGATATCGACGCGTCACCGGCTGGAAGCCTCACCAGTCCCGGAGTGACATAGCTGAGGAATTCCCTTTTGCTGTATGTTCCGCCCGATGTTATGACGAATGAGGATGCGTCATCGCTTGTTATCGCGATATTGAAAGTTCCTGAATTGAAAACCGGAGATCTCCTGACGAGTTCCTGATATGAAAGCAGTCCCTGATAGTAGTAGTCCGCGCTGCCTATGTCGGCATACAGCCAGTCAAGGACGCACTCGCATGTGGAAAGGTAGTCTATGGTGTTGCTTATTTCATTTACCCGGGATGAAAGCATGTATGAGGAGACATCTTCCAGCGATTCATTTGCGTGCATCGTGGATGTCATGATGTTCCTTTCGGCCAGGAGTCCCGCAATTATTGCGATTGCCGCGACCAGAATGGCCGTGGCTATGAAAACAGAACTCAGCTGTTCATGGTAAGTCTTTTGTTTTCCTCTCTCATGCATTACATAAATTCTATACTGTGCCGTGAAACTTTTCAAATGAGAAAAACATATGTGAAAAAATGGAAAAATTTCCGGATTGTTCCGAAAATTCCATTTCTCCAGAATTTTGCAGATCATCTGAAAATTGATGATTTTGTTATCAGGAAAGTGGCCTTAAGCTGGAAACACACATTGAGGAGGTAAGAATGAGCCTGAGAAAATCTAATCAGGAAATCCAGCTGAGGACACATAAAAGTCTTGGCAGGCGTTTCCTTTCAAGCTGGCAGCTTCTCATCCTGCTGGCACCGGGACTCATATGGTATCTTATGTTCTGCTATAAACCGATGATCGGTCTGCGGATGGCTTTCTATGACTACAATATTTTCCGTGGTTTTGAAGGAAGCACATTTGTCGGTTTTGAGAACTTCAAGATTTACATACAGGGTCCGGATTTCTGGAGAACCATCAAGAATACGCTTATGATTGCAATCTGGCAGATGGTCATCTGTTTCCCGGCACCGATCCTGCTTGCAATCATAGTAACGGAAATGAAAGGCAAGGTGATCAAGAAAACGCTGCAGACAGCAACGTTCCTGCCGTACTTCATCTCAACTGTCGTTGTCTGCGGTATGGTCGTCAACTTCCTTTCTCCTTCAACGGGCATCATCAACAAGTTCATCGAGCTTTTCGGAGGAGATGCCACATACTTTATGGTTTACCCCCAGTATTTCAGACCGATATATACAATAATGACGCTGTGGCAGACTGCAGGCTTCAATGCTGTTGTATATATCGCTGCGCTGATGGGTATTGATCCGGAACTGTATGAAGCGGCTCTTGTCGACGGTGCCGGACGTTTCCAGAGAATATGGCATATCACGCTTCCGGGCATCATCCCGACAGTCGTTACGATGTTCGTCATGAATATCGGCAAGATGGTCAAGGTCGGCTATGAGTCAATCCTCCTGCTGTATCAGCCTTCAACATATTCGACAGCGGATGTCATCAGCACATACTCCTTCCGTATGGGTATCCAGAACGGAGATTACGGCATTGCAACGGCGGCGGGCCTCTTCGAGGCTGTAATTGCGCTCATCCTTGTTGTCTTTGCCAACAAGCTGTCCAAGCGTCTGACAGAGACGTCATTGTGGTAAGCAAAGGAGGTCTGAATAAATGAAACATGCAGTAAATACAAAAGACAAAGGCGGTTCAATCGCCAAAATCGAAAGCAGGGGAGAGAAAATATTCGATATCTCGGTGAAGATACTCGGCGTAGTCCTCATCTTCCTCTGTCTTTATCCGATATATTACGTATTCATTGCTTCCATCAGCCGCCCTCTGTATGTTGAGAACGGACAGGTTATGTTCACTCCCGTGCTCGCAACACTGGAAAGCTACAGGGAGGCATTCCAGACACCGTGGCTGTGGACCAGCTTCGGCAACTCCATTTTCTATACACTGTGCGGTGTCATGGTCAATATGTTCTTTTCCACTACGATGGCATATGCGCTTTCAAGGCCCAGGCTCATTTTCAGGAAATTCTTCACGCTGCTTGCCGTTTTCACCATGTGGTTCAGCGCAGGTATCATACCGATGTACATGACGTTCAGGGATTTCAATCTCCTTGACACGAGAATCGCCATCATATTCGGCTTCTCGATCAGCACGTACAATATGATCATACTGAAGAGTTTCTTCGAACAGGTGCCTGCATCGCTGGAGGAAGCGGCATTCATAGACGGTGCAAGTGATTTCAGGATCTTCGCCCAGGTCTATCTGCCGCTGTCAAAGCCGTCATTGGCTACAGTTGCGCTTTTCTATGCAGTCAACAGATGGAACGGATATTTCTGGCCGATGAACCTGCTGACAAGCGATGAGAAAGTGCCTCTTCAGGTTCTTCTCAAGAAGCTTCTTGTCGACAGAACGGCAAATGAGATGGAAAGCGCCATCATCACGGCACAGTCCCTCACATCCCAGACAACGGTCATTTATGCACTCATCATCCTTGCTATCATCCCGATGGCGATTGCATATCCGTTCATACAGAAGTATTTCAAGTCAGGCATCACGCTTGGCGCTAACAAAGGTTAATTTTTAAAAGGAGATAAAACATGAAAAAAGCATTGATTGTATTTCTTGCTCTCTTTGCATGTGCCTTGCCCATTATGGCAGGCGGCAGCGAAGAGACGACAACATCCGCATCGGTGGCAGAAGCAAGACCGACGCTGAATGAAGATGGAACTTTCCACCTTCCGATCACAGATGAGAAGACCACATTCACAATCTTCCTCAATTTCAACAACATGCCGTTTGACCCGAACTGGGCTGTCTGGCAGGAACTTGAGAAACGCACAAACATCCGTTTTGAAAGTGTCATAAGCCAGTCAAACTCCAATGAGGATGAGGCATTCAACCTGATGCTCAGCTCCGGCAACCTCGCTGATGTCATCGGTTATGTAAGCACTGCTGATCTTGAGTCGCTGGGCCGTGACGGCGGTCTTATTCCTCTCAATGACCTCATTGATGAGTATGCACCTCATATCAAGGCACTGATGGAAGAGGATCCTGCATTTGCCCAGTATGCGACAAGTACGGATGGAAACATTTACTTCATTCCAAAAAACCAGACAATGAACAATGCCGAGTTCTGGTTCATCCGCCAGGACTGGCTTGACAAGCTCGGTCTTGAAGTCCCGACAACAGTTGATGAGCTTTATGAAGTTCTCACGGCATTCCGCAATGAGGATCCCAACGGAAACGGACTCAAGGACGAAATTCCTCTCTTCGACCGTGCCGGCTGGAAGATGCCTGATGAATACCTTTATCTGTGGGATACCTCAATTGAGTTCTACGTGCGTGACGGAAAGATCACATACGAACCTCTTGAAGAGAACTTCAAGACAGGTGTGCGCAATCTCGTGAAATGGTATCAGGAAGGTCTTATTGATCCTGAAATCTTCACACGCGGACCGAAGGGAAGAGATACTCTTCTTGCAGCAAACCTCGGAGGCATGACTCATGACTGGATCAGTGCCGTTGACTACAACACAAAGCTTGCTTCCGATATCCCCGGCTTCAAGATGGTCGGTATCGCTCCTCCTGCAGACCAGAACGGTGTCGTGAAGGAAAGAACAATGAGATATCCTGGTGTCGGCTGGGGAATTTCATCACAGTGTGAAGATCCTGTCACCGTGATCAAGTTTATGGATTATCTCTTCACGGAAGAAGGCAGCAATCTCATGAACTGGGGTATCGAAGGTGTCAGCTACTATGTTGACGAGAACGGTCAGAAGCAGTTCTATGATACAGTTCTCAACAGTGATCAGACACCTGTCGGGTATTTGAGAAGCATCGGTGCTCTCTACAGAGTCGGTATGAACCAGACCGGTGAGTATGAGATTATTTCCACAAATGATGAAGGAAGAGCGGTCATTGAACTTTATGAAGCACATCCGGAATGGTATGACCAGAGCCAGCCTCCGTTTGCTGACGGTGAGCTTGACATGAAGTACTTCCCTGAAGATGAGACGAGGTACGAGAGAATCATGGGTCAGATCCAGCCGTATGTGGAAGAGAAGCTTCAGAGCTGGATTCTCGGAACAAGCGACTTCGATGCCGATTATGATGCTTTCATCAAGGAACTTCACACCCGCGGTATCGATGAGGCTATCGAGATCAACCAGAGAGCTTACGATTTCTATATCGAAAGCAGTCAGAATATCTGACAATAATATCAAACGGAAAAGAGGGGTGCTCAGGCGCCCCTCCCTGTGAGGAGGACAATATGGGAAAGAAAAAGAACCTGATTTATGTTTTTGCAGATCAGTGGCGCTATCATGCAATGGGCTGCAGCGGGGAGGACCACGTCAATACTCCTGCGATGGATGAGTTCGCCCGTGACAGCGTTTTCTGCAATAGCGCTCTTTCAACTTACCCATTGTGTTCTCCTCACAGAGCTGCATTGCTGACGGGAAAGAATCCGCTGTCCCTCGGCATGTGGACAAATTGCAAGATAGGTCTTAATGAGAATGTGATGCTGTATCCTCAGGAAGTGGCGATATCCGATGTTCTTCATGAGGAAGGCTATCTGACAGGATATGTGGGCAAGTGGCATCTTGATGCAAGCGAGATGAATTTTTTCCCGTCACCTGAATCAGGTGCCGTGGAATGGGATGCCTACACCCCACCCGGAGAAAGACGGCATAATTTCGACTACTGGTATTCATATGGTGCGATGAACAGGCACATGCATCCTCATTACTGGCACGACAGCAGCAGAATGATAAACATAAACCAGTGGTCCGCCGAACATGATACGGATGTTTTCATAAAATATCTTGAAAGCGTGAAGGGAGAGGACCGTCCGGTTCTCGCATTCCTTTCATGGAATCCTCCCCATCCTCCTTATACCGATATAGACGACAGGAGAAAGGCGCTTTACACGGAAGATTATGCATTCCGTCCCAATGTGCCTGAAGAGTGGAGATGTGATAGGGATTATCTTGAGAAACGGCATGATTATTTTGCAGCAGTTGCAGGACTCGACGAGCAGTTCGCACGTCTTGTCACTTATTTGAAAGACAGCGGAATGTATGACAATTCCATCATTGTCCTTTCAGGTGACCATGGGGATATGATGGGTTCTCAGGGCCTGTACGGAAAAAATGTATGGTATGAGGAATCTCTGAGGATTCCTCTTGTGATCCACGATCCCGATTTAGGCAGCGGATGCAGCAGCTCAATCATAATGAGCGAGGATCAGATGCCGACGCTTCTTGATCTCATGGGAGTGAAGATCCCTTCCACCGTGAACGGGATAAGTCATGCATCCTCTCTTCTCTCGCAGCAGAACGGCAGAGAATATTCCTACCATATGATGATACCCGGAATGCCCGAACAGGTGATGCCTTACCGGGAGAGGGGGCTTGATAACCGCTGCTTCGGCTGGAGATGCATCAGAACGGGAAGTCAGAAGTATGTCATCGACAGCGGCACTGTTCCCGGATTCGAAGTGAAAAGGTATCTTTATGATCTTGAGAAAGATCCTTATGAGATGAATCCGCTGGAGCTGTCTTCCTCTGATGAACAGGCGCAGCGTTTCGATTCTCTTATAAAAGAGAACAAGAGTATTCATAACGATATTTTCCTTATATGAGGGAGTGAGAAATGATTGATTTTGAATCTTTGCCGGAGTTTTCTGCCAGTGATCTGTCATGTGCAGTGAAAAATGCGCTTGCAGTGAATAAAAGCTGTCTGTCTGAATATACTGATAAATTCAAGTACAGCCACAGCGAGAATGGGATTTATCCCGCAACGGAGAATGTTGAATGGACAACAGGCTTCTGGACAGGGGAGCTATGGCTCTCCTATGAGCTTTCACATGATGAAGCTTTCATGGATGCCGCAATGAAGCAGGTGGATTCATTCTATGAGAGAATAGAAAAGAAAATCGATGTAAATCATCATGACATGGGTTTTCTCTATTCTCCTTCCTGCGTGGCAGCCTACAAGCTTACCGGAAATGAAAAAGCCAGAAAAGCGGCTCTCATGGCCGCTGACAATCTTGTCTCACGCTTTCAGGAGAAAGGAAGCTTCATTCAGGCATGGGGAGATCTCGGAGATCCCCGGGAATACCGTCTGATCATTGACTGTCTTCTCAATCTTCCTCTTCTTTTCTGGGCAAGCGGGACAACCGGTGATGACAGGTATGCAGTGATTGCAAGAAAACATCTTTCAACAGCTTTGCATTACGTGTTGCGTCCTGATGATTCCACTTATCATACATATTATTTCGATAAAGAAACCGGACTTCCTGTCCGTGGTGTGACCGCACAGGGCAACAGAGACGGTTCTGCGTGGGCTCGCGGTCAGGCATGGGGAGTATACGGAACGATTCTTGCCTACAGGCATACTGGGGATGAATATGCACTGTCTGTTTTCCACCGCTGTCTTGATTTCTTCCTTTCACATCTTCCTGATGACATAATTCCTTACTGGGATTTTGATTTCTCGAATCCAAGCTCCGAGCCGCGTGATTCGTCCGCACTTGCAATCGTCATATGCGCAATGCTTGAGGCTGCAGACCTAATTGAAGGAGAAGAAGGAAGACGGCTTCATCACATTGCATCTTCTCTTATGAAGGTGCTTTCAGACAAATGCGCAGTCAGGGATGAAAAAGAGTCAAACGGACTTCTCATGCATGGTACCTACGCCAGGAAAAGCCAGTGGAACACCTGCCGTAACAGAGGTGTGGATGAATGCAACATCTGGGGTGATTATTATTATCTTGAGGCTTTAAGGAGGTTATCAGGAAAATGGGATCCGTACTGGTGAAGAAACCGAATATACTGGTTTTCGTGCTCGATCAGCTGTCATTCCGTGCCCTTGATCTTTACGGCGGATACTGCTCCATTCCGTTTATCACAAGTCTGGCAAAGGATGGAATGACAGTAAGCGACTGCTACTGCTCTTACCCGCTCTGTCAGCCATCACGTGCGAGTCTGTGGTCCGGGCAGTATCCGCATCGTAATCAGGTGTGGTCCAACGGACGTCAGTGCCCGATTACTCCTCTTGATGAAAGCTATCCGGCCCTCGGACAGACATTCAGTGATGCAGGTTATGAATGCCGTCATTTCGGCAAAAAGCATGACGGAGGAGCACTGCGGGGGTTTATCTGCAGCGCAGAGGATGAACAGAGAATTCCTGATGACAATCCACTTTTCCCGTACAACATGGACACATATGCGGATGTCTATACAGTTGATCAGACACTCCGCTATCTGGAGGAAAGGAATGATGACAGACCCCTTCTGATGGTTGTCGATCTGATAAATCCGCATAACATATGCGGCTGGATAGGACTGAACAAGGGAGGAGTGAAGAACAAATCCTATGACGGTCCGCTTCCGCCGCTTCCAGAGAACTTTTATTTTGATGACATAGGAAACAGGCCGCTTCCTGTGCAGTATCTGTGCTGTTCTCACGTCAGACAGAGTCAGGTATCGCAGTGGAAAGAAGAGGATTTTCAGTATTACCTGCTTGCATACAGATATTATCTTGAAAAAGCGGACACTGATATGAAGAGAGTCTATGATGCATATGTCAGTGCAGGTCTTCTCAATGATGATACGCTCATTGTCTTCACAAGCGATCACGGTGACAATATAACAGCCCGCCGTTCTGTCACCAAGCAGGTCACTTTATATGAGGAAGTCACAAGAGTACCGCTCATTTTCAGCGGACCTGCTGTGAAAAAGAAAGGCTGCATGGTGCATCAGTGTGCATCTCTTCTTGATGTTTTTCCGACACTCGTCTCATACGCAGGTCTTGCAAGACCGGATAATCTGGACGGGATTGATCTTTCCCCGCTTTTCAGCGGAGGAGTGCCAGAGGAAAGAGAATACATCGTAAGTCAATGGTACACTGAATGGGGCTATACCATTTCACCGGGCCGGATGATAAGAAAAGATAATGTGAAGTATATCTTCTACCTTGAAGGAAAAGGCGAGGAACTGTATGACCTTGCATGTGATCCGTTTGAAAAGAGGAATCTGGTGAGTGATCCATCTTACTCTGGTGTGCTTGATGAAATGAGGCAGCTTTTTGCGAAGTATATCAGTGAAAGCGGTGACCTGTTTTATTCGCTGCCAGTAAAGGCGGACAGGAGATGGAGATGCCACGATATCGGCTATGATAAGCATACAGGTCCGAGCGCGCCGGAGGTCTGATTTACGATACATCCATATTCAGATGAATGAAGTACCGTCAACCGTGATCCTCATGCTGTGTTTCTGACTGCGGCATCTGTCTCACGGTTTTCTGTATGCAGATGCAGAGGATAAACTCAGCACGCAAAAAAGGAAGAGGAAGAACAAAAACTTTTGTTGAGTTATTTCATGAACATGTTGTATTATTATTTTGTTCATTCAACTGAAAAGGAGTAGATATATGATAAGAATGTCCACCTTCAAACGTGGTGGTGTTCATCCTCATGACAAGAAAGAATTGTCGAAAAACAGCCCGATAGAAGTACTTCCGATGCCCGAAACGCTTATCGTTGCGATGTCGCAGCATATCGGGGCTCCGGCAAAGGCCCTCAAGAAGAAGGGCGATATTGTCGTTAAAGGGGAAATGATAGGGCAGGCCGCCTCGTTTGTTTCCGCCAATGTGCATTCTCCTGTATCGGGAAGTGTGGTTGACGTGAGGAATGTGAGACTTGCGAATGGTGCCAGCTGTGAAGCTGTGGTCATCAAGGCCGATGGGATTCAGCCCGAAATGTTCACAACACGCTACGACTGGAAGAATGAAAGTCCGCAGACCCTTCTTGATACGATCAGGGACATGGGGATTGTCGGTATGGGAGGTGCGACGTTCCCTGCACATGTAAAGCTCGCCGTTCCTGAAGGCAAGAAGGTTGATGCTCTCATAATCAACGGTGTTGAATGCGAGCCGTACCTTACGAGTGATTACCGTTCAATGCTTGAAAGGGCAGATGAGACGCTGGAAGGTGTCATGATACTTGCAAAGATCCTTTCACCGTCCAGGATCATAATAGGAATAGAGGCAAACAAACTTGATGCTGTATCGCTTCTTCAGGAAAGAATCTCGAAGTATTCATACCCGGTGGAAGTGCTTGCGCTCAAGATGAAATATCCTCAGGGGGATGAGAAACAGCTCATAAAGGCTGCAGTCGGAAGAGAAGTTCCCTCTGGAAAGCTTCCGATTGATGTCGGTGCTGTAGTGTGCAATATCGGCTCCGTGTATGCAGTGTATGAGGCATGCGTTTTCCACAAGCCTCTGATTGAGAGAATCGTGACTGTGTCAGGTGAGGCTGTCAGCAGGCCGAGGAATCTTCTCTGCCCTGTAGGTGCTGCCACAAAAGATCTCATCGCATACTGCGGAGGATATAACTGCAAGGAGCCTGACAAGCTAATTTCCGGCGGTCCGATGATGGGATTCGCATTTGCGGATGAAGAGGCTCCTGTGCTGAAAGGCACCAGCGGCATTCTCGCACTTAAAGCTGAAGTGGTAAATGAAGGGGTCTGTGTCTCATGCGGCAAATGTGTCGCACACTGCCCGATGGGACTGATGCCTAACAAGATGTTCCGGAATATCAAGAACGGAAGATACAAGGAAGCTCTTGATCTCGGTCTTCTGGACTGCAAGGAATGCGGATGCTGTGCATTTATCTGCCCGGCACACCTTCCTCTTGTGCAGGGATTCAAGCTGGGCAAGAAGATGTCAAGGAGAAAGTAAGATGAAAAGAGTAACTGTAAGTCCGCACATCCATACAGGCATGGATATACAAAAGAGCATGCTCTTTGTCATCATCGCTCTTCTTCCTTCCTGTCTGTGGGGTATATATGCATTCGGTATAAGGGCGCTTGTCGTCCTTCTCGTGTCAGTTGCAGCTTCCGTTCTCACGGAGTTCCTGCTCGGTCTCATTGACAGGAAGAATACCCTGTCTGACCTGTCAGCTGTCGTGACAGGCCTTCTCGTAGGCATGAACATGCCGCCTGAAATTCCTCTTTACATTCCGGTAATCGCATCGTTCTTTGCGATTTTTGCTGTCAAGTGGACATTCGGCGGTCTGGGCTGCAACTGGATGAATCCGGCTCTTGCCGGACGTGTGTTCGTGTTCTTCTCATTCTCGTCCGCCATGTCAGCATTCACCGCACCGCGTGCACTGAGTGCCGATGCACTTGCAAGCGCGACTCCGCTTGGAGCCGTGAAGACCGCGATTTCAGGCGGTCTTTCCGGCCTGGACTATGAAGGTGTTCTCAGCGAACTGGGATATGCATCAACAGGCATAGCCCAGAGTATCGGCAATGCACTTCATATCTCTCCGTATACCGTTGATGCGTTCATCGGCAATATTGGCGGATGTATCGGAGAGGTATCAGCACTCTGCATACTGATCGGCGGAATATTCCTCATCGCATCAAAAGTCATCACATGGCATATCCCTGTCTGTTTCCTCTCCTCATTTGCCATCCTTTCCTGGATCTTCGGAGGGGTGAGGGCCGGAACAGGCCTTTTCAGCGGTGAAATCCTCATGCCGCTTTTCACCGGCGGTATCATGCTGGGTGCCTTCTTCATGGCGACCGACTGGGTGACGACTCCGACGACGAAGAAAGGCGAGGTCATATTCGCAGTCGGATGCGGTTTCTTCACCTTCCTCATCCGCTATTTCGGATCCCTGCCGGAAGGAGTGTCTCTGGCAATCATACTCATGAATATTCTCACCCCGACTATCGACAGATACGTCAGACCCAGAAAGTTCGGTTATGTCAGACCGGTAAAGGAGGCAAAGAAATGATCAAGCAGTGTTTGAAAGTTGCTTTTATCCTTTTCGCGATCTGTGCCGTTTCCGTTATCCTGCTCGCAGTGATCAACCAGATCACGGCGCCTTATATTGAGATAAACACCCAGCGGACCACGATGGAGACTCTTTCCGCCGTTTCCGGAGGCTACAGCCAGGGTGAGCAGAGAGAGGGCAACGGGGGTGATATCAGCTACGTGATTCCCCTCAGTGATGAAAGCGGAAACATCGTCGGCTATATTCTTGAGCTGACGACAACGGGTTACGGCGGTGATATCGTGATTGCCGCAAGCTATTACACTGACGGTTCCGTTCTTTCAGCTAAAGTCATGAGCAACAGCGAGACTCCGGGCCTTGGAAAGAAAGCCGAGGAAAGCTGGTACATGGCAATGTTTGAAGGTCTTGGCGGCGATCAGGCTCTTCCTGAGTCTAAGAATGATCTTGCCGATCCTTCTGCGGTATCGGGCGCAACTGTCACTTTCAATGGCGTAAGCTCCGCCATAAGGTCCGGTTCTGATTACGTGAAGAGCTTAGGAGGCCGGTGATGTCACACAGATATGAACTTACAAAGGGTATTTTCAAGGAAAACCCGACATTTATAATCATGCTCGGAATGTGTCCGACTCTCGGTGTCACGACACAGGTGTTCAATGCGTTCGGTATGGGAGCCAGCGTTCTTTTCGTTCTGCTCGGCTCAAATATCTTCATTTCCGCGCTGAGGAAGATCATTCCGGATTCAATCCGTATTCCGGCATATATTGTCGTCATAGCGTCATTCGTCACGATTGTCGAGATGGTTCTTCATGCATTTGTTCCGGCAGTTTTCAACGCACTGGGCGTTTATCTGCCTCTGATCGTTGTGAACTGCATAATCCTCGGACGTGCCGAGGCCTTTGCAAACAAGAACACAGTACTCGACAGCGCGCTTGATGCAATCGGAATGGGAATCGGATTCACCCTGGCTCTGTCCCTCATCGCCGCGATAAGGGAAATCTTCGGAGCCGGAACCATCACATTGTTCAATCTCAGCGAGACCCAGCGCCTTATCATAACGATTCCGGGTCTCAGCGAAAGCCCTGTAAGGGTTCTCACCCTTGCCGCAGGAGCACTGCTGGTCATGGGGTATCTCAAAGCTTTCTTCACATGGAACAGTGAACGCAAGGCGGCAAAAGGAGAGAGAGCATGACTTATATCGCAATAATCATCACATATGTGTTCATCCAGAACTTCATTCTGGTACAGTTCATGGGACTCTGTCCTTTCATCGGCGTGTCGAAGAACAGTGAAAGCGCTCTCGGCATGGGTATGGCAGTTACATTCGTTACCGCGGTTGCCAGTGTCGTATGCTATGCAGTGTATACATACCTGCTCATTCCATTCGATCTTGCCTATCTGCAGACGATTTCATTCATCCTTGTCATCGCTGCATTGGTTCAGATTGTCGAGATGGTCATAAGGAAGATGAGCCCGTCTCTTTACAAGGCACTGGGCATTTTCCTTCCCCTTATCACGACGAACTGTGCTGTTCTCGGCATCGCGATCATCAATATCGATGAAGGTTACAATCTGCTTGAAAGCTTCTTTGCAGGTCTTTCTGCTGGTCTGGGCTTCACGCTTGCGATTGTTCTCATGAGCAACATAAGGGAAAAGCTTGAGCTAACACCTGTCAGGAAGGTCTTCAAGGGTGTTCCGATCGCATTCATCTCAGCAGGACTGATGGCACTTGCCTTCATGGCATTCGACAAGAGTCTGCTTACAAATCTCGGTCTGGTATGAGGAGGAAAAGATGATAACTGCCATAATTTCAGCATTCTGCGTTATTGCGGGCATGGGTCTTGTCCTTGGCCTCGGACTTGCGGTTGCGGACAAGAAGCTTGCTGTTGTTAAAGATGAGAAACTTGTGGAGCTTGAGGATTCAATGCCGGGTGCCAACTGCGGCGGCTGCGGCTTTGCCGGCTGTTCCGCATATGCAGAAGCTGTATACAAGGGAGAAGCCGAAGTTGGGCTCTGTGCTCCCGGCGGTGCTGCTCTTGCTACCAGAATGGGCGAGATCATGGGTGTGAGTGTTGATATGCCGGGTGAGAAGATGGTCGCTTTCGTTCACTGCCGCGGCAATGAAGCCGTTACCGGCATTGATTTCAAGTACGAAGGAATGATGGACTGCAATGCCGCTTATCTTCTTCAGGCAGGCCCGAATGCCTGTAAGGAAGGCTGTCTCCATCTTGGTTCCTGCATGAAAGTATGTCCTGCACAAGCCATTTACAAGGACAGCGAAGGTTTCATAAAGGTTGACAGTTCAAAGTGCATCGGATGTAAGAAATGCACGACGGTTTGTCCTACCGGAGCCATAAAGATGATTCCTGCCAGTGCTCAGTACGTGGTTGCCTGCAACAACCATGAAAGCGGAGCCAAGGTCAGAAAGGAATGCAAGGTCGGCTGTATCGGATGCAGGATATGCGAAGTCAAGGTTCCATCGTCCGGCTGCAAGGTCACATCATTCCTTTCTGCGATCGATTATGCTGCTGATCACAGCAATATTGCACAGGCTGCAGAACTATGTCCTCAGAAGTGCATAGTCAAAAAGGACTGAAGAGGGTTCTGATACATGAAGTTCGTGCTAGGCTTTTATTCACAGGTCTCACACGCATCTCCGCATCCGGTGTTCATGCGTCTGATAACCTGTATCCTCAAGCCTGTGCTGACTTATGTTCACAACAATCGCGGCTGCAGGCTTTCAATAGCCTGTCCAAGCGCTATGATAAAGTATCTCGGGATGCATTTTCCCGAGATAAACCTTCTTGTCTCCACGCTTGCGAAATGCGGCTCGCTGGAGCTTTTCACCAGTGCGTACAACAATACGATTCTTCCGCTTATTCCTCATAAGGACCGGTCCATTGCCGTTGATAGGACAACCACACTCATCCGCAAGACATACGGAGTCAGGGCCACAACGCTGTGGTGCTATGGTCAGATATGGGCTTCCAGCATTGTTGCGATGATGAAGACAATCGGGCTGGAGAGACTGGTCATATCATCATATGATGCCCTTGGCCAGAAAACATCCGGCAGAGCATCATTCCGGATGAATGAGATAGGCAGGAAGATAGATGTGCTTCAGGCAAATGACAAATTCTCAAAAGCCGTCAGTTCATATGCCCAGAATGAGATTTCCCTTGATCAGCTTAAGCAGATCATGAGGGATATAGTCCTGAACTCTGATGATGAGAATCTCACCTGCATGATAAATCTTGACCAGCTGTGTCAGGGGGCAAGCTACCACAGGGAGGATGATGAGGAACTTTATACTGTGTTCACATCGCTTTTCACTGCGGCGCAGAGTGCGGGTGCGGACATCATTCTTGCACGTGACTGTGATATGGACTGCGTGGGGTATCTTGCGAACGGCTGGTACGGCCGTGATGCCTATGCTAACGGACTTGCCTCGTTCAATGATCTTTTCAGCCGGAGCGAGGACTTCAGGTTCTACCTGAACCGCTATCTCACTCTTGCCGAGTTTGCCAGTGAGTCAAAGAAAGACAGGGTACTCAGACGTAGGCTTCAGGAAATGCTTTCGACTCTTCCTTCCGGTTCTCTGTTTCTCTGTGACACACAGGCTTCCTGCCTGTCGCTTAATGAGCACAGGCAGTATTACAGGACTCTGATCGATGCGGAGAACAGCCTTGAGGAGGCAGGACTGAGACTGAACTGTGCCGATGTGGATGACGACGGACTGGATGAGGAGTTCTGCTACGGCCGTCAGGCCAGGGCTCTGTTTTCCCTTACAGGTGCGTCGGTATATGAATACTCTTCAAAGGAACTCGGCCTCAACATATTCGATACAGTGCCTTCCTGGCTCAAGAGTTTCCCCGAGACAAGGAAGAAGAGAAGTTTCATTGACAGCTATGTGATCAACGGTCAGGAGTACCTTATGGGGTACAGGACATACAGCCTTGACAGTGTGAACAAGAGCCGAAGCGAGTTCTGCTTCTCGTATCAGGAAGAGAATATGAACTTCTCTGTCGAGAAGCATTACAAGCTCAACAACCAGAATCTTTACATGTCTCATACGCTCGTGAATCATGGCAGCGAGTTCCTGAGCGGAGAATATTCAACTGTGATATATTTCACGCTGCCCGGTGCATCCGCCTTTGCCTATAACGAAAAAAGGGAGCCACTGGTCGGCAGTGCCCTCTCCGGAATAAAAAACGTCAGGTTCTTTGATTCTTCCCGCTGTCTCCAGCTGTCCTTCACAAGTACTGATTATTTTTCAGTCAGCGAGGAAAACCGCTATCAGAGTGAGGTCACCAGTCTTGGCTCAGAACAGTTTTATCTCTATACTAGGGTGAAGCTGACTTTCAAAATCAGCATTGCACCGCAGAGTGCACAAAGTCTGAATATTGTTACCCGTATATCGAGTACGAAGGAGAAATGAATGTTTTTACAGAACAGAGCACTTTTCGACACCATAAAAGAAGAAGCCTATAACGTATGGAGGCGTCTTTGAAAGCTCTGACGTGCTTTCCCAGATAAATGACCTTGAACAGAAGACAGGCGAAGCTGACTTCTGGAATGACAAGGATGAGGCGGAAAAAACTTTCCAGAAGCTCAATGCGCTTAAGGATTCATACTACCCATGGCAGAAGCTTATCAAGGATATTGATGATATTTCCGACCTGATTGAAATGTATTCAAGTGAGGATGATGAGGCTCTTACCGCTGAACTTGATGAACAGATCATTAAGCTTGACGAGGAGTACAAGCCTCTTAAGCTGAAGACTCTGCTTGACGGCAAATTTGACAAGAACGACATGTTCCTCTCAATTCATGCCGGTGCCGGCGGAACTGAAGCCTGTGACTGGGCGAACATGCTTCTGAGAATGTATCTCAGATGGTGTGAGCGTCACGGTTTCAAGAGTGAGATCCTTGATATCCTTGAGGATGAAGGCGGCATAAAGAGTGCCACAGTGAAGGTTTCCGGACCTTATGCGTTCGGCTATCTCAAAGGAGAAGCCGGTGTGCACCGTCTTGTCAGAATCTCCCCGTTTGATGCGAACAAGAGAAGACATACATCATTCACTTCCGTCTATGCGTCTCCTCTTATTGATGATGACATTGAAATCGAGCTCAAACCGGAAGACTACCGTCTTGACACATACCGTGCAGGCGGTGCCGGCGGTCAGCATGTCAACAAAACCGACTCAGCTGTCCGTATCACGCACTATGCAACCGGTATTGTCGTTCAGTGTCAGAATGAACGAAGCCAGTTCATGAACAAGGAAGTCGCATTCAAGATGCTCCGTTCACGCCTTTACGAGTACTATCAGAAAAAGCGTGAGGAGGAACATCAGAAGAACGCCATTGCAAAGAAAGACATCGCATGGGGCAGCCAGATAAGAAGCTATGTCTTCCAGCCTTATACCCTGGTGAAGGATCACAGGACGAATGTCGAGATCGGAAACATAAATGCGGTTATGGACGGTGCGATTGACCCGTTCATTGAAGCATATCTCAACTGGGCGAAAGAAGAAGCATAAATGCCGGATGGAGAAGAATATGTTCAGGAAAACAGCTGTATCGTGCCTGCTTTTTGCATTCTTCTCTTTATCTGTGTGCGCATCTGCGCTTAATATCGGGTATGCTGCAGGCGGAAATCCGTCTGAGGATATTGACAGTTTTGCAGTCAGTTGTCTTGACACGGTCTTTTCTCTTCTTCCTCCTTCCCAGGAGCTTACCGGCATAAACTATGCCAGGTACCTTGAGGAAACAGAAAGACAGGTCCTTGAAGCTGTGCACGATGACTATGCGGCAGAAAGAGAGAATGGTGAATCATCTCCTTCTTCCTACTGCCCGTATTACGAAGGTGATGAGAATTTCATCCTGATACCGGTTGATGTCGGAGATGAATTTCTCTCATCGCGTGATCCTGCCATGCTTGAGCATGTGAGCCGCATAGCCAGTCTGGACCTTTTCTTTGCCTTCATCAGCTCCAGTGAGGACGGGATCAGCAGCCTTGATGTGTATATGTATGCCGGAGGCAAAATCACTGAGTTATATTCGTCTCTGTATGTCGACGGCACTCTTGAGAATGAACTTCCATCTCTCATGGCTTCTGTCATTTCCGTCTTTGCCCCGTCATATGTGCTTGTGAATGTTCAGAATTTCACTAATGCACATTTCTTCATAGATGAGGAGACCGAGGCTTTTCCCTATTCCTCATGGCTGCTTATCCCTTCATCTGTTACCGGTATGAGAATAAGTGCTGCCGGTTATTATGACATGTATGCGGACATTGCACCTGGCGAGGATGGTACGGCTGTCATTGACGGAGAACTCAAGAGCATCCCCGGTGGAAGCATAACTGTGACAGCTCATCCTTATTCTGCTGATGCCTCCCTGTTTGCGGTCGAACTGCCGAAGCTGCCGCAGACACTCAGCTTTGAATCCGGGGCTCTCATAATGAGCGTGAGCAGCGAGGGATTTGAAAGCGAGAACCTTCAGATCACACCCGGCACATCCTTCTATTCCGTGACTCTCAAACCCCAGTGGATGGCTGAGGACGGCAGAGTCAGGGATGCAAAGGAAGAAATGTACACTTCTCTCAGAAATACGATACTGAGCTTTGCCATGTATGTGGCGGCAAGCTCAATTGCAAATATATATCCTCAGACTGCAGGATGGATCAACCCTGTGGGAACGCTCAGTGCTGGAATCAGCGTGATTAATCTGCTAGATTTCATCAGGGACTGTTTTGTCTATTACGATACAGCCCGTCAGGTTTATGTGTAGGAGTTTACACTATGTTCAATAAATTTGTTGAGAAACTTAAAAATATATTCTCATCCCACAAGATTGATGAAGCTTTCTTCGAGGAGCTGGAGGATACCCTGATCGAAGGTGATCTGGGTGCCCGTCTTACTGATGAAGTCATACAGACTCTGAGGAAAGAAGCAAAGGAGGAAAAAGCTTCGACGGTTGAGGATCTGCAGAGGATCATGAAGGATCTTCTCTCTTCTTATGTGAAGACTTCAAGCGTGGAGCTTGATCCATCAGGACTTAATGTCTTCCTCATTCTTGGTGTCAACGGAGTCGGCAAGACCACAAGCATAGCCAAGATGGCAAATTATTATACCAAGAGGGGCAAGAAGGTGCTTCTTGCTGCTGCTGATACATTCCGTGCTGCTGCTGTCGACCAGCTTGACATTCATGCCAAACGGCTTAACATGAGGATAGTGAAACAGTCAACGGGATCTGACCCCGGTGCAGTTGTTTACGATGCACTTTCTTCTGCAATTGCCCAGAATGATGATCTCATCCTTGCAGATACAGCAGGGCGTATGCACAACAAAGAGAATCTCATGAAGGAACTTCAGAAGATTGACAAGATAATCTCCAACAGGGGCATAAAGCCTGAGTGTTACAGGAAGTATCTTGTCATTGATGCAACAACCGGACAGAACGGACTGAGTCAGGCAATGCTTTTCAATTCTGCCGTGAAACTTGACGGTGTCATCCTCACAAAGTATGATTCAGCTTCCAAAGGCGGTGCACTTGTCCAGATCGGACAGGCTCTCGGCCTTCCTATCGTGTTTGTTGGAACCGGCGAGACTTATGATGATATCCACCCGTTTGACAAGGATGAGTTCCTTGATGCACTTGTAGGCCTGGAGGAAAAATAAAACTTGAGACTTCCCGCGCTGCTTTCACTTTTCACACTTGCGTTTTCACTCCATGCGGCGGTGTATGAAAGCAACGCGCTCATGCAGCCGCTGAGGCTTCTTCCGGAAGTTCCGTCTCAGGGATATTATATTGTTGAAGATGGTAATGAGAGAACACTCTACCTCGATGATGAGGCTGTGAAAACAGTCATATCCGATAAGATAGGTGAAACAATCATCACACGGAATGAGACCGTAAAACGGAATTTCCATGACGGGCGGCTCATGAGTGAGAGCATAATCTCCGATGGTCATCAGGCTGATTTATTATATGAATATTCCGAAAACGGAATTCTAAGACGGATTATATATTCATCTGACGGAGAAGTATACAGAGTGGTGCAGTATAACTATTCACCGCTTTCCGGACTTACTGCCGTAGTGGATGCGACCCATGACTCCGTCAGCCTTTATGAAGGGACCTTCGTCAGCTACCGCTCTGACGGCAGGAGTGAGGTGCGTGATGGGGAGAATATGATACTTTCCCTTAAAAGCTGTGCCGAGATCTCAGATGATACAGACATTGTATATAGTGATGATGGAGGGTTTTCCGTCCGGGAGACTGTTCCTGATGGAATCATGGTTTCAACATATGATGAGAATCTTGTTTTAAGATCAGAGGTTCTTTCTGATCAGCAGGGCAATGTCATTTCATCAAAAGAGTACATTTATGACAGAAACGGTGATCTGTTCTTCATACGCGAAAGATCGGACGGACTTATAAATGATCTTTATTATGTTGGCGGACGTCTTGCTGAGAAAGTCGAGAGCACTGATGCCGGAGTGAAGAACAGATACGTATATAATGAGGATGGAACCATAATGTGCACGCGCTACCGCGACAGGAAACCTTATGCCGACATTCATTACGACAGTGACGGACGCCGTGTGCTTTCGCTGGAGATGCTGTGATGACGTTACTTCTCGTTTTCCGCTATATGTTCTCAAGATCAAAGCATCACAGGTCCTGCGTCATACGCATAATGGCAGGACTCGCAATTTCAACGATGATCATGCTTTCAATAATCTCTCTCATGGATTACATGCAGTCCAGAGGGACAGAACCGCTGAGGGAAATAAAAAGCTTTCCTCTGGTTGTCAGTGTATCTGATGCACAGGATGTGGACATCCTGTGCGAAGAGTATTCCGGCATTGCCGAGGTTTTTCCGTACAAAGAGGAAAAGGGCCTCATGAGCGATGCATCAGGTACCAGGGGCGTTGTTATAAGATACATAGATGACAGCTATGACGGTGCTCTTATGACAAATACTGGCACGGTCCCGCAAAACGGAATATATCTTCCGTTCAGAAGTTATGCCAGAGGCTTTTCTGACAGTGTCAGTATCACAAGTCTTGTTCAGGGGCGTGCGGTGAGGATGATACCTCGCACGAGGACGTATGCTGTTGAAGGATTGTATCAGACAACCTTAAGTGATTTTGACTCGCAATATGTTTTCCTCCCGCTCTGTATGAGTGATGAGTCACTGGAATGGAAAGTCGCATTCAAGAATGTGATGACAGATGAGGATGAACTTGCTTCACATCTGGAAGCCGGAGGCTGGGATGTCGCAATGTGGTATGAAAGTGAAAGCATATACTGTTCTGCGCTGATGCTTGAGAAAACAGTGATGAGTGTGCTGCTTTCATCTCTGTATGTCATAGTTTTAGTCCAGAGTGTGCAGAATGCGTCCATGCTTGCATCGGGCAAGAGACGGGAGGTCACGGCTCTGCATTTTACAGGGTTCTCAAAGGGAAAACTGACATTAATTTTCTCGCTGACCGGTTTTTTCATCGCACTGCTTTCCCTCATTGCCGGACTTGTCCTTACAGAACTTTTCCTCAAAGCTTTCCCATATATTACCGGACTGTACGGCAGATACAGCATTGACTGGACATATTTCTCCGTGATTTCAGTGGCAATGCTTGTTCTGTCATCAGCAATATACGGGCTTGCATTCCTCAGAAAACTGGGAGAAGATACGGCTGTGGAGGTGCTGAATGCTGTATGAACAGTGAAGTTTTGCGTCTTGAGAACATATGCAAGAGTTTCAGCGGTCCCGGCGGTGTTGATGTCCTTAAAGACATAAACCTTACTCTTCATAAAGGTGAAAGCATCTCCGTTCAGGGAAAAAGCGGAAGCGGGAAGTCGACTCTTCTCTATATTGCATCGCTGATAGAAAAACCCACATCCGGCTCTGTTTTTTACAGCGGAACCGATGTGACCGGATTCAGCGACAGCCGCCTTTCATCTCTCAGACGGAATAAAATGGGTTTTGTTTTCCAGCACAGCCTCCTTCTTGAAGATTTCAGCGCACTTGAGAATACAGCCCTCCCTCTTATGAACAGGGGAGTGAAGAAAAGAAGTGCTTTTGAGAAAGCTTCCATGCTTCTTGATCATCTGGGTCTTGGAGAGAGGCTTCATCACAGGCCGGCAGAACTGTCCGGAGGAGAGAGGCAGAGGACGGCGATTGCACGGGCCGTGATAACCTCTCCTGATATAATATTCGCAGACGAGCCGACCGGTTCACTGGATGAGGAGAGCGCCTCGATGATTGAAGATCTCCTGTTTTCTCTTGTTCATGATAATGGCCTGTCTATGATACTTGTGACACATAATCCTCAGTTTGCCATAAAAGCGGAACATCATTATATGCTGACACATAAGGAGCTGATGCCTTATGAGGAATGAGGCTCTCTCTTTGTATGTGAAGCGCAAAAGCGGAAAAGGGCAGAGCCTCAGGTGGAAAATACGTACGGCGCTTTCCACTTTGCTCCTGCTTGCCGTAACGGCACTCCTTTCTTTTGCTGTCGTTTTCATTTTCTCCATGGCCGATGGCCTTGATAACGTTCTCCAGCTGCTTGGAAGCGGCACACTGGTGAGCTATGACGAAATAGAACCTTCGCTTCTTCCTCCACACTCATACGTCAATGAGGTCAAGACAACCCAGGCCTTGTGCTACTCTCTTGATGAGAGTGCTCTGGTGACCGTGAAAGGAGTTGATGATGACTATTTTTTCAGCGAGAGAAGGGATGCCCTGAACCTTGATCTCATTGATAACCCCACAACGCTTGACGGCATCATAATTTCCCGCATTCTTGCATCAGACCTTTCAGTTGAGTCCGGAGACAATCTTGCACTGATGATTTATGATGCGGATGTGGAAAGGATACGGCCGGTCTACCTTTTCATTGAAGGAACCTATTCAACAGGATACAGTGAATTCGACGATTCTCTTGTGTTCACGTCAGAAGACCTTGCCGGAGGAACACGCCAGTGGGAGATATATACGGCAAGTGATGCATCCAGTCTTGAAAATGATTTGGTAAGCCGTGGTTACAATGTGGTGGGCTATCAGAGGATATATGCATCAATTTATTCCAACATAAGGACTTCTGTCACTCTCCTCTCTGCAGTTGTCACTCTGCTGGCATTCCTTGCCGGCTTCTTTTCCATTTCAGTTTCAGCTGAATATATAGAGCGTGACAAAAGGGATATTGCCCTGATGATGCTCTCTGGCAGCAGCAGTCGGGATATGGCTGGCTGCTATATGATGATAACTGTCAGAAGAGTCCTGTATGCACTGCTGTCCGGCCTGGCTGTGGGTATTGCAGCAGCTTTGCTTTTTATTCCATTCCTGTCCGGTGTCAATGTGCAGGATTACCCGTTCCTGCAAAGCTATGTGACTGATTTTCCCATTCGTATTCCATACGTAATGCTGCTGGCAGTGTTCATCGCGCTTCTGCTTTCAAGCTGTCTTTCTCTTTTCATAAGTCTGAGGAAAGGAACCGGCGCATCAGTGAAGGGGGATCTTGTTTCATAGCTTGCCATTCAGCTATACTCACATCTGTGAATTTTGAAGTTTTCAGTCTCGGAACAGGCGGCATGATGCCGCTTCCCAATCGTTTTCTGACCAGTGTCCTCGTCAGGAGGGAAGGACAGCTTTTCCTTTTCGACTGCGGAGAGGGAACACAGGTGTCGCTGAAGATGCTCAACCTGAGCTGGAAACATATACACTCTGTCTTCATTTCTCATATGCATGCCGATCATGTGACCGGTCTGCCGGGACTTCTCATGCTTTCAAGCCAGGTTGACAGAAGCGAGCCTCTTTATATTTACGGACCTTCAAGGCTTGGGGAGTATATAGAATCAAGCCGCAGAATCCTTGATATGTACATCAATTACGAGATCATATTCACACCTGTTGAGGAGGGGGTTCTGGTTGAGACTGATGAATACACGGTGAACTGTTTCATGCTGAAGCATACCAAGATCTGCTATGGCTACTCGCTTGTCGAGAAACAGCGTCCGGGTGAGTTTTCTGTGGAGAAGGCCATCCTGAACAAAGTCGAGAAAGGGCCTAAATGGTCACTTCTCCAGCATGGTGTGGCTGTTGAGAATTCACAGGGACAGATCATCACTCCTGATATGATACTCGGGCCTAAGAGAAGCGGGCGCAAGTTCACTTACATGACAGACAGCCTGTACTTTCCTGAAATGGCGGATTATGCTCATGATTCAGACATACTCTTCTGTGAAGGCATGTTTGAGCATGCACTTGTCGATGATGCGAGGGAGAAAAAACACATGACAGCGTTTCAGGCTGCCATGGTCGCACGTGATGCGGGTGCGGCAAAACTCTGTCTTCAGCATTATTCTCCGCGCTACAGCGACAGGGAGCTTAAAATACTGCTTGCCGAGGCGAGGGAAATATTCCCTGAGACCGTTCTCACAAAGGACCGTATGAGCTTCACAATACCTCTGAAGGATTAGCTGTCCTGATGTCTTTTCAGCCACTGCTCATCTTCATCGGTGAGATCAGTTGAGTGGTCTCTTTCGATCAGACTCTTCTGCCTGCGTTTTTCGATTTCTTCCTGCTTTTCAGCTTCCTCAACCTCGCTGAAGGAGGCAAAGATTATCTCGCCGCTGTACGGCTGAGGCATGTGACCGTTGATCAGGGCAAGAGGATCGGCATTGTTTGCTGCCATGAGAGCGGGTGCTCTGTCAGGATCTGAGAGTTCTTCAATAAGCTGCCTGATCACTTCTTTCGGGATTATGTAGATAGGCTCGAAAAGAACCTTTGCAAGGCATTCCTTCAGAACTTCAACAGCTTTCTCTGCCTCTCCGTAGTGCATGTATACCTGGGCAAAATGCACATATGGATCGGCAAAATTGAAGGTGTACTGCTTCATGAAGTATACAAGCATCTGATAAGCCTTAATGAAATCACCCTGAAGAATGCATCTTGTGACCTGCAGATCGGCAAGAGCCGGAGTACTGAGCTTGCTCTTGGATGAGAACTCATCGACAAGAATATAGAAATCATCAAGCCTGCCGAGCGCCAGCAGATAGGTTGACAGATTGATGTAAAGGTTCTTGTCCCTGTAATCACTCTTCATGACTTCCTCGCAGATTTCTGCAGCTTTGCTGTAATCTTTTTCCTGATAATAGCCCATCGACAGTGCGATCCTGGCCTGACTGATTATCTTGTCATCCCTGAAGTGCCTGTCGTTTATTATTCTGCAAAGCGCATTCTTTCCGTCTTCCACAGCCCCTTCTTTGATCAGTATGGTGCCTGCGATGACCATGTACTTATAAGCCAGACCGGCCTTGACTGCTTTGTTGTAAAGCTGGATATAGTCTCCTTTTTTAGCCGTATACGCCTTGTTGGCCCGTGCAAAGTACATTGTCGACCTTCTTGTATACAGCAGGGCAAGCAAAGCAGCCAGCAGCATTATTATCTGCACTGTGGTATTTGAGCCGAAAGCGGCAAAGGCAATCAGAATCAATATGACTGCAACGATTATGATAATATTGTTCTTATTCAATTTGGGTTCCTCACAAAATACTAATAATATGGTAATATCTCAGTCATGGAAAGAGAGAAAAAAATTTTGCTGCACTGCTGCTGCGGTCCGTGTTCAACCGCTTCAATCGAACGTCTTCTCAGTGAAGGCTGGCTTCCGGTGCTTTTTTTCTCCAACAGCAATATCTATCCTGCCTCCGAATTTGAAAAGCGGTACGGGGAACTTCTGAAAGTCGCTGCTTTCTATGATCTTGAAGTCATCAGGGAGGAGCAGGACCATGATGAATGGCTTGCATCTGTCAGCGGGCATGAAGGTGACAGGGAAGGAGGAGAGAGGTGTTCCATCTGCTTTTCATACAATCTGAGAAGGGCTGCCCAGAAGGCGGCAGAGCTCGGTATTGAGCATTTCACAACCACGCTGAGCGTGTCACGTTTCAAGAACAGCAGGAAGATATTCAGTGCAGGCGATGTGTTTGACGGTTTTGAGGAAATTGATTTCAAGAAGAAAAACGGGTTCACGCGTTCAATCGAAATTTCAAGACAGCTCGGACTGTACCGGCAGAATTACTGCGGCTGCGAGTTTTCTCTCTCAGGGGTGAGCCAGTGAGACGGTTTCTTAAGAAAACAATCCGGCTGCTTTCATCCAGACTGCTGTGGTTCGCGCTTCTGATGGCAAGCCAGTTCATAATCCTCATCCTTGCGGCATTCTATTTCTCGAATGACGTGCATGTGCTGTTCCTGCTTCTCGCCATGTCATTCTGTGCTGTGCTTTTTGTCGCCACCAGGGAAGAGTCGCCTGACTACAAGCTCTCGTGGATGCTCATAATCTGCGTCTTTCCTCTTGCCGGAGGCATTCTCTATCTCATTTTCGGAAAGAAGAAGATAGGAAAGATAGCATCAAGGAAGATCTTGCAGACACGTGATCTCGGTCACTACGACATAGAGGACATAACGAGGGAGGAGCTTGAAGGAATAGATGAATCGGAAGCGAGGCAGATGTCTTATATATACCAGACAAGCGGCTATGCTCCGGCGAAGAACACCAGTGTCAGGTATTTCGCTTTCGGTGATGATTTTTTCAATGATCTGATAAATGAGATCGAAAAGGCAGAGAAGTTCATTTTCATAGAGTATTTCATACTCGCACCGGGAAAGGTATGGGACACTATCCTTGAGATTCTCAGGAGAAAAAGCAGGGAAGGTGTCCTTATAAGGATACTTTATGATGACCTTGGGTCAATAAACGTTCTGCCTGCAGGCTATGCCCAGAAGCTGCGTGCAATGGGATTTGAGGCATATACGTTCAACCCGCTTGCCCTGCATATGAATCCGCGGCTCAATTACCGTGATCACCGCAAGATATTCAACATAGACGGCAATGTATGCTACAGCGGCGGGCTGAACCTTGCGGATGAATACACGAATGACATCATCCGTTTTGCCTACTGGAAGGACAATGCGATGAAGATAAGCGGTCAGGCGGTATGGAACTTCACGATGATGTTCCTTCTTGTATGGAAGGCCATAACAAAGAAGGATGAGGATTTTTCCCTGTTCCGCCCGAGTGTGAGTGTTCCCTCTGACGGCTATGTTCAGCCGTTTGCCGACAGTCCGTTTGATGAGAGGGCAATAGCACGCAATGTCTATCTTCAGGCTATAAACAATGCACGGCAGTATGTATGGATGGTCAGTCCGTATCTGATCCTCGACAGCGAGATCACGACAGCACTGTCCATCGCCGCCGCATCGGGTGTGGATGTACGTATCGTGACCCCTCATTATGCCGACAAGAAATCGGTGCATGAGGTGACTCGTTCGGTATATAAAAGACTGGTGAGCCAGGGTGTGAGAATCTATGAATTCACACCTGGCTTCATACATTCCAAAACTCTTGTCGCAGATGACAAGATCGCTCTTGTCGGAACTGCGAATCTTGATTACAGGTCATTCTATCTTCACTTTGAGCTTTCCGTGCTTTTTGCAGGAGGTACGGTGATCAAAAGCGTGAAGGATGATACTATTTATGCACTTGAGCGCAGTGATGAGCAGACCATGGAGAAGGTTGTGAAGGTCAGTTTCTTCCGCAGGCTTGTCAGGACTTTCTTCGGTTTCTTCGCCACGGCTCTCTGATGGAGAATTTCAAATTGACTAAGAAAAAGACAGAGGAAAGCACGGTGAACCTGGAGAATTCATACAATGAGCTGATCAGACTGTTCACTGAGGTCAGCAGCACTGATGACATGAAGGCTCTTTTTGAGGATATGTTCACGGATGCCGAGATAAAGGACTTCACGATCAGGTGGAAACTGATGAATGACCTGTACGAGCATGTACCTCAGCGCACGATAGCCAGAAACCTGAAAATCAGCCTGTGCCGCATAACAAGAGGATCAAAGATGCTTAAGAAAAAGAATGGGTATATCAAAGCACGGCTTTCCGAACGCTATGATGATCATCTGCATATCTGAAAACCTGCAGACCTGATTTTCCTCATCCTGTCAGTTGCGTAAAAATTACATTGATAAAAGTATTTACGTCTTTTCTTCAACGCTCTAGACTAAATAAGCGTTAGTGGTTATGAAAACTTGACGTCTTGGAGTTCAGATGCAAAAGAATAATTCTAGTCTCAAAAGCATTGCACAGAAAGCCGGAGTTTCAATCACTACGGTCCACCGTGCCCTCACAGGCAAGAAGGACTGTTCTGATGCGATGCGCGAGAAAATTCTGAAGATTGCCGCTGAAGAGGGGTATGCGGTCAACTATTACGCAGCTTCACTTGGAATGAAGAAGGTGAATATCGCAGTTATCCTGAGCGCGCATGATGATGCATCGCCGTTTTTCACTGACAGGCTCCGCCGTGGACTTGAGTACTGCCAGCAGGAGTTTTCCCAGTTCAGGATAGACTATAAATTCTTCACATATTCCAGACAGGATGTGGATGCGGGCTTTCTTGCGTCAATCGCAGGCGGAAAAGAGGGCAAGTTCGATGCTGTGCTTATGCATGTGCTCTCTATTCCTGAGAAATACATTCCTTCCCTTGAGAAGATAATCGCATCCGGTATTCCTGTCATCGCAATGGAAAGCAGTCCGGTCGTGAACAGCAGGATCGTCACGGTCGGAATGGACGGATGCACCAGCGGATGTCTGGCAGGAGAGCTCATTTCCAAGCTTGTTCATTCATCCGGCAGTGCCGTGATATTCAGCCAGGAAATGAATCTTGGGGATGAAAGTGCGCTTAATGCCAGAAATGAGATAATGCAGCGCCGCAGCGATATTGACGTCGAGATTGTCTCTCTGAATCCTGACAGCAGTGATGCCTACAGCATCATAAAGTCATACATTGAGAAGAAGCCTGTGGCTGTCTATGCTTCCTGTGCCCGCAATACGCGAATGTGCATCAATGCAATGAAGGAAAGCGGGAAGTGTGAGGCTTTCATCGGCAGCGAAATTTTCGATGAGAGCTATCATGCGCTTCAGAACGGAATCCTTGATGCCGTGATCGACAACCGTCCTGCATATATCGGGTACACAGCACTCAAGCTGCTTATCGAGCATCTTGTGAAGAAGATGGCGCTGAAGAACTCATACAGACTTCAGCCGATACTGCTGCTCAAGTCGAATTCCACCGCACGCTATGAACAGGTGTACAGACATGTCGATGTCGATCTCAGCAGGTGAACTCAGATAAGGGCATTGTTTAAATTTCAGCTTGCTTTTTGGTTCCTTGCATGATAAATTATCAGTAACGATTCTTGATAAGGAGATAACTATGAAGTTTAGATGTGTATTATGCGGATATGAATATGAAGGCGACAGCCTTCCTGAAGATTTCGTATGCCCTGTATGCGGCGCAGGTCCTGAGGACTTTGAGGTCGTAGAGGAATAAGAAACATTGTCTGCCTGAGACAGGTGGAAACAAGGCGCCCGGCTTCCCGATAAGGCCTGTCCGGGTGTTTTTGTCTATTGACTTGCAGTATTCTTTTCTTTAGGATTCTACAGAGTATCGGCCGCATGGCGGAATTGGTAGACGCAGTAGACTCAAAATCTGCCGGTAGCAATACCATATCGGTTCGATCCCGATTGCGGCTAGAATGAAATAGCTCCTTACGGTGTAAGGGGCTGTTTTGTTTTACATGCTGTCTGGAAATGCTGTGTTTCCGCTTTTTTCTGCATTGAATATTGTAAGTACTTCGTTTATATTAAAAAAGTGTTTCTCGGGGGGATTTTCTGATGAGGAAAAAGATATTACTCTTCCTTTTTATGATGTGTTCACTTATCCTTTCTGCCTCTGATTCCGGCATAGATGCGGAAGCAGAAATCATAGGGAGCGCAGACGGCACCACGACCATATATACGGCGGAAGGTCTTTCTGCGGATGACCTCATTCTTGCTGATATCCCCATAGCATACGGAGAAGAGGAATTCAGAAGCCGGATCCTTGAGAGGACAGGGGGAGAGAGGGATCCCATAGGTCTTGTGCTCACCGGAGGCAGCGCACGTGCATTTGCGCATCTGGGCGTGCTTGAGTATATGGAGGAGAATGGTATTGAGCCTGACTTCATCATTTCCAATTCCATGGGCTCGATCATTGCGGTGCTGTATGCTGCGGGGCTTTCTCCACAGCAGATCATGTCGGTGATCACATCAGGGGACCTTTCCACATTTTTCAAGCTGACACTGCCTGTGGAAGGTGGAATCCTTGATCCGACCGGTTTCAAGGGTCTTGTGGAGTCCGTTGTGGGGGCAGATCTCCAGCTTGAGGATCTTGTCATACCGGTCATGGTGGTGAGTCAGGATCTTGTCACCAAAAGAGAGATCCGGATAATGGAGGGAACGGTCAGTGATGTTCTGATCGCATCATTTGCGCTTCCAGTCTACTTCCCTCCGCAGGAGTACAAAGGTCATCTGCTGCTTGACGGGGGAATCGTCAATCTGGCACCGATATCGATCGCATACGACTACAGTGACACAGTCATAGTGTCCACTACGTTCTATGACAACGATGAGCTTAACCTGAAGAATCCTCTTAATATAATAAATACCGCATTTGAGATTGTTAAACGGCAGAATGCTGCAACGGACATAAGAGCCCATATGGATGACATGATCTGGATACGCTGTGCGGTTGAGCAGTTCAGCTTCATGGATTTCGGTGCGGCAGCCGAGATGTCTGAGATAGGGTACGAAAGTGCCGCCGGGATGGCGGATGAGCTGTCGCTCTTGTATAAGCATGGTATCTCACAGGAGATTCTGGATAACCGCGAGATATATCAGGAACGCATCGACAAGGCCAGAATGAACCAGTACTATTATTCACGGGTCGAACAGCCGCAGCCTTCAAATACGATCTCGCTCGGTATTTACTCGTTCCAGGACAGCAGCTATCCGTATTACCTGAGAAACACTTTCGATATCGGACTTGAGTACAGATGGTCCAGCCGCATGTTCGAGTTTTCCATCCTGGCCGGAGGTGCATTCGATCTGACCGCAAACAGGAATACCAGTTCGGATTTCCTGATTTCATCATCAATAGAATTCTATCCGGTCAGCCAGATCAGGCTTTCGCTTTACGGCGCCGCCACATTCGGCAACAACTTTAAGTGGTACATACCTGATCTTTATGTCCGCCAGGGCTTTGATTACAAGATTTATTCATCCGATCTTTTTTCGATAGAGTTCAATCAGGCATTTGAAATGTATGAGGAATTCAAGGATGGTCCGGATGATGACCAGCTGCTTCTCTCCGCACAGTTCCAGGGGGATCTCAATCTTTTCGATTATGCCCGGCTTGACATGAATTTCGGCTATATAATGTCTGCTGATTCCATTGACAGCGATCTCCATCATTACCTGCAGGGCGGTGCGGAGACTAGGCTTTATCTGCTTCCAAGTCTGACTTCATTCTATCTGGATGTGGGGCTTTTCTCACGTTTTGCAGTTGACGGACAGCATGGTGTGCCGCTTTACCCTTCAGACGGATTCCTTACGAACGATACGAATCTGAATGCGGTTCCCGAGCCTGATTCAAAAGCACAGAGCTACTTCCTGCTTTTCCCCCTGTCATTCGGCTATGCATTCACTGCTGCACCATCATTCGGGGAGCTTCTCATGGCTGATTACCTTGAGCTGTCACTGTACTGTGATCTGCTTTTCAATAAGTGGCCGGAACCTGAATTCTCAGCGGGAGTGGAGCTGCAGTTCGAGCTTTCACTTATCGGACTGCAGAATATTCCGATCACGATAAGGGCCGGCTATGACAGTCTTACGGACGGTTTCATAGGATCCCTGAGGTTTACCGTCACAAGATGATGAAAAATCCAGCTGCGAGGCTGGATTCTTCATTTCTTTCTGTCATTTCTTTTTCTTTTTGCTGTATTTCCCGTGCTCTTTCTTCTTCGCACGTGGAATAAAGTCTTCATCATAAGTGTCCCTGCCGTATGGCTGGACTTCATCCTGCCATCCTTTCCTGCTGCGGACCCTGGTTTTTGCTGACGGCTTCTTTGTCTTCACCGGCATGGAAGATGTGCTCTTCTTGTGTCCTTCTTCCGGTCTTGCCCTGACGATAAGAGGCCGTCCTCCTTCTCCCTTATCCCTGAACGCCTCTATGATATACCCGGCGACGGAAGATGGAACATTCACGAAGCTGAAGGATTCCATGACCTGGATATCCTGCAGGTCCTCATCCCTCACACCGCATTCCTCGATTATTGTGTTTGCAAGATAGCGTTTTGTGAACTTGTCATTTCTGCCCTTGGCGAAGAAAAGCCGTGTGAATGTCTGCTGGCTTTCTGCCTCTCTTCTGCCGGTTCTCGGCTTTTCACGTTTTTCATCAAGTGCCTTTATGGTATGGTACTGGCTCTTGTCCAGATCATTTCCGTAATGCAGACGGAGCAGGGATTTCACAAGACTTGCGGCATCGCTTTTTTCAAGAAGGGATGCTGCGATGCCGGCATAGTCGCCGCATTCTTTCTCAAGTGAATTTATAACTTCAGCTTCAATTCTTTCCTTCTTTGCCTTGAGTATTTCATCAGCACTTGGGATCCTGTACTCTTCGATCTCCCCCTTGACGGTACGTCTTATGAAGAGAAAACGTCTTTTTTCAGCAGATGTGACGAATGTTATCGCACAGCCTTTATGCCCGGCACGGCCGGTGCGTCCTATGCGGTGAGTATAGACTTCACCGTCAGATGGAAGTGTGAAGTTTATCACATGAGTGAGTTCGCTAATATCGATACCGCGGGCGGCAACATCAGTTGCGACAAGTATGCTGATCTTGTGATCCCTCATTTTCTGCAATATGATCTCCCTCTGCTTCTGTGAGAGATCCCCATGAAGCGCTTCAGCTTCATATCCTCTTTCCATGAGCTTGCGTCCGATCTCCTCGCACTGCAGCTTTGTCTTGCAGAATATGATGGCATAGAAGGATGATGCGCTGTCTATTATTCTGGTCAGCACTTCAATCTTGTCGCTTTCACGCAGGAAGCAGTAATACTGGCTGGTGAGGTTTTCTTCCTCTCTGTTCTTTTTTATCCTCACAATCTCGGTGTTTTTCATGAATGTCTTTGCGAGGCGGAGAATCTCATCAGGCATTGTTGCGGAGAAAAGCAGCATGCGCTTGTCATCATTTGTTCTGGAGAGAATCGTTTCAATGTCTTCAATGAAGCCCATGTCAAGCATCTCGTCGGCTTCATCAAGCACAGCAAACTTCAGGTGTGAGATGTTAAGTGTTCCGCGTTCAAGATGATCCTGGATGCGGCCCGGGGTACCGACTACTATCTGTATTCCCTTTTTCAGCTTTTTGAACTGGTTCTCATAGCTTGTACCGCCGTAGATCGGCTCAACGGTTATTGAGCGGCTCCATTTGAGCGAATTGATCTCCTCTGCAACCTGCACTGCAAGTTCTCTGGTAGGGGTGAGTATAAGGGCCTGTGTGGTTTTGTCACTGGCATCAAGACGTTCCAGAACGGGAAGGGCAAAGGCAGCTGTTTTTCCGGTTCCGGTCTGCGCCTGTCCTATGACATCACTGTCCTTCTCAAGAAGGAGGGGAATGCATTCTCTCTGTATTTCAGTCGGTTCCTGAAATCCTTTTTTCTCAAGTGCCTTCAGCGTGGCATCGCTGAGACCGAGGTTCTTGAAACCTTCATTTGTAATTTCGCTCATCATGTGTCCTTGTTAATTTTAAGTCGGCTGAATGACTATATTTGTTTTGCCGGTAATGGTCAAGCATCATGGTGTGACCGTGGTGAAGAGAACTCCCGGCAATGACGGTACTTTGATTTCCTTTCCTTCTATTATCATATTACCGTCAAACACTCCGTAATCCTGCCTGCGTCTGAGTGAGACACCCGGACCTCTGTATCTGTCTTCATGGCCTGCAATCCTGGTGAAGTGAATGTCCATGCATCCCTTCTCATCTCTGATGATGTTGCCGTTCATTGTCACACGACCGGTATTGTACAGTCTGTCATTTATGTAAACCGCGTTGTCGTGTTCACCGAAGCCGAATGTGAGTGAGACCGTTCCTTCATCTGTGGCAGAAGATGCGAATGCCTGCGTGATGCTGCTTTTCCTGTTCCATACACCTCTCTGCCACTCAAGTATGGCAAGTGCATTGTCTTCTGCAAGGTAGTCTTTCTTACCGTTTTTTCTTATGAAACCGCCGGAGACCTCAAGGGCAGGAATCATTTCGCACAGACGGAATTTCCTGTCATTTCCTGCCCATCCGCTCACAGTGCACAGGCTCTCCTTTTCAAGAGTCTGGCTGAGGGAGAAATCACCGAGAAGACCGCGGCTGCCATCTGGAAGGGTGAGGAACGGAGCATTGAATATTATATATCTGTCAAGATCTTTTTTTATCATTGAAAGCGTCATAAGGTTGTCGCTGTCAAGATAAGTCGCACTTTCGTTCTCGCCGGAGGCATCCATAAGTCCGGTACGGTAAAGCGTGAAGCATTTCCTGCTGCTGAGTGATGTGCACGAGCCTTTCTTCAGATCAGCATATGAAATCTGGAAAAAACCGCATGAGCCTAAATCCGAGAAGAAGAGACTCAGCATATATTCCTTTCTGCTGTTGATCACAGTACAGCCGTTCCACTGCCAGAGTGAGAGAGGAAAACACTTGAGGTTCCTTCTGCTGTAGGCGAAATATGGGTGCCGTGCCCATTTGTCCTTCAATGGAATTCCGTTTTTATCCAGAAGGGGGACCATGCTTTTTACTTCTGCTTCATCCATAAGCTGAAGTATAGACGAAATCAGAAAAAAAGAAAGGCACAGCTGCCTGCCGTGCCTTATCGTGGAAAATGAAATCCTGTCAGTTTGCTGATGCACCGATGAGCTCAAGATATTTTTCAAGGAAGTGGTCCTCGAACTTATCGCTCATGAATATCGCATTCTGCAGGTCGCTCTGTGCGCTTGATGATGTGACGTAATCATAGAATGTCTCCACGAAACCGCTCTGGTCACTGTCAGTTTCATCTGCACCTATGCGTGTAACGATGTATGCATTGCCTGCAGCGTGCGGAGCAAGAACAGTACCCGGCTCACTCTTGAAGAGAGATTCAAGGTAGCTGCTGTCGGAAGATGCCGCACTGTTGAGCAGTCCGTAGCTGTCTGTGTACTGCAGTGATGAGATGATTGCTGAGGAACCGTCACTTGGCGCCGTGATGTCGACTGCATGGCTTGTGAGGCCGGCCTGTCCGAGTGCACCGTCATAATCATCAGCAGCTGCGGCATAGAATACATCTGCAGCTTCTGCCGCATATTCTGTGATCAGTTCAGGAGCATTGATGTTGATGTACTCCCTGATTGCATCAAGGGTCTCTTTCTGAGTGAAATCCGGCATGACAGGTGCGCTGTCGATACGGTAGAGATCATATGTCGAACCGTTGAGGAATGGACCGACGATGCTGCCTTCATCAGCAGAGAAGACTGCATTCACGTTTTCTTCTCCCAGCCCTTCAAGTTCGTAGAAGAAGTAGGGAAGGCTGGAGCCTTCAGCCTCGGAGAGGGCTGTATCATAGCTTGCAGGATCTGCCTGTGCATCGGCAAGAATGGTCTCTGCCTCGCTCTGTGTTGAGCTGCTGATGACTGAGAGATTTATCTGAGTGAACGGCTGCGGATTGGAATTCGCGTAGCTGACAGCCCTGTCCTCGGGATATACCGTGTAGTCAAAAGCCGCATATTCAAAAGTCCTGCCGTTGCTTGCCATTGATGCGACAAACTCTTTCTCTGCATCTGAGGAGACAAGAGTCGTGATGTCATTGACAACTGTGACATACGGAAGCTGGTCCCTTACGGTGTTGTAGATGCCTGTCCTCTCGGCGACACCTGCGGCGTTGTATACAGATTCGTCAAAAACACCGTCTTCGTTGTTGTAGTAGCCATCTGCGAGAATGCGCTGGTTGATCATATCCTCGGAAACATAGATTCCTGCCTCCTCGGCCTTCTGGGTAAGGGCTTCAAAGACAACGGTGCTGTAATAAGCCTGCTGGAGCAGTGAAGCTGAATCCATGAGTCCGCCGTACTGCATGTAGAGGGATGAATACTGATTGTACATATCACTGCCGTTGGCATATTCGATCGGCTCTCCGCCGTAGCTTCCGAATTCGATGCTCGAATCAACGAAAAGTGATGAAATTCCTGTAGCCGGAAGAATGAAGGTAATGGAAATCAGAATTAAGACAATCACTCCCGCCCACCAGGCGAAGCTTTTCTTCTTATGCGGTTTCTTCTCGTTGTGTGATTTATCGGCTTTGACAGACTCCTTCGATGCGTCCTTGAAGTCGATATTCCTGTTCTCTGTATCAGCCATTTGTGGACCTTCCTTTTATTAAATGCACAGTGTCCTTCCCACGAGAAGGACACAACGCTTAAGAAAATAGCATTAAAGGAAGTATGCTGTCAACGATCAGACCCACTGCACAGAGAAAGACAGAGGGCTTGAAAGCAGCAGGAAATCGATGAGAGGGAATGAATACTGTATGGTGTTGTCACCAGTCTGCACAGCACCTTCAACCGATGTGATCCTGCCCGGAACTGTGATGTTGAATGTGATTGTGCTGCCGCTGATTGCCTCTGGTGCCTGCTCACCGATTGCGAAGACCATCATGTCATAATAATCCTGCTCGCTGTATCCCACATTGTAGTTTGCCAGGTATACCGAAACGTTCGGATCCGCAAGGAACGGAACGACCGCTTCAAGCTCGGTGTAGTTGTCGATGTCGCAGTAGAAGGAAAGAGAGTTTTCTGTCTGTGTGATTATGCTCTGATCGATTCCTCCCAGCTCATCGGCGAGTTCGGCTATGTTCTCGAAATTGAATGTACCTGTATATTCGTTTTCCCCGCTCTTGACGAAAAGCGTGCCGTATGCGTTGTCAGTGTCCTCAATCTGTCCTGCAAAACTGGTGATGGCCTTATCCATTATGTTCTCATCACCGGATGGCATGAATTCCTGGAAATCTGTGAGGACATCGATGAAGAACTGTTCTACTGAAATGTCTGTGACGGAAGCTGATTCATCATTGTTCAGTGTCAATGTCTCTGTGACGGTGCATCCGCTGAGGAGGATGCAGGCCGAAATGACGGTAAATAGGATCTTTCTCATAGACATAAGATATAAAATTGTGATAACACACACAAGTGTAAAATTTTGATTTATAAGGTGCTGTTATGTTTTCTTCAAGGAAATTGTCTCTCGTCTTCATCATGATCATTATTCCATTTTCCCTGTATGCCAGCCGGCTGGACCTCATGGCAGAGGTGCTTGTCAATGATATGAATCTGGAATGGAATGAAGTTGAGGGTGCTTCTTTCTATGATGTATATGCAAATGACATATTTCTTGCACGTCTTGATGCTGATACTTTCTCCTACACGGCCGTAAATCTGGATCAGGACAGTGCCTACCGTATCATTGTCGGTGCGAGGGATGAGGAGAACAATACCCTTGATGCCGAGGCGGTGGAGGTCGAGACCGATTCCTTCAGCGGTGTGTACAAATGGGTGAACAAGACTGATGATGACAATAAAGGCCGTCTCAGGGAGATTACATATATAGCACGGCTGAAGACCAGCCCGAAATACGGTCAGTATATGGAAATCTCAATACCGTATGGTGATGACGAACTTGTGATCTTCCCTCTCCAGAGTCTTGAAGACAGCACCTGGCCCTGGATTGATTATGATGACGATGGAAAGACTGCACTTGCCTACCGTCTCAACTGTGAGAGGTTCAACACAAGTTCACTCAAACCGGGACGTTTCCGTGTCAGCCGCATATCCATAACGCCGGAAAGTGCATCGGTGGAGATACAGTCAAGCGCATTCGGTTTCAAGGTGACTACAACCAGCAGCTATGATTTCTCAATGCGGGAGGACGGCGTATATCTTGTTTACAAGACAAGCGGATCTGGTCTTGTCGAGTCGGCGCTTTTCCGCAATCCGATGAATGAGGATGATCCATTCACATACGAGCTGGTGAGAGTCAGTGAAATCTGAAAAAGTTTATTACTAACAGTAATAAGGATAATATATCGGCTGAAATTGACTTTTCCTGACTTGACAAATCATTTCCCATCCCAATATTTTCTCTATCTGAGAAGGAATTAAAGATGAGTCAGGAGAAGAAATCGCTTGTAATCGTAGAGTCTCCCACAAAGGCGCAGACCATAAAGAAATATCTTCCGTCAAATTACACTGTTGTTGCCAGCAAGGGGCATGTCCGGGACCTTCCACAGGACCGCATGGCCATTGATATCGAGCACGGATTCGTGCCCGAATATGAAATAACCGAGGGCAAGGAAGGTCTTGTGCAGGACCTCAGGAAGAAACTGAAGGACAGCAGCGAGCTGCTGCTTGCGACTGATGAGGATCGTGAGGGAGAGTCAATTTCCTGGCATCTGCTGCAGCTTTTAAAGCCGCGGGTTCCGTACAGGAGAATGGTGTTCCATGAGATCACACGATCTGCCATAACGAGCGCGCTGGAAGGTGGAAGGGACATAGACATGAACCTTGTCAAGGCTCAGGAGGACAGAAGGATAATCGACCGTCTTTTCGGTTACGAGGTTTCTCCTATCCTGTGGAAGAAGCTTTCAAACAAGAAGCTGTCCGGCGGGCGTGTCCAGTCTGTCGGTCTGCGTTTCATCGTTGAGAAGGAACTTGACCGTCTGCATCACAAGGCAACCTCATATTATGACATAAAAGCGGATTTCTCTTCATTCTCTGCCACACTTGAAAGCGCATGGGGAGAGAGGATCGCAACAGGAAAGGACTTCGATTCCACAACAGGCGAGTTCAACAGACGGGCAAGACTTCTTTCGAAGGAAGACGGTGACAAGATCATCGCACTGTGCAATGAGAATCCTGTATATGAAGTGATCAGCGTTAAATGCAAGGAGAATGTTTCATCACCGCAGGCACCTTTCACGACCTCAACCCTTCAGCAGGCAGCTTCCAGCCGTCTGAAACTTTCCTCAAAGGAGACGATGAGGCTTGCCCAGAATCTTTTCGAGAACGGCTTCATAACCTATATGCGTACTGACAGCGTTAACCTTTCCGATGAATGCATAAAGGCCGCACGCCGCGAAATACTGAATGAGTTCGGACAGGACTTCCTCAGTCCCTCTGAGCGTCAGTTCCGCAACAAGAGCAAGAACGCGCAGGAAGCCCATGAGGCCATCCGCCCGGCGGGTGATGTATTCCGCCGTCCTGAGGCAACCGGACTGAAAGGCAAGGAGCTTGCCCTTTACACACTCATATGGATGAGAACGCTGGCAACCCAGATGGCAAATGCCAGAAAGAGCACCACCACAGTCAAGATACAGAATGGCGATTTTATATTCTCAACATCCGGAACATCTGTGCTTTTTGCCGGCTATCTGAAAGTGTATGCCGATGACAAGGATGAAGATGACAAGGGTGTCAGGCTTCCTGTGCTGAGTGAAGGAGAGAAGCTTCACGATGCCATCCTCACAAACAGTGAACATGTTACGACACCTCCCAACCGCTATAACGAAGCAAGTCTCATCAAGAAACTTGAGGAACAGGGCATTGGCAGACCAAGCACCTATTCCACGATCATATCGACGCTTCTTGACAGAGGATATGTGAAGGAACAGGACAGGGTCATGATCCCGACTTTCACGGGATTCGCCGTGAATGCCTGCATGAACAAGGCTTTCAGCCAGCTTGTCGACTATTCCTACACTTCCAGGATGGAAGATGAACTTGATAAAATCTCAAACGGGGAAGAGGACAGCCTGACTTATCTCAATGAGTTCTATTACGGGGATGGTGAGCACGTCGGGCTCAAGGACATGCTTGCCATTGCAAGAGTATCCGAAGATGATTACAAGACTCTTTCTTTCCCTCATTTTACAGGAAAGGCAAAGCTGGGGGATGGCAGTGAGTGTTCTTACAGCATAAAGATCGGTCCTTATGGAACATATATCCAGACAAACCTCAAAAAGGAAGATGGCAAAACTCTTCTTGTGAACATTCCGCCATACGAGCTTCCGGGTCTTATGAGTGATGATGATATCGCATCTCTTATCAGCAATGCGTTTTCTCCGCAGACTCCCTCCGATGAGAATGAGATAGTTCTCAGAAAGGGAAGCAGGGGAGAATACTGGCAGAAAGGTGATAAAACCTGCAATGTGCCCAAAGGAAAGAAAAAGGCTGAAGACTACAGCATTGACGAGATTGAATATCTTTTCTCTATTCCCCTTGTCGTGGCAAAGGATGAGGAGGGCAATGATGTTGTCCTCAACAGCGGTCCTTTCGGTTTCTATCTGAAGTACAAGGATTCAAACTACCGTGTTTACGGAGTTCCCTATAATATGAGTGCGGAGAATGCTTTTGCCCTGATAAGCAGAAAGGCAGGCAGTGATCTGAAGATCTTTGAGGATTATGAAGGAAAGTCGCTGAGCCTGAGGAAAGGAAAGTTCGGCCCGTATCTGAAATGGGGCGATGTTTCTGTCAGAATCCCGAAGGGAACTGATACCGAGGCTCTGACGCAGGACGAGGCTGAGAATCTCTGTCAGGCCGGTGCGTCTGTCAGAGGTGCATCATCTGCAGCGAAGGACGGTACTGTTCTCGGATCATACAATGGTCAGAACATAACTCTTCATAACGGCCGTTACGGCTACTACCTGAAGTGGAACGGCAAGAACTACCGTATGAGCAGGGGTGCTGACAGCATTTCATTTGATGAAGCTGTGCAGGAAATTGAGAAAGCGAACCAGCCTGCCAGTGTGCTTGGCCAGTACAAAGGCAGCGATATCCAGCTGGTCTCAGGCCGTTACGGCTATTATCTCAAGTGGAATGACGGCAACTACCGCATCAGCCAGAGGTCTGCCGGCAGTATTTCTCTTGAAGATGCAATTAAGGCAATCGAGAAAGCAGAGGAAATAAAATCCATCCAGCCTGTTGTTCTCGGCCAGTATGAAGGCAAGGATGTTGCAACTGCAAACGGCCGTTACGGCTACTACCTCAAGTGGGGGACAGACAACATTGCCCTTCCATCAAAGTACAAGAAGTCTGCTGAAGGCCTCACCCTTGAAGAAGCCGTTGAAATCATAAAGAAGAAAACAGAGTAATCCCACTGAGCCTCTGTTTCAGAGGCTCACAGCTGCATTAAAAACAAGAATCTTTTCAAAACCTATTGCAAAGAGGAAATTAATCTGCTAATGTAGCAAAGCAAACAAAAGCTGAGGGCGGTTAACTCAGCGGGAGAGTGCCACCTTGACGTGGTGGAAGTCATAGGTTCAAACCCTATACCGCCCAACTCAGAAAACCTTGTAGCCGTGTGGTTGCAAGGTTTTTATTTTCATACCGTTTTGTTGCGGTTTATAGATTCTCATATTCATCTTCTGAGTATTCCGGAGCAAGAATGACCTTTATGACTTAAAGATATACCTTGTTTATAACTGAAGAAGGACTTATATAATTCAGTTATATTGAAATTGGTAAATTACTGGGGGAGTGAGTATTCTGAAGAATATACTCAGCGCAGTCGGTTATTCTTTTTGATTATGTGTAAATATGAGTTCAACTGAAAACAGAATCATTATGCGGGATATAACAAAACAGTCAGAAGAGTTGCATGCTGCAGGCATATTGAAAGGGTATGTGAAAAGACATATCAGCGACAAAGAAATGGAAAATGCCTGGAAAGAAGCGGTAGTGGAGAAATTGAATGAGAAGAATCGCTGATACGGATATCATTGTCTGCATCTAACAATGCATTCAGCTGTGACAGTTGCGGGTACACCGAAGGCCGTGATGTAAAGGTTGCAAAAAGCGTTGCCACTTGCAGGAATGCATCAATTGGCAGGCATTCTTGCGGAATACAAGAGCACTCCGCCCAAAGCGGATATAAGATATAAATGTATCATAAGGCTGTCATGCTTTATGCTCAGATGGCGGAAGCTTCAGCTTCAAGCGTAACCGAGCAGGAGCAGTTCACTTATAAATATTTGATTTTAAAGTATCCTGTCTGAGAGCTGTGCTCATGCTTAGAAGCATTACACAGTATTGATTCATGCTGACACCTTCTTCTCTTGCATTTAACATTAGAATTCTGTGAAGAGACTTCGGCATCCTCAACTTGAATTCTCCACTGTATTCTTTTGTAATATCTGGTTCTGGAATCGGGTCTTCATTATCGATAGCAGATGAAAGCCATGTCTCTTTTGCATCTTTGAGATTTTCCAGAGCATCTTCTTCGGTTAAGCCTGTGGTAATGCATCCTTTCAGTTCGGGAATAAATGCAACATAACCGTTTTCTTCTGGGTCCTTGATGATTTCAATTCTGTAAGGAAGTGACATGTAATAAGAAAGATCTTTTTTCATTTCTTTTCCTCCTCTTCGACAGCATTGCGTACAAGAGCAATGTGAACTACCTCCATCCTAAAGGATGGAAGCTTCTGCCATCACAGCAGAAAGCATGACAGTCTCATGAGACTTGTCACGTCTTACATCCACTCCGGTCAGAGTACGCGTACGTTCCATACACGTGCAGGCCATTTCATGCCTTCCTGCAAGTAGCATTGTTTTAGCAGCTTTTATATCTCTGTCTTCTGTATAACCGCAATTGTCACAGACGAATGTCCTGTCTGAAAGCATGATGTCTTCTTTAATTGTCCCACATTCCGGACACATCTTTGTAGACGGAAAGAATCTGTCGATGATGATGACATTGGGGCTGTCTTTGAGCTTGCTTTTCAGTGTACCCAGTGCGGAGTTCTGCACCTGTTTCCCAAACAAACCTTTATGCCAACCTTTTATGTTCTCATCCTGCATTACAATGAGACTTCTTCCTTTTGTGATGTCGTGGTATATCTTGTTTGCCTTGTCTCTTCTCTTATTGGCAAGTCTCTCGTATTCCCTTCTGATGAGATGCCTTGTAGCATACCAGCCCCCGGAACCCTTCTTCTGTCTTGCAAGCTTCTTCTGCAATCCTTTAAGGCGTCCCTGTTCTCGGACTGATATGTCATACTTCTCTCCTTCAGAAGTTGTTATTGTTGTCTTTATGCCGAAGTCAAGACCGATGTCAGGCTTACTCTCTAAATGCATGTTGCCTTCATTCACTGGAACATAGCATGTGAGCATGAGATATATTCCAGAAGGTTTCTTAACAAGCTTTGCATTTGCATATTCAGCACCATATGGAATCTGCTCCATACCGAAGACTCTTATCGGTCTCTTTATTCCTGCAATATGGACTGTGTTCCTGTATTTACCATTCTTGTTGCCTTCATCTGTGTAACATATCCAGTGTGTGTTTCCATACTGGTTGAGCTCTATTGAATCATAAGATGACCTGAATTTAAGTTTTCCGTTCTTCTTTCCTGTCTTATTTCTCTTTGCTGCAAGTGATGACATATCCTGCTTGAGGGAAGAATACACACTCTGGATGAATTTGGCAGGCAGTGTGAGAAGTCTTTCCACAGTATTGCCATCCTTATCAAGAGAGGTGATGTTCCTTTCTCTGGTATTGAACGCTTTGAATGTATCAGCATCAAGGGAGATGAGGTAATTGCAAAGCCAGCGGCACTGGGTGAAATACAGGAAAAGACTGTATCTCTCACTCTTGTTCAGGCACTTGAGATCAAGCTTCATCTCAACGACAACAGGACGCATGGATGAATGACGCTCACGGGTCTTTTTGAGCGTTTCTTTTATGGTGGTGTTCTTCTGGATGCGTTCCTTTTCGGTCATGATTTATTATACCATAAAATCGTTTAATTACTCAATTATATTTGCTTAATTTACAATATTTTATTTCATTTCATTTTCTCTTCAGCAATTCATCTCACACCTTAAAAGGAGTGAGCTTTCTTGCTGGATGTTTTGTAAACTTTCAAAATCGGTTTATGTTTTGGAATGACAATTTTTGATTGTCCTTTTCTGAATATGTAATGACTGCTCCCTCTTTTAGACTGCGTTTTATTATAACCATAGCGGAGCAGAATTTTTTCCAGCTCCTCAAACCTCAGATCAGCATCCAGGGTTTTCAATCTGGCAAGCAGTTTATCCCACTGAGACATTAAGTTTCTCCTGATTAATAAATATAGTTGACATCATATGCGATGTCAATTATGGAAGTTAATGTGGAATCTGTCAGCATTGTTTTTTATCTTAAATGCTGTTTTCCCATCGCAAATTCGACTATCATAGGGTTATTCTTGCTTTTGAATTTAATCATATGATTGGATATCTGAAATTAAGGGAAAAATCTTTATTTCTTTGTATGGGTTCTGATATGTTCATCATTCAAATTAACCTGATAGCAGAGAATTCAGATTCCCGAAGAATTCAATCTTCTCCTCATCAGGCTCAAGACCAAGAAGGGAGAAAAGCTCTTCTTTTCTGATGCCTGCTTCTTCAAGAGATGGAATCAGAAGGGCAAGATCCCTGTATCTGTCAGCAGTTCCAGCTTTCTGCATCCCAGTCAGCATCAGCAGTCCGTTTCCATTCACAATGATATTGTCAAGCTTGAGATTCCCGTGAGAGAACACCCGGTCTTCATTCAAACCGGTGTTTCCCTCAAGTTTTTGCAGCATGTTCCACTCTGCGTATGAAAGCTTTCTCTCTTTCATCTTACTGATTGCAACTTCTATGCTTTCACAGCAAGGACAGTCAGAAACATCCATGGCCCAGAATGCCTTGAGAATGGCAGCGCAGGTTTTCAGAATCCTGTTCTTCGTGCAATCTTTCAGACTTTTTCCTTTCTTTTTTGACAGTATGAGATAAGTTTCATCCTCATAAAGGATTTCAGGAACAGGGAGCCTTTCCTTTATCCATCTGATGATGTCAGCTTCATTGCCATAGTCCTTATGAAGTGAGCAGCAGCTGAAGTCACGGTCATTTGAGAGAAGGTCAGGGCGCAGACGTATTGTGTCTTTCAATGCTTCCGTCTCATTGAAGTATGCGATTCTCTTCCGATCCCCGCTCATGAGAACTTCAGGAACCGCCTTGCCTTCAAATACAGCGGGATGTGTGTACTGAGGATATTCAAGTATCCCGTCCTCAAAACTTTCCTCTTTCGCCGATGATCCACGCAGTGCACCGTCAAGCAGACGTGTAACCGCTTCTGCGACAATCATTGCGGCACTCTCTCCTCCGGTCAGGATGTAGTCTCCGATTGAGATTTCATCATCGATATGGCTTCTGAACCTCTCATCCACACCTTCATAGTGACCTGCAACCAGAATGATATGCTTTTCACCGGCAAGTTCATGGGCCATTGTCTGTGTGAATTTCTTTCCCTTGGGGCCGAGGAGGATTGTTCTTGATCTGCCAGTCTTCACATCTTCAAGTGCTTTTGTGAGTGTGTCTGCTCTCAGTAACAGTCCGGCTCCGCCTCCATAGGGAGAATCATCCACTGCGCGGAAACAGCCGTCCGCATACTCTCTGATATCAACAACATCAAAACTTATGATGCCTTTCTCCACAGCCCTGGAGATTACAGGGCAGGAAGGAAAGCTTGAAAAAGAGGCGGGGAAAATGGTGAGGAAGGTTATTCTCATATATCTCTTCTACATAATATCATCTGGCAGTTTTTCTTCTCATCAGATGATGTCGTTTCCTGTCAGTTCCTCGATGAAAGATACCGTAATGTCTTTTGAGATTTCAGCTGCCTTCTCACAGTTTTCCTCAAAAGTCTCCACTCCGCTGTGCTGTGCGGTATCGGTGATGCTCCTTATTGAGATGAAGGGGAGGCAGTTGACGTGGCAGACATGGGCGATTGCGGCGCTTTCCATGTCGACAGCCAGAGGAGAGAAGGCTTTCATTATTCTGTCTCTGCCTTCATCTGTGATGAATGATTCTCCGGTGACAATTCTTCCCCAGAACACTATCCCTCCAGTCTTTGTTTTTCTGACCGCGCTTTTTGAAAGTTCAACAAGCTTCGTCTCTGTTCTGAAGAACGGTGTTTCCAGCCATGGATGGTAAGCCGTGTGATTGTCCGGTCTGACATCATGGTAACAGACTTCACTTGAGATGACTGTATCGAATATTCTTACCTCTGGATCCATGCCTCCCGCAGTTCCTGCATTGATGATCATTTCAGCATTGAATCTGTCGATCATGAGTTGTGCGGCGATTGCAGCATTGACCTTGCACACACCGGAGTATACTGCAACGACATCAGCATTTCTGATAGTTCCTTCATGAAAGTACAGCATTGCATGCCTTGTAATATTGCGCTTTTGAATTACTGGAATGAAAGGAGTCAGTTCGCATTCATCTGCACAGATTATTCCGATTTTCATCAATTATGCCTCCTGTGATCCTTTCATCCACAGAATTGGATAAGGATTTCCCTGCTCATCAAATTCATCCCTTTTGTAAACATGGAAGCCCATATGTTCATAGAAACCCTTCGCAAGAGGATTCTGTTCGTTCACTGCCAGTTCATTGACCGAATAGTGTTCCATTCCGTATTCCAGAAGTTTCCGTCCGATACTTTTCCCTCTTTTCTGTTCACTTACAAACAGCATTTCGACCTTCTGTCCTGAGATGCCCATGAAACCGCAATGATTTCCGTTTCCATCTTCGCTCACAAGCAGGAGCTGCACTTCCTGCAAAGCCTTGAAGACATACTTTTTTATGTCCTCTATCTCTTCATCTGAGAGGAAAAGATGAGTTGCCATGACTGAGCTTTCCCATATGATTACAAGTTTTTCCAGCAAGTCACTGTTTCTTTCTGATGTTCCAATTATTCTCATAGTCTGCTCATGTGCAATCGTATCAGAAAACCTGTCCGCAAATCCATATTAACCTGATCATTGCAAGGTGCAGACCATTCTGCACGGGCATATCATGAGATGCCTTTCCTCATGATGATCATGTCCACAAGCTGTATGCCGCATTCAAAGATAGGGTGATCATAATTATCAGTGAAGAAGTTCTTTATTATATGAGAGCGCTTGAAACCGCATTTCTCATAGAACGGAATTGTCAGCGGGCTGTCGCCTGTTCCCGCCTGAAGAATGCAGAATGAACCACGGTAAGCAGAGGAAAGATAATCAATCATCGCCCTGCCGTAACCCATTCGCGAATACTGGGGAAGCATGGCGATGTTCTTTATCTCAAGGATGCCGTCGCCCTCATCTGTAACCAGACATTCTCCTTTCACGATTCCTTCATCTTCCAGGATGTACATTTCCCCTCTGCCAATATAACGGTCAATCATGTCCCGGCTTTCATCTGCCAGAAGGAGCAGATCGATGAAATCTGTCTTTTTCCCTTCATATCTCATAATTCTCATTTTCATTCTTACATGTTCTCTTTAAATGATGGACTTTGACAGTAATTTTTACAATGTCCTGTGATTTCATTGACTTGCCTATTCTAGTTTTCTAATATGTGACATATCAATAATTGACAAGTCAATGGAGAGAAAAATGGCTCTGACACTCAATCAGCTTCTGTTCCGGACATTTCATGAAAAAGACAACATGCTCCAGAGTGTGAGGGAAGAACTCGGACTCGGCAGGGGACAGCCGAGGGTTCTGACATATCTTCTTTCTCAGGGAAGCGGAAGCCAGAATGATATCGCATTATATTTCGGTATTGATCCTGCTGCTGTTTCCAGAATGACGGAAATACTCAGAAAGAATGGATTCCTGACCCGCAGAACAGCAGAGGACTGCCGCCGTTCGAATGTGCTTGAGCTGACGGAAAAGGGAAGAAAAGCCGCCCAGAGCTGGATCAGTTCATGCGAAAGAGTGGAAAGAAAGATGCTGAAAGGCTTCAGCAATGATGAGACAGAGATGCTCAAATCGATGCTGCAGCGTCTTCTTGACAATGCTGCGAAGGAGGATGAGGAATGAAAAGTCTGGAAAAACTGTTTTCCCTCCTCGGAAAATACAGAAAGGATGTTATCATTGCATGCATTCTCGTCGTGATTGAAACAAGTTTTGAACTTATCATTCCGTCAATGATGGCTGATCTCATCGACAATGGAGTATCTGCAGGTGATGTGCATTACATGCTGGTCAAGGGAGGACAGATGGCAGTGTGCTCGCTTCTTGCTCTTGCAACCGGTCTTGCATATGCGCGTTTTGCTGCCAGAGCCGCATACGGGTGGGGTGCAGAGATAAGAGAGATGGAATACGAAAAGCTCCAGAGCTATGCGTTCTCAAATATAGACAGATTTGAGACAAGTTCCCTTGTCACCCGCATGACCGGCGACATCACCGTAATGCAGAACACGATAAACAATGGACTGAGGCCGCTGATGCGATCTCCTGTGATGCTGCTGCTCGGTATAATCTTCTCATTCTCGATGAATGCAGAGCTTGCCTTTGTCTTCATCATCCTGACACCTCTTCTCGGTATCGGACTTTTCCTGATTGTACGGCATGTGGCCCCTATGTATTCAGTTCTCCAGACGACTGTCGATTCTCTGAATTCGGTGGTTGAGGAAAACCTTCGGGCGGTAAGGGTGGTCAAGGCCTTCGTGAGGGATGAATTTGAGGAGTACAAGTTCGACGGAGTGAACACAAAGCTTGAGAACACGGCAATAAGAACCAACCGCACTGCCGTGCTGAACCTGCCGTTCTTCCAGCTTATCATGTATATCTGCGTGCTTGCGCTTATGTTCTTTGGAGGCTCCATGGTGCTTGAAGGCTCTCTTCAGGTCGGACAGCTTACAGGCTTCCTCAGCTATGTGATGCAGGTTCTGAACTCAATGATGATGCTGTCAAACGTCTTCCTTCTCCTGACTCGTTCCCTGGCATCTGCCGGAAGAATCTGTGATGTGCTTGATGAGAAAGTGGTCATGAAGGAGAGAGAGAACCCACTGAGGAATGTTCCTTCATCTTCCGTTGAATTCAGGAATGTGTCCTTCAGCTACAGCAGCAAGGCTAAGGAGAAGACACTGGAAGACATATCGCTTTCAATCGCACCCGGTTCCGTAATAGGGATCCTTGGCGGAACGGGCAGCGGAAAATCCTCTCTTGTGCAGCTTATAGACAGACTCTACGACGTTGATTCCGGTCAGGTACTTGTAGGAGGCAATGATGTCAGGGCCTACAGTCTGCACACTCTCAGGGATGCTGTGGGCATGGTGCTTCAGAAAAACCTGCTTTTCAGCGGAACGATAAGGGACAACCTCCGCTGGGGTGACAGCGGGGCGAGTGACGAGGAAATGATGGAAGCCTGTGACAAGGCCGGGGCTGGAGAGTTCATACGCAGGATGCCCAGGGGCCTTGACACCGATCTGGGACAGGGCGGTGTCAATGTGTCGGGAGGACAGAAGCAGAGACTGTGCATAGCACGTGCGCTTCTGAAAAAACCGAAGATCCTCATTTTCGATGATTCCACCAGTGCGGTGGACAGTGCTACGGAAAAGCTGATCAGGGACAACCTGAGAAAACTTGAAGGTGTCACGAAAATATTCATCGCACAGCGTATTTCGACAGTTATTGAAGCTGACTGCATATTCATTCTCGACAACGGTCATCTTGCTGCCTCCGGCACCCATGACGAGCTTATGAAGACGAGCGGAATATACAGGGAAATCTATGACTCGCAGATGAAGGGAGGTACACTCTGATGCCCAGAATGGTCAGTGCCAGAAAACCTGAGAATCTTGTATATACGGTGAAACGCCTTCTTGCCTACATGGGCCGTCACAGGATTTCATTGCTGCTGGTTGCCCTGCTTGTTGTCATAAGCGTCACCTGCAACCTTCTCGGGACCTACATGATTTCCCCTGTGATAGACTCCCTCGTTTCGGGTGGAGGAATGGCGGAACTTGTGGAAGGTGTCGCAATTACTGCCGTGATCTATGCCGCAGGCGTGCTGGCATCCCTCGGCTACAGCCAGATAATGGCCGCATCCAGCCAGCAGATAGTCTACGACATAAGAAAGGATCTCTTTTCACATATGCAGACGCTTCCCATACGGTTCTTCGATATGAATCAGCATGGTGATGTCATGAGCTATTACACAAATGATGTCGATACTATATCTGATGCGCTGAACAACAGCTTCACTGCCGTGATCAAGAACGGTATCCAGATAATAGGCACAATGACGATGCTCATAATCATCAACTGGAGACTTTCCCTCATAGTCGCATTCTCCTATGCTCTGATGTTCTTCTATGTCCGCTTTTCCGCATCCCACAGCAAGAAATATTACAAGAAACACCAGTCAAGCCTCGGTTCCCTTGACGGATACATTCAGGAAATGACAGCAGGGCAGAAGGTCATAAAGGTATTCAATCACGAGGAAGAGAATCTGAAAGGCTTCAGGGAGAAGAACGAGGAGCTGAGGAAAATGGGTACAGCCGCACAGTCATATGCTTCCACCATGATACCGGCTGTTGTGAGCATTTCATTTCTGACATACACCATAGTCTCCATTGCCGGTGGGTTTATGGTCCTCTTCTCGCTGACAAGCTTCGGTGCCCTTGCAAGCTATCTGGTATTTGTCAGACAGGCAACGGCACCGATCAACCAGTTCACGCAGCAGAGCAACTTTCTTCTCTCCTCCCTTGCCGGAGCGGAAAGGATATTTGCACTTATCGACAAGGAAAGCGAGAATGATGAGGGAAAAGTCACCCTGGAGAAGACTGAGAACAGCAGCTGGAACTGGAATGACGGAGGAAACAGGATTCCGCTCAGGGGCGATGTGAGATTCAATGATGTCACATTTTCATATGTCAGGGGACACTCTGTGCTTACCGATGTCAGCCTTTATGCCAAACCCGGACAGAAGATTGCCTTTGTCGGGTCGACAGGAGCCGGCAAGACAACCATAACGAATCTCATAAACCGCTTCTATGATGTGGATGAAGGTCAAATCCGTTTTGACGGAATTGACGTGAGGAGGATACGGAAGGCTGATCTGCGTCATTCCCTTGCCATGGTTCTCCAGGACACTCATCTTTTCACTGGAACCATAAGGGAGAACATAAGATACGGCCGTCTGGACGCAAGTGATGATGAAGTGGAGAAGGCTGCTGTGACTGCAAATGCGGATTCATTCATACGCCGTCTTCCGGAAGGCTATGACACAATGGTTGTGAGCGATGGTGCGAATCTCTCAAGCGGACAGCGTCAGCTGATCGCCATTGCCCGTGCCGCGGTCGCAGATCCTCCGGTTCTCATTCTTGATGAGGCGACAAGCAATATCGATACGAGAACCGAGGACCTGATAGAGAAGGGCATGGACCGCCTTATGGAAGGACGTACCGTGTTCGTCATCGCACACCGTCTTTCCACTGTCAGGAATGCCGATGCCATTCTTGTGCTTGAAGGCGGCCGTATAATAGAGCGTGGCAGCCATGACGACCTCATAGCGCAGAGAGGCCGTTATTACGATCTGTATACAGGTCTGTTCGAGCTGAGCTGAGAAGGTCCGTCCTCCGTGTTTCCGCTTGATGATTTTTCCCTCAGCTGGTAATCTGAGTGCCAGCTGAAAACATTCATCGCTTCAGCAGGAATTACAATGTCAGCACATAAAAACAGGAAAAAGGAATATTTTGACGGAGAGAGGGCCGCGCTTCCCGTCATTCTCGGTTTCGTGCCGGTCGGTATCGCATATGCCGTCATGGCGCATGATGCGGGTTTTTCGGCACTTGAGACAGTCTTGATGTCCCTGCTCGTATTTGCCGGGGCAAGCCAGATGATGGCGGTTGGAATGTATGCGCAGGGTGCAGGGCTTGTTGCCATGATAACTGCGGCATTCATCATAAATCTGCGCCATGTGATCATGAGCACCTGTGTGTTCAACCGCATGGGCAGCACACCTCTTGCCCTGAGGATCATCTCTTCAGCAGGTGTCACGGATGAGACCTTTGCTATTTTCACGACATCTGATGAAAAGCGGTGCACACCGGCTTTCTTTCTCGGTCTTGTTTCCGTCGCTTACCTTTCATGGGCCATGGGTTCCCTGATAGGGGCACTGGCATCAGAAGCACTTCCGGCTCTTGTCTCTGCCAGTCTCGGCATTGCCATGTATGCGATGTTCATAGGCCTTCTGGTTCCAAGTCTCAGGGGAAACGGGAGACTTGCCCTGCTTGTTGTGATAACAGCCTGTGTGAACACTGCACTGTCACAGGTGATGACATCAAGCTGGGCTCTCATAGTTTCCACCCTTGTATGTGCATTTGCAGGAGTGTTCTTTGTTGATCTCGGGGAGGATGCCGCGTGAGAAGTGAAATTCTTGTTCTCATCATAGGAATGGGACTTGTCACATTCATTCCCCGTCTGCTGCCATCCCTTTTCATAGAAAAGATGAGATTCCCTGCCCGGTTTGAGAAATTCCTCCGTCTGATTCCCTACACAGCCATGGCGGCACTTGTTTTTCCATCAGTCTTTGCCGTTGACAGTGCGAATATATGGATTGGAATCGCAGGTGGAGCGGCTGCCGCACTTCTTGCATGGCTGAGGCTTCCCGTCATGGTTTCTGTCATTGCTGCGATCGCAGTCGACATGCTCATCTATATTCTGTGAGAAATGCTGTCTGTCATTTGTGAAAGATACGTCTGTCATGAATGCAGAATTCTTGACAGCTGAGGCCATTCTGCTGCGGGGCCGGCCTTGTCCTTTCCTGTATTTCACCTTAATTGCAACCGGACAGGCATCAGGCTGCTGCAATACCAGTTTTCCGCACTGCAGGCAAGGCAGAGGGGAACATACTGCTAGAATATGATTTTCTCGGGCCTTGCAAGCTGTGTTCTCACATAATCCTCATAAGTTTCATCACGTCTTATCCTGTAAATCTCACCGTTTTCGATAAGATACTCGGCATGGCGCATTTTCGCATTGTAGTTGAAACCCATCGCATGGCCATGTGCCCCGGTATCATGGATCACGAGGATATCTCCTTTTTCTATTTCGGGAAGAGAGCGGTCCACAGCGAACTTGTCATTGTTCTCGCACAGCGAACCGGTGACATCATAGACATGATCTGTTTTTTTCCCTTCTTTTCCCGCAACGGTTATATGATGATAGGCACCGTACAGGGCAGGGCGCATGAGATCTGCCATTGTGGAATCGAGGCCGACATAATCTTTATACTTGTGCGCGACATGACGCACTGTGCTCACAAGCCAGCCGTAAGGACCTGTGATGCACCTTCCGCATTCAAATGAGATGCGCAGTTTCCTTCCTGTTTTTTCTATGAGATCCTCATACAACTGTCTTATACGCTCTGATAGGGAGCTGAATGAAATCGCTTCATCTTCCGGTCTGTAGGGAATACCGATTCCTCCTCCCAGGTCAACCTGCTCGATGATTATGCCGGTTTGCTCATATATCTCCCTCACAAGAGAGAAAAGCATGCGGGCGGTCTCGACAATATAGTCCTCATTAAGCTCGTTGGATGCGACCATGGTATGGAGATAGAAATGTCTGACACCTTCTTTCCGTACCCTTTCATAGCATGAGATGAGCTGTTCATGCGTCACTCCGTATTTTGCTTCCACAGGGTTTCCTATGATTGCGTTTCCTGTTCTCTCCCTGCCCGGACTGAAGCGGAAAGAGATGGTTTCGGGAAGTCTGCCGCATACTCTTATGACATCATCAATGTGAGTGATGTCATCAAGGTTGATTATTGCGCCCATCCTGAAGGCTTCGAGAAATTCCTCATCCGCCGTGTCATTTGATGAGAACATTATCCTGTCGGGAGAAAAACCAGCCTCCGAAGCAAGCTTCAGCTCGGAAAGTGAAGAGCAGTCCGCACCGAAGCCTTCTGCCGCGATCAGACGCAGTATGCTGATATTCGGAAGTGCCTTCACTGCAAAATAGTTTATGAACCCGTCAGCCCATGAGAAGGCCTCAGCCATGCTCCTGATGTTTGCCTTTATCGCATCGCCGTCGTAAATGTGAAACGGCGTTCCGGCTGTCTTTGCGAAGCGGATCAGCTCACTGCTGTCCAGTGGAAGTTTTTTTTCGCTCATCAGAGATTCTCCTTAAGTGAGGCTGTGGCCTCTTCCACATCTTCCCTGTGTCCGTATGCCGAAATGCGCACAAAACCTTCACCGGCAGGACCGAAGCCGGAACCCGGCGTCACAGCGACATGTGCCTTCTCAAGCAGGAGGGAGAAGAAATCCCAGCTGGAGAGACCTTCAGGACACTTTGTCCATACGTACGGGCTGTCCACACCGCCAAAGCAGGTAAGACCGATGGACTCTGCTGCTTCCTTTATGATTGCGGCGTTGTCCTTGTAGTATGAGACAAGCTTCATGCACTCCTTTCTCCCCTGTTCTGTCAATGCTGCGATGCCTCCTGCCTGCGCTATGTTGCAGGCTCCGTTGAAGAAGGTCGTCTGCCTTCTGTTCCAGAATCTGTGGAGAAGACTTTTGTCATCATCCTGTGTGATCAGGGTATGAGGCACGATTGTCCAGCCGAGTCTGACACCGGTGAAGCCTGCATTCTTTGAGAACGAGTTTATCTCGATGGCACAGTCTTCAGCTCCTTCGATTTCGTAGATGGAATGGGGAATCCCCCCGCTCTGGATATAATCGCAGTAGGCAGCATCGAAGATTATAACGGACTTTTCCCTGTGGGCGTAATCGACGAATGCCCTGAGCTGGTCTCTGGTCGCAACTGCTCCTGTCGGGTTGTTCGGAAAGCACAGATATATTATATCAGCATGGGTATCAGGAGGAGAGGCGACAAAACCGTTTGACTCGTCTGACTTCATGTAGATTATTCCGCTGTAGCCGTCAGATGCCTTGTCGTACACTCCTGTGTGACCTCCTGCGACATTGGAGTCAACATAGACGGGGTAGGCCGGATCCTGCACTGCGGCTATGCTTTTACTGCTGAAAATGGACTGGATGTTTGCCGCATCGCTTTTGGCACCGTCAGAGACGAAGAACGCATCGGCAGGAAGATCCACACCGTATTCATTCCTGTAGTGGTTCCTCAGCGCTTCCCTGAGTCTGATCTCTCCCTGTTCATCTCCGTAACCTGTGTATGTATCACGGTCTGAAAGAGCATCTATCTTATCCTTCATCGCCTGGGCGATTGAAGGCGGAATCGCCTCAGTTGTGTTGCCGATGCTGAGGCGGAGCACTTTCTCACCGGGATTTCTCTCACTCCATGCATTGATGCGCCTTGCGACTTCCGGGAAAAGATAACCGGCCTGAAGATGTGCGAAATTCTCGTTTGCGTGTGCCATCAGATACGTCCCTCCTTTATGTCGGCAGACATTTCATCTATTCTCTCATAGAGCTTTTGTCTGTGTTCTTCATTTTCAAGTGTGCACAGCGGCAGTCTGAATGACTCAGTGCACCATCCTTCCTTTGCCATAGCTGTCTTGATCGGAATCGGGTTTGTCTCTATGAAGCACAGTGAGAAGAATGGTGCGAACCATTTTCCGAGCTTATCGGCTTCAGTCCAGTTGTCATCAAGAGCGGCATGTATCATTCTTGCCATTTCATGGGGAAAGAGATTCGAGGCGACGCTTATGACACCGTCCCCGCCGATCTTTATGAGATCAAGGGCAAGATTGTCGTCCCCGCTGAGAATCATGAAATCATCACCGGTGGTGCTGATCACTTCTTCCATCTGTTTAATAGATCCTGATGCCTCCTTCACTGCCGTGATGTTCGGGCAGTCCTCTGCAAGTCTCTTCAGTGTTTCCGTTTCAAGATTCACGCCGGTGCGGCCCTTGATGTTGTAGAGTATGCAGGGAATCTTCACACAGTCGGCTATTGCCTTGAAGTGGAGGTACATACCTTTCTGGGTCGGCTTGTTGTAATACGGATTTACAAGGAGAAGCGCATCCGCTCCCGCATCTTCGGCATGCTGTGAGAGCCTTATGGCCTCAGTGGTGGAGTTGGAACCTGTTCCCGCGATCACCGGAACGCGTCCTGCAGCATACTTTATCGTCTGTGCGATCACCCTGTCATGTTCTTCATGGGAGAGGGTGGGGCTTTCTCCCGTTGTCCCGCAGGGGACAAGACCGTCAATGCCTGCTTCGATCTGGCGGTTCACTATCTGTTCAAGAGCTCTGTAGTCGACAACACCGAGATCCGTGAAAGGTGTCACGAGGGCAGTATAGACTCCTTTGTATTCATGCATCTGCATTACCTCCTGTAAGGGATGTTGCGAAATCATCCATTGAATATAGTCCTTTATCCTGTTTCATCAGCCAGAGTGCCGCCTGCAGTGCACCGGAGGCAAAGCCTTCGCGGTTTCTTGCGCTGTGCTGTATCGTTATGGTGTCTGCAGGTCCGTCAATCGTCAGCGCATGTACACCGGGGACATGTCCGACACGCATTGATGTGATCTGAAGCTGGTTATCACGTATTTTTCCTTCACTGTTTCCGGTAAGTATTTCATTCTTCCTCTCAAGACGTGAGAGAACTTTCTCCGCTGCCATCAATGCCGTTCCTGACGGGCTGTCCGCCTTTTCACTGTGGTGAATTTCGCTTATTGCCACGTCATAGGATGGAATATTGCTGATCAGCCGTGAAGCTTCCTGCACCAGCATGAGAAAGAGTGTGACACCGAGCGAGAAGTTGCCTGAATAAAGTATTCTGGCATCAGTGCCGCCGATTAGCTTTTTCACTTCATCAAGATGATCAAGCCAGCCGGTTGTTCCGATCACCGCTGTTGCGGAGCACCTGGCATATACCCTGATATTCTCCATCACCGCCTGACTGCTGGAGAAGTCGATGACCGCATCGGCATCCCTGATGCTGTCTGCTGTGACTCTTTCATCTGTTACTTCTGCATCCCCCGCTGCGGGGTCAATTATGTTTGTGACTTCGACATTGTCCATCCCTTTCGCCAGAAGATGCACCATCTTGCCCATTTTTCCATAGCCTGCGATTGCGATTTTCATTTTACCTCCGCTTGCGGTAAAAATACTTTATAAATAACAGTAATGTCAATAATATAACAATAAGTTATTATAATAACATATTGCCAATGTTGATTGAGAGTTAAGCCTTGCACAATCCAATTGCAATAGCTGATAATCATAAGCCGGAGACAATGATGGATAAGAAGACAATCGAGGTTTCAGCTGCTGTCATCGTCATTGACAGAAAGGTGTTTGCCGTTCAGCGCGGTTACGGTGAGTACAAGGACTGGTGGGAATTCCCGGGAGGCAAGGTCGAAGCCGGAGAAAGTCCCCAGGAGGCGCTTGTGAGGGAGATAAAGGAGGAGCATGACACCTTGATAGCCATAGATTCGCTTATCGGCACGGTGGAGTACGATTATCCTGCGTTTCATCTGGTGATGCACTGTTTTCTATGTGAGGTGAAGGTGGGGAAGCTTGATCTTCTTGAGGCGGAGTCTTCCGCCTTTCTTGACAGATCATCTCTGTATTCACTCAGATGGCTGCCTGCGGACAGACTCATCCTCGGTAAGGTTGAAAAACTTCTCTGCGAATGAGAAATCTTTGTGAAAACATCTTGCTGAAACTGTTTTCATTGTGCTAATACTCTCATCCATGGATGAAATAGAACAGGCAGTTTCCCTTTTCCGCGGCACCAGTGTCCATGATGATGTGCTGACGGTATGGAATTATTACAAAAGCATAGAAAATGATTTCACAGACTTTGAGAAGAGCTTTTCAATCACCTGTCCGGCAAGGTGCGGCAGATGCTGTGAGAACTTCATCCCGGATGTGACCTATCTTGAGGCGCTTGCCGCAGGCTTCTATGTTTTCATTATCGAGAACAGGGACGTGTCCTTCCTCTCTGACTGGAAAAGCCGTCATACCTGCTGTCCTCTTTTTGACTGTGAGACAAAGAGGTGCTCTGCATACAGGGTACGTCCTGTCATCTGCCGCACATTTTCTTCTGCCGCAAGCCGGACAAAAAACGGACTTTCATTCAGAAGCTGCCATCTGAGCACAGATGCTCACAGAAATGCGGTGCAGATCGGGGAAAAGGAGCTGAATACACCAGGCATCCGCATTCCGGTGATGGGCGAATATGGGGAAAAGATACGTCAGCTTCATCAGATGGATACCAGAGTCATGCTTCTGGATAAGGCCCTGATCGAGATAGCAGGAAAGCTTGAACTTCTCAAGAGAATCATTTTTGAAAAGGATGAGTCTCCCCAGGCTGGATGAAAAGAGGATCTGCATCTGCTGCAGATCCCCTGTTGTGCCGGCTATTGCTTTTCAAGCTCTTTCAGCTTTTCAGTGAATGTCATGCCGTTTCTTCCTGAAATCTTCACAAGATGGGTGAAACGGGAAATACGGTAGTCGTCAAGTCTGTCTATGTCGACCATCCATGACCAGTTTATTTCATTGCAGGTGCTTGGCGTGTTCATTCTTGCCTCGTTGCCGAGCTCGAGGATATCCTGGAGCGGAACGATTGCCCAGCCTGCATGGCTCTGCATCAGCACTCTCATCATTGACCATACTATCTCATTATCGTCAGATGCGAGGTATTCCCTTACGTTGTGTCTTGTAAGCTCATCCTGACTGCGGTACCAGCCGAGGAAGGTCTCATTGTCATGAGTGCCGGGATAGGCTACGAAATCCTCATCCCAGTTATGGGCAAGGAAGTCATCATATGTGTTGAGGGATCCGTCCGGAAGGCTTGTGAAGCCGAACTGGAAGATCTTCATGCCGGGAAGATGGTTGTTTTTCCTCAGTGCCTTGACACTGTCAGTCATGAATCCAAGATCCTCCGCGATGATTGGAAGATGCCCGAGTTCTTTTTCCAGAGTGCGGAAGAAAGCCTTTCCCGGAGCCTTCACCCATCTGCCGTGCTCGGCAGTCGGACAGCTTGCCTTGACTTCCCAGTAGGCATCAAAGCCTCTGAAATGGTCGATTCTGATGATGTCGCAGAACTCAAGCTGCTTCCTGATTCTGGCAATCCACCATGCAAAGCCGGTCTCCTCATGCTTTTTCCAGTCATAAACCGGGTTTCCCCACCTCTGTCCCGTGGCTGAGAAATTGTCTGGCGGGACTCCCGAAACCGCAGAATAGCCGCCTTTCGCATCCGTCTTGAAGAGCTCGATGTTCGACCATGTGTCCGCAGAATCGGCACCGACGAATATCGGGATATCTCCGATGATCTTTATGCCGAGGCTGTTCACATATTCCTTGAGCTTCAGCCACTGTCTGAGGAAGAAGTACTGCAGCACTCTGTATGTCTCGGCCTCTGCTGAGTATTTCCTGAGTGTCTGAGGACTGTATTTGTCACTCCAGAGCATCCAGCGTGCATCATGATACTTTTCATCGTACAGCGTCATGAAAACAGCATAGCCGTCAAGCCAGAAGGCATTATCCTTCCTGAATTTCCTGTATTCCTTCTCATTCTTCCCGCCTTTCTCAAGGAATGCTGCTGCCGCTTTCTTTAGAAGAGGAAGTTTGTATGCCCTCACTTTGTCGAATTCTACATGATCCTTATCGAAAAGGGGAGGTGATGCGATGTCCTCAGCTGAAAGCCATCCGTCTGAGACAAGGCTTTCAAGATCGATGAGAAGTTCGTTTCCCGCAAATGTCGAGCGGGATGCATACGGACTGTTGCCGTATCCTGTCGGACCAAGCGGCAGTATCTGCCAGAGCGTGGCCCCTGTTCTGTGAAGCTTGTCGGCAAAGCGGCAGGCTTCCTTTCCCATATCTCCTATACCGTACCTGGTTCGTATGCTGGTCAGGTGAAAGAGTATTCCCGCATAACGGGCATTTGTTATTTCCATATTTCTCCTTTACAAAGTCCTCAGTGTTCCGCCTTCTATCAGACGATGCGGAACCACCGGGGCTTTGGTTGTTTTCTTTCCGTTCATTATTGAGAAAAGCGTTCTGGCAGCCAGAGAGCCTTTCTCGATTCCGGGCTGGTCGATGGTGGTCAGCTTTCTGACACAGCCATGCTGCTGGATGTTGTCAAACCCTATTATCGATATGTCATCAGGAATGCTGCAGCCGATTGAGGTCAGCCTGTCCATTATTCCGTAAGCCTGTGCATCGCTCATCGTGACGATGCATGTGGGCTGTGTCTTCATTATCTCATCCGCAAGTGCGAGGCCTGATGCGTAAGTGGCCTCACTCTGGAAATAGAAGAGACTGTTCTCATCCACAGAGAATTCATCAAGTGCCTTTCTGTAGCCCCGGAAGCGCCGGGCGATCAGTCCTTTTTCATTGAAATCCGGCGTGAGGGTGGGGGCGGGCAGGCTGACGATGCTTATCTTCCGGTGTCCGGCCCTGAGCGCTGCTGACAGCTGTATATATGCAGCACCTTCATCATCGATATTCACGGAAAGGAACCTGTCGGAATCCCCTCCGTCGATCATAACAAGCGGCATCGCCCTGACATCCGCAAGACTGCCGACGCCGTCGCTTATCAGGTAACCCATGGTTATGAGACCGTCCACGGTGGCGTTTTTCACAGCTTCATACAGCGAGTCATTGAGAGGCGGTATGATCGTAAGCATATAGCCGTTCTCCTGGCACACAGTACCAAGGCCTCTCATCACATCTATGATGTACGGGTTGAGAAGACAAGTGTCGATACTCTGGGGCAGGAGAAAGCCTATAGAAGAATGTCTGCCGAGAGAGAAGTTCCTTGCTGTCGGATCCGGTATATAACGAAGTTTTCCGGCAGTTCTGAGGATCTTCTCTCTGGCATTTGTGCTGATCCTTTCAGGTGCATTGAAGGCGAATGATACCGCGGTTTTCGAGTATCCAGACTCTCTTGCGATATCGGCAATGGTTATTCTTTTCTTTCCATTTGCATTCATATGCACCCTCCTTTTATCAGCCCTTTACAGCACCTGCAAGCACACCCTTGATGATGTACTTCTGGCATGTGAGGAAGAAAACAATGACAGGAATCATTGCAAGTACGAGCATTGCCATCATTGCACCCATGTCAACAGAACCGTATCCTCCTCTCAGGTACTGGATTGCCACAGGTATTGTCCTGTATTCAGTTCCGATGACGAGGTAGGGCATCAGATAGTCGTTCCATACCCACATTGTCTCAAGGATCGCGATTGTGATTGCCGTACTCTTGAGCATCGGCAGCACGACGGAGAAGAATGTCCTGACCGGAGTCGCTCCGTCAATCATCGCAGCTTCCTCAAGTGCGAGCGGAATGCTCTTGATGAATCCTGAGAACATGAATGTGCTCATGCCGCAGCCGAAACCGACGTAAAGCACGATGATTCCCACCGGATTGTCGAGGTGGATCATGTTTGCAAACTTGCTCATTGTGAACATGACCATCTGGAAAGGCACGATCATCGAGAATACGAGAAGGTAGTAGATTGCTGAGGTCACCTTGCCTTTCACTCTTGTGATGTACCAGGCGAGCATGCTTGTCAGAAGCAGTATGCAGGCAACCGATGCTATCGTGATCCACAGTGAATAGCCGAATGCCGAGAAGAAGTTGATTCTGTCAGCACCGTTGAAGTAGTTGGCAAGTCCCACGAAGCTCTGGCTGTCAGGCAGCTTGAAGGCACCGGTGGATGAGATGAAGAGATTTGCCTTGAAAGAATTCATCAGCACGACAAGAATAGGGAATATGATAACTGCCGCGACAATGAGAAGGATAATGAAAAGAATCCATTTTGTTGATTTTCTTGCGACTTGTGCCATCAGTTCTCAACCTCCCTGCTTCTTGTAGCAATCAGCTGAATGAGAGCGATGGCCGCGACAATGATCGTGAACATCACGGCTTTGGCCTGGCCGACACCTTCAAAGCCGGTTCTCGAATAGAATGTGTTGAAGATGTTGAGAGCAAGCATTTCAGTCTGGTGGTTTGGTGCGCCGTTCGTGAGTGCCAGGTTCTGATCGTACAGCTTGAAGCCGTTGGTCAGAGTCAGGAACAGACAGATCGTTATGCTGGGCATGACGGAAGGTATGATGATCTTGAAAAGCGTTGTCTTTCCGTCGGCACCGTCTATGGAGGCCGCCTCAAGCATGTCGCTTGAGATATTCTGGATGGCGGCGATGTAGATGACCATCATGTAACCCACATTCTGCCAGTTCATCAGGATGACAAGGCCCCAGAAACCGTATTTTGCATTTGAAAGAAGTGTCTGCTCGAATCCCGCGAGGACACCGTTGAGAACGACCTGCCAGATCCAGCCCAGAACGATGCCGCCGATGAGGTTGGGCATGAAGAATATCGTCCTGAATGCGTTTGTGCCCGGAACGTTCTTTGTGAGGATCATCGCAATTGTGAATGCGAGAATGTTTATCGATATCACCGTTACAATGGTGAAGCCCAGTGTGAACCAGAAGGCCCCGGTGAAGTAGTTGTCTACGGTGAACGCTCTTACATAGTTTTTAAAACCGACGAATGTCGCATCTGTGATGGTTGTGAACTCGCAGAATGAGAGAATGAAGCCCCATACCATCGGAATAAGGAAGGAAAGTGCGAAACATATCAGAGCGGGAAGAGCGAAGAGAGGAAAATATTTTCTGAGAGTTTTTTCCATTTTTCTAACAACCCCTTTTGTCGTTTAACAAAAAAGCCGCCATATCAAGCTCATTGAAATGACGGCTTTAAAACATGACTTAAGCTTATCTTCCAGCGAGCTCAGCTTCTCTTGCCCATGCATCCTGAGCAACCTTTGTCACCTGATCCCAGGTGTAGTTGCCGTTGATGTACTCAAGCATTGCCTGTGCGAAGTCAGCCTTCCACTGTTCTGAAGGAATACCGTTGAATACCCATGGAACTGAAGTGATGCCGTCCTTGTTCATCCAGATGTTGACCTGGCGTGCGAGAGGATCGTCTGGAACTTCGTCTGCGCTGAATGAGCTGAACGGTGTGATGAACATGAGGTCGTTTGTGACGATTGCCTTTCCTTCATCGCTGCTGAAGAGCCATGTGAGGAATACATCCGCACCTTCAAGAGCTTCAGGAGAAGCGTTCTTGTTGAATGCGAGATAGTTCTCTGTACCTACACAGATACCGTAGTTCTCTTCACCGTCAAGGCCCATGTAGAGCGGGAGGAACTTGATGTCTTCGTCAGCAACAGTGTTGCCTGCTGTGCCGAGGATCTGAGCTGCTGCCCAGTTGCCGTTCTGTACCATCGCGACCTGACCGAGTGCGAACTCTGCCATTGAGTCGGCATCAGCGCGTGCGCCTACCATACCCTTTGCTGTGATGGAGTTGTTGAGATAGAGATCGAAGATGTTCTTGAAGTTTTCACTGGCTGTGAACTGGAATTCCTTTGCAGCCTGTGCTGTTGCAAGATCTCCGAATTCAGCCCAGAGAGCAGGGTTCACGAGGTGGGTTGTCCATCTCCATTCGCTGCCCGGCATGAATGATGTTGAAGCGAATACACCCTGGATTCCCAGTTCGTCAAGATGCTTTGACATATCTTCAACGACAGCCTTGAGTGTCTCGAAATTGGTGATCTCCTCAGCACTTGAGATGCTTACAGCCTTGTCGGGGAGTGCGAAGTACTTTCTCATGATGGCATCATTGTAGATGATACCGTAGCCTTCAACTGCATACGGAACTCCGACAACGTTTCCCTCAAGTGTGAGGGCCATGCTCTTGTCAGCAAGCAGTGAATAATAGTCTGTGTCCTGAAGAGGAGCGACTGTGTTCACATTCTCCTGTACGCCGACAGGTCCGTTGACCTGGAAGATTACAGGAGGAGCAGCCTTCTCAAGCTCGCTCCTGAGTGTTGTCTGGTACTGGTTCGATGCAGCTGTGACAACCTTGAGGTCGTACTGGGGATATGCTGCTTCGAATGCCGGTTCGACAACGTTTGTGTATACATCTGCGATTTCCGGTTTGAAGTTCAGGAAGTAAACTTCTGTCTTTCCGGAGCTCTCTGAAGCGCCGTTTGCGAATACGCTTGAAAGAGCGATCAAAGCGATTAACATGATTGATAATGCTTTTTTCATTTGTTTCTCCTTTTTTAGATTGCTACTCGATTGAAAACCGGGCGGATCTGGATTTGCCGTCCTGCTTCCGCTTCCGCTTTCTGATTAAATGCTAAATCGGTTTTCTAAACCGGTCAACAAAAAATTTGCGGAATTTTCAGCACAGTGCCGGCAATATTAAACTTTTGATATATCTTGAACAATATTGATATTGGCAAAGGCGAATATCGCCAATAAAAATTCTATATGGTATAAAATGGGCATTATGAACACAGAACTTATTTACCAAATCATTATGATTGTCGTAGGTTGTATCCTCATCTATCTGGCAATCAAGAAAGAGATGGAGCCGACGCTCCTTCTGCCTATGGGTTTCGGTGCAATACTCGTAAACCTTCCGGGAAGCACAATCGGTGATGCTGCGGCTCACGGACTTCTCGGCTGGCTCATGGATGTCGGCATCAACGGTGCAGAAGCATTCCCGCTCCTCCTGTTTATCGGTATCGGTGCGATGATCGATTTCGGACCGCTTCTGTCAAAACCGTGGCTCATCTTCATCGGTGCGGCAGGTCAGGGCGGTATCTTCCTCTCAATGATGCTCGCAAGCTTCTTCTTCCCTCTCAATGATGCTGCAAGTATCGGTATCATCGGTGCTGCTGACGGTCCTACCGCGATTCTCGTAAGCACAAGGCTGAACAGCCAGTTCTTTGCCCCGATCCTCATCGTCGCATACTGTTACATGGCCCTTGTGCCTATCATACAGCCGGTAGTCCTCAAGGTGACAACCACCAAGAAGGAAAGATGCATCAAGATGCATTACAAGCCGAGTTCAGTTTCAAAGACGACAAGAATCATCTTCCCGATCGTGGTGACTCTCGTATCAGGACTTCTTGCACCGGATTCAGTCGCACTTGTAGGCATGCTGATGTTCGGTAACCTCATCAGGGAATGCGGTGTTCTCGGTTCTCTCCAGAGAGCTGCACAGGACATTCTCTCACCGACAATCTCACTTCTTCTCGGTCTTGCGATCGCACCGACTATGTCCGGTCCGGAGCTGCTGCAGCCTGAAACACTCATGATCATCTGTTTCGGTCTGCTCGCATTCATCTTCGATACCGCATGCGGCGTGTTCTTCGTAAAGATCGCGAACCTTTTCACAAAAGAGAAAATCAACCCGCTTATCGGCGGTGCTGGCATTTCCGCATTCCCGATGTCAAGCCGTGTTGTTCATAAGGTCGGCAACGAAGCAGACAAGCAGGTTTACCTCCTGCCGTTCGCTCTCGGTGCAAACGTATCCGGTCAGATCGCATCAGTTCTCGCAGGCGGCCTGATCCTCAGTTATTTCGGAGGAGGTCTGGTATGACATTTCAGCCAATGAGCAATGTTCTTGAGGCAGTCACAATGGGCTTTTCACGCTGGGGACTTCTTGCTGTAGGTCTCGGTGTGCTTTTCATCGTCATGGTCATTCTTGCAAAAGTCACAGGCAAGAAGAAGGATGATGAGAATAAATAAGCACTGACTGTTCTTTGCAATAATAAATACTTTAATCAGACTGAGGCCCGCTTGCGGGTCTCTTTCTGTCCCTGAGGAGGAATGTGACACTGTTCTCAGTGTATCGTGCACTGACCACCTGACGTGTTCTGTACACTTCTTCTATTGCGGCGCTGTCAGAGGCGGCGAGTGTGAGTGTGGCAAGCGACAGCAGTCTGCAGGTCTCTTCCTTCATCCTGAGGATGAGACGGTCAAGATTTTCCCCTGTCTTTGCCGAAACCGGTATTGCATCGGGGATTTCTGCCTTTATCCTTGCCAGTGCTATGTCATCCGGGTTCTTCAGGTCGCATTTGTTGAGTACTGTGATCACCGGTTTGTCTAGCGCCCTGAGCTCGGTGAGGACTTCCTTTGTTGTCTCGTAATTGCCGATGATATCCTCGCTGGATGAATCCAGGACAAGTATGAGCACATCCGCAAGGCGGGCTTCCTCAAGCGTCGATGAGAATGCATTGATGAGGAAATGAGGCAGGTTTGAGACAAAGCCGACAGTGTCGCACAGGATCACGGAAAGTCCGTCTTCAAGCTGAAGCGTCTTCTCAAGGGGATCAAGCGTGGCGAAAAGCATGTCCTCTGCAAAAGTGTCGAAACCTGTCAGTGCCTTCACAAGAGAACTCTTGCCGCTGTTTGTATAGCCTGCAAGTGCAAAAGACGGGACAGATGAGGAGAGTCGCTTTTTGCGCTGTGTCGTACGGTCTTTCCTGACGTTTTCTATTTCCCTCCTGAGCTTTACGATCACTTTCTCAAGCTGTCTTCTGTCGAGTTCTATCTGTTTTTCTCCTTCTCCCTTCGCGCCTCTGACACCGCCGCGCTGCTGGGAATACGGGTTTATTCCCTGTTTGAGGCGGGGAAGCAGGAACTGGGCTCTTGCAAGGGCCACCTGAAGACGGGCCTCCCTTGTTCTTGCACGGCTTGCGAATATTTCTATGATGAGCTCATTGCGGTCAAGAACCGGCTGCTGCAGATATGATTCAAGGTTACGGCTTATGCGCGGGGAGAGTGATGTGTCGAAATAGACCAGCGTGGTTTCAAAGAAGATCGTATGCTGTCTCACTTCCTCCGCCTGACCGCGTCCTATGAGAGTTGAGCTGTTTCTTTCCCTGACATTGAAGAAAAGCGTGGAAAGGCTTTGTATGCCGAGAGTCTCAAGCAGACTGACAGCCTCTTCCTCCTGTCTTTTGAGCCGGTATTCGCTTTCTCTGTTCTCACTGATTATTACTATCAGGGCCCTTTCGCCATCCTGTGCTGTTTCTATCATCAGCATAATGATTGCAGACTCTTCTCATTCTTGCAAGCTGAGGCGAATTGGTTTAATCTTGTCACGAGGTTTTTGAATATGGCTCTGAATTGTGGTATTGTAGGACTTCCGAATGTCGGCAAGTCAACGATCTTCTCGGCAGTCACATCCGCTCCTGCGGAAGCTGCCAACTATCCGTTCTGTACAATAGATCCGAATGTCGGAATCGTATCGGTTCCTGATGAGAGACTGGACCGGATCGTCTCTCTTATACCTCCTGCGAAGGTGGTTCCGGCAACAGTTGAATTTGTGGATATAGCCGGACTTGTGAAAGGTGCAAGTCAGGGAGAGGGACTTGGCAACAGGTTTCTCGCATCGATAAGGGAAGTCGGGGTCATCGCGCATGTCGTGCGCTGTTTTGACAACCCCGACATCATACATGTAAGCAACAGAATCGATCCCGCCGGAGACATTGAGACAATAAACATAGAACTTGCACTTGCTGATCTCGAGACTGTTGAGAAGCGGTATGACAAGCTTGTGCGCATGTCAAGGGTGGACAAGGAACAGCAGAAGGAAAATGCCTTTGTGATTCCTGTGCTCGAGCGTCTCAGGGAGGCTCTGGGCGACGGCAGGGCTGCCCGTTCTGTCATAACTGATGAGGATGAGGTGAAGGCATTGTATGATCTTCATCTGATCACCATGAAGCCTGTCATATATGTCTGCAATGTTGATGAGGATTCTATCAGCGGGGAAAACGAGTATGTGAGCACAGTGCGTTCCATTGCTGAAAAGGAAGGTGCAGAGGTCGTCGTCATCTGCGGAAAGATAGAAAGCGAGATAGCGGCACTCGACAGCGATGAGGAAAAGCATGAATTCCTCGAGGCTGTGGGACTGGAGGAAAGCGGATTGAACAATCTCATAAGAAGCGCCTACAGAACACTTGGCCTGAGAACTTTCTTCACTGCAGGAAGCGATGAGGACAGGGCCTGGACTTTCCATGAGGGCGACAAGGCTCCCCGCTGTGCCGGAATAATCCATACGGATTTCGAAAAAGGTTTCATCCGTGCGGAGGTCTACAACTGTGAGGATCTTTTCACATACGGCAGTGAAGTCAAGGTGAAGGAAGCGGGAAAGCTCAGGCTGGAAGGCAAGGATTATGTCGTTCAGGACGGCGATATAATGCATTTCCGTTTCAATGTCTGACAGATTGAGGCCCATTTTCATTCAGGACGGCGGGCATGCCGTCCTTTTTTATCTGGATGTGCGTTTAATTCCTGTTTTTGTATTGACTAACGTGGCGCTAAAAGCTTATTCTGACCAAGCTTGGTTTTTACCATGCGCATAATATTTTCGGAGGGTATAAATCTAATGGCAAGAAACATGGCTCCTAGATTTAAACAGTGCAGAAGACTTGGTGTTAATGTATGTGGACATCCCAAGGCAATGAAGAGAGCGAATTCTCCGGCATTCGCCAGGAGAAGAAAGCCTACTGAATACAGTAAGCAGCTCACAGAGAAGCAGAAGCTCAAGGCTTATTACGGCGTACTTGAGAAGCAGCTTCATCACTACTATGAAAAGGCTCTCAAGAGCACAATGATGACAGGTGATGCACTTGTTATCCAGCTTGAGACCAGACTTGACAACTGCGTATACCGCATCGGCTTCGGCAACTCAATCCGCCTGGCCCGTCAGCTTGTTTCCCACGGCCACATTCTGGTTAACGGAAAGAAGATTGACATCCCGTCTTATGAAGTCAAGGTCGGCGATGTGATCTCACTTAAGGAGAGCTCAAGAAAGAACGAGCACTTCAGAGACTGCTTCCTCGGTCATCCGGCTTTCAATCTTCCTTATTTCGAAAAGAATGATGAAGAGTTCAGCGGAAAGCTCACAAGACTTCCTGAAAGAAACGAAATCCCAATTGAAGTAAACGACCAGTACGTAGTCGAATACTACAGTAAGTAATAACCGGAAAGAGTATTCCTTCTTTCTCTGGACCTGGCCACATACTGGGACCTTCCGCTTCCTGACCGTCATTCCCTAATTGATCAGGAAGACAACAGAAGATGCGCCTTCCGGCTGCCCTCATGAAAAGAGGCGCATTGAAGAAAGAAGACGAGAAATTTCACAACAGGTTGAAGACCGGCTTTGAAAAGTGATTCAGGCCGGTCTTTTTTTGATTCTAAATGCTGTCCGTCCGTTTCGCAAAATACTCGAAAATGCTCAAAAAGGGCTGCTGAAAGATCCGTTTTTTATTTTACATTTCAACTAAATCCTTTAAATACAAGAAATAATTCATTTTACACGGATTTTACAAAACATTCCCCCTTCATTTTACATTCCACCTGTAGATTGAGAGCCATCAAAAAAAGAAATCTCATTACAGGAGAATAGAAAAATGAAAAAATTTTGGTTAATCGCACTTGTTGCTCTTTGTGCACTTGCCCCTGTTTTCGCAAGCGGTGCAAGTGAGGAATCACAGATCGTATCAACAGATGGTTCTACATCAATGGAGTCAGTAATCGGTTCACTTGCAGAAGCATATATGATGGAGCATCCGGAAGTCACTGTCACATATAACCCGACAGGATCCGGCTCAGGTATCACAGCTGTATCTGAAGGACGCTGCGACATCGGTCTTGCATCTCGCGCTCTCAAGGATGACGAGATCGCAGGTGGTCTCACACAGACAATCCTCGCACTTGACGGTATCGCAATCATCGTGAACAACGAGAATCCCGTAAATGATCTCACACTTGAACAGATCGCAGCTATTTATACAGGTGAGATTTCAAACTGGTCTGAAGTAGGTGGTAATGACGGTCCTATCGTCCTCATCGGTCGTGAAGCCGGAAGTGGTACAAGAGATGGTTTCGAGTCAATCACAGGAACCGAGGATCTCTGCCAGTATCGCCAGGAGCTTACAAGCACAGGTGATGTCATCACAACAGTTTCCACAAATGCCAACGCAATCGGTTATGCATCACTTTCAGCAGTGAGCGACAGCGTCAAGGTTGTGACAGTCAACGGTGTTGCACCCAGCGAAGCTACGGTTCTTGACGGATCCTACCTCGTACAGCGCCCGTTCGTACTCGCAACAAGATCCACTGAAGCTCTCAGCGATGCAGCTCAGGCATTCTTCGACTACATCACAAGCCCGGATGCAAACGAAATCATCGCAGGTGCAGGTGCGGTTCCTGTAGCAGAATAAGAAACAAAGCAATCAACAATAATAACGTAGGAATGGGAAATGAACGCAAAAAAAGCTAAAGAAGATGTAATTCACTTCATATTCCTGATCCTCGGACTCATAGCGGTCGGCTCGGTTCTGGTTATCACGATCTATCTGATAATCTCCGGGCTGCCTGCCATCAGAGAAATAGGCCTGGTGGATTTCCTGTTCGGAAAACGCTGGGCTTCCACTGCAGCTGAGCCCGAGTACGGAATTCTTCCTTTCATCCTGACAAGTATCTACGGTACAGCTGGCGCAATCATCATCGGTGTTCCCATAGGTTTTTTCGCATCAGTATATCTTGCAAAGATGGCGCCAAAGAAAGTTTGTCAGGTAATGGAGCTGTGTATCGGAGTTCTTTCCGGTATCCCGTCGGTGGTTTACGGTCTTGTCGGCATGCTCATACTTGTGCCGGGCATCATGAATATGTTCAACGTGCCTGACGGTGCAAGTCTCCTTGCTGCCATCATTGTACTTGCAATAATGATTCTTCCTTCAGTCATAAAGGTGTCATTGAGCTCTCTTCAGGCGGTACCCAGGGAATATGAAGAAGCATCTCTCGCACTCGGTGCGACAACAACCGAAACATATTTCAAGGTGACGGTACCTGCTGCGAAAAGCGGTATCTTCACTGCAATCGTACTTGGCATCGGACGTGCAATCGGTGAGGCAATGGCCGTCATGATGGTTGCGGGAAACGTCGCGAACATGCCCGGTCTCTTCCAGAGTGTAAGATTCCTTACAACTGCCGTTGCAAGTGAGATGAGCTATTCATCAGGACTTCAGAGACAGGCGCTTTTCTCAATCGCACTTGTTCTGTTCTTCTTCATCATGCTCATCAACGCAACCCTTATGCTGATTAAAAAGAGGAGTCAGAGCATATGATCCAGCAGTTATCAAACAGAAGAAAGGCATGGGGCTATATGATGAAGACTTTCTGCTATGTCTCGATAGCAGTCGTGTCAGCCCTCACGCTTTTCATGATATTCTATATTTTCTACAAGGGATTGCCGGAGATCACATGGTCTCTTGTTTCGACAAGCCCGAGTTACCTCAAGCATACTATCGGCATCCTTCCCGATATAATGAACACTCTTTATGTCGTGATCGCCACACTTGTCATGGTTCTTCCGATCGGCGTAGGTGCAGCAATCTACCTCACGGAGTATGCGAAGAACAGGAAAATAGTCGAGCTTATCGAATTTGCCGCCGAGACACTTTCAGGTATTCCATCAATTATATACGGCCTTGTGGGCATGCTTGTGTTCTGCCAGTTCCTGGGACTGCAGACATCACTGCTTGCCGGTTCAATGACTCTCGTGATCATGAACCTGCCTACGATACTGAGAACGACGCAGGAAGCTCTCAAGACTGTTCCGCAAAGCTACAGGGAAGGTGCATTCGCGCTCGGAGCCGGAAAGTGGAGAGCCATCAGGACTGTAGTGCTTCCAAGCTGTATAAACGGAATCGTCACAGGCTGTATTCTTGCGATCGGCCGTATCCTCGGGGAAAGTGCCGCGCTGCTTTTCACCACAGGGTTTGCTCACAATCTCAACGGCTTCTTCGAAGGCCTGCGCTCTTCCGGTGCAACACTCACGGTCGCCCTGTATGTCTATGCTAAGGAGCAGGGTGAGTTTGAAGTTGCATATGCGATTGCCGCAATCCTCATGGTTCTGACCATCATCATAAATATCGCAACAACTCTCATGGGTCGCCTCATGGAAAGGAGAAATGGACAGTGAAAATTCTTGAAACACATAACCTCAATCTCTGGTATGGCCAGAGTCAGGCTCTGAAGAACATAAATCTCGATATCGAGGAGAAGAGCATAACGGCTCTCATCGGACCTTCTGGCTGTGGAAAGAGTACTTATCTGAGAACTCTCAACAGAATGAATGATCTGATCGACGGTGTGAGGATTGAAGGTCAGGTCCTGTACAACGGGCAGGATATCTTCAGCCCGAAGATTGATGTCAACGGACTGAGAAGAGATATCGGAATGGTATTCCAGAAACCGAATCCGTTCCTGATGAGCATTTATGACAATATCGCGTACGGTCCCAGGACAAACGGAATAAAGTCGAAGGCGAAGCTTGACGAGATAGTCGAGCGCTCGCTGAAGAACGCCGCACTCTGGGACGAGGTCAAGGACCGGCTGAAGAAGAACGCGATCGGTCTTTCCGGCGGACAGCAGCAGAGACTGTGTATCGCACGTGCACTCGCGGTCGAGCCCAAGATACTTCTCATGGATGAGCCGACTTCTGCGCTTGACCCGATTTCGACAAGCAAGATAGAAGATTTGGCCATGGAGCTGAAAAAGGATTATACTATAGTCATTGTCACTCATAACATGCAGCAGGCATTGAGAATAAGTGACACGACTGCCTTCTTCCTCCTTGGCGAGCTGATTGAGGCCGGAGACACCGAGCAGCTGTTCAGCAAGCCGAAACTGAAGAAGACAGAAGAATATATTACAGGAAGGTTCGGTTGATATTATGACAAGAATAAAATTTACGGAGCAGCTGTCTGATCTCAATAATGAAATGATCCAGATGGGAAGTCTTTGCGAGAGCGCCATCGATACATGTGTTGATGCCCTGCTCAACAGTGATGTATCCATGGTGAAGGTTGTTTCCCAGAGGGAAAGGGAAATTGACGAGAAGGAATCGGAAATCACCGCGCTGTGCATGAAGATGCTCCTGCATCAGCAGCCTGTTGCAAGCGATCTTCGTCAGATCAGCGCTGCGCTAAAGATGGTAACTGATCTTGAGAGAATAGGTGATCAGGCAGATGATATCGGGGAGATGATCGCATATACTGCTGACCATAAGCACGGTGAATACAGCCTGATCCAGAAGATGGGCCTTGCAACGAAGAAGATGGTACGTGATTCCATTGACGCATTCGTAAAGCAGGATGAGAAACTTGCCTGTGATGTTATAAAATATGATGATGTGGTTGATGATCTCTTCATCAGTCTCAAGAAAGTGGTCATCGAGGCGATCAACAAAAAGGAGATCGACGGCGAGTATGCAAGCGACCTGCTCATGATCGCGAAATACTTCGAGAGGATAGGGGATCATGCCGTTAACGTTGCCGAGTGGGTTGAATATTCGATCACTGGCGTGCACAGGAGAGATGAACAGGAATGATTTTCACGGTTGAAGATGATGAGAGCATCAGGGAAATAGAGATCTACACACTTAACAGCATGGGCTTCAAGGCTCAGGGGTTTTCCGATGCCTCCCACCTCTTTGAAGCTCTTGAGAAAGACATTCCCGACCTTATCATTCTGGACATAATGCTTCCCGGGGAAAGCGGTGTCAGTATTCTGCGCCGCCTGAAATCTTCGCATGAATACCGCGACATACCTGTTATCATGGCGACGGCAAATGGAAGCGAATACGACAAAGTCGAGAGCCTTGATGCAGGTGCGGATGATTATCTTGTCAAGCCGTTCGGTATGATGGAGATGGTCAGCCGGGTCAAAGCAGTGCTGAGAAGAAGCGGGAAAAAGGAGACTTCCGTGCTCACACTTGGCCACATAACTCTCAACAAGGCCGAACATGTCGTGATGGTTGAAGGCCGGAAGATTGCCCTTACACTCAAGGAATTCGATCTTCTTGAGCTTTTAATGTCAAATCCGGGTATCGTATTCACCCGGGAGACACTGCTTGACAGGATATGGATGCAGAGTGCGGGCACCGAGACAAGGACTGTCGATGCCCACATAAAGACACTGCGGCAGAAACTCGGCAGTGCAGGTGCCCTCATCGAGACTGTCAGGGGTGTTGGCTACCGTATTGAAGGATAAGAGGTGACGTTATGAATAAAACCATTTTTCGTGCCGTACTGCTTTCTTGCTGTATCGTTATGGTTTTCAGTCTTGTCTTCACGCTTTTCTTTCTCAATTCCTATTTCACGGGAATGGAGTTCGCGACTCTTCAGGCTCAGGCTGAGCTTACGGGGGAGGCCGTTGAAAAGGCGGGGACGACTTTTTTTGATGATTTCGACAGTGATGTGTATCGTGTGACTTGGGTAGCTGAGGACGGCACGGTGATCTATGATACCGCGGCCAATGCCGCTGAAATGGACAACCATGCTTCCCGTCAGGAGATAATGGACGCGATGCAGTTCGGTTACGGACAGTCAAGAAGACTTTCCGATACGATAGCAGAAGAGACGCTTTACAGCGCGGTGCGCCTGGACGACGGTTCTGTCGTGCGTTTGTCACTGACGCAGCATTCCGTATTCAGACTCACGCTGGGTGTCATTCCCTATATGATCGCTGTCCTTGCGCTTGCATTCATTCTGTGCATGTTCATCTCGAAGTGGATATCCCGCAGGATCATCGAGCCTCTGAACAATCTTGATCTTGACAATCCGCTTGACAATGAGACTTACGAGGAAATTTCCCCTCTGCTTGTCAGGATCGACAACCAGAACAGGCAGATCGCGAAACAGATAGACACTATCCGCTACCGCCAGAAGGAGTTCAATGCCATCACGGACAACATGAGAGAGGGCATGATCATCCTGAACAATGCGGATCTCATTGTGAGCATCAACTCATCTGCGGTCAAGCTGTTCGGCGGAAGCCAGGCAGTAGTGGGCAAGAACATACTCGTGCTCGAACGCTCACTGGAGTTCATGAATGCCCTTGATGAAGTGAAGAAAAACGGAAGGAGCGAGTACTTCTTCGAGCGCAACGGTTTTGTGAACCGTCTTATCGCGAACAGGATTCATGACGAGAAAAACAACAAGACGATCGGTACCTGCATCCTCATAGTCGACGAGACGGAAAAAGTCCTTTCCGAGGGTATGAGAAGGGAATTCAGCGCCAATGTGAGCCATGAGCTCAAGACCCCGCTGCATTCGATTCTCGCAGCAAGCGAGCTTCTCATGAACAATCTTGTGAAGGAAGAGGACAAATCTTCTTTCATTAACAGGATTCACAGCGAGGCCGAGCATCTCGTCACACTTGTTGAAGATATAATAAGGCTGAGCCAGCTTGACGAAACCAAGGAATTTCCGAAGGAGTCTGTTGATCTTGCCGAAATAGCCTCATCAGTGTTTGACGCTCTTTCAAAGAGTGCTGACGAGAAACATGTCACGTTGAAAAAGGATGTGGATGACATAAAGATAAACAGCGTTCCCCGCCTTGTGTACGAAATCATATTCAACCTGTGCGACAATGCCGTGCGCTACAACAGGGAAGGCGGCTATGTTGAGCTTTCAATAAAGAAAGGTCCTGATGCCATTGCCATCTCAGTCCGTGACAACGGGATCGGAATCCCTGCTGAGCATCAGGCACGCATCTTCGAGAGATTCTACCGCGTGGACACATCCCATTCTCGCTCGACAGGCGGAACCGGTCTGGGGCTTTCCATCGTGAAGCATGCAGCTCTTGTGCTGAATGCGCAGGTGAAACTCACATCCAGAGAGGGGGAAGGTTCTGTTTTCATCGTCTCATTTCCCCTTGACTGCCTGATCGGCTGAAAGAAAAAAGACATCATTTTTCATTTGCCACTGCAGCTGCGCACCATCCGGTGTGCGGCTGTTTTTCACTGCATTCTTATGCTGAAAACATGGTTGACGATTGTTTTCTCTCCTGCTACGTTTAATTAGCGTTCAGCTTGTACTGGAGAGTTTTATGGATACCAGAAGTGTCGGGAATATCATGGAGGAGGTTGTTTCTCTCTCTGATAAAATCAGAAGGGTAAGTGAAAACGCAGCCGGAAAGGCAGGTGACTGCACTGCGCAGCAGCTGAGGATCTGCACCTTTCTGCAGAAATGCGGCGGGTCGGTAAGCCAGAAGGAAATAGAGAAATTCACAGGACTGAGAAGACCGACCGTGAGCTTTCTTGTCGACAGTCTTGTCACCAGAGGCCTTGCGGTCAGGAACACTTCACTTTCCGACAGGAGAATGCGCACCGTCACTCTGACGCCTCAGGGAGATGAGGTCGTCAGGAAATGTGCCGCACAGCTTAAGGATATTTACAGAATAATAGGTGTCTCGATAAGCAGTGAGGAGCTTGGACTCTTCTCTGCTGTCGTGGAAAAACTGGATAAAATATTGGAGTTGGCAAGTGTTAAAGTTACTGTCTAAGAGTATTAGAGAGTATATCGGGCCTACAATCATAACACCTCTTCTGATGATCGGGGAGGTCGCCATGGAAGTTCTCATACCGATGCTCATGGCCCTGATCATAGATAACGGTGTCTATGCCGGCGATATGGATTATATCGTGCGCATGAGTGTTCTGATTGTATTATCTGCTCTCCTGTCTCTCTCATTCGGCGTCGCAGGTGCATTCACTGCGGCAAAAGCCTCTTCCGGTTTCGCAAAGAACCTGAGGCATGATATCTTCTACCATCTGCAGGATTTCTCTTTCAGGAACATTGATTCTTTCTCAACATCCTCACTCATAACGAGAATGACCACAGATGTCCAGAATGTCCAGCAGTCATACCAGATGCTGACGAGAATCTGCTTCCGCGCCCCTGTGATGTTCATTTTCGCAATAGTGATGGTTGCGAATACAGGAGGATCCCTCGTCATGATCTTCGCGGTTGCGATTCCCGTGATCGCCGTCCTTGTATATCTGCTGATGAGAAAGGTCCATCCCATTTTCAACCGTGTCTTCAAGAATTATGATAAACTGAACATGGTTGTGGAGGAGAACCTTACCGGAATCAGGACGGTGAAGGCCTATGTAAGGGAAGCTCACCAGATTGAAAAGTTCAATGATTCCTCTGCATCAATCAGGAATGATTTTGTCAAAGCCCAGAAATTCATGATCCTTATGAACCCGATGGTGCAGGCTGTCGCCTATATCTGCATGCTGGCGATCTGCTGGTTCGGTGCCCACCTCATCATGGGAGGCAAGATGGGTACGGGACAGCTCATGTCCACATTCACATACACCATGCAGATCCTCTCTTCCCTTGTCATGATCGCGATGATCATAACAATGCTTTCCATAAGCCGTGCATCCGCCGAGCGCATATGCCAGGTGCTGGCGACAGAAGCGGACATGGAACTTGACGGCCCGGGCTTGAGGGAAGTTGAGAACGGAGACATTGAATTCAGGAATGTCAACTTCTCATACGGCGGCAAGGGACAGTCCCTCTGCCTTAAGGACATAAACATAAAGATCAATGCGGGAGAGATGGTGGGAATCTTAGGTCCAACCGGAAGTGGCAAATCCTCATTAATATCATTGATCGCCCGTCTTTATGATGTCACGGAAGGTTCTGTTCTTGTCGGTGATCATGATGTAAGGGAATACAATCTGACTGCATTGAGAAACAGGGTAGCTGTCGTCCTTCAGAAGAACACGCTTTTCTCGGGAACCGTGAGAAGCAACCTCCAGTGGGGTAACAAGGATGCCACGGAAGAAGAGATGAAATGGGCTCTTACCGTTGCCAATGCCGATTTTGTGTTTTCAGCAAAAGACGGTCTTGACAGCATTGTGGAGCAGGGAGGAAACAACTTCTCCGGTGGTCAGAAGCAGAGACTTTGCATAGCCAGGGCCCTGCTCAAGAACCCGCAGGTCATAATCTTCGACGACTCCACAAGCGCAGTTGACACTGCAACGGATGCAAAGATCAGGCAGGCGCTGAGGAATGATGTGAAGGGTGCGACCAAGATCATCATCTCGCAGCGTGTCAATTCCGTACTTGATGCCGACAAGATCATCATCATGGACAACGGACGTATTCAGGATGTGGGAACACACGATGAGCTGATGGAAAGAAATGAAGTCTATCAGGCACTTGTAAGCGTACAGCTGGGAGGTAAGGAAAATGCCGGGTCCGATGAATAGAAGAATGGGTACAACTATGGTAAAGCACGGCGGCAGAACCTTCAAAAGACTTTTCTCCGAGGTTTTCCGCGGCAAGGGCCTCCGTCTGGCTGTCGTATTTGCCTGCATCATAATTTCCGCACTCGTGACGGTCTTCGTATCATCGATGATCGAAACACTCATTGACGATTATGTCACACCGCTCATCACAGGACAGCTTGACAGCTTTGCGCCGCTGTTTTCCGCAATTGTCCGCTGGGCTGCAATAATGGCATTCGGTGTCCTGTCGGTATATGTCTACACAAGAATAATGGTGACAATAGCACAGGATGCGCTGATGAACATAAGGGACAAGATGTTCGAGAAGCTCCAGCGTCTTCCAATCTCTTATTACGATCAGACACAGCATGGCGCCACAATGTCTCTTTTCACGAATGATGTCGACACCCTGCAGCAGATGATAGGACAGTCACTTGTCGGTATTGTCTCATCTCTTCTTACCGTGATAATGGTGCTTGTGACGATGATCAGGAACAGCTGGCAGCTGACTCTTGTCGTCATAGCCGCAACCGTAATACTCATGTATGTGACAAAATCCGTAGCGAAGAAGAGCGGACGCAATTTTGCCGCACAGCAGGCAAATCTTGCCCGGGTCAACGGCTTCATCGAGGAAATGATAAACGGCAGCAAGGTCGTGAAGGTTTTCTGTCATGAAGGGGAAAGCGAGAAGGACTTCGATGCCATAAACGAGCAGCTTTGCGAGACTATGACCAAAGCCGGAAGCTATTCCAACGTAATGGGCCCCATAACGATGAATATAGGAAACCTGCAGTACGTCGTTCTTGTCTTCATCGGCTCTGCAATCTGCATAATGGCAGGTGACTTCGCATCCGGCTATACCGTCGGAATGCTTGCCGCATTCCTCCAGCTTTCGCGCAGTTTCGCAAATCCGATCAGCCAGATCGCACAGCAGGCGAACTTCATTCTCATGGCACTTGCCGGTGCAGAGCGTATCTTCGAGTTCCTTGACAGGGAAAATGAGGTTGACAACGGCTATGTGACACTCGTCAACTGCACTGAGGATGAGAATGGCAATGTGACGGAATCAGAAGAGAGAACGGGACGGTGGGCATGGAAGCATCCTCATACGGACGGTAGTCCCGTAACTTATACCCCGGTGAGGGGAGCCATAGAGATGCACGATGTCGATTTTGGCTATGTGCAGGACAAAATAGTGCTTCATGACATAACGCTGTATGCAAAGCCGGGACAGAAAATCGCATTCGTCGGTTCCACCGGTGCGGGAAAGACGACCATCACGAATCTTCTCAACCGCTTCTATGACATCCAGGACGGAAAAATACGTTTTGACGGCATAAACATCAACAAGATAAGGAAGGATGATCTGCGTCATTCTCTGGGAATGATTCTTCAGGATACCCATCTTTTCAGCGGAACGATAATGGAGAACATCCGTTTCGGAAAGCTTGACGCAACTGATGATGAGGTCATTGCCGCTGCAAAGCTCGCAAATGCTCATGATTTCATCATGATGATGCCGGATGGATACAATACCATGATCGAGAATGACGGAGAAGGGCTTTCACAGGGACAGCGCCAGCTGCTTTCAATCGCCCGTGCCGCAGTTGCGGATCCTCCGGTTCTTGTCATGGATGAGGCGACAAGCAGCATCGATACTCACACCGAAACCCTTGTCCAGTCGGGCATGGACCGTCTGATGGAAGGACGGACTGTATTTGTGATTGCACACCGTCTGTCAACGGTACGCAACAGCAACTGCATCATGGTCCTTGACCATGGCAGGATCATCGAACGCGGCACGCATGATGAGCTTCTTGCTGCAAAAGGTGTCTACTACAGGCTTTACACCGGAGCTTTTGAGCTCGAGTGAGAAAAGCATATTTGTTTTCAGGGGCGGCTTTCATTGGCTGCCCTTTTTCTATTTTTAGCCAGAAACGGACATTTTTGAGTATAGAGATAAGGAACACATAAAAGGAGTTCCGAATCTTTAATAACAGCGGAGGATTCCGCATTGACAGATGAAGCGGAAACAGAATACGGCAGCATGGTATGTGAGAAGACACTCAGGTATCAGAGTGTCACGGTTGACAGGAAAGTAAGGGAGAGATTGGACAGGCTCACACTTCTTGATGATTCTTTCTTCCGTCTTGTCATGAAGGACAGACCGGAGTGCATAACACTTCTCATAACGGTCATACTGGAAAAGCATGACATAGATGTGGATGAAGTGATCCTTCAGGCAGATGACCATTCAGTGGAACACAGGTCGGTTGTCTTTGATGTTCTGGTGAGGGATGTTCAGGGAAACCATTACAATGTGGAAATACAGAATGGAAGAGAGGGAGCATCACAGAGGAGGATAAGAGAGAACTCGGCACATCTTGATGTTAGGATGCTTTCAAAGGGAATGAGAGCCAGTGAGATAATGGACTCATATGTGATAGTCATATGTGATGATGATTACTTTGACAAGAAGAAGACAATAGTAGAGGTTGAGAGATACTTTGATGACGGAAGTCCGTATAATGACGGCAATCACATAATATATTTCAACACGAGTGTGATGGATCTGAATACACCGGAAGGAAAGCTGGCATATGACCTGAATTGTACAGAAGCGGAGAAGATGCATTATAATGAGCTGAGAGAAGCGGTGGCCGCATATAAGAACAGTGAGACAGGAGAGAGGAAAATGAGTTCGGTATGGAAAGAAGTGGAAGATGAAGGCATTGAAAAAGGTATTATCAAAGGAAAAGTTGAAAGATCAGCAGAAGTCGCAAGGAATCTGCTTTTGAAAAATAAAATGAGCAAAGAAGAGATTGCAGAAGTGACAGATTTGTCTCTTGATGAGGTCAGCAGGATAAAGTCACAGATGAAGATGTGCTGAGAAAGATTGTTTCAGTGAAAGAGAAAAGTCACTTCAGATTATTCTGATATCATCATTGATCGGGCGGAACAGACTGCCTGATCCCCATTCACCTGGCATTCATACGGCGGCAGTCTGTTTCTTTCTCTGAGATCTGCTGTTTTCTTTCTTTTTCAGGGAAGGCTGTGAGCAGGTAAAGTGGAAGGATGAATGCGAACACAGGCGCATTGTCCTGTATGAACGAAAGCGGAAAAAGGCCTTTAAGAACAATGTCCGTCATTGAAAGGATCAGCAGAATGCGGGCGGCATACATTGAGGCTTTTCTGGTTTTACCTGGTCTGAACACTGCGGCGATGCTCTGGAATGCGATGATGAAGACAAGAGGATTCATGAAAATCAGGTTTTCGTTGAAGTAGGTCACATCGTGGTTCGTGAAGAACATCATGAAGAAAAGAACCGATGATGCTATACCGGTATAAAGCCAGATTACCGCAGAGACAAGGCCGTACAGTCTTTCATGCCTGAAATGTCTGAGGAGGAAAAGGATCAGCGTGAGAGCCAGTGAGATCATGAGTGTGGTGCAGACAAGCGGAAGATTTTCATTATTCTCATCATCGCCCTGGAAAACAACATTGCCATCAAGCGAGTAGAATGTTTTCACAGCACTGTTCAGCACGTCGGGGAGGAAACACGCTTCGTACAGATTCAGCTGCCTGTCAATGGATGGACCTTGAAGAAAATTGAGCGTGAAGCTTACCAGCCAGTTACGGTTCATGTACAGGGTGGACAGATCACGGAATGTCATACCGGTCATTATGCTCTCAGCCCAGGCTCTGAAAGCGCCGCCTGTGAAGTCAATGATATCCCTGACACGTGTTGCACAGTTGTCGAGATAGTAATGATAAAGATAGTTCCTGTTCTCCTTCTGTGTATTGTATGCAAGGAACTCCATAAGCCCCTTTTTCGCAGCCGCATCCATAGGCAGTTCTGTTATTTCGACTCTTCTGTTCTCACTTATGGCACGGTTTATGACAGCATCCGCCCGGTTTGTGCTGACTGTGTAGTAAAGCCTGCCGAAACAGAAATCAAGATAGAATGAAGGGGAGAATGAGAATGTTCCCCAGTCGAACATGATACTGCCCTGCGGGCTTTCCATCATGAGACCGGTGTGGCCGAACCATGTATATACTTCATCTCCCGGTGCCTGTGTCACAAGATAGAAATGCACATCATCATAATATGATGCATCCTCCACATCACCGGTGAATGAGAAAAGGGACAGGTTGTCTGTGCTTTCGAAAGTATCCTCTATGTTCACACCGCGTACGGACGCGGCACACAGAATGGATGATAGGAAGATAAGAATGACGGAAAGCAGTCCTTTTCTCATATGTGAGAAGATAGCACAATCGGCGTATGGAAAACAGTCCTGACTGTAACAAAGAGGAAAATTGGAGTAACATCTTCTGAGCAATGGACAGAAACGAAAGCGCACCGGCAATTGTCATAAAAAGCGAACGCTACAGGGAGAGGGACCGCATCCTGACTCTTCTCAGTCCCGTATGGGGGCTCAGGCGGGTTGTCGTCTACGGCGCCCAGAAAAGCCGCAAGGCCGTGAAGGCAAGCCTGTGCACCGAAGCGGTGTTCCATGTATACAACAACAAGGAACGTCACCAGATCAGTCTTGTTGATCTGAATATAATCTCGATACACGAGAACGTGCTCTCATCCCTCGCATCCTCATTCTCCGCTGCTCTCATGTGCGAAGTCATCATGATGCAGAAAGGAGAGGATGCTCCTTCCTGGTATGAACTTTTCTCCTCTGCCCTTGATTCGATCACTGAGGACAATTACAGGAAAGTCGTGACCCAGTTCCTCATAAAAGCCGTGAACATAGCAGGACTTTCCACGGACTTTTCATTCTGCCCTGTATGCGGCAAGGCTTATGAAGAGAAGGAAATCCTCGGCTTTTCAGCCGATCTTGCTAGTCCTTGCTGCTCACTTTGTGATACCATGCATTCCGTCATGATCCTGCCTGTGAATGCCCGGCGTTATATAAAGGATTCGCAGGAAGCGGGCTTTGCTGAAGGGTTGTCCTTCATCATTAGCGACAATATGGCATCACGGCTGATGCGCTACTGCATAAGGTGGTACAATCTCGCAAATGCCTGCAGCCTGAAAAGTGCCGCTGCGCTTCTGGAACTTGACAATCTGATTTAAGGAAAATTCTGATGAACTATACATTGAATAGAACTGCTCCCGATACAGTGAGGAGAATCTGCGAGAAATACAAAGTCAGTTTTCTGTGTGCCAACATATTCGCACGCCGGGGCATAACCACAGGTGACGAGATAAAATTCTACCTTGAATCAGGACTGAACTATCTTCATTCCCCGTTTTATTTCACCGACATGGAAGAAGCGGTGGAGCGCATACTTTCCGCTCAGGAAGAGAAGGAAAGCATTGCCATCTTCGGCGACAGGGATGCCGACGGCATAACATCCACCGCACTGCTTGCCAGGGAACTGCGCTCAATGGGCATTGAGGTCTTCACTCATCTTCCACAGGGAGATGATCCTTACGGCCTGACAATGAAGGCAGTGGAGGCGATCAGGGAGGAAGGTGCGTCGCTGGTGATCACTGTGGATTGCGGCATAAGCTGCAATGCTGAAATAGATGCGCTCAATCAGGCTGGTATCGACGTGGTCGTCGTTGATCATCACATAGCAGGAGAAGAGCTTCCTGACGCGCTTGCACTGATCAATCCCAAAGTCGCATCTTCCGGTTACCCGTTCGAGCATCTTGCAGGATGTGCCGTCACCTCAAAACTCATATGGGCGCTCCGCTTCGCATCGACTCCGCTGTACAGAAGCAGGGTCATCCTTCTTCACTCCCAGCCGGGACCGGGCGAGGATACAACAACAATCGTACAGGCCGTTGAGCTTTACAACCTGGTCCCTGTCAGCAGGGTGGTGGAGGAGCTGCCGAACCGTGCCGTTGATTTCTCGTCAAGCCGTCTTGTGAGGCTTCTCACCCGCAATATCCCGATAATGGTCCTTGACAAGGAGACCGAGCTCAGACAGCTGAAGGCGGCATTCGGCTCATCAGTCGACATATCCCTCATTGAGCTCAGGGGTGAGCTGGAAAGCGTGATTCCCCGTGTCAGGGGAAAAAGCCTTTTCACACTGACAACGGAAAGCCGCGCCGCACTTTATGCGGACGGTCACAGCGAGATAGAAACGCTGCTCTCCATTTTCACATCCTGCTGCATCTACAAGTATCCGTCCCTGAGCCGCGATTATATCAGGATACTGGATCTTGTCGCAATCGGCACAATCGCGGATCTCATGCCGCTTGCCGATGAGAACCGCATACTTGTCAGGCTGGGCCTGAAGGAGCTTTCCACAAGACCCAGGGAGAACCTCATCCAGCTGCTTTCCGCCCAGAATCTTCTCTCACATCCTCTTTGTGCCCAGGACATAGGGTGGTACCTGTCGCCTGTAATCAACGCATCAGGACGCCTTGGCTGTCCTCAGGTCGCACTGGACCTGCTGCTGAGTGAGGACAAGCAGGAAATGTATGATCTCACCATGAAGCTCCTCTCACTGAACAAGGAGAGACAGAAACGCGGAGAGGATGCATGGAATGAATCACGTTCTGCCGCAAAGGCCTCTCTTGAGTCCTTCGGCTCAAAATTCATTCTCCTTGACACGGGAAAGACACCGCGCGGTCTCACGGGATCCCTTGCAAGCCGTGCACTCAATGAATTCACATCATCCCCGGCAGTAATCGTCCTGTCCCAGTGTGAAGGAGACAGGATATCCGCATCGATACGTTCAAGGGAAAGCCTTAACTGCCGTGATTTCCTGTCAAAGTTCTCATCTTTCTTCACGGACTTCGGCGGCCACAAAAGAGCCGGAGGCTTCTCAATGAAGATTGAGAACAAGGACGGCTTCAAGAAAGCTCTTGAGGAAGAAGTCATGAAGATGGATATCGGGGGCGAGGAAGAGGAAGTGCTTTCTGTCGATGCCCTGATAAGCGAGAATGACATGAACCTGAACCTCATGAAGGTCGTGGAGCTTTTCGAACCTTACGGGGAGGCGAACAAGCCACTTGTCTTTCTGTTCTCAGGTGCGAAGATCGCCGACATAATAACACTGGGGGATCCTTCAAAGGGGAATATAAAGCTGACACTCCAGATAGGACGTACACTGTGGCCCTGCCTGTGGTGGGGTGGCCGCAACAGCGAAGGCTTTGACTATGAGGTCGGGGATACGATCAAACTCGTATTCCGCCTGAACCGCAATTACTATAAAGGAATGGACAATGTGCAGCTCACTCTTCTTCAGTGTGAGAAAGAGAATCCTGTGCACTGAGTGCCATGCGGGAAAGAGTTTCCTTCTCATTCAGTGAAGGATCTTCAAGCACGGCATCAAGCAGATAGCTGAGGGTTCGGCCGATGGCCGGCCCTTTTTTCACGCCGAGTCTCATGAGATCATTGCCTCCCACTGCAAGGTCCTTTATTGTAAGTGCGTTCTTCTTCTCAAGTTCTGCCCTGACTCTTTCTTTCAGCTGTGAAAGGGTGTCAAGTGAAGGATCGAGATTGTCTATGGCACTCTGGTCGCACTCTCTCACCTCAAAAAGCATTTCGAGATTGTCTTCACCTGTCCTTCTGATGAACCGTCTCAGCGCACCGTCTGTCCATGAAGGAGAGTAGTTGAACATATGCTCTGCGACAAGGTGGGAGACCGTCTCAGTCTCCTTGTTTGAACATTTCAGCCTCTTCATTATTTTCTCAGTCATGAGGGCTCCCTCCCTGTCGTGACCGAAGAATGTGTATCTGCGTCCTTCCTCTCCGTTTTCCCTTCTGCATTCCGGTTTCGCGATATCATGGAAGAGAACGGCAAGACGCACATAAAGAGTGAAACCCTGTCTTGCGGCATGCTCCAGTGCCCTGAGCGTATGGGAATAGACATCAAGCGTATGGAAACCTGCCTGTTCAACTCCTATGCACCTCTCAAGCTCGGGAAGAATATAATGAAGGAGACCCGTTTTCCTCATCAGCTCGATGCCTGTGACAGGGAGAGGACCTCCTATTATCTTGAAAAGCTCGTCCTTTATCCTTTCCTGCGAAACTTTCAGTATCGTTCCGGCTTTTTCCTTTATCGCATTGAAAGTCTCATCTTCTATGCTGAAGCCAAGCTTTGACGCGAAACGGCAGGCGCGGATCATTCTCAGCGCATCCTCCCCGAATCTCTCATGGGGATTTCCTATTGCCCGTATCGTATGATTCTCAAGATCAGCATAGCCTCCGTGCATGTCGATGATGTGTCCGTCGGTGCATGAAGCGGCAAAGGCATTGATCGTGAAGTCCCTTCGTTCAAGATCGCTTTCAAGAGAGCGGACGAACTTCACACTGTCCGGATGCCGCCCGTCGGAGTAGTCCCCCTCGCTCCTGAATGTTGTCACCTCATAGCTCTGCTTCCTGAATCTCACCGTCACGGTGCCGTGCTGCAGGCCTGTGGGAATACATTGATGGGGAAACATTGCCATGACTTCATCGGGAGATGCGTCGGTGGCATAGTCATAATCATCATTGGGGATGCCCAGAATGTAATCACGCACGGCTCCGCCCACCAGATAAAGCTGCCAGCCATGAGATGAGAAAATCTTTCCCAGGGCACGTGTGTTGTCATCAAGACTGTATTCTTTCTTCACACAGCTGACTCTAGCATAAAAGGATTTTTTGGTGAATGTCTGATCGGAAATGCGCCAGCTGCGATATCGAAAATGCGCCAACTTATAATATCTTGCTTTAAAAAAATATGTGTAGAATATATGATATGAGAAAATATATCCCGAGAATTGTAGATTCTCTGCTTTCCCTAAAACTTGATACAATGGGTGCTGTCCTTATAAGAGGCCCCAAGTGGTGTGGAAAAACAACTACTGCACAGCAGTTTTCAAAAAGTATTGTATATATGGATGATCCTGAATAAGGTGCTGGTTACAGGAATCTTGCCGAACATAGTCTATCCAGACTGCTGAGCGGTGAAGTTTCCCGGCTTATTGATGAGTGGCAGCTTGTTCCCTCTTTGTGGGATGCCATGAGATTCACTGTTGACAGGAGAGACGAAGATGGGCAGTTCATTCTGACTGGATCTGCAACCCCTGTCGACGATAATGAAAAACATCACAGCGGTACAGGACGGATAGCACGTATTGTCATGCGCCCGATGACACTTTCAGAATCGGGAGAATCATCGAAGCAGGTCAGTCTGTGCAGCCTGTTTGATGAAAATTATGATGTATATGGAGAAAACAGTTTTCAAATCGACGATTTGGCATATTTATGCTGCAGAGGCGGGTGGCCAAGGGCCTGTCAGGCTGACAGAAAAAAGAATCATCACTGATGATGGCGTATGAATACATTGATTCTGTTGCTGACTCAGCGATAACGACATCTGATGGAAAAACTGTCAATCAGATGCAGATGCGTTCATTTCTCCGTTCTTATGCGAGAAATGTGGGCTCCCAGACCCCACTGCCGCAGATGTCTGCAGATACTTCCGTTGCAAACGTTTCTTTTTCACAAGTCACTGCTCTCAATTACCACAGGCATCTCCATGATATCTTTGTAATTGAGGAAATGTCTGCCTGGAAGCCGAATCTGCGCTCCAGAACTGCGATCCGGACTTCTGATACCAGGTATTTTCCTGACTCGTCTCTGGCTCTGCCAGTCTGGGCATAGGTCCTGACGATCTTATATCAGACATGAGAACTTTCGGTTTCATTTTCGAGAATCTCTGTGTACGGGATCTGCGTGTTTATGCTCAGATGCTGAATGGAGATGTAATGCATTACAGGGATAAGAACAATCTTGAATGCGATGCTGTCATACATCTGCGAAACGGGAAATACGGACTTGTTGAAGTGAAGCTGGGAGGAAAAACAGCAATTGACCAGGGTGCTGCCAATCTGAAAAAACTCTCTTCTCTCATAGATGATGAGAAAATGAACAGGCCTTCATTCCTGATGGTTCTTACAGGCTTGTCTTCTTTTGCATACCGCCGCGAAGATGGTGTGTGTCGTTCCGGTAGGCTGTCTGACCTGCTAGCCGTACTCAGCGGTAAAATCAGTATGAAGTTTGTCCTCTTCGGAATTCCGTTGTACTTGTACAAAATATGGTGAGTCAGTATTATCTTTAACATTGAAAATAATTGGAGAAAACAGATGTTCCGACCAGTAAGCAATAAGGTAGATTTCGCCAAAATGGAAGAGGGCGTTCTTTCATTCTGGAGAGAGAATGACGTATTCAAGAAATCTGTTGAAAACAGACCGAAAGATAATGAGTATGTTTTTTATGACGGACCTCCGTTCGCAACCGGACTTCCGCATTTCGGACACTTTGTGCCCGGTACGATAAAAGATGCGATCCCCCGCTATCAGACAATGAGAGGAAAGAGGGTTGAACGCGGTTTCGGATGGGACTGTCACGGTCTTCCCGTGGAAAGCCTCATCCAGAAAGAGCTCGGCATCTCCGGCCACAAGGCCATCGTCGAGTATGGTGTGGACAAATTCAACGAGAAGTGCAGGGCTTCCGTTCTCCGCTATACGAAGGAATGGGAGCAGAGCGTTACGAGAATGGGACGCTGGGTCGACTTTGAGAACGGCTACCGCACGATGGACAAGAACTACATGGAGTCCATCTGGTGGGTGTTCAAGACCCTTTATGACAAAGGGCTCATCTATGAAGGTTTCAACATCCTTCCTTATTCACCGGCCCTCGCATGTCCTCTTTCAAACATGGAAGTCAACCAGGGCGGCTACAAGGATGTGACTGATCCTGCTGTGACCGTACGCTTCAAGGCGGACGGGGAGGGGAATACATATTTCCTTGCATGGACGACCACTCCATGGACACTTCCCAGCAATCTTGCACTTGCAGTCGGTCCCGATATCGACTATGTGAAGGTGCAGGACGAGGAAGGCGGAGAGTATTATTATCTTGCCGAGAAGCTTGTAAACAAGTATTACAAGGACGGCAAAGGCTGCAAGGTCGTTGCCAGAATGAAGGGCAGTGAGCTCAAGGGTAGGACATATGAGCCTCTCTTCCCTTATTTCGCGGACCTCAGGAAGCAGGGTGCATTCGTTGTTGTCTGCGGCGACTATGTCACGACTGAAGACGGTTGCGGCATTGTCCATACGGCTCCCGGTTTCGGTGAGGACGACTACAAAGTCCTGCGCGGTACCAGCATTCCGACAATCTGTCCGATTGATGATGAGTGCTGCTTCACTGACGAGGTTGCCGATTTCAAGGGAATGTTCGTAAAGGATGCTGACAAGCCTGTGATCGAATGGCTCAAGGCGCACGGCAAGCTCGTGAAGAGGGAGAATTACCTCCACTCATATCCGTTCTGCTACAGAACAGGTGCTCCTCTCATCTACAGGGCAATGAGCTGCTGGTTTGTCGATGTTCCGAAGATCAAGGACATAATGCTTTCCTGCAATGAGGAGGTCAACTGGGTCCCATCCCACATCAAGCACGGCCGTTTTGGCAAGTGGCTTGAAGGTGCAAGGGAGTGGGCGATTTCCAGAAACAGATTCTGGGGCAACCCGATTCCTGTATGGAAGTGCGACGGCTCCGACTATGTCGAGGTCATTGGCTCTGTTGCCGAGCTTGAAGCGAAGTGCGGTCATAAGGTGGAAGACCTCCACAAGCACTTTGTTGACAAGATCACATGGCCCAGCCCGGACGGCAAGGGAACCATGAGAAGGGTGCCTGATGTGCTTGACTGCTGGTTTGAATCAGGAAGCATGCCTTATGCCCAGATGCATTACCCGTTTGAGAACAAGGAACGCTTTGAAGCAAACTTCCCCGCAGACTTCATCAACGAAGGTCTTGACCAGACAAGAGGCTGGTTCTACTCACTCGCAGTGCTTGCAGCAGGTCTTTTCGAGAAGCCGGCATTCTATAACTGCATCGTTTCAGGCATCGTTCTCGCCGAGGATGGCAAGAAGATGTCAAAGAGCCTTCATAACTACACCGACCCGATGGATATCGTGAACAAGTACGGTGCGGATGCTCTCCGCTTCGCGCTTCTCAACTCGGCTGTCGTCAAGGCTGAGGACCTCAAGTTCGGCGAAGACAATGTGAAGGATGTGATCAAGTTCCTCATGCTTCCTCTGTGGAACGCATACAGCTTCTTCGTCACTTACGCCAACATCGATTCATACACACCGGGCGAAACTGATTTCAATGCCCTTGACAACACGCTTGACAGGTGGATCATCAGCGAGACGAACAAGCTTGTCGGCAATGTGACGGCAGCTTTCGAGGCATATGACATACAGTCCATCTGCCAGTTGCTTCTCTCCTTCATCGACAACCTCAACAACTGGTACATAAGAAGAAGCAGGAGAAGATTCTGGAAGAGCGAGAATGACGGTGACAAGAAGATGGCATACGACACCCTTTACAAGGTGCTCATGACATTCATCAAGCTTGCATGTCCCATCATTCCTTTCATGACAGAGGAGATGTATCAGAACCTCAGAAGTGATGACATGCCGCTTTCAGTACACCTGTGTGACTGGCCGTCAGCGGATGAGAAGGCAAGGGATCTTAAACTTGAGAAGGAAATGAGCCTCACCATGAAGGCTGTTGCGATGGGCAGAAGCCTCAGGGCTTCAAGCCAGCTCAAGGTGCGTCAGCCTCTTGCCCGCTACTTCATCGTGGACAGGGATGAGAAGGAGAGAGAGATTCTCCTTCGCAGTGCTGACATCATAAAGGAAGAGCTCAATGTCAAGGAAGTGAGCGTTGAGGCTGATGAATCAAGCCTCGTCTCCTACTCGGCGAAGGCCAACTTCAAGGCACTGGGCAGCAGACTTGGCAAGAACATGAAGGAAGTTGCAGCAATCATCCAGACTTTCACATCTGATGAGATTGCCGCGATCCTTGACGGTCAGTCCAGAACTGTTTCCTACTCAGCCGGCGAGATCGAAATCACAAAAGATGATCTTGCGGTGCAGAGAAGCGAGATGGCAAACGTCAAGGTCCTCAATGAAGGAAACATAACAGTAGGATTCGACACGAACGTAACAGAAGAACTTCTCTTTGAAGGCATTGCCCGTGACATCGTGCGCTCTGTCCAGACAAAGAGAAAGGATTCCGGCTTTGAGGTTTCCGACCACATCATCCTCACGATCGCAGCTGAAGGCAATGCCGCAAAGGCTGTTGAAGCCTTCCGCCAGTACATCGCGAATGAGACACTTGCCGACAGCCTGACTGTCGCACCATGCGACGGTGATGAGGTCGAGGTAGGCGATGAGTGTGTCAGAATCAGAGTCGAGAAAGCATAAGAGAAGTGAATATGAGAAAGAGTGTGCTGCTTCTTCCCCTCATTCTTCTTGTGCTTCTCACCGGCTGTGTGCATAACTCTCCCTTCACCGATAGCGGTGAATACTTCTTCCAGGCAATGGGAAAAGACGGAGAGATCGTGGTCACAGCCGACACTGAAAGGCTGAAGGAAAGCATGCCGGCCGTACTTGAGACCGGCACTGTCCTGGATGAGCTTTTCGACAGAAGCACGAGACTGTCCATAAGCTTCTACAAGGATTCCTACAGTGAAAGCGACCCGTATCCTGCCGATCTGTCCTCCTTCGATTTCCACGGAGGCTTTGAAGGCAACTACGGTTCATTCACCGTGAATACCGCAATCTCATGGTCAAAGGAGTTCCATAAGGAAAAGCAGGACGGAGTGAAGTACTATACGAATGATGAGGGCACGCTCAACCTTGCTGTGCCCAAGTCCGGACTGCTCCTCTTCGCATCCGATGATTACATCGGAGCCTATACCGAACTGTTCTCTCAGCGTGTGCTGAACATTCCTTCCGACACGGCTGAGAATATGGCGGACAGTCTTATGGGAATGTATGTGAGAAGCCCGCAGACCATGATAAACCTGGGTTTCGAGCTGCCGTACTCGGTCATTGCGAAGATGAGCGATGCGGTGCTTTACGTGCTTGAGGATGAGGAAGACGGTTCATTCTATTTCAATGCCGACATAACGATGCAGAGTGAGGATCTTGCCCGCACGCTGCTGCAGTTGCTTCGCAATCAGGTCGTTGCGGCCCTCCGTCTTGAAGGCGTGCGCCCTGACTACAAGGAGCTTGCAGCGCAGTATTCAAGTGAAGGAAACCTTGTCATGCTGCGGGGTGTGGAGATGAGCAGCGATCAGGTTGCATCGTTTGCCGGTCAGATCAGCGAGATATCAGGAGGTGTTCTATAATGCCGATTTATTCATACAGATGTACGAAGTGCGGAAAGCATTTCGACCTTTCACAGAGCTTCAGTGATGATCCTGTGAAAGACTGCCCCTACTGCGGCCAGAAGGGCAGTGTGAAGAAAACATATTCAGACAGCGAGGTTGCCGTCATCTATCATGGCAGCGGCTATTACTGCACCGATCATCCTCATTCAGGATGCGGCTGCGACTCATGTCCCCACAAGGACTGAGGAATGAAAACGGAAAAACAGAAAGGAACGATTAAAGCAAAATGAAAAGAATTCTTACCGGTGACAGGACAACAGGCAAGCTTCATATCGGGCACTATGTGGGAAGCCTGAAGAGCAGGGTCGAGCTGCAGAATGACTATGAAGAGTTCATCCTCATTGCCGATGTGCAGGCCCTCACCACTCATTTCAGCCATCCTGAGATGATCAACGAGTCCATATACAACGTATGCATGGATAACATTGCCGCAGGACTTGATCCTGAGAAGGTGACATTCATCCAGCAGTCAATGATCCCTTCGATCGCCGAGCTGACGATCTTCTACTCAATGCTCACGACGGTCAATCATCTGCTGATAAACCCGACGATCAAGACGGAGGCAAGAAGCTACGGTTTCGGCGAGAATGAAGGCGAGTTCACCTATGACTTCTCAAAGCTCACATACGGCTTCCTCGGGTATCCTGTAAGCCAGTCTGCGGATATCACATTCTGCAATGCGGATCTTGTACCGGTAGGTGAGGATCAGGTTCCACATCTTGAATTCACGAGAAAGCTTGTGAGGAAGTTCAACGAGCTTTACGGAACGAACATCACTGTTCCTTCCTACAAGCTTTCAACCGTTCCCCGTCTGTGCGGCCTTGACGGCAACAGCAAGATGGGCAAGTCCCTTGGCAATGCCATCTACCTTTCCGACACTCCCGATGAAGTGTGGGACAAGGTCAGGAATGCTGTCACCGACACCAACCGCATAACGGTGAAGACACCCGGCAACCCGGAGGTCTGTCCGCTTTACAAGTACCATCAGGCCTTCAATGCCGGTGAAGCCGGCAACATTGCCTCGATGTGCAGGGGTGCATCGATCGGCTGTGTTGCCTGCAAGAAGCTCATGAACACCTGTCTCAACAATCTTCTCGATCCGATGAGAGAGAGAAGGGCGAAGTATGAGAACAACAGACCGCTTGTGAAGGAAATCATAACAAGCGGCACCGCAAAGGCAAATGAGATCGGAAACAGGCATATAAAGGAGATCAAGGAGAAAATGCATGTCGCAATCTGACAAAGCATTGTCGGAATAAGCATCGCATCATCGGATAACACAAAAGTATATTCTTCACTCTGCTGCGTCACAAATGCACAATGCATACTCTGGACGCATTTCAGATGGGGAATATACTTTTGTTTATGGACAACCTACACTCATTAATCGTATTCTCAGCATTAAGAAGGAGAATACGGATTGATGAAGAAGCCTGTAAGTGTGCTGGTGCTTGGTGCGGGGTCAAGGGGAAGGGCCTATGCTGATTATTCCCTCACTCATCCTGATGACATGAGGATTGCGGCTGTCGCAGAGCCTGTTGAGGAGAGAAGGGAAGCTTTCAGAAAAAAATACAGTGTCCCGTCTTCAATGTGCTTTTCTTCATGGAGCGATGCGCTTGATAAGGGGCGTATTGCGGATGCGGTTTTCATATGCACGCTGGACGGCATGCACACTGAACCTGCACTCAAGGCGATCGACCTTTGCTACGATATCCTTCTTGAAAAACCAATGAGCAACAGGGAAGAGGAATGCCGTGCGATTGTGGAGGCTGCAGAGAAGAAAGGTGTTCATATCACGGTGTGCCATGTACTGCGCTACACTCCTTTCTTCAGGACTATAAAACAGTGCATCACTTCCGGTCTCATCGGGGACGTCTGTGTGGTCAATTTAAGGGAGAATGTGTGCTACTGGCATCAGGCACACTCCTTTGTGAGAGGAAACTGGAGAAAAAGCAGTGAGACATCTCCGATGATACTCCAGAAGTCATGCCATGATATGGACATCCTGCTTTACCTTATCGGACGCAGGTGTCTGCGTCTTTCATCATTTGGTTCTTTGAAGTTTTTCACAGCGGAAAACGCACCGGAAGGTTCTGCAGAAAGATGTCTTGACTGCAGTGTGAGGAATGAGTGTCCTTACGATGCATACCGTCTCTATCTGGGCGAGAATACAGAATGGCCTGTTGATGTCATAAGCGATGACCTGAGTCTGGAAGGACGCAGGAAAGCACTGCGTGAAGGGCCTTACGGCAGGTGTGTCTTCCACTGTGACAACACTGTTGTTGACCGCCAGAGCGTCAATCTCGAGTTTGAGGACGGTATTGTCGCGACTTTTACAATGACAGCTTTCACATCCGATCATACAAGGGAACTCAAGATAATGGGAACGAAAGGTCAACTTGTTTGCAGTATGGACAAGGAATCAATTGTTTACACCGACTTCCTTACTGAAACTGAGAGGGTGATCCCGCTTGTAAATCTTCATACAGATACCTTTGGTCATGGAGGCGGGGATTATCTTATTGTGAAGGAGTTCCTTGAATCCATTGATGGGAAGGAGGGTGAAAGCCTTTCAAGTCCGCGTGTGAGTCTTGAAAGTCATCTTATGTGCTTTGCGGCTGAGAGAAGTCGTCTGAATAAAGGGGAGGTTGTTGAATTATGAGCGATGCAAGGGAAAAGAAACTGGCTGAGCTTCTTGTGAATCATTCACTCAAGCTGAAGAAGGGAGAAAGCTGTCTTATAGATGCGACAGATGTGCCGGTATCGATGGTTGAGGAGCTTGTTGCGGCTGTGTACTCAAAAGGTGCCTATCCTGTTGTGAATCTCTGGTCTGAGCGGATTGAACGTGCGATGGAGGAGAATGCCACAAAGGAAAGTCTTGCACTCTGGAGGGATGTGGATGCCTACCGCATGGACAAGATGAATGCCTACATAGGCATAAGAGGAGTGAGGAATGTGAGGGAGTGTTCCTCAATTCCCGAAAAGACGGCACTTGCCGCAAGCGAGTACAGAAAGTACGTCCACGGCCAGATAAGGCTTCCAAAGACGAAGTGGGTTGTCCTCCGCTATCCGACAGAAGTGATGGCAATGCAGGCGGACATGAGCACAAGGGAATTCGAGGATTTCTTCTACTCAGTGTGCACCAATGTCGATTATGCTGCAATGGCTGACGCCATGAGGAAAGCCAAGGTTTTCCTCGATACTGTGGACAAGGTCCGTATCACGGGACCCGGTACGGATATCACATTCTCGATCAAGGGAATGCCGTGGATTCCATGTGCGGGTGAGGCAAACATCCCTGACGGTGAGATATATTCCTGCCCTGTCAAAACTTCAGTGAACGGCACAATCACATACAACACTGAAAGCACATACCGCAGTCATAAGTTCTCCGATATAAGTTTCACATTCAGAGACGGAAAGATAGTTGAGGCTCACAGTGATGATGACAAACTCATCAATGATATCCTCGATACTGATGAGGGTGCACGCTACATAGGCGAGTTCTCCATGGGGGTCAATCCGCGGATCACCCGCACGATGGACAACACTCTGTTTGACGAGAAGATTTACGGTTCGATTCATTTCACACCCGGGCAGGCTTACGATGACTGCTACAACGGCAATGATTCTGCCGTCCATTGGGATATCGTGCAGCTCCACAGGACTAATATCGGTGATTACTGCATTTATTTTGATGACGTGCTTGTAAGAAAGAACGGAGTCTTCTGCATCAGAGAACTTGAGTGTCTCAACCTCTGATTACAGTTTTAGCGAAGTTCATACATTGTGAAAATGCATAATGCAGGGCTTGTCAATGATGAGAGCTGTCCGGCAGAGCTTGCTGCCGGATTGTTCTTTTTATAAAGTTAGCCGCCAGAAAACCGGCAAGGCTTGTCCTGCCGGATGAAGGCGGCAATGATTATTTGATCTTGTAATCGGCAAATACATGTCCACAGGATTGGCAGACATATGCCTCCGCCTTGTGTTCAAGAGCAAGAGGGCAAGATCCATCATTCCTGTCAGGCTTGAACATGACATTCGTGCTGAATGGCATGCTGCTTGAAGATATGACAGCTCCTTTGACCATAGCCTTGCCACATGTCGGGCATTTCATTATTCGGTACCTCCGATGTTCGACTTCTGGTTTTCAATATACTTTTTAACACTGTCTTCTGTAATGGCACCAACGCTTCCATAGTAGCAGCCACGTGACCAGAGTCCGGAGCCCCAGAACTTGCGTTCCTTCAGCTTCGGAAAGGATGTGAAGATGTGTACCGCAGAGATTGATTTCAGAGTACGTGCTATTGAAGAGGGTGCCTCATCAGGAGAAGCCTCAAGAAAGATGTGGACATGCTCGGGCATGACCTCTATCGCTTTGAGTGTCCGGCCATAACCTGAGTCAGTATCTTCTTCGTCTCCTCCTCTATCGCTCTTTGAGTGAGCATCTTTAATCACACCTATTCCATTTCTCCTCTCCGCTGTGTAAATGAGAAAAACATATGTTTTCATGTAAATCCTTACAACAGTCATTGTGAATCCACTTATTGAAGGGATATGATGAAGACATGAGAAGAACAGTTAGTATTTTCCCTGAATTGTCAGGGGAAGAAAAAGCATCCATTATCGAAACAAGGAAACAATATGCAAGGGCCTTCAACATGTCAGTTGAGTGTCTTATCAATAACAGCAGCACATCCAAGAGATTCCTTCATAAGGTCCAGTATGAGAGGATAAAGGAAGAGTGTCCGTCTCTTCCCACAGGACTTATACAATGCGCAAGAGATGTTGCAGTGGAGGCAGTGAAGACATGGAATGTGAAGAAGACAAAGCTTAAGCAGAAGAAGCCGAAGAAAGCTGAGAGGATGAAGCGTCCATCGATGAAGGAGAAGTGCACGATGCGCTATGATGTGCGCACAGTGACGCTTCGTGGCTCTCAGCTCACATTCAGCACCTGTGAGAGGAGGATAAAGACAATCATATCGATCCCGGAGTTCTTTACTGAACGTTATCCTGATTCCGAGGGATGGAAGCTCAAGGGAGCGAACATAGGAATGGACAGGAAAGGACGGGTATTCGTCAATCTCATCTATGAATGTCCTGATCCTGTAATTGAAGAGAACAAAGATGGGAAGATAGTGGGACTGGACAGGGGTGTCTACAACATTGTCACAACCTCTGATGGAACCCACTATGGAGCGAAGGATGTAAGGCGGGTGAAAAGGAAATACAATCATGTGCGCTCTGTGTTGCAGGAGAAAGGCACCCGCAGTGCGAAGAGAAGGCTTAAGTCCATCTCCGGCTGCGAGAAGAGGTTTGTCCATGACCAGAACCATTGCATTTCCAAGAAGCTTGCCAACACCGATGAGGATGTTTCCATATACGTCCTTGAGGATCTGTCATCCATGAACATGAAGAGGCTCAGGGGAAAGAGCAATAAGACCATGAGGAAATGGCTATCCAATTGGTCATACTCCGATCTTGAAGAGAAGCTCACATACAAGTGTAAGAGGAACGGCATAAGGGTGGAATTTGTGGATGCACGTTATACGAGCCAGAAATGTTCGGTGTGCAAGACGATAGACAAGGCTTCAAGGAAAGGGAACAGATACACATGCAGGCATTGCGGTAGCAGGATGCATGCCGACACAAATGCCGCCATCAACATCCGCGACAACTACATTACCCGGATCCAGCAATCCGGGCAGGCTGCAGTCAATCAGCCGTATGGATGGGGTGCCACAGGCAAACCGGAAACGGAGCCTGTGGGCAAAACGCTCACGTCCAAGCCTTCAGGCTTGTCCTGAAGGTCGTTGACATCAGTCTAAGTTCAGATTTGAATATCTTAGCTCTGCATTCTCCATCCATAATATGTCTGGAGTTAAGGGCCCAATTTTTTTAAATATATCAAGTTTGTATAGAACTGAGCAGAAGCCGGGAAAGAGTGTGCGTTGAATGGTTTTAAATATCTTTTGCCATTGTTCTTTGTTCAAAGCCTCTTCTTTTCTTCAGTGCGCCAGCAGTTTGCAGATGCCAGCCATACTGTGAAGTGAATTTGTCATTTTCCTGTTGCAAACGGCATTGTGCTGTGCTAGAGTTGGATGCAGTAAAGAAGAGAAGATTATGTACAGTTTGTGTTTTTCAGTAATTTTTGCCATTTTTTTCCGCTTTCAGCTTTCATCGTTTTTTCTTTTTTACGCTGAAGTATGTCATTCGCAGCATTCTGCTGTGGATATAGAAACTTTATCTGTAAAGGAGAAAACGGTATGCATGATCTTGCAACAGTCTCAGTCATACAGAAGATTGAGAGTATCGAAGGAAGAGACAGAATTGAACTTGCCACTGTGGAGAACTATTCATCCATCGTGCAGAAAGGACAGTTCAGGGAAGGAGATAAGGTCGTATACATCTATTATGATGCGATCCTTCCGGTGAGAGAGGAATTTGAATTCCTTAGAAAAAGGTGCTGGTCGCCCAGATACAACGGTTTCAGGATAAAACCGATGAAGATGGGCGGTGTGGTTTCCGAAGGGCTTGTGATGCCTCTTTCGATTCTTAAGGATGGTGCCAGTCTGCCGCCCGGTACTGTCGTCACCGATATGCTTTCCATCAGGCGCTATGCTCCCGAGGAGGAGAATGTGAGGTATGTTCCTCAGGTTAAAATTCCCTCATGGGCGAAACTCCCTGTGCTGTCATTTGTCTACAGGAAGTTTTTCTCCAGAAGCAGCAGGGGGATGGATTATCCTGTGACGGTGCCAAAGGCGGATGAGGAGAACATTGAGAAATGCTGGGACAAGGTTGCCTCCATGAATGATGAGTTCATTGTGACCGAGAAGATGGAAGGCACTGCGGTAATGTACATGCTGGACAATAGGAAACGCCTTCATGTCTTTTCGCACAACCGCGAGGCGGGATTCACCGGTGTCTGGGGATCTGTCGCGGATGAGTACAGAATAGAGACGGGGCTGAGAAAGCTCAAGGGCGTGCTGAAGATGGACATAGCGATAGAAGGCGAGATATGCGCACCCGGCATACAGAAGAACATCTACGGTTTTTCAGAGCCGCGCTTCTTCCTCTATGCTGCTTATGATATCAAAACGGGAAGGCGTTTCACATGGAGCGAGCTTGAGAGGCTTGCAGCAATGCTGGTGCTTGAGACTGTGCCTTTCATAAAGAAAAGCTGTATTCTTCCATCACTTGATGCGATGCTTGCCGACTGTGAGGGTAAATCGGTCTTTTCTCAGGTGAAGAATCCTCCGCGCGAGGGGCTTGTCTGGAGAACTGAGGATGGCAGCGTTCACTTCAAATGCAAGTCGCGTCCTTATAAAGTGTGGTTCATTTCCGGAGAAAAAGAATAAGGTACTTTCCACATGCAGAGGTTCTTTGCCTCTGCATGAGTGGCTGTAATGTAAAAGCTAATTTTTGAATATTAAATTTTTAAAGATTAAATCCGTTTTTGTTTGAGTAAAAAACTGAAAAAATATTTTCTTTAATATTCCTTTAATCTTGGACTCTTATAATGAAGACATCAAAGGAGAAAACAGAGATGAAAAAGAAAATAATGACAATAATGATTGCCGCACTGGTAATTGGAAGTGTAAGTCTTTTCGCAATTACGAATCAGGAAGCCGAGAACATAGCACTTGAGAGTGCGGGTGTGGACAGGAACAGCATCACGAACATCTTCTCAAGAACAGACAGGGAAGACGGAGTCAGGGTTTATGATGTGACATTCTTCGATGCTGATGGAAAGTATGAATACTCAATCGGAGTTGATGACGGACTTGTCTATGGCTTTGACTATGAGAAGAACATGAGGGGAATAAGCGCATCTTCCTCAAGTCCCGTAAGCCGTGATCAGGCGCTCTCAATCGCACTTATGGAGGCAGACCTCACTGAAGAAGACATCTCAAGGGAGAGTGTTGAGTATGACCGTGATGACGGCATGGAGATCTATGAGGTTGAGTTCAGGAGCGGGGATTATGAATACAGCTATGACATAGATGCCTCAAACGGAAGGGTGATGGCAGGAGAGTATGAGATAAGGGGAAGGGTTGCATCAAACAGGAATGCAGAGCTTATCAGCACGAGTGAGGCGGAGATGATAGTACGCTCCCTCATCGACAGCAATGCAGATTATGTGAGGATACGCTCAGACTATGATGACGGGATCTACATATATGAAGCGGATATGTATGCACAGGGGATAGATTATGAGGTTGAGCTGAATGCGGCTACGGGAGATGTGATCAAGTTCTCATGGGAGGACTGGTCAGGCCGCTGAGATGTGAGACATCATGCATAAATGAAAGAAGGTGCGGGGCTGGTGATGTCCGGCACCTTCCATTTATCATACATCAGATGGTGAATTCATATTCCCTGTACAATGAGCTGTCACTGCTTTTGAAACAGTCTATTTTCAGCTTTCCTGTTGCCGTGTCCAGCGTTCCGATATAGTAATAGCCTTCGCTTTCCAGAAAGGAGCTGCAGGTATGGGCAGCTGCAAGATTGAGTTCATAGAATCCCTTATGCGGTGTTTTGATATCACCCATATGATGATGACCGCACAGCATCAGGCCGGCACCGTACTCAGCCATCAGACGGTATACCCGGTTCCTTTCAGCCGTATCCGCAGTTCCAATCAGCACGGAACTGTGGTCATCAGCCTGTCCCGATGTGATGTTCTCATGCATGATGAGTATCTTGTATCTGCTCTCATCAGAGGCAATGGCCTCCTCAAGGTACTGGAGCTGTTTTACGGTGAAGAGCCGCTGTGAGTTGTCCAGTGCGTAGATTGAAAGGCTGTCACCTATTCTGTAACAGCCTACAGGACCGTAAAGTCCTTTTTTTCCCCTGAAGAAGTTCTCCCATATGCTTTTGTCCTTTGACTTATGAAGCTCATGGTTGCCAAGAAGGTTCACAGAAGGAATACCGGAAGCGGATAGGGCATCTATGAATTTTTTGAAATGCGTTTCATTTATATCACCGCTGTCATTGAGGTCTCCCAGATTCATTATGAAGTCGAATTCTTCTTTTCCGCATTCGATGACATTAATTATTTCCTCATAGCGCTCAGTGACATCGCTTTGTGTGGCGCTGCGGTTTATGTGAAGATCGCTGAAGGCGAGGAAGCGGATTGTTCCCTCCTCATGCACTTCTGCAATGGTTTGGGGATTGAGGAATGGATTCTCATCATAGTCGAAGATGTCTTTTGCAAGCTGTATTGTGCATGATGAGAGCAGTAGAAGGGCAAGCAGTGTCAGAAGTGAGGCAGTTCTCATTTTCATGCATCACCTCTGAATATGAAGCCGGCCTGTATGCCGTAGGATGCGATCACAATACCCGGGTCCGTCAGTATTTCCCCTGCCTCCGCATAGGCCCGTGTGTATATTCCGAACTGGTCATCGAAGTTGTATGAAAGCTTCATCACCAGAGAAAGAGTCGGTTTCCAGCTTCTCTCCTCCCTGAGGTGGAATGTTCCTTCCAGGGACAGGGAGAAGCGTCCGTCATCATAGCCTGTCCCGAGTGACCCTACGGGGAAGATCGTGAAGCTTATCCCCTCCGAATACGGAGAGAATGCATAACCTGACTGGATGCCGAGCGTGTAGGAGAGAAAGAAGCGGGGTGATGAAAGGCGGTGGGAAAAGATGTAGGAAAAGGTTGCAAAGCCGCCTTCCGATGGCACAAGCTGGAGCGATGTGTTGAATGAATGTCTTGTCCTTTCACTTCTGAGGAATGCAAGATCCGCTTCCATATCGTATATCTGTCCGCTGTCGGTCTGGGCATAGAATGAAAGCGGTCCTCCTTCAATGCCCAGTGACATGAAGACGGGACTTGTCTCAAGCGAGCTTTCCCTCGTGCCGAAACCGGTTGTGATCGTGACTGCTCCTGCAGGAAAAAGAGTGCAGGTCAGCAGTATCATAAGAGCGCCTAATTTTCCCCTCATGGTGCATAGAGTAGCCCTTTGGACATTTCACTTCAAGGCAAAAAGCTGGTGATGCTGCACTCTTTTTCCGTCTCCGGCCGTTCATTTTTTTCATTTTTATTTCTCCCTTTCTGTTCTATTTCCGCTTTTTTCATTATCCTTTGAGAAAAAACGGAGAAACTCTGCCATGGACATGAATGTTGTGCTTGTCTTCGCGGCGCTTGTGATGATCGCCGCAATATTCGCTTCAAGAATCTCATCCCGCTCAGGCATTCCGATGCTGCTTGTGTTCATGGCGCTCGGTATGGCCGCAGGTGTCGACGGTTTTCTGGGTATAGAATTCGCGGATTATGACATCACGAATTCGGTCTGTTCCGCAGCACTTATATTCATCATGTTCTATGGCGGTTTCGGAACCAGCTGGAAGGCAGCGCGGAAGACTGCATTGCCGTCCCTGCTGCTTTCGTTTCCCGGCACGATCTCGACAGCGCTCATGACAGGTGTCTTCTGTCATTTCGCCTTTTCAATGGACTGGCTGGATGCCATGCTGCTGGGCTCGGTGCTTTCCTCAACGGATGCGGCGACAGTGTTCTCGATCCTGAGAAGCCGGCGACTTTCACTGAAATACGGCACATCATCGCTTCTGGAAATGGAAAGCGGAAGCAACGATCCGGCAGCATACATGCTCGTGATAATCTTTCTTTCGGTAAGACAGAGCGGATCCCTGTCATTTTTGTCCATCCTTTACAGCATATTCAGCCAGATTGTCTATGCACTGATCACAGGCGCTCTGCTTGCGTATGCCGCATGGAGGCTTGTGAAAAAGTTCAGCTTTCCTGATGGCTTCACGCCGATTTTCATTCTTGCGGTTGCCATCCTTTCATATGCACTGCCGTCCCTGATCGGCGGCAACGGCTATCTGAGCGCATACCTTGCCGGTATAATCCTCGGCAACCTGAAGCTGGAAGGAAAGAAAGATCTGGTATCGTTCTTCAATGCTTTCAACGGCATGATGCAGATACTCATCTTCTTCCTCATCGGTCTTCTGTCAACACCTTCCGAGCTTCCGGGACAGATTCCGATGGGCCTGCTTATTTCCCTCTTCATGATCCTGATAGCCCGTCCGCTGACTGTCGCTCTGCTGACGCTGCCGTTTCACTTCCCATGGCGGCAGCAGGTTGTCATCAGCGCCGCGGGACTGCGCGGTGCATCATCCATCGTATTCGCAATAGTCGTGACAGTCGCCGGGGGTTATACGTACGGTTCGATCTTCAATACGGTCTTCTTCGTTGTCCTTGTCTCGCTTCTGGTGCAGGGCACTCTTCTCCCGTTCATCGCTGTGAAAGTGAAGATGATCGACGAGGAAGATGATGTATTGAAGACATTCACGGATTACGATGAGAGCAGCATTGAATTCATCCCGCTCGAACTGGGCGGCGACTCTGACTGGGCCTCTCGGAAGATCAGGGACATTTCCCTTCCTCCTTCCTCCATAGTCGCGGCAATCGAGAGGAACGGTGCAACCCTTGTCCCCAGGGGCGATACTGTGCTTGAGAAGGGGGACAAGCTCATACTTGCGCTCACCAAGCCGGACATACAGACAAATGTGTCACTCAGTGAGGAGAGTGTGGGAAAGGATCACCCATGGAACGGCAAGATGCTCAGGGACATAAAGTCAAAGGACCTCATCCTCATGATACTCAGGGACGGTAAGACGATAATTCCATCCGGGTCGACAGAGATCAGAAAGGGTGATGTGCTCGTGAAGAACACATCTCACGTCTAGAATAATCTGTGCTTAAGAAGTATTTTTCTATCTATGAATTATGATAATGTCGGCCTTGTGCTGGAAGGAGGAGCCATGCGGGGCATGTTCACAGCAGGCGTCCTCGATGTCCTTATGGAAAATGATCTGTACATCAACAACTGTGTCGGTGTCTCGGCCGGAGCTGTGTTCGGCTGCAACTACAAGTCCCGCCAGATAGGAAGGACGATACGTTACAACAAGCGTTTCTGCCGCAACTGGCGTTACTGCTCACTGCGTTCCTGGCTGCTTACCGGAAATATATACGGTGCCGATTTCGGCTACCGCCGTCTGCCGGATGAGCTTGATGTGTTTGACCGAAAGACTTTTCAGGAAAGCCCTGTGAATTTCTATGTGGGTGCGACGAACATGATCAGCGGGAAATGCGACTTCTTCAAATCCGAGAAAGGGGATGCTGAGGATCTGCTCTGGTACCGTGCCTCGGCTTCAATGCCGGTGGTGTCAAGGATTGTCATGATAAACGGCACTCCCTATCTTGACGGCGGAAGCGCTGATTCCATTCCCCTCGATTTCATGGAGGGTCTTGGTTTCAGCAGGAATGTCGTTCTCCTCACACAGCCTGAAGGCTTTGTCAAGCAGCCCAACAGCATGCTGCCGCTCATACGCATGAAATACGGAAGGAAATATCCTCTTTATGTGAAGGTTCTGGAAGAAAGACACAATGTATACAACAGGACGCTTGCCGTGATAAAGGAAAAAGAGAAAGAGGGGACTGTATTCGCCATACGTCCGCCAGAGGCCCTGAATATAAAATCAGTGGTGCATGACCCCGATGAACTCGAGCGTGTCTATCAGATCGGAAGGACGGAAGGAGAGAGGATTCTTCCCTCTCTCAAAGATTTTTTGGAAAAATAACGTACTTTGTAGTATAATTGAGTCATCAATCAAGGAGGTGGAACTATGAAAATGGTATTCGCTATTATAAGCAAGGCTGATGAGGATATTACCGTAACCGCACTCAATGAGGCAGGTTTCTTTGCAACCAGACTCAGCACCATCGGCGGTTTTCTCAAGAAGACCAATACCTCTGTCATTGTCGGAACGGAAGATGAGAAGGTCTCCCAGGTCCTCGATATCCTGAAGAAATATGCAGGCAAACGTATTGATGAGATGCCGTATGTCGCTCCTTCCATGGCAAGGGCATGCAACGGGGTGGGCACTCCGTATGTGACTGTCCCTACAAATGCGGGCGGTGCAACGGTTTTCGTTCTTGATGTTGATCAGTTTGAGAAATTCTGATTCAGCATGTCATTCATGCCGGCGGCTTATTTGATGCTGCCGGTTTTCTTTTTTGAAGTATGAAAAAACTTTTTCTGCTTTTTGCGGTTCTTGTACTGCTTGCATCCTGCACTCATATGTCTGAACTTCCTTTGTCTTTCAGATCTGAGCTGATTGCGGAAGCGGAGAAGTATATCGGCATTCCATATGAGTGGGGCGGCCAGAGCTTCTGGTGGGAGGATGACCCTTCTGTGGATTGCAGCGGTTTCGTCATCAATGTCTATAAGACTGTGCTTGAAAGGCATGGCCGTCATCTGCTTTTTGATGACACCACGGCATACGCACTGTGGGATGAATACACACTGCCTGTTGAAGATCCGCTTCCCGGAGACCTGATCTTTTTCACTGACGGTGTCAGCGATGAAGTGAGTCATGTCGCTATCTTCATAAGGGAAGAAGCCGGTGTCCTCTTTTTCATTGATGCATCATCACTTCCTGACACGATGAAGGTGATGGAAAGATCATATCCTGCAGACAATGCGAAGATACATTCCTTCGCCCGCATGCTGTATAAATGAAAATCCTCAGAAACTGATCTGAGGATTTTCCTGCTGTTCTTGTGAATCGTCAGGCGTTGATGACGCTGTGAATCGTCTTTCTCACCATTCCCTTTCCGCTTACCATTGCTGTGAAGTCATCGACAACTTTCCTGAAAAGCGGGGTTGCGCTTACGTCAAGACCGAAGATCTTCTCATTTGAGAGCAGAGGTCTGAGCTGGCTGGAGAAATCTCCTGTCGAGCCGAGCGTTATGCCTTTCAGCATCGGCTGAAGCGTATCTGTCATCGGATCCGGAGAGAGCGTGAATTCATTGCCGTCATCGTCAACTGCAAGGAGGTATCTGAGATAGAGTGCATATACAAGCGGAACAACATTCAGGCTTGATACATCAAGCGTGCTGCTTGCCATATAGCTCTTGATTGTCTCACCGAAGCGGATTGAGAGCTTCTGGCTTGTGTCCGTCGCGATTCTCTGCGGAGTGTCCGGCATGAACGGGTTCGGAATTCTCTTCTCAAGCACTTCATCAATGAAATCCTTCGGCTTGATGATGCCGGGATCCGTGACTACCGGAAGGCCTTCCTTATAGCCGAGAATGTGCACCATTTTACAAAGATCCTCATCCTGCATTTCCTTGCTGATGAGCGTATAGCCGAGAAGACAGCCTGAGAGTGCGAGTGCTGTGTGAAGCGGATTGAGGCATGTGGTGACTTTCATCCTTTCAACCTTGTCCACAGTCTCACGGTCGCAGAAATATACTCCGGCTTTTTCAAGAGCAGGACGTCCTGCAGGGAATTTGTCCTCAATTACGAGGTATTCAGCTTCCTCTGCATTCACGAACGGTGCGATGTAGGTGTGTTTTGATGTGATGATCGGTTCATTGTCCTCAAAGCCGTCTTTTGCGAGCATTTCTCTGACACTCTCATCAGGACGCGGTGTGATCTTGTCGATCATTGAGATCGGAAAGCTTACCTTTGTCTCGTCACTGATGTATGAGAGAAAGCCTTCATCCACGCTGCCGTTTTCAAGATATGCCTTTGCAATGGTCTGTACAGCGGCTTTCAGCTTGTCACCGTTGTGCGAGCAGTTGTCCATTGAGACAAGTGCAAGAGGAGCCGCATTCTCCCTGTAACGGAGATAGAGAAGGTATGTGAGGCAGCAGAGGAACACGCCGGACTCATCGATCGGCTTTGCAAAATCGGCCTGATAGAACGGGAAAAGCTCACCGGCAGGATTATAAAGGGCATAACCCTTTTCCGTGATGGTGAACGAGACCATCTGGAGAGACGGATTCCTGAAAGCTTTCTCAAGCACGTCCCATTCTTCCTTGCTGTTCCTGTCACATTTCACGGCCTCAATCACAGATGCGATGACTTCCTTGTCGATTGAACCGTCAGCTTTAAGCGTAACGGCAAGTGTCAGGTTGTCATGCGGTTTGTAGATTCTGTCGATGATCTCGCCGTCAAAACCTTCACCGGCGATGATTCCGCTGTCATACAGTCCTGCATCAAGCAGTCTCTGACATAGCTTGGCCGGAAAGATGCGGAAGATGTTGCCGCTTCCGAAATGGATCCATTTCGGATTTTCCATTGTGTTCTTCTTTATCTTTTCATAATCGAAGGATGGCAGGCGGTAGCCTTTCCAGTCCTCCCTGTTCTTCAATGATTCGAGATTCAGTTTCATTTCCTATTCTTTCTCCTTTCTCTTTGATTCATCCGTGAAATAAGAGGGATGAAGCCTGACAAGTTCATCAACCTCATCCTTCAGCTTGCTGAAGTGATGTGCCAGGATTTCAAGGGCCCTGCCGCTGTCTGCATTGTCAATGGCATCAGTCATTGCAAGATGTTCTTCATAAACAGCCTGTGCTGCAACCTGGTTCATGTTGTTGAGGATCCTTATGCGCCGCTCATTGCCAGTATGGGCCTCCACGATTTTGTAAATCCTCTCAAAACCTATTTCAATGTAGAACATCCTGTGGAATTCCACATCAAGGTCAAGAAAGGTTCTTATGTCGTTCAGTGAAAGGCATGCCTTCTGCTGCACGAGATTTGCCCTCAGCCGGGATGAGAAACGTATTTTCCTTTCCTCGTCCTCAAGAACCGCATCAATGCATTTCCTGAAGACATTCTCCTCAACGCTCAGGCGCAGGAACCTTTCCTGCATGATGTTCTCGACATCAAGTTTCGCAACCCATGTTCCGCGCTGCGGATAGATATCTATGAGCTTGTCCCTTTCCAGCCTCAGCAGCGCATCACGGACCGGTGAGCGGGAAACTCCCAGGTCCTGTGTGAGTTCTGCGATTGACAGTTCGCTGCCCGGTTCATAGTAGAGATTCTCTATTCTGCCCCGTATTGTCTCATAGATACTTGTCCGCGCTCTCTGATCGTATTTGCCGTTCATACACCCCTTGCTTCTGCCTTGTCGATTGCTTCCCACAGACCTTCGATATAGCAGGCACCGAGAGCTCTGTCATACAGGCCGTAACCTGGCATGCACTTCTCGCCCCAGATCGTACGTCCGTGATCAGGACGGATCGGTCCGTCGAATCCTGTGTCATGCAGGGCCTTTACCGCTTCGTACATATCGAATGTGCCGTCGCTTGAAAGATGTGCGGCTTCTTCGAATACGCCGGGTGCGAAGTGATGGAGGTTTCTCACATGGGCGAAGTAGATTCTCTCTCCAACTGCGCGGATGATTGCGGGAAGATCATTCTTCGGATTGGTGCCGAGACTTCCCATGCAGAATGTGAGTCCGTTGTAAGGCTTGTCCACAGCCTTGAAAAGCTTGAGGATGCTTTCCTTGCCTGTGATGATCCTGGGCAGTCCAAAAACAGGCCATGCGGGGTCGTCCGGATGTATTGCCATCTTTATGCCGTATTTCTCGCATACAGGTCCGATTGCCTCAAGAAAGTAGACAAGGTTTGAAAAAAGCTTGTCGCTGTCCACATCCTTATAGGCTTCGAAAAGCTCCTTCACATGTGAAAGCCTCTCTGGTTCCCAGCCCGGCATCACAAAGCCGTTGGAGTTGTCATTAGTCTGGTTGAAGAATGTCTGAGGATCAATTGTGTCGACAACTTTCTGGTCATATGCCAGAACGGTTGATCCGTCCGGTCTCATCTTGGCAAGATCTGTTCTTGTCCAGTCGAAAACAGGCATGAAGTTGTAACATACAATGTTGATTCCTTCTTCTCCGAGGTTCTCAAGAGTTTCAATATAATTCTGGATGTATTTGTCCCTATCAGGTGTTCCGATCTTGATTGAGTCGTGGACGTTGACTGATTCGATTCCTTCGATCTTGAGACCTGCATCCTCTACGATCTTCTTGAGTTCCCTGATTCTCTCTCTTGGCCATTTCTCTCCTGCCGGAATGTCGTAAAGGGTGGTGATGACGCCTGTGACGCCGGGAATCTGTCTGATCTGCTCAAGTGTCACGGAATCATAACCGGGACCATACCATCTCAATGTCATTTTCATGAGTAAGCTCTCCTCTGTGTTTTTTAATATACTAGAATACTAGTTCAATAAATCCCTGCTGTAAAGAGAAAAAGCGTTCATATTATAGAAATATCATTATTATGCATGAAATGAACAAAATGAATACGAATAAAGAATGTCGCAGATTATTGAAAAACTGGCATCAGAACATAGTTCAGATGGACAAGTCACACATTTGATATGGACGGAAAAACATACTGAAAACAAAATATACCTGTAAATAGAATTTTTTTGTAAATATAAATACCGTATTAGGAATGTAATATATATTTAATATTTATCATCTAAACTCATTTTATGACTGAGATACAGACCGCTTGCAGTTCAGGTATCTGAGAAACAGTGGAGAGCGGTACCGAATTTCTGAAAACAATTCTATAATAAAACAAAAAAATAAAATTGGAACTTATTTGAAAATTTAATTAAAATTATATAATATAAATTTTTATTAAAATTATCTTGACTAAAAGATTTTTATATACTACTCTTAAAGTATAAATAATAGTTTTATTATCTAACAATAAAGCTATTGATTGTTCTTTGACATCATCAAGAGAGCCTCTGAATGTGTTTTGTTTTTATGCTCCGGATCGGATTATGGGTGTGAGAAATCCGGAAGCGCCAGTGTTTTGTGTTTACAGTTGAGGCTCCGGCAAAAGATAGATGTGCCGGATATTGTTTAAGGGTGTGTTTATATCCGGCACGAGGTGTGGGGGAACTTTTCCGTCTGCTGCCGTTTCAGATCAGCGGCAGCGGACTTTATCTTAAATCTGCATGAGCGGCAGTGCTCCGGTCATGTGAACTGAATATAAAAAGCTTAGGATGAGAAGACTTTCATCCAAAGCGGGAATGGAGAGGGGAAAACATGGTTACAAAGACCAGTTGGATATACAGCTTGTGGATGAAGACGCTGAGGCTTTTCTTGCTTTCAGGAGAGAGGAAAAGGTATTAACCGGACTTTTCCTTTGTTCTGATAAATATTCACTGTATTCAGTATGAATATGCAATGGGGATTATAACTGCTGTTTCGTTTCACTGACTGATAACATGCCTCCTTATTTGTGTTGTGAATATATTGCAGATTGCTGCGGACCCGGGGCAGGATCATCTGCTCCGGTCTTTCTTTTTTTACCGGCAGACAACAAAACTGTGAACATGATGCCGGAACTTATGGTATAAGCATATTATGATCAGCATATGGTCAACTCCAGTGCAGTGCTGATGTTTTCCTGTCATGCATGATGAAGGCTGAATATGTGTCTACAGAGGTATAAACCATCTGTTTTGATGCAAATTATGCCGTATTCCGTACTTTTCAGGCTGTTATCTTATGCATATCTGCTTTGTAAGGATATTTCTGTGTTTTTTTTTCTTTGTTTCATGCATAAAACAGCTTGATATGCATATATATAATGCTGAATATGCGTGAAGATTATACAATAAGGCATCATCTGATGATAAAACATATCTTTTTCACCATGATCCGGCATGAACGGAATCTATCTGATCAAGTGTAGGGAATATCACAATGTCAGCAGCAAGAATTCAGTAAAACCGGCTGGACAACACTGCGCTGATTGGGGGTATAATAAACACAGATATATAACCATAAGAGGTATTGTAAGTGTTAGACGCGTCAACTTTGGCAATGCTTAAGAAAGAAGCGCTTGATGCCAGGATAAAAACTATTGAATGCATCAGCTCTTTCGGTTCGGGACATATCGGCGGTTCGATGTCCATAATTGAAACTCTCGTATATTTATACTATGTGGAGATGAAGATCAGAAGTGATGAGCCAGACTGGAAGGAAAGGGACAGGCTTGTGCTGTCCAAGGGGCATTCCGGTCCTGCACTTTACGCCGTTCTGGCAAAGAAGGGCTATTTCCCTGTAAGTGAGCTGATGACTCTCAATCAGGGAGGAACAAAGCTTCCAAGTCATGTGGACATGCTCAAGACACCCGGCATCGATTTCACTGCCGGAAGTCTCGGACAAGGCTTCAGTGCGGCACTCGGCATAGCTGCGGCACAACGTCTGCAGGGGTACTCCGGTTCATACACGTACGCGATTGTCGGAGACGGGGAGAGTCAGGAAGGCCAGATATGGGAAGCTGCGGAGTGCGCCGGTGCATGGGGTGTTGACAATCTTATTGCATTCACCGATGTGAACGGACAGCAGCTTGACGGCTACACCGAGGATATCATACCGATGCATCATCTGAAGGAACGCTATGAGACTTTCGGATTTGATGCATACGCGATTAACGGGCATGACTTCAATGCGATTGCAGATGCAGTAGCCAGTGCGAAGAAAGTGAAGGGCAAGCCTCACATGATCATCCTCAACACAATAAAGAGTTACGGTTATATCCCCGGAGAGGGTGTAAAATCCAATCATTCGATGAGCATCAATGAAGAGACGAAGAAGTCATCAATAGAAGCTCTTATAAAGAGAGAGGAGGCAGGAGAATGAAAGATCTTTCAGTTTATGCGAATTACAGGGATGTTGTAGTCGGTGCTGCCATAGATCTTGCAAAGGAACATCCTGATGTTGTCTTCCTTGATGCCGATCTCTCCTCCTGTATCGGCTCAACCGCTTTCCAGAAGGAATTTCCCGACAGGTTCTTCAACTGCGGCATAGCCGAGGCGAACATGGCGGGTGTCGCTGCCGGTATGGCCAGCGCAGGCCTCACGCCTTTCATCCACAGTTTCGCATGCTTTGCATCAAGAAGGGATTATGACCAGCTTTTCATCTCTGTCGGCTATACCCATCAGGTAGTTCATGTGATAGGTTCGGATCCCGGTATTGTCGCACAGTACAACGGGGGCACACATATGCCGTTTGAGGATATTGCGCTTTTCCGCCAGATCCCCGGTTTCAACATCATCGAACCCTCTGATGCCACTTCTCTGTATTCACTCACACAGCAGCTCTATGATGCGAAGAAGGCAAGCTATATCAGAACACCGAGAAAGGGTATAAGTTTCCGCTATACAGCCGATGACACGATTGAACTCGGCAAGGCGAAAGTCCTCAGGGACGGAAGTGATGTCACGATCGTGGCAACTGGTGTCATCATGGTTGATACCGCACTTGCGGCTGCCGATGCACTTGCGGCAGAAGGCATAAAGGCTGCTGTGATCGATCTTCATACGATCCGTCCTCTTGATACTCAGACGATTGAATCATATGCACAGCACACAGGCCATGTTGTTGTCTGTGAGAACGGCCGTTATCCGGGCGGTACAGGTGAGATGATCGCAAGGCATCTTGCCATGACATATCCAGTGAAGATGGACTTCATGTGTGTCGGAGACGAGTTCGGTCAGGTAGGAAGTCTTGCATACCTGAAATCTGCCTACGGCTTCACGCCTGAGATTCTTGCGGACAAGGTCAGAAAGCTGCTTCACTGAAAGCATTTGGAAAATATTTCTCTGCTCCGCTGTGGAAGCGGAAGCAGGGTGAGGAAAGCCGCTGCAGACATCTGCAGCGGTTTTTTAATCTGAGTGGAAAGTCATTTCTTCAGGTTCGTATGGGCAACTGTTTTTGAAAATCTATTGAAAAATATAAAGTAAATGATGCTTACAAATTGTCTGCATCTGGTTGCCTGCTATGCTTTGCATTGTTCCTTCTATCCTTCTGAACTTCAATCAGCACAAAGAATAACGGAATGATTGCAAGTGCGATTGTACGGTTCATCAGTACCCTGGATGAGAATGAGCACAGCATGGCTCCCGCAATGAATGTGAGTATCATCCCGATATGGTAGAAAGTCTTTTTGTAAGCAGTCCTGTCTTTTGTCCTGACCGCATTGTATAGACAGGAACCGCCTCCTCTCAGATGTGCCGTGCAGAAGAGCGTGGACAGCTGTACGCCACGGGCTTCACGAAATGTGTTGTACTGCATGCTGCTTATGAGGGCGATCATCACATGGAAGATGGTGAAGGGAGCATTTTCGGGAAGCAGTGCGAGGAATGCCAGCAGTATGATCTCACAGAAGATGAGCAGTGAAGGCCAGCGGTGTTTAAGCTTGTCCTTGAACATCTCGGAGAAGAACGTCCCGATGAAGAACGTGCTGATCGGTATCAGCACTCTTGCCGCCTCAGTGAAACTGCCCTGAGAGATGTGCATTGCAAAGATAAGAAGATTCGCGGTCTCCGCATTGGCAAAGACACCTCCTTTGAGGTAGTAGGAATATGCTCCCATGAAACCGCCCGAGAGCATGAGAAGAATGAATGTATGATAGCGTCTTTCAGCTGCAACTTTTTCCTGCATGGCTGTGACTATACCTCTTTTCCTTTTTCTGCGCTATCATTTTTCATCATGATAAAAGTTGAAGTTGCAAATATTGTCAAAATGAGGACTGATGCCATAGTCAATGCGGCAAATGAAAGTCTTCTTGGAGGCGGCGGCGTTGACGGTGCGATCCATGCCGCGGCAGGGCCTCTCCTTCTTGAAGAGTGCAGAATGCTCGGCGGCTGCAGGACAGGGGATGCCAGGACTACAGGTGCATACAATCTGCCGTGCCGGTACATAATCCATACTGTGGGTCCTGTATGGAGAGGCGGCACTCACGGTGAGGAGGAGCTTCTTGCATCCTGCTACCGCTCTGTGCTCAGGGAGGCCCGTCTGCATGATATCCGCAGCATTGCCATTCCCCTGATCAGCACTGGCGTCTATTCCTTTCCCCGTGACAAAGCAGCGCGTATTGCGCTGGGGGAACTGAAGGATTCTGACCTCGATATCACGATAGTGTGCTACTATCCCTGGGAGAGGAAGGAGTACGACGAACTCATGAAATAAGGCATGCCTCTGTGATGAGTGTGAATGAAAGAAATTTTTTTCTTTTTTCTCATCTGTGATTGACGATCATGTCTGCCATAAATAAACTCAATTCCAAGAATTGAGGTTTTTATGAAGCTATCGGAACTGGCTATCGGACAGGATGCAATCATAACAAGTGTCGAGACAAAGGATGTGTCGCTTCGCAAGCACATTCTTGAGATGGGACTTACTCCTGGAGTGGAGGTCTCTCTGCTGAAGTGTGCCCCTCTGGGTGATCCAATTGAAATACAGCTTCGCGGCTACAATCTGACATTGCGTAAGAGCGATGCCGAGAACATAAATATCTCCGGTGTGCATGAATCGGATGACCCTGAGGATGAGGAAATTGTCAGAAGACGTATAAACGAGACCATCCATCCGAATCTCGGCGAGGAGCAGCTGCTTGTGCACGGCAGCAGGAGAAAGGCGGGCACACCTCTGTCCCTTGCACTGGTCGGCAACCAGAACTGCGGAAAGACAACTCTTTTCAACCAGCTGACGGGTTCAAACCAGCATGTGGGAAACTTTCCCGGTGTGACGGTTGACCGTAAGGACGGGCAGATACGCGGTCATAAGGAAGTGACGGTGACTGATCTTCCCGGAATCTACTCCCTCGCTCCATATACTTCAGAAGAGATCGTCACCCGCAATTTCATCATCAAGAATCAGATTGACGGTATAATAAACATCGTTGATGCAACCAACATAGAGAGGAATCTTTACCTCACCACACAGCTAATGGAGCTGGACAAGCCGATGGTCATCGCGCTCAACATGATGGATGAGGTGAGGGAGAACGGCGGCACAATAGACATAAACGCACTTGAAAGTGCGCTCGGTGTTCCTGTTGTCCCTATTTCCGCCAGCAAGGGGGAAGGTATAGATGAGCTTGTCGAGCACATCATGACAGTCGCACTGAACAGCCAGCTGCCGCGCCGTACAGATTTCTGTCTTGCAGACGGCAAGGACGGAGGAGCGGTGCACAGGGCCATCCACGCAATAATCCACCTGATCGAGGACCACGCCAAGGCAAGCGGCTATCCCGTACGTTTTGCGGCCACGCAGATCTGTCAGGATGACCATCTCGTTATTGAGGAGCTGAACCTTGAAGACAACGAGAAAGACATGATCGGTCATATACTGAAGCAGATGGAGGAGGAAGCCCGTACAGACCGCATGGCGGCCATTGTGGACATGAAATTCACCTTCATCGAGACACTCACGCGCTATTCGGTCGTGAGACCGAAGGAAAGCAAGGAGCAGATCAGGAGCCAGAAAATAGATAGGATCCTTACGGGAAAGTATACGGCAATACCGTTCTTCGTCCTTGTCATGGGTCTTTCCTTCTATCTTACATTCGGTCCTGTGGGAGGGTTCCTGTCGGACCTGCTTGCTTCTCTTATTGATAAGCTTGGTGCCATTGTCGGAGCGGCAATGACGGATTTCGGAGTCAATCCTGTCGTGGTCTCCCTTGTCATGGACGGAGTATTCTCAGGTGTCGGCACGGTTCTTTCCTTCATGCCGTTCATTGTCGTGCTTTTCTTCTTCCTCTCGATACTGGAAGATTCAGGGTATATGGCGCGAGTCGCATTCGTCATGGACAGACTGTTGAGAAAACTCGGCCTGTCGGGAAGAAGCTTTGTTCCCATGCTTGTGGGCTTCGGCTGTTCTGTTCCGGCAATAATGTCTGCACGCACTCTTCCAAGTGAGAGGGACCGCAAGATGACAATACTGCTGGTGCCATTCATGTCATGTTCGGCGAAGGTTCCAATTTATGCCCTCTTCAGTGCATATTTCTTTCCTTCCTGTGCGGCTTTTGTCATGATAGGCCTTTATTTCGGCGGCATAATAGTCGGAATAATTGCGGCTCTTATCCTCAACAAGACATTCTTCAAAGGTGATGCGGTGCCATTTGTGATGGAACTTCCGACATACAGATTCCCGTCTTTCATCTCCGTTGTCCGCCTGATGTGGGACAAGGCGAAAGACTTCATCACCAGAGCTTTCACGATCATATTCATCGCAACGCTCATTGTCTGGTTCCTTGAGAATTTCGATATCAGGCTGAATGTTGTGAGCGACTCAAGCACATCCCTGCTTGCCCTGATCGGTTCTTTTGTCGCGCCGGTGTTCACACCGCTGGGACTCAATGACTGGAGGATATCGACAAGCCTGTTCACCGGGTTCATCGCGAAGGAGAATGTCGTGAGTTCACTTACGATACTCCTTGCAGGGGAGAGCCTTTCAGCACTTTTCAGCAATCTGAGTGCGATAACATTCCTCACTTTCTGCCTTCTGTATACACCCTGTGTGGCTGCGATAAGCGCGGTGAAGAGGGAGCTTGGCGGCAAGATGGCGATCATCGTCGTGATCATGCAGTGTGTCGTCGCATACCTTGTCGCCTTGCTTGTGCATACAGCCGGCCTGCTTTTCGTTTAAATCAGGCCGAATGTGCGGGCGATGTCCTCAGCACCGAGTATGGAGAAGACTTCTTCCTTCACCATGTAGAAAACTTCGTTGAAACGCGTCATGAGCTTGTCAGTCGTGCTCATTGACTCAAAGTTCTGACTGGGAGTATAGTCTTCGCTTATGCTTGAGGCGCTGAACTGTCTGAATGACCATCTGGAAGGATCAGCCTCGCTTTCCACAATCTGCTCGACATCATCGGGAAGTGAAGGGTAGAAATCGAGCTGTGTGAGCTCTTCCACTTCATCCACGGAGCGGACGTATGCTGTGATTTCTTCTTCCGGATCATCATTGGGAAGCACGAATCCTATTGCCTTTATATCGGGGTCGGTGTAGTCAAGCACGACCTTGTAGTACTGATGAGGCACCGCGACCTCATTTTCTCCTATTGTTTCAAACGGACCGTCCGTAAGCACCGGACCTGTCACCACATATACCTTCTCGTTATCGACAGCCATCTGACGCACGATCGCTTCAAGATCAGCCCAGAGCCCTCTGTTGAGGGATCCTGCCTGCGGTGACATGTTTGAAAGATAGAACGTGCCGCTCATCGCCTCTTCAGACCACTTGAAGTCGGCAGCCGGAGCCATGTGTCCTCTGTCGTAGCCGGAGCCTTTGTAGTCCGCAAGTGTGGCGGAGCCTGTCCTGACAGCCTTGTCTTCCCTGAAGTCGTCCTCTCTTTCGGCGTTGTCGGCAAGGACCTCATCCCTGGTGAGTTCATAGGCAACCCAGCTGGGCTGCTCAGCTTCCTCGTTGTAGCTCAGCGTATACCCGAGGTGCTCTATTATCTGCTCGCCTTCCACCGGAGCCGGAAGTTCCAGACCTTCTATCTCTCCTCCTGCGGCAGAGAGCTTCATCTCGCTTTCCCCGGGTGTGATGAGGCACAGTGCGAGGAAGATCAGAACCAGAAGAATTACCAGTATGATAAGCCGTCGTGTGATATGTCTTTTTTTCTTTGTTTTCTTAGTCATGACAATTTCCCTTCAAGAAACTAAATGCAGAATACCGGATTTTGTAACACTTAAGATGTCTTTTCTTCAAGCATTGTCTTCCTGACAGAGAAATGCACAGCGGCTGTGATTGCCAGCATTTCAAGTATCATGAGCGGGATTGGTGATATACCGTCTTTCATGAAAAGCGGTGCGCTCTCATAAGGGGAAAGCCGGTAATTCACCATGCATGCGATGAACATGTTGTTCATTATGTGAATGCCCAGCGCTTCTTCTCCTCCTCCTGATTCAAGAGTGATGAAAAGGAACGAGAAGCCGGAGATGAAGTAATACAGGAGCAGCATCAGGCTGCTTTCTCCCATGCTGAATTCACCGCCTCCCAGATGCAGGAGGGCGAACAGGATACCGGAAAATGAACAGACAAGGATTTTTCCCGGCAATGGAACATCATATGTTTCATAGCAGAATATCCTTGCGATGAGGGTACGTGTCAGAAGCTCTTCTGACAGGCACTGCAGCGGTATCAGGATCACTGCCGCCGTGAAGAACAGGATCCTCATGAGTGCTGTGTGTTCCTCATACTGCGCATTCCCTTCAAAAAAGGAGAAAACTATGAGCAGTGCAAGTGTCACCGCCATGCTGAGTGCAAATGTTTTCCACTTGAATTTCCCTCCGTCTGTGAAAAGCGATATCCATGATCTTTTCAGAAGGAGAGGAGAGAAAATGATTATGCAGACCAGAATTATTATATGGGGTATATTGATGCATATGAACTGTGCATAAGGTGCGCTGACCGCCGTGCTGATGAGAAAAACCGCATACGGTGTCAGGAGAATGTAAAAAAACAGAGAAATCAGTATAATCGCACATATGAGCAGTGTATGGACCATACTGACGATTGTAGCTGAATGAGGAAGTGTTTTGAAAGAGAGGCTGTTTGAATTACTTGATGATGAGAGAAATGTGCTTGTCGTTCCCACCGAGCGTGCGGCACGCCATCTGCTGGTCTCATATGCACGGGAGAGAAAATGCGGTATCGGAGCTGATCATGTGCTTTCCTTCGATACCTTCTCATCCCTCTTCCGTGAGGACACAGGGAAAAAAACTCCCTGCGCCCAGATAAGCCGCTTCATATTCTCATCTCTTTTCCTGAGGGACAAGGCTGACAGGCTCTGCTATCTGTACAATCCTTCCTTTCCTTCATCAGGTGAACGTTTTGTCTCTTTCCTTTCCTCAATCCTTCCTTCTCTTGGAAACAGCAGCGTCTTTTTCTCTGATGACAGGCTTTACAGGGATGTCATGCTCATAAAGGAAAGCTATGAGAGTTTTATGGAAAGGCATTCACTTTATGAGGACAGCTGGCTTGAAAGGTCCGCCGGGCTTTTCCGCGGTGACAGGAACAGGACATACTGGCTTGTGAATCCCGAAGCGGAAGTCAACATGATGAGGCTGCTTGATGCTGCAGGCAGTGCTCCTTTCATAAAGAAAGTCAGCGTGGCGGAAGCATCTGTAATTCCACATATAAAGCTGTATGAGAGCGAGAAGGGTGAGCTTGCCGCGCTTTTTGATGCGCTTGAAGCACTGAGGGATGATGGAGTCGCAATGGAAGACATAATCCTTTCATCTCCTGAAGTCAGCCGCCTGAGGCCGTATCTTGAGAGAGAAGCGGCAAGACGCGGAATACCGCTGAGTTTTGAAAGGGACGAGGGACTTCTTGAAACCAAGGTCGGAGGCTATCTTGAAAGCATAAGGGAAATCAGGGCAACAGCGTTTTCCTTCTCATCTCTCGAGAGGCTTTTCATGAACAATTCACTCCCCTGGAGAGATGAGATAAAGGCACTCAACCGCGATCTTCTCAGTACCATGGTGGACCTGTCGGTTTCAGACGACAGGGATGGAAGTCTGCTTTCGCGGCTTTCAGGATGCGGGAAGAAGGAGCTGGCTGACCACTACAGAAAATTCCGCTCTGCAGTAAGAGGTGCCTCATCTGCATCCGATGGTGCGAAACTGGCCTCATCGCTGCAGGCTCTCGCCACATATCTTTTCGGACCTGAACAGTTCCGTCCTGATGAGAAGGACAGGGATGTGTATTCATTCATCATGGACAAGCTGGATGCATTCTCGTCTCTTGCAGCAGAATGCTGTCTGAAAACGGACAGCCTCTTCTCTGTTTTCATGAATTCTCTTGCAGGCATGGCATATGTAAGCCAGAAGAGAGATGAAGGCATACGGGTGATGGCCTACACCCATGATTACGATATGTATGTCAGATACCGCTTCCTCTTCGCACTGAGTGATGATAACTGCCGCATACAGAGCACTGACTGCGATTTCCTCGAGGATTGCGAGGTAAGCGGCCGGCATGTGTATGATGCGGGCAATGCCCTTCTGAATGCTTATTCCGTTTCTGCGGAGAATGTTGTCTTCTCATCGAGCCGCCAGACCTACAGCGGCAGATCGTCGGTTCCGTTCTTCTTCGTAAAGCGCGCTGCGGTTGATGAAACTGCATACTCCGGAGGGACTGGATTCAGCAAAATGGAGATAATGAGCATGAGAAGCGGAAAGCGCTTCCTTCCTCAGGGAAAGGAGAAACTGTTTTCCGGCATTCTCCGCTATCCATGCCCGCTTCCGGCGAAAGGTCTTTCATACTCATCCGTAAGCACATACGCCATCTGTCCTTTCCGCAGTGCGATGAGCGTGATCTTCTCTCTTGAGGACAAGGCTTTCTCTCCCTCCGACTTTGATGTGAGAAGGGCAGGCCGCCTTCTTCATGAATGCGTTGAGTCCTTCCTGAGAAGTCATGAAGGTGAGTACCTTCAGCATGAGCTGCTTCCTTCCTATGAAGCCGAGATTGAAAAGCTGTTTGAAAAGCAGCTTGCTGACAGTCCTTTTGATTCATATACCCGTGACTATCTGAAGGCGAATTACCTGGGCGGCCTTGTCAGATTTCCTTCAAGGCTGATGGAGAAGGGAGATGGCGCAGTCAGGCCATACAGGGTCGAGGAGACTGTGAGCACACAGTCCCTGAACGGGCGAATTGATGCCATTGTATACAGCGGTGATGATATGATACTCATTGACTTCAAGACCCGCAGCACCCCCTCATCAAAACGCTACCAGCTGCTGATGTACCGAATGATGGTGAATGAGAGGGAGGGGCATGAGTGTGTTGCCGCTTCAGATCTCTATTACTATAAAATAGCGGACGGGACGTTTGAAAATGAGATCCGTACTTCTTCCCGTTCCCGTACTGCCGATGAGGTCATTGCCGAGATGAATGCCGACATAGAAGCTGCCCGGAACGGCTACAGGGAGGGAATCTGGCAGTGCACTGAGGATTATGACAACTGTCAGGGCTGTGCATTCCGCTCTGTGTGCAGAAGGAGGTTCGCACTGCAATGATGGAAAGAGAAGAACGTTTCCTTGCCGCTGTGAGAAAAGCCGGAGGCAAGAACATAAATGACGAACAGACTGCGGCGATAATGAGCGATGTGAACACCGTTGTATGCGCGGGAGCCGGGAGCGGCAAGACCACAGTGCTGTCACTGCGTTTCCTGCGCCTGCTTTTTGAGGGAAAGGCGAAAGCCGATGAGATCCTCACTCTCACATTCACCCGCAAGGCGGCCCTCGAGATGAGCGAGAGGATAAAGAGTCTCGTGAATTCCTGCAGTGAGATATCACAGGAGAACCGTGAGCTGCTTTCCCTTGCCTCCATTTCCACACTTGACTCATTCAATTCCACAATCGTCCGTCTTGATGCGGCACGCTACGGCCTTGCCCGCGATTTTTCCGTAGAGGACAGCCTTGCCAGGGATGACAAGGTGCGCCGTCTTGCGGCCTCTTTCATGGCAGAGCCCGCAAACAGGAAGGAGTGCCTTGCTCTCTCACGCATCTTCAGCCCCGTCACTCTGATCTCTTCCTTCTTCGCCGTCATCGATGCGAATGTCGTTATGTGTGGAAATTACGATGCTGATTCCATAACCCGGTGGCTGCACTCTGACATCAGAGGAATTTATGACAAGATTAAAGACAGGGCGCTGTCACTGCTTTCCTTCATCGCAAGAGAAGGTAAGGAGAAGAACAGAGACGCTGCATCAAAGCTGATTGAATGCGTATCCTCTGACCGTGTTCTTGATGATGTGAAATTCAACAAGACGGGAGAGAAGGTGGCCGGAGAGGCGGTGGATGAATGGAGAAATGAGCTGGCGGACCGTTATGAAGGACTTCGTTCATATCTTTTCTCAGGCGGTGAGGACATTCTCCAGAGTGCACTCTGCAAGTTCGCAGCCATGCTTATTGAGGAGAAGAGACGGACTTCGTCCCTTTCGTTTGATGACATCTCCCATCTTGCTGTCGATATCCTGAAAAACAACGGAAATGTCAGGAATTACTTCAAGAACCGCTACAAGTACATCATGATCGATGAATTCCAGGACAACAACTCGCTGCAGAAAGACCTGCTTTTCCTCCTTTCAGAGAAGAAGGAACTGTGCAATCTGAATCGCATTCCCTCCGTTGATGAGCTTGAAAGTCATAAGCTTTTCTTTGTCGGGGATGAGAAACAGAGCATCTACCGCTTCCGCGGGGCGGACGTATCGGTTTTCAGGAAACTTCAGGATGAGATCACATCTCACGGAGGAGCAAGCCTTAAGCTTTCAAAGAACTACAGAAGCACACCTGTGCTGATCAGTCATTTCAACAGTATATTCGAAAGGGTCTTCTCATCCTCTGATGATGATTACAAGGCACGTTTCGAGGAGACTCTGCCCGGCAGGAATATTGACTCTTCCTCTTCTGTCGTGCTTCTGACTTCTGACAGGGACAGTCTCGACACTTCGGAGAAAAGTGCGAATGAGACAGAGGCGGAAGCGGTCGCTTCCCTCATATACCGCATGCTCAGCACTGATGATTTCCTCATCGACGGGCAGCGCCCGTGCGAAAGCGATATCGCACTGCTGTTTGCCAAGTCAAGCTATCAGGTGGCGTATGAACTTGCCCTCAAGAGGAGGGGGATAAAATATCAGGTGAGTGTCAGCAAGTCGCTCATGCAGCAGGCTGTTTCCTCAGATTTCTACTCTCTGCTTCAGTATGCGCTCTACGATGATGACAGGATTGCACTTGCATCCATTCTGCGCTCTCCTTTCGCACGTGTCAGCGACAGCGGCGCTGCCATGATACTCTGTGGCAGGAGTGATGACCTTGATGATGCCGACAGGCGGAATTATGAGGCGTTCTCGGCTTTTATGGAAAATGTGAGGGAGCGTCTTTTCACTCTCACCCTGTCTTCACTCATCTCATATGTGTATTACGAAGGCGGCTATTACGCCTATCTTCAGATTGATGATAACCATAAAAGCTTCGAGGAGCATTATGAGTATCTTTTCTCATATGCCGTGAGCTACGAGAATGCCGGACTGTGCCTTACGGACTATCTTGCCTTCCTCCGCTCAAGTCTCGGCAGCCGCGAGCGGCTTGACGAGGTGAGCGTGCTGCATGAGAAGAGGGAGGGTGTGCAGATCATGACGGTGCACTCTGCCAAGGGGCTTGAGTTCCCTATCGTTATCACCGCATCCGCGGCACTGCGCGACAAGCCTGTGGAAGGCTCCTGTGTCTTCTCCTATAAAGGACGTCTTGTCGCCACACAGAACCGTGAACTTGCAAAAATTCTTGAAGAGGATGCGCGTGAGATGGCAGAAGCGGAAAGCCGCCGCCTGCTGTATGTGGCACTGACAAGGGCCGAGCGGCACCTTGTGGTGAGCGGAACGTACAAGAAAAACAGGGACGGGAAACTTTCCCCGCTCAACGGTTCATTCTTCAATTCCTATCTTGAGGCTGCAGGCTTTGATACCCAAAGCGGAAGCTGCTCCCTTGCCGGCATGTCTGTTCTCGATACCGCCGAGCTCGCATCATCACAGTGCGTGCAAGTGCAGGATGATCATTCCTCTCTCGCAGCGCTTGGGAAAGCTGCCGGCACTTATGTTGAAAAGCCATTTGTGTCGAAACCGCTGACCATAAGACCGAGTGAGATTGCAGACGAGTGTGAGAATGAGGAGAGCGTGATGCTTGAAGCCTTTCCTTCCGATTCCCTCTACGCCGATGAGGAGTCTACTGTTTTCGGCACTGCCATTCACAGCTATCTTGAGTGCACGCTCCGCGGTATGGACACGGAGAGTGTGTTCAGCCAGGAATTCTTCTCATCCGCCCAGATCAGGAACGATCTTGTTGCAATGGCTGACAATTTCCTCACATCTGAGTTCTGCAGGAAAATAAGGGAGTATGAGTATGAATGCGAGTACCGCTTCTTCTCATACAGCAGCGAGCACGATGCGGTATGGGAAGGTGTAATGGACCTTGTTGTGGATATGAATGACAAGATCCTCATTGTCGACTATAAGTCCGACCGGTACAAATCTGAAAACCGGCACAAAGCCCAGATCATGACATACATAGAGTGTGCGGAGAAACTTTTCCATAAGACCTGTTATGGAACGCTTTTCTATCTCAGGGAGAAAAGCAATTCAGTCATATGGGACAGAAACGGTAATGCGGTTGAGCTTGATTTTTGAAAAAGGCAACGGCTGAGACTGTCCAGATGAACGTCCCGGATCGCTGAAAATGAGAGAATCCGGCGGTCTCTCCGCCGGATTCCCTGTTTGCAGATAAGCATCACTGCTTTGTGATGTAATCGTATGCTTTCTTTATTCCCTCAAGGCCTTTGTCGAGAAGATCATCGCCGCAGCCGAAGTTGAAACGCACGTATGCTTTATAATCTTCTCCTCCGAACCATGTGCCGTCATTCATGCAGATGCCGCCTCTCTGTCCGAAGAAATGAGACATGAGGTAGTAATCTCCATAGATCTCCGGATGTCTGTTTCTGTCCTCAATCACCTTGTCGAGAATTGCCGAACAGTCGATGAATGCGATGAAGGAGGCATGCGGAGTACAGAATGTAAGGCGTGGACAGTTCTCCTTTATGAAGGAATGAACTTTTTCCGCCTTGCGGGAGAGGTCTGCACACAGTGCCCTGTTGTATTCAAGCCCGTCCCTGTAAGCCGCCTCAGCCATTACGGAAACACTGTAGCCGGGACTGGTGAGGTAGAGCCTCTTCTGCCAGCGTTCATATACCTGTCTGTCTCTTTTGTGCGAGAAAGAAGCAAAGGCACAGTGTTCACCTGCGATATTGAAACTTTTTGATGCTGCAGAGAAGGTTATGCATCTTGCCCCTGTTTTCTCATTTGCCTTGATGAGCGGGGTATGGGTGAAAGAAGGATAGGAAAGATCACTGTGGATCTCGTCACACAGTACTATCTGTCCTCTTTCCTTCGCTGAAGTCAGCACGCATTCAAGCTCGGCTTCAGAGAACACGATGCCTGTCGGGTTGTGCGGAGAGCAGAAAAGCACTGCGCTGCAGTCCCTGCTTTCCTCTCTGTATCTCTCACAGTCGAACGAAAAACCGTTCTCTCTCCTGTCGAGGCGGAATGGAACGATCACACGGTGGTTGTTCTCTATCATGTCGATGAATGGATGGTAGCTGGGGTAGACAAGCAGCACCTTGTCGTCTTCATGTGTGAAGAGATTCAGCGCAAGAGCGATTGCATGGAGCATGCCCTGTGCAAATGCCACCTTGTCAGGATCAAGCACCGTATTGTGCCTTTCCTTCATGAATGAGATGAAAAGAGGTTTAAGATCCCCGCTTTCCCTGTAGCCGATGACACCTCTGTCAGCTTCCCTGATGAGATCGTTCTTTATTTCATCACTCACCGGAAGATCCATGTCGGCAACCCAGAAAGGAAGGGCTTTCCTGTTGCCGCATATCTCCTCAATATTCTCCTCAGACCATTTCTCCGCCTTTGAATCACGTCTGTTCACCGATTTTGTGAAATCACAGCTCATACCCTGAACTCCTTTATTGCCTTTACGACTTCTTCCGTCTGCTTCCTGTCAACATTGAGGGATGTGACAATTCTTATGTATCCCGCATCTTCAAGAGCGAGGATGTCCTTTGTCTTCAGATATTCAATGACACTTCTGTTGTCAGTTTTTCTGACTGAGAAGAAGACCATGTTTGTACCGTAGCGTTCGATTTTCGCCCAGTCAGTATCTTCCAGTGCCTCTTTGATCATCCGCGCATTCTCATGATCCTCCGCAAGTCTCTCCACATTGTTCTCAAGTGCATAGAGTCCGGCTGCCGCCATGAAGCCTATCTGCCTCATGCCGCCGCCAAGCAGCTTTCTCATTCTTCTTGCCTTCTCGATGAAAGCAGCACTGCCGCACAGCAGGCTTCCCATCGGAGCGCCGAGTCCTTTTGAAAGACAGAACGTGATGCTGTCGGTGTACTGTGCCCACTGTGAAAGAGGAATGCCTGTCTGGACAACCGCATTGAAGATCCTCGCGCCGTCCGTATGGACATTCATGCCGTTCTCCTTTGCAAAGGCATGAATGCTTTTCACACTCTCAAGCGGGTAGACGATGCCTGATGTCGTGTTCTCCACTTCAATGAGGGGCCTGTCAGCCATGTCGTAGGCGTAGTCTCTTGTGAAAGCCTGAAGCTGTGAGGGAATGATGAGTCCGTCTGCCGTACTGGGGACCGTCATCGGCTGAGTGAGCCCGATTGATGAAAGCGCGCCGATCTCATGGCATACAATGTGGCTCTGTGGGGCACACAGGACCTCAGCGCCGCGTCCGGCCTGGATGCTGATCGCAATGAGGTTTCCCATGCAGCCAGATGAGGCGAAAAGGCAGTCTTCCTTTCCGGACAGTTCGCATCCTTTTTCCTCCAGTCTTCTGACTGTAGGATCTTCTCTGTATACATCATCGCCGACTTCGGCATTGTAAATCGCATCCCTCATTCCCCTGGAGGGAAGTGTGAATGTGTCAGAGCGTAAATCTATCATTTGTCTTTCTCCTTTTTCACAGAATCAAGAAGGGTGAAGAAAGTGGGGAATGTCACCTGTGCCGCTTTCTCATCGTCGATTGTTAGTCCTCCATCAATGATCAGGGAGAGTATTGCCATCGCCATTATTATCCTGTGGTCCTGGTATCCTGAAACGGTGATGCCTCCCTTCAGAGGACCGGGATGGATTATCATGCCGTCCTCCTCCTCATCGACCTGAAGACCGAGCTGTCTGAGGTTCTCGCTCATGCATGCGATCCTGTCAGTTTCCTTTATGCGGGCATTCTTCACGTTGGTCAGATGGAGGGGACTGTCCGTAACCGCACCAAGAATGGAGAGTGTGGGAAGACTGTCCGGCATGGCATTGATGTCGAAGGTCCCGCCTTTGAGCCGTGATGGTCCCTTGACTGTGATTGAATTCTCACTGTGTGACACCGTGCATCCCATAGCAATGAGGATGTCGAGCACGCCTTTGTCTCCCTGACTGTCATTCATGTCGAGCCCCCTGAGAGTCAGAGTGCATCCTGTGAGGGCAGCTGCGGTGAAAAAGAATGATGCGGAGGAGAAGTCTCCTGTTATGGTTTCGTCAAATGCTGTGTAATGCTGTCGTCCCTCAATCTCAAGATGCTGGAGATCACTGCTTATCCTGTATCTTATCTTCTGCCTGTCCAGCCAGGAAAGCGTCATTGAGACGTACGGCTTCTCGTAAAGAAGGGGAACATCAACCATGCTGTCCTCATCTGCCAGAGGAAGGGAAAGCAGTAGGGATGAAAGATACTGGCTTGTACGGCATTCAATGCTTGTCCTTCCTCCCCTGAGATGTCCTGTGATCTGTACCGGAGGCGTTCCTTCAGCAGTGCATGATGCATTCATTCCAAGATCATTGTAGGCATCGACAAGAGGCTTCACGGGTCTCCTTCTCATCTGGTCATCTCCTGTGAGGATGATCTTCCTGAAGGGAAGCTTTCCAAGCAGCCCGTACAGAAGATACGTCGTCGTACCGCTGTTGCCGCAGTCAAGGGTTATTTCATCATCTTCAGTGAGAGTGATGGAAGAAGAATCAACATGAAGAGTGTTGTCCCTGTATTCAATTGATGCACCGAGTGTTTCAAGAACGCTGATGCAGCTTTGGGTATCCGCACTGATAAGCGGGTTGCGGATGATGGATGTTCCGTGAGAGAAAAAGGCAATCAGCAGAGCCCTTATTGTCTGGCTCTTGCTGGAAGGGATCCAGACCTCTCCTCTTATGGATGATGGATGAAGAGTTATCATAAAAAGATAATACCCGCTCTTCACGGAGTTTTTCCATAGGGTTTCAGGTTAATTTGAGCTTTTCTGCACTTCCTTTCCTCAGAGCGGGGTTTATCCTGAGATGCGAGCCGAAATCCCTTCCGCCGTCCCTTGCGTTCTGGCTATAGCGGTGCGAGGTCTTCCTTTTCACAAGCGGCGTGCCGCTGAAGACGAAATTCCTCACGAGTCTTTCATTCTCATCCCTGATCATGACAAGTGCCTTCTCTGCACTTTCTTCCTCCCGTCCAGAGCTTTCAAAGCGGTTTTTCAGGGCTTCATACACACCAAGGTAGAAACTGTTGCTGCCAGTCACTCCGTAATAGAGACAAGGGTTCTCCCTACGCCTTTTCGTGAGTTCCTTTCTCACTGCACCCTCCAGCACGTCAGCAAGATACGAAGTGACCTCAAGCTCGGCTTTCGAACCGTAGGCCCTGAGCGAGGTCGAGCTGCCGGAGCGGACCTGTACGATGAAGGCTCCGGTCTGCATTGCGGCAAGACGGGCGATGATCTGACAGGAATAGCTCATCCTCGATGCGGATGTGAAGAGGTCAGTGCAGTAAATGCACTCCTCCTCTTTTTCATCTTCATCTATCGCATAGGATGCCATGAGCTGACGGACTTTTCTCAGCGCAGCCTGGCTTTCAGCCTCGAATGGCGATGATGAGAGAGCCCTCAGCTTCCTGACTTTCTCGAGCACGCTCTCGCGTGTCCTGAGACTGACATGAGCCCTGCTGTATTCCTCCTGTGTTCCAAGAAGCGCACACATTTTCCTGAAATCTTCATCATGAGAAAGGCTGCCGTACCTGACGAATGAGAGGAAATGGGCGCATTCATGCAGTGCTATCTGAAGAATTTCGCCGTATGAACAGAAGAGAAGATCCTCATTGAGGAAGATGCACATTGACTCAGACGAGAACAGCCCCAGCTGCTTTTCCTTAAGCGGGGCGAAGAAGAGAGGAGGGCATTTTGCGCTGCATCCTTTCTCATGAAGAAGTGATGATATGTCTGTCACGAGCTTTGAGGCGGTGTCATTTGCCTTTCTGCTGTATCTCAGTATGTTTCTGTCCATTGCCCGTCATTCTCTCATTTTTCCATCCTTCGTTTCCAGACCTTCCATGATGGAAAAACATCCTATGGCACTGAAAGCGCAAATCCGCTAATATTCTTCTCAGCTATGAAAAAAATATATGTGGAAAGTCTTGGGTGTGCCAAGAATCAGGTGGACAGCGAGATCCTTCTCTCTCTTGCCCGGAAGAAAGGATATGAGATAACGGACAGCGCGCAGGATGCGGATGTGGTTGTGATCAACACATGCGGCTTTATTGAAAGCGCGAAGAAGGAAGCCATAGATACCTTCTTCTCATTCCGCAACGCGCTTCCACAGGCGAAGATCGTGCTTGCAGGCTGTCTGGCCGAGCGCTATTTCGACGAACTTGAGCTTCCCGAGGCGGATGCACTCTTCGGCAATCATGACCTTTCATTCTTCCCTGAACTTCTTGATAAGCTGGAAAATGCTGAGTGCGGCACACAGGTGAGGCTGCGTCCTGAAACTGACAGGACGAAAAGTGACTGTGAAAGAACACAGTTCCTTTCCAGAAAGGGCTCTGTGTACCTCAAGATAAGCGAAGGGTGCAATCACAGGTGCAATTACTGCGCCATCCCACTCATAAGGGGACCTCTTGCCTCCCGCAGCAGGGAGGATATAATCAATGAGGCCCGGGCTTTAATTGAAAGGGGTTATTACGAGATAAACATAGTCGCACAGGACCTCGGCGCATGGGGGAGCGATCTTTACGGGGAGGGTGATCATTTCACATCTCTCATGAAGGATCTCGCCTCTCTTGAGGGAGATTTCGTCCTGCGCATGCTTTACATCCACCCTGACACTTTCCCTGTGAATCTCATTCAGGCAGTGAAGGAGAACAGCAGGATACTTCCTTATTTCGACATTCCCTTCCAGCACAGCTGGCCGGGTGTGTTGCGCGGCATGAAAAGAAGCGGGGACAGAGAGACCTATGCCGGCCTTGTACGGAAGATAAGAGAGGCTCTGCCGGATGCCGTGATCAGGACGACTCTCATGCTCGGTTTCCCCGGTGAGGATGAGGAAGCCTTCGATGATCTGATGAAATTCGTGAAGGAAGCCGAGTTCGACTGGATGGGCTCCTTCCTTTACTCACGTGAGGAAGATACCCCCGCATATTCAATGCGCGGAGAGAGGGAGCACAAGAGGGCACACAAACAGGCCGCGCTCTGGCAGAAGGAACTTGAGAATGTCCAGAGCGAGATAACAGGCCGCCGTCTTGAGCGTTTTGTCGGAGGAATATATACCGCGCTTGTCGAAGAGCCCATACAGGGTGAGGATCTTGCGATTGCGAGAATATATTCACAGGCCCCTGATGTTGACGGTCTCACCGTGATAATGGGGGAAGGACTGAAGGAAGGGGACGTCGTGCGTGTGGGTATCAGGGCGGTACGCGGACTTGATCTGGAGGCTGTGCTGATCAATGAGTGAAGATTACCTTGCCTCTCTCAACGGTCCTCAGAAGGAGGCCGTACTTGACTGTGATCACACTCTTCTCGTCCTTGCCGGAGCCGGAAGCGGAAAGACGAGGGTCATCACTGCCAAGATAGTCTATGCGATCAAGACCCTCGGCCTCAGACCCTGGCAGATTCTTGCGGTCACGTTCACGAACAAGGCCGCAAACGAGATGAGAAGCCGTGTCGAGTCCATGCTGGGTCCTGAATATGACATTTCATCCCTTGAGATAAAGACATTCCATTCCTACGGTGCATCCCTTCTTCACAAATACGGCAGCGCCATCGGACTTGTGTCGGGTTTCAGCATCTACGATGATGCTGACAGCCAGTCGCTGCTGCAGAATCTGTATCCTGATGAGAACAGGAACACGCTGAAGGAATGCGCGAGGATAATATCGAAGGTGAAGGACAGGGGCTGCACTCCGGAAAGCAGGGAGATATCCCGTTATGACAATCAGGTGGCGAACTTCCGCATACGCTTCAGGGAATATGAACGCAGCATGAGGGCGAACCAGTGTGTGGATTTTGCGGATCTCATACTCAGGAGCAATGAGCTTCTGGAGGAAAATCCGGATATAAGGGAGCACCTTCATAACCGCTATCGTCTTATCCTTGTCGATGAGTATCAGGATTCGAACGGCAGCCAGTTCAGGCTTCTGAGGAATCTTGCGGGAGAGCATACCCAGCTTGTGGTTGTGGGTGATGATGACCAGAGTATCTATCGCTTCCGCGGTGCGGAGATCGAAAACATCCTCAATTTCAACAAGATCTATCCCGACACCCGTGTGATAAAGCTTGAGGAGAACTACCGCTCGACAAAAAGCATCATCCGTCTTGCCGGGGATGTCATCAGACGCAACAAAGGACGTCACGAGAAGACGCTCTTCACAAACAATGAGGAAGGTTCAAAGCCTGTTGTGCTAACCTGCTTAAATGCTGGTGGGAAAAAAATTGATCCAACAGTAAAATATGCAAAATTTGGCCAAATTAGAGGCGATGAAGAAAATAAAATTGTGCAAATTATAAGTCATGATCTGGGTCAGATGGATACTGCAGTTCTTTTCAGGACAAATGCCCAGTCACTGGCTTTTGAACTCGCACTCACAGAGGAAGGTATAAAATACCAGACGGTAGGCGCCCTGAAGTTCTTTGAACGTGAGGAGGTTAAAGATTGTCTTGCCTTGCTCAGGCTTTTTGTGAATCCAAGGGATATAAGTTCTTTTGCCCGTGTAATCAATAAGCCTCCAAGGGGTATAGGTAAGGCTTCAATTCAGAAAATTCTTTCTGTGAATAGCCATGTTATTGATGCAATGGATGAAATCCTCAAAGGAGGAAGTCTTCCTTCAAAGGCAAAGACAGGTGTCATCCAGTTCATGGAGGCATACAGTTCATCTAAAAAATTACTTGAAGAGAAAGCTCCTCTTAAGGATTTTGGAGATTATGTTGTAAAAGCCTTTGGAATTTATTCATTTTATGAAAGTGAAAAAGACATTAATATACGAGAAAGCAAGATGCAAAATATTGATACTTTCATTAATCATCTTTCACATTATGATTCATCATATGCGGGCCTTTCTTCCTTCCTGGATTCAATTACGCTTGACACATCATCCATGCCTGGTGAAGAGAACCGTATCTCGTCCGATAAGAATGTTATAAAGCTCATCACTATGCACAACACCAAAGGTCTTGAATTCGACCGTGTGTTTGTCACGGGACTTGAGGATTCAATTATTCCTGGAGATAGGAATGGCCAAAATGAGAAAGATATTGAGGAGGAAAGACGTATTTTCTATGTTGCTGTAACCCGAGCTAAAAAAGAATTGTATCTTAGTTGGGCTATGAGTAGAATGCTATGGAAGTATTTTGAATTTCAGGAACCTTCTCGTTTTCTCAAGGAAATCGACAAGAATCTTTATACCGGAACACTTGAAATTCCGAAGACTGTAAGGACTTCCCCCTCAAGCTACGTCAACCGCTACAGCTACACACCTCGCTATTCGAATATGTTCAGGGCGTCCAGCAGTGAGGAAAATACTTCCTCAGTCTTTGCCGAACCCAGGACAAAGCCTGTGGAAAGAGTGAAGAATGACACGGTCTTCTCACTTGACGACAGGGTGCATTCTCCCGATTACGGGGACGGCACTGTTGTCTCCTGCGAGAGAAAGAATGAGAAGACGATAATAAGGGTGTCATACGACAATGGCCGCAAGGCTGTGTACAACACTGCTTTCTGCAATCTGAAAAAGATCTGAACAAAAGATAAATTCATTGCAGCAAAGCACTAGACAAGGGGATGGAAAAAAGTCTATTCTCTTAAACGCTGTTCTCTTATGGGAAAAGCATGTCAGCTCTCTTGGATGCAGGACATGTCCTGCTTCTGCGGAGGATTCCTCCGGGGTCGAAAGAAAGGGCAGATGTGACGGAGAAGCCTTCCCACACTCCGCATGTTTCTCTCTCTTCCCGTGTGGAAAGGTGAGCCTCTTTGCCGGTGGAGAGCTGAAGAAAACTGAAGAATAAGGAAAAATGGTATGAAAACTATTTTTGTAAAGCCGCAGTCAGTCGAGAAAAAATGGTATCTCATTGACGCTGAAGGTAAGAATCTGGGACGCGTTGCAGTTGCAGCAGCCAGAATTCTCAGAGGCAAGAACAAGCCTGAATATGTTCCTCACCAGGACATGGGTGACTACGTGATCATCATCAATGCTGCCAAGGCTACAGTTACCGGCAACAAGGTTGTTGATAAGAAGTACTACCGCCATTCAATGTTCCCGGGCGGACTCACAACGGAAAGCTACGGTGAAGTGATCGAAAGAAAGCCGACATTCCCGATGGAGCACGCTGTAAAGGGCATGCTTCCCCATGGAAAGCTCGGAAGGGCATTATTCACCAATCTCAAGGTCTATGCCGGTGCAGAGCATCCTCATATGGCACAGAAGCCGATCGTTGTTGAACTTTAAGGAGCAGTAAAATGGCTAAGAAAGCAGTAGAAAAGAAAGAAATAGTTAATCTCGGACACGGTGTAGGCCGCCGCAAGACTGCTGTCGCCCGTGTTTACCTCAGAGAAGGCAACGGCAAGATCACTGTAAACGGCAAGAGCCTCGAAGATTACTTCGTGGATGCGATTTCTGTTTTCACAGTTAAGCAGCCGCTCGTCGTCACAGAGACAACAGACAAGTACGATATCCTCATCAATGTATGCGGAGGCGGTATCAAGGGACAGGCAGGTGCCTGCCGTCACGGTATCGCACGCGCACTTTGCGATGAGAACAACGAAGCTTACAGAAAGGCTCTCCATGCAGCCGGCTTCATGACCCGCGACCCGAGAATGGTCGAGAGAAAGAAGTACGGTCGCCGTGGTGCACGCCGCCGCTTCCAGTTCTCAAAGAGATAACTTCTCAATGGAATTATCAACAAACTTGTTCAAGGCCGCCTTTTCCGGGCGGTCTTCTTTTGTTTTTGTCAAAGTGCTGCTTGAAAATCTAAAGCGAAATGTCGTGAAAATCTAAAGCAAAATGTCGTGAAAATCTAAAATCAGTTGCATAATATGTTGTAATATAATAATATATAAATAGAGGATAATTATGCAATATATTCCACGTCTAATTGATAAAACAATAGATCTGTATTTAGAGGTTTTCGGTGCAGTTAATATCAGGGGACCGAAATGGTGCGGGAAGACAACAAGTGCACAAAAGCATGCCAAAAGTATAATAAGACTTCAGGATCCCGATTATGCGGAAACTTATCGTCAGACAGCCGCCGTAAAACCATCTCTTCTTTTGAAGGGCGATAATCCCCGCCTGATTGATGAATGGCAGGATATCCCTCAGCTGTGGGATGCCGTCAGAGTCGATGTTGACACTAGAAAAGGTGAAAACGGGTTGTATCTTCTCACCGGTTCCTCTGTGCTGACAAAAAGCCAGAAAGAAAACATAAGACATACAGGAACAGGCAGAATTGCCCGATTGGAAATGCTTCCGATGAGTCTTTTCGAATCCGGAGATTCAAATGGTAAGATAAGCATCTCGCAGTTGTTCGAAGATCCGCTTGCAGATATCGATGGAATCAAATCTGAAATGTCCATAGAAGATCTGATAGCAGTGACCTGCCGTGGCGGATGGCCTGAAAGCATAGGTAAGAGCCCCGGTGCCGCAAGACTGATTATCCGGCAGTATGTAAAGAGCTTGTGTGAGAGTGATGTTTCACGATACCTGGATGAAGAACTGGATCCTTCAGTGCTTCATGCTATGCTGAAAAGTTACGCAAGAAATATCTGCACTATGGCTACGAAGCAGAGCATGATGGCAGATGTCGGAATTTCGGAACCTACATTCGACAAGTATGAGAAAGCGCTTGAAAGTCTGTATATCATCACAAATATTCCTGCGTGGTGTCCTCAGATAAGAAGCAAAAGTGCAATAAGAGCAAAAAAGAAACGCAATCTGGTGGATCCTTCCATCGCAATTGCTGCTGCCGGTGTCAGGCCAGAGTATTTCTATACAGATCTCATGAGTTTCGGATTTCTTTTTGAAAGCCTTGCCATCAGGGATCTGAAGGCGTACACACTGCCCCTTGATGGTTCAGTGTCGTATTACCGTGACAGCTATGGTCTTGAAGCCGATGCTGTGCTGCACCTGAATGATGGAAGATACGCAATTATAGAATTCAAGCTTGGATCAAAGGGCATAGAAGATGGTAAAAAGCATTTGAGGAAACTGAAAGAGCTTATCGCCCAACATAATAAGGAAAATCATCAGACTCCATTAAGACTTCCTGATCTGATGATTGTCATGACTGCGACAGGCATGGCTTACAGAGATGATGATGTTCTCGTTCTTCCTCTGACTGCTCTAAAGGACTGAGTTCCAGTATTTTTTCATTTCTGATATGATCATCTGCCATGACTGCATACGATAAAGCGCTATACTATCTTTCAATGAGGGAACACTGCAGAAAGGAACTTGAAACCAAACTCAGGGCAAAAGGATACAATGCCGGTGAGATTGAAGCGGCACTGGACAGGCTTGAAGAAGAGAACTTTCTATCCGATGCCCGCTATGCGGAAGTCTTCATACGCTCAAGGCTGAGAAAGAACCCGGAAGGAAAGGAAATAATGATCATGCGCCTTATTGACAAGGGGGTTTCCCCCTCGCTTGCAAGAAATTCGGTCAGTTCCTATTTTGAGGAAAACAGCACGGAGATTGAAGCAATATATTCTTCTCTCCGTGCTAAAGCTGTATCACAGAAGGGTGAAGAGAAGGCCAGAGCCTATCTCTTCAGAAAGGGGATAAAATTCAGGGATTGACGGAGGTGAAGGCGAAAGCCGTTACATCGAAAAGTCCTGAATCAGTGATCTTCAGGGCCGGTATTACAGGAAGCGCCATGAATGAAAGAGTCATGAAGGGATCAATGTTCCTGTTCACACCGAGCTTTTCGTATGCGATCTCATGCATTTCCCTGAGGGTGTCGTAAACCACCTGTGCGCTTTCATCTGTCATCAGACCGGCTATTTCCAGAGGATGTGTCATAAGCATTTTTCCGTTCTGGACAATGGTCACACCGCCACCTGTGCGTACAAGCTCATTCACCGCCGCCTCCATATCTTCATCACTGGTTCCGACAACTATGATGTTATGGGAGTCATGCGAGATAGATGTTGCAACGGCTCCTCTCTTCATTCCATAGCCTTCAATAAGACCGAGTCCGACATTACCTGTACCCTTATGGCGTTCAACCGAAGCTATCTTGAGTATGTCCGTCTTCTCATCGCGTCTGAAATTTCCCTTTTCATCCCTTGAGACTTTCCTTATGCAGTTCTCTGTCACAACCGAGCCGGGAATGATCTTTATGACACGGGCCTCATCTCCTTCAAGAGGGAGGACAAGACGCTGTGCTGAGAAGTTTTTCACATTCATCATTCCTGAAACCTTCTCCGGTTTTACGTGGGATGAAGGAGAGAGTATCTTACCGCCTTTTGCAGTGAGCTTTCCCGAGACAAAGACTTCATCTGGAACTATCTTCTCAAGACTGTCGCAGATGAAGAAATCGGCCTTGAGGCCCGGAGCGATGCCGCCTCTGTCTTTCAGGTCATAGCAGACTGCGGCATTAAGAGTTGCCGCGCTGAGTGCCTTTTCTGCTTTCAGCCCGGCTCCTATCGCAAGATTCACTCCGTTGGATATATGTCCTTCATCGATGATCGTCTCACACTGGCAGTCATCCGTGCAGAACATGATGCGGGAGAGATTGTCATCATTGACGCCTGGAAGCAGGTCAAGAACATTCTTGCATGCGGTTCCCTGTCTGAGTGCGACATACATTCCTCTTCTAACCCTGTCTGTGAGTTCCTCAGGCGTCGAGCATTCATGATCTGTTTTTATCCTGCATGCGCTGTATGCATCAAGATCCCTGTCCTTCACATCGGGAGCATGCCCGTCAATGAATTTATCGCGGGAGTAGGCACATTCAAGCTTGTCGAGCACAAAGTCGAGTCCGGCAGCGATTCCCGGGTAGTTCATCATTTCACCAAGTCCGAGGATCCTCTCATCATCGATCATCGTGTCTATGTCAGAAGCAAGAAGCACGGCACCTGCATGTTCGCTGTCCGTTGCAGGAACGCAGGATGGGAACATATAGTAGACACTCAGCGGCAGGTTCTCGCTTGCCTTGAGCATGTAGCGCATGGCATCCAGTCCTGCGACATTGCATATCTCATGCGGATCGGCAATGACTGTCGTCGTTCCTTTTGGAATGATGAGATCAGAGAATGCGGCAGGCGAGAGGTGGGAAGACTCAATGTGGCAGTGCGCATCGATAAAGCCGGGTACGGCATAGCGGCCGCCTGCGTCGATCACCTCATCCGCTTCGATCTCGTCTGAAAATGATGCGAAGTGTCCGTCTATTACGGAAATGGAACCTTCAAAGACGGTTTTACTGAATACATCGACAATCCGGCAGTTCCTGATGAGAAGGTCTGCCTTCTTTCTTTTCTCACATACATCAATAATTTTTTTTGCAAGAGTCCTATTCATAAATTTTCTCCTGTTGTCTAAATATTACCACCAAAAGAGAAGGTGCGGTGAAAAAGATGAAGGGACGGGATACTGAAGGACTGAAATACTGCTGATGTGCACAAATATGCACACAAGTGCCTGAATATGCTGTTGTCTGATCTGCATCGCTGCGGGGTGTGAAGTGTATACGATGCATGTGATATTATTGTGGATAATAACAAGGAAGGAATATTCGCCTCAGGCCCTGTTTTGAGCCTGTAAATTCACCTCCGGCAATGATTTTCATTTTTTCCCTTGCGCCTTTCATATTCCTACCTTAGAATTTAATCAGCAACACAATGCAACATTTGACCTGGAAACAGGAGGCCGGGTTAAAGGAATGTGTTCAGAAAAAAAGGAGGAAAACAGATGAAGGATTTTTTCTGTTTAAAAGAAAAGAACACCTCGGTAAGAGCTGAAATATTCGCCGGTCTTACCACGTTCTTCACAATGGCCTACATTATTTTCGTAAACCCGAACATGCTGGCTGAAACCGGAATGAGCTGGGATGGAGTATTTGTGGCAACCTGTCTTGCAGCAGCGGTCGGTACACTTATAATGGCACTGTTTGCAAATGTCCCATATGCTGTTGCTCCTGGAATGGGACTGAATGCACTTTTCACCTACACAGTGTGTCTCGCCGGCGGCTTCGTATGGCAGGAAGCGCTCGCAATGGTTTTCATCTGCGGTCTGATCAACATCATCATCACAGTCACGAAGTTGAGAAAGTCAATCGTCAAATCGATTCCTGAAGGACTTCAGAATGCCATCGGCGGTGCTATCGGTCTCTTCATCGCATACCTCGGCCTCAACAACGCCGGTCTCATTTCTTTCACCGGTGCATACCCGAGTGTCACACCAGGCATGCAGCCTTTCAATGCACCGCATCTCGTGCTTGCGGTAATCGGCCTGCTCATCATCGTCATCCTGATGACACTTAACATCAAGGGCGCGATCCTCATCGGTATCGTCGCGACGACAATCATCGGCATTCCGTTCGGCGTAACAGTGATTCCTGAGTCCATCTTCTCATCATCCCACACCGTACAGGGATTCAGGGATGTGGCGTTCAGCTTCTTCGGCAGCCCGGGATTCGGATCTCTCTTCTCCGATCCGTCCAAGATCGCATTCGTCATAGTAACTATCTTCTCAATGAGCCTTTCAGATACATTCGATTCCATCGGAACCTTCATCGGAACCGGCAGAAAGAGCGGTATCTTCGACGCTGAAGACGAGAAGGCACTTGAAGGCTCCGGTTTCAAGAGCCGCCTTGACAAGGCCCTCGTTGCAGACAGCTTCGCAACAAGTATCGGCGCACTGCTGGGTACAAGCAACGCAACCACATACGTTGAAAGCTCAGCCGGTATCGCAGCAGGCGGCCGCACAGGTCTCACATCCCTCACGACAGCCATCATGTTCCTCATCTGTCTGCCGTTTGCAGGACTTATCGGAATGGTTCCTTCCGCAGCGACATCTCCGGCCCTCATCGTTGTAGGTATCCTGATGGTCGAACCTTTCGGAAAGATCAACTGGAAGGACTTCAGCGAAGCGGTTCCGGCATTCTTCACCGTTGCCATCATGAGCTTCACCTACGGTATCACAAACGGTATCGCAGCCGGATTCATCATGTACTGCATCACGAAGATCTGTACGAAGAAGGCAAGGGAAATCCACCCGATCATCGCAGGTGCGACAATTCTCTTCATCATCGACTTCATTCTCAAGGCAACGGCCTGAGAAAATCATTAAAACAAAGCAGTGCAGGCCGCCAGGAAAGGGCGGCCTGTGTATTGTTTGAGTCGTATTGATGAATTTAAGGTAATTTGTACAGTGTGCTGCAATGCTTTGTCTTGACAAAGGCAGGTGTGAAGGGCACACTTTGTCCTGAACGAATCTTATTTCAAGGAGACAATGAATACTATGAGTATTATTGAACAAATCGTTGCAAGAGAAATTCTTGATTCACGCGGCAACCCGACAGTTGAAGTAGATGTCACACTCGAGGACGGTTCTTTCGGCCGTGCAGCAGTGCCAAGCGGTGCTTCCACAGGTGTACACGAAGCTGTAGAGCTCAGGGACGGCGACAAGAAGCGCTACATGGGCAAGGGTGTCCTCAAGGCAGTTGATAACGTTAATGATATTATCGCACCGGCTATCGAAGGCATGGATGCACTTGATCAGGTTGCAGTTGACAGGGCAATGATCGAGCTCGACGGAACACCGAACAAGGGCAAGCTCGGCGCAAACGCAATTCTCGCTGTTTCAATGGCAGTTGCACATGCAGCGGCAGACTACCTCGGTCTTCCTCTCTTCAAGTATCTCGGTTCATATCATTCATGCATTCTTCCCGTTCCGATGGCAAACATTCTCAACGGCGGTGCACACTCCGACAACAAGGTTGACTTCCAGGAGTTCATGGTCATGCCTATCGGCGCTCCCAGCATGAAGGAAGCAATCAGAATGACAGCTGAAGTGTTCCACAACCTCAAGTCAGTTCTCAAGGCAAAGGGATACAACACAGCAGTAGGCGATGAAGGCGGTTTCGCACCTGACCTCCAGTCCAACGAGGAAGCTCTTGAGGTTATCATGGAAGCCATCAAGAAGGCCGGTTACACAGCAGGAAGGGACGGTGACTTCATGATCGCTCTCGATCCGGCTTCATCCGAGCTGTATGACGAGGAGACAAAGACATATGAGCTCAAGTGGACAACACACGAGAAGCTCACATCCGCTCAGATGGTTGATCTGTGGGAAAGCTGGGTCAACAAGTATCCTATCATCTCAATCGAAGACGGTATGGCTGAGGATGACTGGGAAGGCTGGAAGATGCTCACAGACAGAATCGGCGACAGAGTCCAGCTCGTCGGCGACGACCTCTTCGTCACCAACACACAGCGCCTCAAGATGGGTCTCGAGAAGGGTGTTGCAAATTCAATCCTCATCAAGGTCAACCAGATCGGTACTCTCACAGAGACTTTTGAAGCTATCGACCTTGCCAAGAGAAACGGCTACACAGCTATCGTTTCACACCGCTCAGGTGAGACTGAGGACTGCACAATCGCCGACCTCGTAGTCGCTCTTGAGACAGGCGAGATCAAGACAGGTTCAATGAGCCGCTCAGACCGTCTTGCAAAGTACAACCAGCTTATCAGAATCGAGGAGATGCTCGGCGACACAGCAAAGTATGCAGGCCGCGATGCATTCAGAGTTCTCTAAGCTTCAGCTTTAAATTGAAGCAAAGGCAGGGCGGAAGTCCTGCCTTTTTCGTCTCTTTTTTCTCATCTCTGCACCTTTTTCTGCACTCACACAATCAATAGAAGAAATATATAAAACCTCTATTGAAATTCCGGAAAATCACAAAAGTCGCTTCGGACAGATGAAAATTTCACACGGATTTTGAAATTTCCAGAAAATTTTTTTGAACAAAAACGTTATATTTTGTCTGTTATTTTAAATTAAACGACCTGAAATAATGACTTGTAGTTATAAAATCACACTGAAAGTATAGATTTCCACCTGATATTTAACTTTTATTCTATTTTTGTTGTAAATATGTGTAACTTTTGTACAGTTTATGAATTTATCTTGACAGTTACGTTCACTGATTTTAGAATGGTGTTCGAAATGTATGAAAAAAGGGGACAATTTGATTCTTGTGAATCTAACCCGAATTTTTTGGAGGAATTATGAAAAAGACTATTGCAATTCTTTTAGTTGCAATCATGGCAGTCGGTCTTGTTTTCGCAGATGCAAGCTTCTCTGGTAAGTTTACATCAAAGCTGGCTTATGATCTGGAAGACAATACTCTTGCATTCTCAGAACCGGATAACAAGTTTGTCGGTAATTTCGCTTTCTCAGCTGGTTCAGAAAACGAAGGTGACATCTATGCAGTAATCAAGGGTGCTCTTGAACTTGGTTTCAACAGCTCAAATGCATCTACAAAAGATATTATTGATTTCAACGTAGATGATGACTTCAAGTTTGAAATCACAGAAGCTGCTATCTATGGACAGGGCTGGAATCTCAGCATCCTCAAGGCAGATGAGATGCCGAAGTATGCAAAGGGCTGGGAAACATACAATGACGGTGATGACAACATTGATCTTTTTGCACCTGCTGAATACAAGGATCCTGTTGGTCTTACACTTACACTCGACAACCTTCTCAAAGCTGGTGTAGCAATGAATATTGACTTTGATGAAGATGCTCCAAAGAATGTGCTTGCATGGGTTTCAACAAACGATCTCAACTTTGCTGGTGTTGTTGTTAACGGTGCAGTTGGTTTCAAGAAGGTTGCTAACAGCGGTCTCGCTTATCTTGGTCTTGGACTTGAAGCTGGCTATGAGAACGACTCACTCAGTGCAACAGTTGCATCTGACATGACATTCGGTATCCCGACAGAAAAGAGTGTTGATTCAGAGTTTGAATTTGACGTTGCAGCTAATGTAAACTATGCAGATATGGTTACTGTTGATGCTTACTATGCATCTAAGACAGCTCTTGGCTGGGATCTCGCAAAGCCTGCAGATTCAGCAAATCTTGATAATTATGGTGTAGAGTATGATTTTGAAAAGTCTAACATGTTCTTCAGATATGCTATTTCAGGACTTGGTAGAGGATTCATCTATGCTCCAGTTGAAGATTACCTTTCAGCAAAGGTCGGTTTTGACATGAACGCATTTGACGTTCCTGTAAAGCTCACACTCGCTGCTATGGATGTTGTCAACAACCCGTACATCGACCTTGAAGCTGCAACAGCTGTTGCTGGATTCGATGTTTCAGTCTTTGCTGGTTACCAGTACCTTGATTATGGTGTTGATGTCAATGCATTCCACGTAGGTGCTAACGTTGCTTATACAATCGAAAAGGTCGGTAAGCTTTCTGCTGGAACAACATTCCTTTCAGTTATCCCTGATGTTACCGGAGTTGAGGCACAGAATGCAATGTCTCTTGAACTCGCTCTTGAGAACACAACACTTGTAACAGGTGCTACACTCAAGGCTGGTTATAAGACAGCTAACATCATCGATGGTGACTTCCTTGCTCAGGACAAGGGTGAAGTCTACGTAAGTGCTACAATCGAGTTCTAATTCAGTTAAGACTTGAAATCTTAATTAAACTCAAACCTCTCAGGCATTTGCTTGGGAGGTTTTCTTATTATTGAAAAGACCTCCGGATTTTCTCCAGAGGTCTTCAGTCTGAAAATGATTTTCAATTTCGAGTTAGAAAGTCATCTTGATGGATGCTGTGATCTTACCAAGTTCCTTAGCACCATCATTTTCTGCCTTGAGGATGTCTTCTGCATCAGCCCATGCAAGCTTGATTGTTGCACCCGGGATGATAGAATCAGATTCAACAGCAGCATTGAGTCCAAGTTTAACCTTGGCATCTTTCTCAACTCTCTGTTCAGCGGAAATACCTGCAGTTACTTTCATGATGTCCATATCATACTCTGCATCAAGACCAGCACTCCATTTTCCGACAAAGTCTCTGTCCTTATCCTTAAGAACATCACGGGAATAGTCTGCAGTTACTGTTGCAGGAGCTGCCTTTCTTCCATCTGCATCGATTGTATAGCCGCCATTTACTGTAAGCTTGAGACCTTCAATCGGTGTTACTTCAGCCTTAGCAACGATAGCCTGTGTAGCAATAATATCATTCATGCCGACTGTAAGAGCAACTGGTACGCTGAAGCTGTTGAGGTCAACCTTGACCTGTGCGGAAAGCATGTCTTCAGATGTTTCCTTGAAATATGTGTCGCACTCTTTCTCAACTGGTGTCTTACCTGTTACAGGATTTGTACCATAGTAAGCATTGACTGTGAGGAAATCATATACAACATCAAGTGTTACATCTGCATCAACTGTTGTATCCTTCTCATCAAACTTGAAAGCAACATCTGTAGCAGCCATTACGCTGAGAACATCTGTAGCATAACCTGCCTTTGCTGAAACACTGAATGCATTTGTCTTTGTTATCAGTTTTTCGTCATCAACATAAACTGGCTGTTTTGTTGTATCATCCAGCTTTACAAATGACTTATAGCTGTATGCTGCCCCAGCCTGAAGCTTGAAGCCGTTAAGATCAAATTCAGGTGTTTCTACGAGTGCTGCAAGATTGATTGTATCTTCAAATTCCCATGTCTTAGAATCATCATAGTCACCAAGAAGACCGAAACCAGCCTTGAAGCCAAATACTGTAGCCTGGACACCAGTCGCCTTCTCAAACGGAAGTGATGTGTTGTAGTTCTCATCGAAGTCAGCTCTTGAAAGATCCCACTTATCTATTCCGTCTTCAACAGTATATGTCTGGAAACCCTTTGCATAGTTAGGAGCATCGTCAAGGCCAAGGATGCTTACTTCCCAGTTCTGACCTGCAATCTTTGCTTCTGTGATATCAGCGATGATACCAATTCTATAGTTTGATCCTTCTACATAACCAGAAGCACCCGGAGCTGTAGGATCTTCGACTTCTCCTCTTGTTTCTTCACCAGTTGTGAGTTTAAGACCGAGAGAAGCCTTGATAGATGCATAAACTTCGCCGTCAGCAATAGCTTCTGCATCAGCTGTAGCGAGATCCACATCAACCTTTACTTTTGCAGCTCTGTCGATGAAGCCATAGTTGCCGTTATCTAAGTTTCCGCCAAAGCCAAGGCTTGTTTCACCGCTGAAAGCAGCAAAGACTGAACCAACTGCCATGATTGCAACTAAAAGAATTGCAATAGTCTTTTTCATAATTCCTCTGTGGAGAATCGCAATACTTTTCGTGTATCTCGATGTGCTGACGGAAGACAATCTGTTGGAAAAAATACATATAGGGAGGGATAGCTTTTACGTTAATGCAAGTATGATAGATATCCTTGTGGACAGTAATGCTGAAACATTTGAAAATTGATTACTGATGTTTATATCAGACGGCTTGGATTTATAAAGATGATAAAAACCTTTATAAGAAATAGCTGAAAATTATAAAGGTTATAGTTTTTCTGGTGGACGTTTATTATGCCGGTTATGGAAATGCGTGCTGTTCGTCATTTGACGCTTTGTTGCCTGACAAAAAAGTATGCAGTTCTACTTCACACGCGCAATGCCTGTGAACAGGAAGAGCAAAATCATACCGTTTGGGCAGTTTCCCATGAGTTTAAGAGTATGGTATTCACTATTTCAGAGAATACACATCATTAATATCTATGTATTCGTAGCCATCAATTCTTTCTTCAAAACCACCAGTACAGACAAAACCTATCTTCTTGTTTTCAAGTTCTGTGATACTCTCAATCTGCTTTACTTCCTCATGGATTTCATTGACTGACATAGGTCTTGAATAGAACTTAACTTCATAGATCATGTAGTACGTTTTGTATTGCACGACACAGTCAAACTCTCCATTGGTTCTGGTCAGTTTATCATCATACCAGTATGTTCCTATGTTGAGTACAGGAAGAGATTCTTTTGAAGTTTTAATCTTCAGGTAATCTCTCACAATACCTTCAAAGCGGTAACTTATGAATGTTGTCAGTGATGGGGAGATGTAGGATTCAAAGAAAGAATCTGCACCTATATTCTGCAACTGGCTTTTGTTCGGATAGATATAAGCATAGAAAAAGCGCACAAGATTGTCTTTTATAGAATAGAATGTTTTCTTGTCATCGGCTTTCTTGTTGATCGGGATTGTGACATCAACAAGGTCCATCTTCTCAAGCAGCTTCAGATACTTGCTCAGCAGTCCTGTTGATTTCAGATTCAGCTTGTTTTCAATCTGTGAGTAACGCAGCTTGCCGTTTCCCAATACACGGAGAATGTCATTGAGGATACCGACTTTGCCAACCTCTTTGAAAAGAATGAATTCAATATATGTTCGTGCAATCCCCGTAGGGTTGAGAAGAAGACACTTTATATTCTCACTTAATGATTCATCCTCTCTTATGAGTGAGAGAATGAAAGGAGAACCTCCGAAAACAGCATACAATTCAACGCAGTTGTACAGTCCAAGGTTCTTATAGAATTCTCTGCTTGTCAGGTAATCAAGTTCTCCGATGTTCTGTATCAGGTCAAACCGGCCGAAAAGAGGTCTGTCTTCAAGGATTATTTCCTTCATTGCTGTCACATAGGAACCTGTAAGTATCAGCTTTATATTTGGAGGAAGACTGTCAATGACCTGCTTGAATTCTGATTCTGCTGACCTTTCACTTTTTGCAGTCATCAGATACTGGAATTCATCTATCACCACTACAAGCGGTTTTGCTGTCACTTTCAGGAAGGAAAATACTTCATTGAATAATTTATATGAACCAAGAGGTATTGAAAGGCTTGTACTTATAAGATCTGTAAATGAAGAAAGATTTGATTCATATGTGTCTTCAGAGGCTTCAAAGAAGATGTTATCCTTCTTCGCACCGGAGAGTACATGCTGTATCAATGTTGTCTTTCCTATTCGTCTTTTTCCATAGATAAGAGCAGCCTTTGTTTTTTCAGAAGAGAGAAATTCATTGAGTTCTTTTATTTCTTGCTGTCTGCCGATGAACATATATACCTCTTTTTTAGTGAATAATTTTTCACTGAAATATTTTTCACTATTATTCTCACATGATAATACTGACCTGTCAACAGCTGAAAATATTGAGATTTATGTCAGATATATGTTTAAAAATATTGAAATATCAACGTATATTATGACTAAAAATATTGCAATTCTATTATTTTATTATAATATATAAGTATGATATTCAAGCGCAAAATCTATGATAAACTCAGAGAGTGGAAAGAGAATAAGAATGGCAGTACTGCATTGTTGATAAAAGGCTGCAGACGTGTTGGCAAGTCAACGATAGCAGAAGAATTCGCAAAGGCTGAGTACAGAAGTTACATCCTCATTGATTTTGCGGAAGCCAATCCTGAAGTGAGGACAATATTTGATGACATGTCGAATATTGATATTTTCTTTGCCCGTCTTTCAGTTTATTATCCTGTTGAGCTTTTCAAACGCGAGTCCCTGATAATCTTTGATGAAGTGCAGCTTTGTCCAAAAGCAAGACAGGCAATCAAAGCCCTTGTTAGGGATGGACGCTATGATTACATTGAGACAGGATCACTGCTTACACTTAAAAAGAACATTGCCGGTATAAGACTTCCAAGCGAGGAAATAAGTGTCGAAATGCTTCCTATGGATTTTGAGGAGTTTTTATGGGCACTCGGGGACAATATCACATACAGCAACATAAAAATGTATTATGAAGCTGGAAAACCGCTTGGTGATGCTGTTGTAAGACAGCTTATGCGGACATTCCGCATGTACATGCTTGTGGGAGGTATGCCGCAGGCTGTCAGGAGCTTTATTGAGACAAATAATTTCCGCCTTGTGGATGAAACAAAGCGGGAAATAATCGAACTGTATGAATCAGATTTCTACAAAATTGATCCAACAGGCGGAATCTCCCTTCTTTTTGACAATATTCCCGGCATACTTGCAGCAGGATACAGCAAGTTCACACCATCCAGGATGCTCAAAGGTTCCCGCAATGAAAGTGCGGCCCGTATAGCTGATCTTATTTCATCCCTGACTGTAAATGCCTGTTACCATGTGAATGATCCTTCTGCAGGACTGGGTATCACATCTGATCTTGGCAAATATAAGCTTTATCTTGCTGATACAGGATTATTCATCACTCTTGCTTTCAAATCAAAGCAGTTCACCGATAATGAGATATACAAGAAACTCCTGAGTGATAAGCTGGATGTCAACTTGGGATACGTGTATGAGAATATGGTGGCGCAGATGCTGAGAGCTGCCGGCAATAATCTTTATTACCACACATTTGAGAAAGAAAACTCAACACATAATTACGAAATAGATTTCATCATTGAAAGAAAAGCAAAACTATGTCCCATTGAAGTTAAATCAGGACAGTCTACTGTCCATTCATCTCTTGATGCATTTCTAGTGAAGTATTCTTCCAAAATCCTTACAGGCTATCTGATTTATCCCAAGGACTTCAAAAGAGATGGAAATACCTGGTTACTGCCTGTTTTCATGACGGGGTTGATCTAGAAAATCCATCGGAATGCCCTCTGTGAAGCAGTGACTATTGCAAGTTCGATATAAACTATCATTTACAACAGTGAAGCCATATAAATCGGCAGATATTTTATACCATCTTTCTCTTCATAATCATTGAAATGAAGCACTATAGGTGATGTTACATATGAGTCAAACTTGGTTATATATTTCCTGAGCGACGACAGAGTATAGTTTGTAGAAGATTTCACTTCAATCGGAATGATATTATGCTTATTCGTCAGTGTGGATTTTGACAACAGGAAATCAACTTCCATCCTGTCTGCAGCATCTCTGCTGTATGATGAATAAAAATAAAGCTTTCTTCCTGAGGCTGTGAATATCTGGGCAATAATGTTTTCGATCAACATACCTTTATTGAATTCAAGTTTGCCCATTGCTATCTTCTTCATAATCTCGGGAACTGTTTCCGGATTTTCATCAAACACCATGGTAAGAAGCAGTCCTGTATCGCCGAGATAACATTTAAATGACGAATCATCCTTTGTGAGCTTCAGCCCGATATTTGGATCAAGAGAGTTGTATGCAAGATTGACAAGTTTCGCATCCTCAAACCACCGGAAAGCTTCCTGGTAATTATCATAAGAGGCTCCTGTCTTTATATCACTCAACACAAATTTCTTCTCATGACGGCTCAGCTGGGATGGGACAAGATCGTAAATGCGTCTTGTCTTCTCAACAAGTGTTTTACGTGCTTTTGATATATCTTCACGGTACAGCTTTATTATCAGTCTCTTTGCTTTCTCAACTGTAAAATGATTGTTTTCGCTGACAAAAGCTTCTACAGCCTGAGGCATTCCACCGACAACCATATACTGCCTGAATCTTTCAACAAGTTTTCTGTGAAGGGGATTACCTACAGGTAAAGAGTTGGCATAAGCACGTTTTGCAGCATCAAAGAGCATGGTATCTCCAAGCGCCCACAGAAACTCTTCAAAGTCCATCGGGTAAAGCTGTATTGCCTCTTCTTCAGAAGGGATGGTTATCTTCTTTGCCTTACTCATTATTGTTATGAGAGAGCCCGTCTCCAGATAGTCATAACGCCCATCCTGTACAAGATACTTTATCAATTCACGTGCTGCAGGATATTTCTGAACTTCATCAAAGATTATTATGCTTTCACGCTTGAAAAGCTGAGTATTGTAATACCCCTGAAGGAAGAGAAAAAGTGAATCCAAGTCAGAACGCAGTGAATTGAAACGTTTCCTGAATTCGTTATCCTCTTTGTTGAAATCAATGAGAATATATGAGGAATACTCATTTCGTGCAAATTCTTCAGCAATATAACTCTTGCCGACACGTCTGGCACCTTCAATCATCATTGCTGTCGAACCATTTGCAGTGTTTTTCCATTCCATCAATTTCGCATATACTTTTCGTTTCATGTGAAGCCTCTCATGAAAAATATAACATCAAAATTACATCAATCATAGATTTTAAAACTGGCAAAACTTGAGTATTCCTAGATTTTTACCATTATTTGTAAAGTTTGATTAGTTTTTTTAACTTAAAACATCTCTCAATGCAATAAGACGTACAGATGAGTCATTTGCCACCATCAGTTTCAACTCGTCAGTGAATCCGGACTTGCTGAAAAGGTAATAGTATTTATTCTTTCTGTTTATAATTTCTCCGTTAGTGACAGTTTTGTTATAAACATCAGTGCCAACTTCTTCATTATGCCATTTACATTCACAGATGATTGCAGAGTCTTCATTGCAGACAAGGATGTCAATTTCTGTCTGTTTTCTTGTGGCTTTGTTTCCTCCCCACCATTTTCCGATCTCATCAAATATGAATGGCAGAGATGATATGACATCCTTTTTGAAAAACCAGTTATGACATATATGTTCCCATACAGGCCCCATGTAGTGTGAAAACCCTTCTTTTATTCTTTCAAGGACAATGTCAGCATTATCAGAATTGATGAAACTGACATTCGGACTTATGAACCTGTAGTAGAACACAAAGAAAGAATCCAGGATAACATAGATATTATTCTTTTCCTTTTCTCCTGCTCCAAGAGGGGACATTCTGGATACAAGTCTCAGTGAGATCAGCTTCGAAAGATATGACTGTACTGAAGTCGGGGCAACACCTGCATACTGTGAAATCTCATTCAATGACACTTTCCCATTTGATATCGCCTTGAGTATTGATGAGTATATCCTCGGTTCCTTGAATTCTTCCTTCAGGAGATTGTCCACCTCGTTGAAAAGCTTTGAGGATTTATCAAGAAACATTTCACTGATGTTATCATACAGGCTCAGTTCAGGATTGACCTCTGCAATGTAATCAGGAATTCCACCGGTAACGGCATAAAGAGAAACAATGTCCTCATCTGAATAATTCCAGTTGAACTGCTTCATTTCATCAACAGAAAGTGCTTCAAGCTTTATCTGAGCAGTCACACGTCCATACAGAGGTGCTTTCTCATTGAGTACCTGTTCCTCCATGAAGCTCATTGATGAGCCGCATAAAATAAGTGTTATGTTCTTCTGTTTCCATCGGGTGTCTATGAATTTCTGCAATATGGATGATATTGCTTTCTCAGATTCAGCCATATATGGAAACTCGTCAATTACGAGTATCAGTCCGTCATCCATGAACTGGTCATAAAATGTAAACAGCGATGTAAAGTCCGTGAATGATGGAACTGGCAGATCCGGACAAAGCTTTGAATGCATAAGATCATTGAACTCCCTTATAAGTATTTCGCGGCTTTCCTTTGTTGAGAGAAACGAAACAGAATTCTTCCCTTTGCAAAATTCATTGATAAGAGTTGTTTTTCCAACTCTGCGTCTGCCATAGACAACTATGAATTCAAATCTGTCGCTCTTATATTTCTTCTCCAGAATCTGAAGTTCTTTTTGTCTGCCAATGAACATCATTTGCCTCAGTATTTATATTTTACATTATTATAATTTAAATTATAATAATTTACAATATAATATTCCCCACTCTTACTTATGTCCATATAAACAGAAACCTCCCAAGCAAAATGCCTGAGAGGTTGTGTTTGTAAGATTTTAAATCTCAGTTCAATTAGAACTCGATTGTAGCACTTACGTAGACTTCACCCTTGTCCTGAACAACATAGTCAGAACCAATGATGTTAGCTGTCTTATATCCAGCCTTGAGTGTAGCACCTGTTACGAGTGTTGTGTTCTCAAGACCAAGCTCAAGTGACATTGCGTTTGTTGCATCGCCTTCTTCAGGAATCATTGTAAGGAATGTTGTCTTTGCAGAAAGCTTGCCAACTGGTTCGATTGAGTAAGCAACTTCAGCACCAACGTGGATTGCATTGTTCTTACCCTTGTCTTTCAGATACTGATAACCTGCGAAAGCTGTGATGTCAAATCCAGCAACAGCTGTTGCAGCCTCAAGATCAAAGTACGGGTTATTTACAACATCCATTGCTGCAAATGTGAGTTTTACAGGAACATCAAATGCGTTCATGTCGAAACCGACCTTTGCTGAAAGGTAATCATTAACTGTACCTTCTGAAACAAATCCTCTGCCAATACTATCAAATGTTGTTTCCGGTTTTACCATATCAACAGTCATATCAACCTGATATGTATCAAGAGGAGCATCTGTACCAGCAAGTTCTGTGACAGAAGCATAGTAGATATCTGCGGTAACCATATCTGCATAATTTACATTAGCTGCAACGTCGAATTCAAACTCTGAATCAACATTCTTTTCGGTCGGAATAGCGAATGCCATGTCAGATGCAACTGTTGCGCTGAGGCTGTCGTTCTCAAAACCAGCTTCAAGGCCGAGACCGAGCAGTGCGTAACCGCTACCAGCAACCTTCTTGAGACCAACTGCACCGTTAACAACAACACCAGCGAAGTTGAGATCGTTTGTTGAAACCCATGCAAGTGCATTCTTAGAAGCATCCTTGTCAAAGTCGATGTTCATTGCTACACCAGCCTTGAGGAGGTTGTCGATTGTAACTGTAAGTCCAAGGTCATCCTTGAAAGCAGCTTCTTTAGGAAGAGTAAGGTCTACATTGTCATCACCGTCATTATATGTTTCCCAGCCCTTTGCATACTTCGGCATCTCTGCTGCCTTGAGGATGCTGAGATTCCAGCCCTGTCCGTAGATTCCTACTTCTGAGATCTCAAACTTGCTGTCTCCATCTAAGACCATGAGAGTTTCATTAAGAGCTCCACCTTTCGCTGTATCTTCTGCATTCCAGATGAGCTCCATATCTGCCTTTACAAGAGCATATATGTCACCTTCATTAGCAGTCTCTGTTGAGAGTGCAAGTTTGAGAGAAAGCTTGTTGTCCGGTTCTGAGAATGCAAGAACATTCTTATCCAGATCATAAGCCAGCTTGGATGTAAACTTTCCTGACAGTGTAGCGTCCAATGCGAATACGGAGCTTACTGCCATGATTGCAACTAAAAGAATTGCAATAGTCTTTTTCATAATTCCTCTGTGAGGAACTGCAATATTTTTAATATAAGTTTGCTGCTACTCTAAAAGTAGACAGAAAGGGATAGAAAAATAATCCTTTAGCTGTGAGATAATTTCGTACGGAGGAGAAGTATGGGAAAGCAGCTGAATGCACTCG
>CALXYO010000001.1 GCA_944393005.1 uncultured Spirochaetales bacterium | reverse complement strand
CTGCTTTCCTTCTCACGTTCTTGTTCCTCCTGTGAAAAGGCCCGTTTCGTGTCTACCTTCAGGGGGTCAGTTCACTATGGGGGGGGGTATTGCTTAGTGTCATAACCCTTTTAGTTTTGTACATTAATCAAATCAATTGGCTCCCATTCGTTGTCTGGATTTTTACTCAATCTACTGTTTTTCAGTTCTGGACGCCTGACTGTCTTCGTGGATTTGGATGTGGTACTCCAAATGGTTCATTATGGACGATCAGTGTAATGGTTCAGTGTTACATTGCAATGTGGATATTGCACAAATTTTTACGAGGAAAGTCAAGTATTAGATGGGTATTCCTACTTCTTATAGGGATCGTGACTAATATTTTGACACCTCATTTAAATTTCATATTACCAGAGTTGTTAGTAAAACTGTTTGAACAGACATTTTTACCTTATATTTGGATTTTTGTATTAGAGGCATTGATTTGTGAGAAATTTGATGTATGGATTCAATTTCTCATGAAATACTGGTTTGTTTTTTTAGTCTTGTCAGCTATTGTTTCTTTTTCAGGATATGATTTTGGAATCTATGGAACAATAAAAGTGCTTTGTCTTGCTCCTGCTTTAATTGGGTTTGCATATAAATATCCAGAACTGACTTTGAAATATGATATATCTTATGGAATTTATATTTATCATATGGTAGTGATTAATGTTTTTATTGAATTAGGCTTTACCGAAAGTTTTATATACATTTTACTTACTCTTATGATAACCATAGTATTAGCAATTATTTCTTCTTTTACGCTAGGAAATTTCTACAGAAAAGGAAAATATAATTTAAAAAGGTTAAAGTCAGTTTAAATCAAATTTAGAAATATAAATTGAGGTAGAATATTCGGTATAACATAATATAAGAGCTATATTGGAATTTGCTCTATCTTATAAAAACTAAGGGGATTTGTATGAGTTTATTTACAAGTAAAACATTATTGATCACCGGTGGTACCGGTTCATTTGGCAATGCTGTTCTGAATCGTTTTTTGGGGACAGATATTGGAGAAATCAGAATCTTTTCTCGTGATGAGAAGAAACAGGATGACATGCGTCATGAGTATCAGGCTAAGATGCCTGAAGTGGCGGATAAGATCAAGTTCTACATCGGAGATGTCCGGGACTTGCAGTCTGTCAGGTCTGCAATGCATGGGGTTGATTATATTTTCCATGCGGCAGCACTGAAGCAGGTACCTTCCTGTGAGTTCTTCCCGATGGAAGCAGTGCGTACCAATGTGATTGGAACAGACAATGTTCTGACGGCTGCTATTGAAGAGGGTGTGAAATGTGTTATCTGTCTTTCAACAGATAAGGCTGCGTATCCCATCAATGCAATGGGAATGACAAAGGCTATTGAAGAGAAGGTTGCGATTGCCAAGTCAAGGATGTCCGGCAACACCAAGATCTGCTGTACACGCTATGGCAATGTAATGTGCAGCCGCGGTTCTGTAATCCCACTCTGGATTGATCAGATAAAGGCAGGCAATCCAATTACTGTAACGGAACCCAACATGACACGTTTTATCATGAGTCTTGAAGAAGCTGTTGATCTTGTGTTGTTTGCATTTGAGCATGGTGAGAATGGCGACCTTCTGATCAAGAAAGCTCCTGCATGTACAATTCAGACTCAGGCTGAGGCTGTTTGTGAGTTGTTTGGTGGAAATAAGGATGAGATAAAGGTCATCGGTATCCGACACGGTGAGAAGATGTATGAAACACTGCTCACCAATGAGGAATGTGCCAAAGCTGTTGATATGGGTGATTTCTATCGTGTTCCTGCTGATAACCGCGGCTTGAATTATGACAAGTATTTCAAGGATGGTGATGAATCCAGGAACACTCTCACTGAATTCAATTCCAACAACACACGCCGCCTCAATCTGCAGGAAACAATTGATACAATTGCATCTCTTGATTACATCAAACAGAGACTTGCTGAGGAGTAATCAATGAATATTCTTGTCACCGGTGCCAAAGGCATGGTTGGCACCGCACTTGTTGCCAATCTTAAGAACATAAAGGAAAACAAAAACCGCACACGTCCGGCTCTTCATATTGATGAGGTTTACGAGTATGACATTGACTCTTCTCCTGACGAATTGGATGCATACTGCAAGAATGCAGATTTTGTTTTCAATCTTGCAGGAGTGAACCGTCCAGAGAAGGCTGAAGATTTCATGAAGGGAAACTTCGGCTTTGCAAGTATATTGCTTGATACACTGAAGAAGTATGATAACAAAGCAACAATCATGCTTTCTTCTTCAATCCAGGCAACACTTGCAGGACGGTTCGGTGTTTCAGAGTACGGACGTTCAAAGAAAGCAGGTGAGGAGTTGTTCTTCGATTATGCTGCGGAAACAGGTGCAAAGGTTGCTGTATACCGTTTTCCTAATCTGATGGGACATTCCAGACCGAAGTACAACAGTGCAGTTTCCACTTTCTGCTGGGCTGTTGCCAATGATGAGGAATTTACTGTCAATGACCGTTCAACGGAATTGGAACTTCTGTACATTGATGATCTGGTGGAAGGTATGTTTGACCTGCTGGAAGGAAAAGAAGTGCATTGTGAGTTTGACGGTGTTGAAACAGTTGTTGATCCTTGCGGACGTTACTGTTGTGTTCCTGTGACTCATAAAGTAACGCTTGGTGAGATTGTGGATCTTCTTGAAGAGTTCAAGAGGCAGCCTGTCACATTGATGATGCCGAAGATGCCGGAAGGATCTTTTGCAAAGAAATTGTACAGTCTGTATCTTACTTACCTTCCTCCTGAAAAGTTCAAGTATTCACTGAAGATGAATGTGGATGACAGAGGTTCTTTTACTGAACTGGTTCATACATCTGACTGTGGTCAGGTGAGCATCAACATCAGCAAGCCGGGAATTACGAAGGGCCAGCATTGGCATAATTCAAAATGGGAGCAGTTCATTGTTGTATCCGGTCATGGACTGATTCAGGAGAGAAACATCAATACCGGTGAGACTGTCGAATTTGAAGTAAGCGGTGACAAGATTGAAGCTGTCTACATGATTCCTGGCTGGACTCACAATATCATCAATCTGTCAGAGACTGAGAATCTTGTGACTGTAATGACATGCAATGAGATTTTCAATCCTTCCAAACCAGATACTTTCTTTGAGCCTGTATGAGAAAAATGGAGTTTAAGATAACATGAGTGAAATGAGAACAGATTATTCAGATATACATTTTAAGGATAACGGGAAGCTTAAGCTTCTCATTATTGTCGGTACACGTCCTGAGATCATACGGCTTGCAGCTGTGATCAATAAATGCCGCAAGTATTTTGATGTGATCCTTGCCCATACCGGACAGAATTATGATTATACTCTCAATGGGATTTTCTTTGAGAATCTCAAGATCGACAATCCTGAAGTGTATATGAATGTGGTAGGGGATGATCTTGGTTCTACGGTGGGCAATATAATCAACTGTTCCTATAAACTCATGGTTCAGACAAAGCCGGATGCGCTTCTTATATTGGGCGACACAAACAGCTGTCTTTCAGCCATTGCCGCAAAACGCCTCCATATCCCTATCTTCCATATGGAAGCGGGTAACAGATGCAAGGATGAATGCCTTCCAGAAGAAACAAACCGCCGTATTGTCGATATTATTTCTGATGTCAACCTTGCATACAGTGAGCATGCAAGAAAGTATCTCCATGAATGCGGCCTTCCCAAGGAACGTGTCTATGTGACAGGGTCTCCTATGTCAGAGGTGCTGCACCAGAATCTTGATGAAATAGAGAATTCCGATATTTTAAAGAAACTCGGCTTGAAACCTCATAAGTACATTCTTCTTTCCGCTCACAGGGAAGAGAATATTGATACTGAGAAGAATTTTCTTTCTCTCTTCACTGCTGTCAACAGGATGGCTGAGAAGTATGACATGCCTGTGCTCTATTCTTGTCATCCACGTTCAAGAAACCGGCTTGCCTCATCCGGCTTCAAGTTGGATAGAAGGGTTATTCAGCATGAACCACTCGGATTCCATGATTACAATAATCTCCAAATGAATGCCTTTGCTGTTGTTTCCGACTCCGGAACACTGCCGGAGGAAAGCAGCTTCTTCACATCTGTAGGACATCCGTTCCCTGCTGTATGCATAAGAACCAGTACTGAGCGTCCTGAAGCTCTTGATAAAGCCTGCTTTGTGCTTGCCGGAATTGATGAGAAGAGTCTTCTTCAGGCTGTTGATGTTGCAGTAAGCATGAATGAAGCAGGTGATTACGGCATTCCTGTTCCTGACTATATCGAAGAGAATGTTTCAACCAAGGTTGTGAAGATCATTCAGAGCTATACTGGAATCGTTAATAAGATGGTGTGGAGAAAGTTTTGAATTTTCTTCTTTAGATGTTGATTAAGGAATTGTTCTATGGAAAAAAACATATTGGTGACAGGATCAGCAGGTTTTATTGGATCCAATCTTTGTCTTGAGCTATTGAGAAGATATGAATCAATCAATGTTACAGGAATAGATAACCTCAATGATTACTATGATGTGTCAATCAAGGAGTGGAGACTCAAGCAGATTGAAGAGGAAGTTGGAAAACATGATGGCTCTTCTTTCAGTTTTGTGAAGGGAAATATTGCAGATAAGGCACTGATTGAAAAGCTTTTTTGTGAGAATGATTTTGATATTGTTGTCAATCTTGCAGCGCAGGCAGGGGTGAGATATTCAATAACAAATCCCGATGCATACATAGAGTCCAATATAATAGGCTTTTATAATATTCTTGAAGCCTGCCGTCATTCTTATGACAATGGTAGGAAAGGTGTTGATCATCTGGTATATGCATCCTCTTCATCAGTATACGGCTCAAACAAGAAGGTTCCTTATTCGACAGATGATAAAGTAGACAATCCTGTATCATTATATGCAGCAACAAAGAAAAGCAATGAGCTTATGGCTCATGCATATTCAAAGCTTTACAACATCCCTTCCACAGGATTGAGGTTCTTTACTGTTTACGGTCCTGCCGGACGTCCTGATATGGCGTATTTCGGTTTTACAAACAAGCTTGTTAAGGGAGAGAAGATACAGATCTTCAATTACGGGAACTGCAAGAGGGATTTCACATACATAGATGATATAGTTGAAGGTGTCATAAGAGTAATGGGAAAAGCACCGGAGAGAAAGAAGGGAGAAGATGGACTTCCTGTACCTCCGTATGCACTATATAACATAGGCAATAATAACCCGGAGAATTTGATGGAGTTTGTGAAGATTCTCTCGGAAGAGCTTGTAGAAGCAGGTGTGCTTCCATCTGATTATGATTTTGACTCGCATATGGAGCTTGTTCCTATGCAGCCGGGTGATGTACCGGTAACATATGCAGATACCACACCGCTTGAAAGAGATTTCGGTTTCAAACCTGACACATCATTGAGGGATGGGCTCAGAAAGTTTGCCCAGTGGTATAAAGAGTTTTATAATTGATATTGAATAAGGGGAGTTTAATATGGCAAATATTGCAGTCGCTGGTACCGGTTATGTAGGTCTTTCCCTGGCTGTCTTGTTGTCACAGCACAATCATGTCAAGGCTGTGGATATTATTGATGAGAAGGTTGATAAAATAAACAGATTCGAGTCTCCTATTCAGGATGATTACATAGAGAAGTTTTTCTCTGAGGTAAGGAATGGGGAAAGAAAGCTTGATCTTTCCGCCACTACAGATGGAGACAGTGCATACAGGGATGCAGACTTTGTAATAGTTTCAACTCCTACAAATTATGATTCACAGAAGAACTTCTTTGATACAAGTGCTGTTGAAGCTGTTATTGAACAGGTTCTCAAAGTGAGTGACAAAGCAATAATTGTGATTAAGAGCACGATTCCCGTCGGGTATACAAAATCAGTAAGAGAAAAGTACGGCTGCAACAGGATCATATTCAGCCCTGAATTCCTGAGAGAATCGAAAGCTCTTTATGACAATCTTTATCCAAGCCGCATAATTGTCGGAACGGATGTAAATGATGCAGTCCTCACTGCAAAGGCAGAAGAGTTTGCATCCCTGCTTAAGAAAGGTGCCATCAAAGAAGATATTCCGACACTGCTCATCGGTTTCACTGAAGCTGAAGCCGTGAAGCTTTTTGCAAATACCTATCTTGCCTTAAGGGTATCTTTCTTCAATGAGATAGATACATATGCTGAAGTGAAGGATCTTGATACAAAGGCGATTATTGATGGTGTATGCCTTGATCCGAGGATAGGTACATACTATAACAATCCTTCTTTCGGTTACGGCGGCTACTGTCTTCCAAAGGACACAAAACAGCTTCTTGCGAATTACAAGGATGTGCCAGAGAATCTTATTGAGGCGATTGTCGAATCCAACAGGACAAGAAAGGACTTCATCGCCAACCAGGTTCTTCTTAAAGCGGGCTATTATGTGGAAAACAGTGAATGGGATGCATCAAAGGAAAAGCCCGTTGTGATAGGTGTTTACCGTCTTACGATGAAAGCCAATTCCGACAACTTCCGCCAGTCTTCAATTCAGGGTGTCATGAAGAGAGTGAAGGCTAAAGGTGCAACTGTTATTATTTATGAGCCAACGCTTACAGATGGTACCAGTTTCTTCGGCAGCAAGGTTGTCAATGATCTTGATGAATTCAAGAGAGAAGCTGATGCCATCATTGCCAACAGGTATGACAAGCATCTTGATGATGTTAAAGAAAAGGTCTATACGAGAGACTTGTTCGGACGGGATTGAAATGTTTTACTAATATTTTGTCGTGCGAAATGTTGTTCCCAGATATTTGATGTGTGCTTGCCTATTGTGGATGACCAAATTTTCTTTCTGGTTTGTGAAAGGTGATATTGCAGACAGAGAAGCTGTTTACAGGCTTTTTGAGGAAGAACATCCTGATATTGTTGTCAACTTTGCAGCAGAATCACATGTGGATAGAAGTATTGAGGAGCCAGAAGTATTTTTAAGGACTAATATAATCGGTACTTCCGTTCTTGTGGATGCTTGCAGAAAGTATGGAATAAAGCGCTATCATCAGGTTTCAACTGATGAGGTGTATGGAGATCTTCCTCTGGACCGCCCTGATATGTTCTTTACGGAAGAGACTCCAGTACATGCATCATCTCCTTACAGTGCATCAAAAGCAGGAGCTGATTTACTTGTAGTTGCATATTACAGGACATATGGACTTCCAGTGACAATATCGAGGTGTTCGAATAATTACGGCCCTTATAATTTTCCAGAGAAGCTCATTCCGCTGATGATAATAAATGCACTTAATAATAAACCTCTTCCTGTATATGGAAAGGGAGAGAATGTAAGAGACTGGCTGTATGTTGAAGATCACTGCAGAGCAATTGATCTCATCATACATAAAGGAAGAGTAGGTGAAGTGTATAATGTCGGCGGTCATAATGAGATGAGAAACATAGATATTGTCAAGCTTATTCTCAAGGAGCTTGGCAAGGATGAATCCCTCATTACATTTGTAACTGACAGAAAAGGCCATGACTTACGGTATGCTATTGACCCTACGAAGATTCATAATGAGTTGGGTTGGTTGCCTGAGACAAAATTTGAAGATGGACTTAAGAAGACAATAAAATGGTATCTGGATAATGAATCCTGGTGGAAGCCGATAATAAGCGGTGAGTATCAGGATTATTATGAGCAGAAAACTGATTATTAGTGTCCGATTTAATAAATTTTTACTTAATAATGCATGATTTTTGTTCAGATGAAAAAATCTTTGCTATGATAAAAGTGGTTTTATGAGTTATGAGCCTATATATAACGTAGAGGACAGATATGAAGCTAAAACGTTTAAGTATTCAAAAGTTATATGGATGTTATGATTATGACATTATATTTAATCCAGATGTGACTCTTTTATATGGTCTTAATGGTTGTGGAAAGACAACTGTATTGAATATAATCAATATAATTATTTCTGGACGATTATTTGAACTTTTTAATTATAATTTTTACGAAATCCAGTTGACTTATAACGAGTTAAAAGAAGATGCTATTAACGACCAAGTAATTATTATAAATATTATCGATAATATTCTTAGACTCGAATTTGAAGGCAATATTTATAGTATAAGAAGATTGGATGATCGCTTACGATTTTATGCTGATCAGGGCCATGTTGTTGCAGAAAAAAAACAATATTTTAGAGAATATGAGGTATTAAACCGATTAAAAAATACATTTAATCAATTATATTTACCTTTAAACCGATTACCAAGTAATATAGATGAGGATGATAGTTCGTCTAAACTAAGAATATCGGACATAACTTGGTTCGAATCTGGAAATGAAAGGTCATCAGATACGATAGAGAATGTAAGTCAAATTGTAAAAGAACATTATTCAATCATAAATTCTGAGATTGCCAAATTAAATGATCAATTCCGTAATAATATTCTTACTTCCCTATTGGAATTTCACAATTCAGACGTTTTAAAAAGCCTTAATAATATATTCAGCCATGAAATTGATATTACAGAAGTTGAATCAATACGAGAAGCATATATAAAAATTTTAAATGAACTCAATATTATTAAAAAGAAAAAAGAAGAAACAAACTATAATAAGTTTTTTATAGATTTAATATCCTCTGTACAAAATAATCCTGAATCACGAGGGGTTTCGATTGAGCAGCTTATAACATATTATGAGATAAAAAAAATGAAACAATTGGCAGATATTGTTGAAAAAAATGAAATAGCTAAAGCTTTCGTAAAACAACCTCTTGCGGTTTTTTTAAGCACAATAAATGAATTCATAGGGATCGGTGATGATAATAAGAATATTGAAATTGATGAGTTAGGAGAACTTTTTTTTACTACAAAACATAGTTCAGAACATGTTTCAATTAGTAAATTATCTTCTGGGGAAAAACAAATTTTAATTCTTTTTGCAAATCTACTTTTTCATGCAGACAAAAATAGGCCATTTATTTTTCTTGAAGATGAACCTGAATTATCTCTTCATCTGGCATGGCAAAAGAAGTTTGTAGATAAAGCCTTGCAGGTTAACCCTGATATGCAACTGATTTTGGCAACACATGCACCCGAAATTGTAGCCAAACATGTAGACAAAATGGTTAGATTGGAAAAGAAATATGTCAAATAACGATAATATTGAAGGGTTGAGATTTTCACCGGAAGCTAAAGATATAAAATTTCTTTTCTACCATGGGCTAAATGATTTTAATTTGTTTGTTGAAGATGCTCATGATGAATATCTATATGAAACTCTAATTGATAGGCTTCTTGAAGGCTACAATTATAAGATAAATGATATTTTTCCTTTAGGCGGTAAACAGGGCGTTATCAAGCACTATATGCAATATGGTGCAGAAGAGGATGGTATTAAGAATTTTTATATTGTCGATGGTGATTTTGATCGATATATAAAATCTGAAAATATGATCAATGATCAATGTTTTCTATATTTACATGCATATAATATTGAAAACTATTTTATTGATGAAGATGCATGCTTAAAATTTGTAAAAGGAAAGTGGGGACTTAGAGATAGCGATGTCAAGAGAAAACTTAATTTTAATTTTTGGCGAAAGAAGATAACTGCTCAAGCAAAGAAATTATTTTTGTGTTATTGCAGTATTCAAAAGTACAATCCAGAAATTGTAAATGTCTCTCGTGGACCGTATGCATTTATTGACAATACAGGATTTGAGAGAGAGTCGGCATTTGACGATTATTATAACAAAATTTTGGAAAAAGATCCTCAAATTGATATTCATATGTCGGAAATTGAATCAATATATGAACAAACTTACGGTACAGATTATTTTTACTTTATTTGCGGTAAATTTTTACTTACGAGTTTAAGTTGTTATATCAAATCAATAAAAAGAAAGCCATTTGAAAATGAAGATTTTAAATGGTTCTTAGTTAATAATTTTGATATAACCAAACTTAATTATGTTAGAAATGCGCTTGTAAGTTATGTTGGAGAAATATCTACATAAACATGAATAAAACTATGATCAAGCCCTATACTATATTTAGCCAATATGAATCATAAAACTACCCCTGAAACATTTACATTTTCATCATATAAAGTGTTTAAGGAACCAGTTACTATTGACTGGTTTTCAAAGATCAATGTTGTTATCGGAAAGAACAATTCCGGTAAGTCCAGTATGATTGATCTTATTCATGCATTATGTGATCCGAATTTTATGCATTCATTGGAGTTGCCAAAAGATGCTTTATCAATAAAGACTAATTGGCTTGTAATACATCCAGAGTATTATCATCTTCCTGATGAGGAATTTAGCGGGGATATGTTTCTTTCAACGGAAATAAACTTTAGTCCTCTTAGCTATAGTTTTGTTTATCGGGATAGAAAAGAAGCAGATAGGAACATCAAATTTGAGGGATATCCTGGAAATACTATAAATCCATATGAAAATCGCAGTTTTCGGAAGATTTCCAGTGAAAGAGATATTGTACCTGAAAAGGCTTTTGAAAAACGGGATGATATTTCTTTTGAATTCAATGGAAGTAATGCAACAAGCTTTGTTGAAAGTATTATCAATAATGATGACAGGGATGACTCTTTGATCAAAGAGAAACTGCTTGCTGCTTTGAATAAGATCATAGTCCCTGATTCAGAATATACTGACATAAAAGTAAAGAGGAGTGATAGCGGAGAGTGGGAGATATATCTTTCTGAGAAAAATGGTAAGGCGTATTCTCTTTCCAAAATCGGCAGCGGTGTCAAGACTGTGCTTCTTGTCCTTCTGAATCTTCTTGTATTACCGGAAGTTCAGAAGAAAAAGCGGGATTATCTGTATGCGTTTGAAGAGCTTGAGAACAATCTTCATCCAGCGCTTGTGAAGAGACTTTACCGTTATATTCTCCAATTTGCAAAAAGCAGTGATTCTGTTTTCTTTCTTACAACGCATTCTTCTTCCGTAATTGATTTGCTGGCAAATGAGTCTGAAGTTTCATTTTACAGTGTGACGAAAACTAAAAACGGCTCCACTGTAAACAGGATCTCAAAGATATCTGATTTTGTATCAGTGATAGATGATTTGGGACAGAAGGCGAGTGATCTGCTACAGGCAAATGGAATAATATGGGTTGAAGGTCCTTCTGATCGTATATACATCAAAGCATGGCTTGAGCATTTCTTTCCTGGAAAATTTATAGAAGGTGTGCATTACCAGATAATGTTTTATGGTGGCCGGCTTTTGTCTCATGTGGATGCAGCTGATTCCAGAGAAACGGAACACCTGATAAATCTGCTGAATATCAACAGACATTCATACATAGTGATGGATAGTGATAAATCTTCAGATGGTGACTCACTTAATGAGACAAAGAACAGAATTATCCGGAATATGAAAGAAACCGGAAATAAATTCTGGGTTACGGCAGGACGTGAAATTGAGAATTATTTAACACGAGCCAGTGGTCAGTATGATAGGGTTTCTCTGAATGGAAAGGATAAGATCACTTTTGCGAAAGAGCATTCATGTGGTATCAATCCTTACAAATGGGATTTGAAAGAGCGTATTACTGAAATGGCTGCAGAAATTGATAAATGGAACGTGTAATGGTATGCTCAGGCTGGTAACAGGGTGACAGCCAGATGTTTGAAGATTTCGAGATAAATGCCGTCAATGACAGTTTGAGGGAATATGAGAAAAGATATTCTCCTGACAGTTTCATACGTTTTCTTTCAACCACTAAAAGGTATAAATGTTCTGTTACAGGGCAGTACCTTAAAGTTCCTGAGGAGAATGTCGTACACATAAATGAGTGGAGAAATCCTGCATGCGACTCTGCTGATATTCATGATATAGATATCAAGCTGGCAGATGTGCCAGGTGATGATTACTATCACGGACTTGCACCGGCTTTTACTGCCGAAGCTGTGAAACTTCTTATTCAGATATCGTTTATGATATAGCGAATTTGTTCTTACATTTTTGGTGTCTGACTAGACAATAGTTCATTTTATAATGTTTAATTCATTCGTAATAACAAGAGGGGAGCACAATGGAACTTAATACAAGTGATGAGTATCATTCATTGCGAAATGAAATAATTGCACGTATAGAAATAATGAATAATCAAGCTTTCAGTTCATTAAGCACTGTGATAACAACGTGGGCTGCTGGATTCAGCCTTATGGGTATATATGTTGTGAATATGAATAAGTTCTCGGCAATTTCAGCTTTTATTATCTCGTTGGGAAGCATATTTTCTTTTTTTATATCAGTATGTCTTTTACTCCCTCTGGCAGTTAAAAGCGGTGAGAATATTAAACAAATTAATGGTATATCTGCATATATAAGAGTTTTTTTTGAATTCAGGAATCCTGATTCTCAGTTCCATGCATGGGAACATGCCAATTCTTTGATATCATCTGCAACATCAAAAAAAGGAAGTAGAGCATTAGTCAGGTTTCATAATTCAGAATACTTATTTCTTTCACTTACTTCTGTTATCTTTCTTGGCGGAAGCGGTGTTCTGATGCTACTGATTTTAAAACGAAATTATAATTCTTCAATATTTGAAAGTGTTTTATTTGCTTGTATTTTATCTGCATTCCTTTTGATTAGTATTTATCTTACCAGGCAGATAAATATTATTTCATCTGTGAAATATAATATGATGGATATAAATAAGGATATGACGATGAATTATATAAAATATGCAGAGAAAATAGGGTATTTTACACATGAAGAATCAGAAAATGCAAAAATCAAAATGAATCCAGATCAGACTCTTGAGCAATTTGAAAATAATGTTTGAAGTTGTGGTTATTGCCGTCACTAATAATATCCTTTCAACTTATTTACTTTTGTTTTGACGTAACTATAACTTATATGATGGCTGGTTTATTATCGCTGAAAGCATTTTAATATTCCCTAGGTTTTCTGGAATTTATGTACATAATGATAATGCCAGTATTAAATGTAATGATTCAGGCCAAGTGTACTATATTATTGTAAGCATGTTTTTGAAGTTAAGATCCTTAGTGCTGTCCGTCATATTGTCGGCCTATTATCCACCATTTGACGCGCACTTGTGCTGTATTGAAAATTATATATAACAATGGAAGAAAAACCTCGAAAACTATAAATAGTAAAAATCCTCATTCCTGTGTGTTGGAATGGAGTGTTTTACATGAGAAACTGTTTTTGAGTGTAATAATCCTAGTGTTCTACGTGTAAAAACTAGATTTTGGTGGTTCAAAATAAAATATTAAGCGATAATTATTTTATAATGCAGTAGCATAGGAGTAATTATGCAAGATAATTTTACAGCACCAATAATTAACATGTTAGAGAAAGAACATCAGAATATGTTTGACAGAACACGTTCGTTAGATACAAGAGCTAGTTTTCTTTTTTCTGTGATAACAGCAATAATGCCTCTATATTTTAGTGTTTTTAAATGGAGTGACTTCAAAGAATGTTTTACTGGGTGTCTTTCCTTTATAAGAGTCATAGAGATCATTTGTTTTGCTGTTTCTATTGGGGCTTTATGTTTGTGTTTTGTGAAATGCTTCTCTACTATTTCCAGTAAGAAATATAGAGCTCCTAATGTCAATATTTTTAATGGATTTAATTTAAAAGACTATGAAAATAATGGTGCGAATATTAATCAAATTAATACAATCTTAATAGAATTGTATGTAAAAAGTATCAATTATAATGATGCCGTTATTAAAGAAAAAGCTGATATGTTTAAAGAGGCTATAAAAGCCTTGCAAGTATTTCTTTTTGCGTCAATCGGTTGTATAATCATAACAAATTTCATGTAGGGAGGACTATTAATGTCTGATAAGGGCATCGATATTTTAAAAGCAATTCAGGACACAGGTGAATATCCAAAAGATTCTGATATTTCTCCAGTTATGGTTGTTTTAGAAAGTCAAGAGCCGATAGCTTATGAATTTGATGCTACAAGGCCTGTTGATTTTTCTGATGACATATCCTTAGATGAAAATTGAAGTATTGCTGTAGGTAATAACCTTTAGCCATAGTTCTTTTCAATATATTTTAAGGAATAAATCTAAAAAGAAATTTATGGACAAAGATCAAATTTATGTGATCTGAATGTCAAGAAAAGTTTTCATAATGATATAGGTAGTAATTGTGCAATAGTGCAGCAATTTTGAAGATTTGATATCGGAGCTATGTTGAGTACTGTTTTTGTTTGCAAATCAACATCATCATTTTAAGTCATGATTTTTATATAAGAGATTATTTTCTTTTTTTTTTTAGCATGATATGATTGTCGGGGTATCGTATATGAATAATAAACAAATTAAATCATACATTGATATCTTTGCTGGATGTGGAGGTCTGTCCTCTGGATTGATAAGCGCAGGATGGACTGGTATTTTTGCTATTGAAAAAAATATAGATGCTTTTGCTACATTAAAATATAATCTTATTGATGTTAATAATCATTTTTTATGGCCAGATTGGCTCCCTATGAAAGAATGGGATATCAATGAAGTTATATCAACTTATGCAAGTGACTTGCTATCTCTTAGGGGGAAGATTGAGCTTGTAGCGGGTGGACCTCCTTGTCAGGGGTTTTCTTTAGCAGGAAAACGTGATGAAAATGATAAAAGAAATAGATTAGTAACATCATATATAAAATTTATAAAACTAGTTTTACCAGAAGCTATTTTTTTTGAGAATGTACATGGGTTTACTGTTAACTTTAAAAATAAAACAGGAATAAAGAAGTATTCGTCGTATGTAGAAGAAGAATTAAAACAATTAGGTTATAAAACAGCACATAGAATTATTGACATGTCTGAGTTTGGTATTCCACAGAATAGAAAACGATTTATTCTTGTTGCTTTTAAACATCATGATCCGGAATCTGTTTTTGATATATTGTATGAAAATAAATTAAGGTTTTGCGACTCAAAGGGAATTCCATGCAAAATAACTATTTATGAGGCAATTAGCGATCTTGAAAAAGGAAATGGAGTAAAAAGATGTCCAGATACTAAGGGTTTTTGTTCAGGAGTATATGGGCCTGTTAATTCTGGTTATCAAAAGCTTATGCGTCAATTTTGTGATGACAAAAATGGTGCTCCTGTTGATAGTCATAGGTTTGTCAATCATAAAGCTGAAACAATAGCGTTGCATGAAGATTTATTAAAATATGCTCCAAAAGGTAAAAGAATAACACCTGCTGATAATATTATACCAAATCTTAATAGAAGAGGTGTTACAGTTTTAGCTAAAGATTTACAAGCACCAACTGTTACATCTATTCCAGATGAGTTGATTCATTATAAAGAACCAAGGATTTTAACTGTTCGAGAGCAAGCTAGAATTCAGAGTTTTCCTGATTGGTTCAAGTTTAAAGGGAAATATACATCCGGAGGTAAAAGGCGTAAACAAGAAGTTCCTAGATATACGCAAGTAGGTAATGCTGTACCACCTTTATTTGCAGAACAGTTAGGGATTGCTATTTTGGAGGTTCTTTCTAAAAATGAAACAAAATGTTTTAACTTTTAGAGTTAGTTCCGGTTTAAAAAACTTAATTGGAAGAGATCTAATAAGTGATAAATATATTGCAATATTTGAATTAGTAAAAAATTCGTATGATGCGTATGCAACAAAAGTAGATATATCATTTTTAAAAAATGGTAACTTTTATAATCAAATTATAATATCTGACAACGGATCAGGAATGACATACTATGATATAGTTCAGAAATGGCTATTTGTAGCATATTCTGAAAAGAAAAAAATCAAACGAGATAGAACTTTATATTCTAGTATGTTTAAACGAGAGCTGGCTGGAGCTAAAGGTGTTGGGCGTTTTTCTTGTGATAGTTTAGGATCGTTATTAAAATTAATAAGTAAAACAAAATCCGACGAATTTGCAAATGAGATTATTGTTAATTGGGATGATTTTGAATTAGATGATAGCCGTGAGTTTATAGATATTCCAGTAAAATATAATATTGAAAAAAAACTTCCATCGGATTATCAAAGTGGAACTACTTTAATTGTAGAGAATTTGCGTGAAGAATGGACAAGAGCGGATTTACTAAGGCTTAAACGTTCATTGATGAAGCTTATTAGTCCTGATTCAAATAATAGTTTGTTACCTTTTAGTATAGAACTTCATGTTCCAAGTGAGCGAGATAATGATAACAATGTATTAAAGAAATCTGAAATAAATCCTTTTCGTGATACTGTTAATGGTATTATTTATAATGATATATTTGAAAAGCTAAATATAAAGACAACAAGCATAGAAGTTAGTATTTCGGAAGATGGTATGTCTATTAAGACAAAACTTGTAGACCGTGGAGAGTACATTTTTTCTGTTGTGGAAAAAAATAGAGATTATGCTATTTTACATAATATTTCTATAATTGTTTATTATTTAAATCAGAATGCAAAAGCTAGTTTTACACGCCAAATGGGCGGGGTTCAACCTAAAAACTATGGTTCTGTTTTTATTTACAAAAATGGATTTAGAATAAATCCATATGGTGAACCTGGCCAAGATTTTTTTGGCATAGATCAACGTAAAGCGCAAGGTTGGAAAAGGTATTTAGGAACACGTGAAATTATGGGGAGAATATCTATAAAAGGTGATAATAATTTATTTATAGAGACCACAAGTCGTGCTCATGGCTTTATTCAAAATTCTGCAGTTGAAGCTTTATCGAATTTTTTTGTTGAGAAAGTTTTGAGACCATTAGAAAAGTATGTTGTTACACTAATAAATTGGGGAGAACCTCTAAAAGCTGATCCAGAACATACAATTTTGCCAAATGAAATAGGGCAAGAAATAATTTCGCAGTTTATTCCAAATACAAATGTTAATGATGTAATTAGTTTTGACTATAATTCTGATATTCTTCCTAAAAAAAATGATGAAGATGATATATCTTCATCTATAAAAAAATTAGATATGGTTGCAGAAAATGCTCAAGATCAAGAATTAGCAAATTTAGCAAAAACATTAAAACAAAGAACTGAATCCATAATCATGCATAATATTAGTTTGGAAGAAGAAAATGAAAAAAATGAAAAGGCGTTGATTTCTGCAAAAAAAGAAAATCAAGCGAGAGAAAAACAAATTTTTTTTCTGAAACAAATTGCAAGCAAAAGTATTTCAGTTTCAAACTTCCTTAATGGATTCCATTCTATATATACTTTAACAGATGCTTCTAGAGGTTACATAAATTTGCTAATAAGCAAGTTGTTGTCTATAAGTTTTGATGAAAGAGAATCGTTATTCTTAATGGTTGAAAAAATCAATCAAGCGAATGAAAAGGCAAATAAAATAGCAGATTTAGCAATTCATGGTAATCAAGCACTAAAAAATATAAATAAAGCTAGTCTTTATGATTTTATACAGCAATATGTTGAACGATTTGAAATAGAGGGATTAAAATGCAAAATTGAGCCTAGTCATTTTTCTTCTATTTGTAATTTTGATCCTGCTTCAATTGGCATTATAATTGATAATTTGGGAAGTAATTCAGTGAAAGCTGGTGCCACAATTATCTCGATTTCTTTTTGCGAAAATAAAAAATATGTGGAAGTTTCATTTACCGATAATGGTGTAGGTTTACCGAATAATGTTGACACAGATTCATTGTTTGAATTAGGGTTTTCTATGAACAGAATTAACAAGGGTTTTGGTATAGGCCTATATCAAGTTAAGAACCTAATGACTGAAATGAAAGGGATTGTTGAAATTGATACTAAATACAAAAAAGGATTTAAGATTATTCTAAGATTTCAAAAATGAATATTTTATTTAAAGTTTTATGGTTTGAAGATAGTCCAGATTGGTTGGAATTAGAAAAAAATTTTTTAGATTATATTTTAGAAAATCATAATCTAAAATCTGATGTTACTCATTTTTCTGATGATGCATTTAATTTTGAAGAAATATTGAGTAATAATTATGACTTGATATTAATGGATTTTAAGTTGGCTAGAAATATCTCAGGTATAGATATTGCAAGTAAGATACGTGATAATAAGGTCATAACTGATATACTATTTTATTCATCTGATTATGATGGTATGATATCTGAAATTAAAACTAGTATACCGCAAATTGATGGTGTTTATTTAGCTAAGCGTCAGAATAATGTGTTTAATGATAAGCTTGAGAGATTGGTAAATAAAATCATTAAACGTTCTGAAGATATTGTTTTTTTGCGTGGATTTGTTTTAGATTATACGAGTGATTTTGAGATGAGAATTCAGAAGATTCTTAATGTATTTTGGGAAAATGCAACTAGTGAAGAAAAAAAAGAAATTGTGAAAAGAATAGAAGGAATTTCAAAATCTAAACAAGACCATTTAGAAAGACATATTATCAAAATGGCTGAAACTGATGATGTGCTAAAATATGCTAATTCAACAAAAAACTTTTTTTTATCTACATCAGATCGCTTGGATATTCTGAATGACATTTTTAAAATATTGATGAGCAAAAGTAAATTGAAGAGAATTGAAGGATTTAAATCTTTTAAAGACTTTTATCTTAATAAAATAAATGTATATAGAAATAAATTGGGACATGTTGATTTTTCCAAAGATAAAGCAATAAAAGTTTCAGGGAAAAATATTTTAATTGATTCAAATTTACATAAGCAACTTAGGAAAAACATACGTGAGGTAGATGCAAAGATTCAAGAAATAGAAAAAATAGTTTTAAGATGATTTAACAGCATTAAGAAATATACAGACAGAGCTTGAGGTGTGGAAGAAGGTTAAACCGAAAGCTGCATATGATACAGTAAAGATGCATGTACCCATTGTATTTACTACGAAAACAGGGTAAGCGAAAAATAAATAGATAGAAGGTTTTTCGCTGTTTGTAGTGGGTAGACTTACATAATTGGCAGGAAGGGGAAGGAAAATCCTCCCATGCCGAAGAATATCATATTTTTGAAGTTCTCCATTTTTTTAACCCTCTGGCTCTGTTCTTAATGATGCTTATCTTTGAGTTGAAACCTTCAGGAATTGCGTTGGTCTTTCTTGAGACAAGGTATTTTTTTATTTGTCCGAAGCTGTCAAGCATAAACTTCAAATTGCTTGGAAAATGTTAAGAATCTATGGATTAAAAATGCAAATGGATAGGAAACAGGCAAGAAAAATAGCAACAAAAAGACAAGAAGAAATAGCCCTGCATGAAAATGAGGGTTGTTTAAAGAACAGATGAGGGCTATCCTGAAGCTGCTAGTATTCAGGTGGTGCTATCTGCTCAGTTCGGGAAACATGCTGGTGTCGATAGCACTCAGTTTTTCTTCTTTCAGTTTTCTTTTCAGTCTGCTGTAATCACCGAATCCTTTATAAAGTTCTTTCTTCTTCAGGAGAGTCCATCCTATAGAAATCATCTTGTTGGCTACATGTACAGCTATTGTAGATTTCTTCTTATGTCTTGATGAAAGAGCATTCCATTCGTTCTTCAGAGGACAGTTGTCCTTGAGGGATTCAATACTCCACGCACCTTGTATTATGTTCTTTCTGACAGGCTTGCATCCCCGCCATGAAACATTCCCCTGAAAGATGTAGTCACCGGACTGCTGGACCATCGGAACAAGGCCAACGTAGTTCCTGAGCTGTGAAGCAGAGTAGAAGCGGCTTCCGTCTCCAAGGTATGCAAGAAGAGAGGCGGCGACAATTGTCCTTATTCCAGAAAGTGACAACCAGACAAGGGATATTTCGGGATGCCTCATAAGAGCCTGACGCATCATGCCGACATAATCTTCGAGCTGGTTTTCTATAAGCGTTATTCTTGCTTCTACCAGACAGGCATCATTCTCAGCCAGACCTTTGAGATACTTTGCAATATTCTCAATCCTGCCTGAATTTTTCTGGAGATCCGACTTCTTCAGGAACGGGATGCCGTTCTGATTGAATGTAGCATGGAGCTTGTTGATATTCATGGTCCTGTCTTTCTTGGCTAGATTGTATGAATTGATTATTGCTCTCAACTCCGATTCTTCTTGCGTTGGGACTTCCACTGTACACCATGACGATTCCTTAGTGTCCCTCACATAATGGGCGATTCTCACTGCATCAAGCCTGTCTGTCTTGATCTGGGCTTCAAACGCCTTATGCAGCTTGCCCGGATTCAGGACAACGACTGCTGCAGGTGAATACCACATGATCTCCCTTGCGAAATTGAAGGATGATGTTCCGCCTTCCATGGCACTCAGATCTCCGGTTTTCGTCATTTCTGTGATGAAGTGCATCCTCCCTTCAGGATTCATCTTCCCTGTGATGATCTTTCTGTCCTCAAAATTCTTCTCCTCTGTGAGAATGCATCCTTTGAAGGTCTTCTTTGCGAGATCCAATCCAATGATGCGATTGAACATTCCGATGTCTTTTGGCACTCCTTTCATGGACATGCCTCCTTAGATTGTATTCAGCCAAGAAAGAAACGATCCATTCATCGTGGAAGTGAGCAACGCTCCTTCAATTTTATTATTGGGCTCTGGCCTGCGGATTTGCCGCTGACCAGTCCCCCTGAATAAGTAATCGATGAACTGAAGCTGCCCATTTTTTTCAAGAGGTAGATACAGATAGCCTGTACTCCATCACAAAAAAAAACTTGGCTTGCTTCAGCCTCTTCTGGCCGTCACCAAAAGATTAGCATCGCTTTTACTTCTCAGCTAAGGACATCTTAATTTTTTTGTGTATTTGATTATATCAGCTGAATGAATCTTCAATTGTTGAAAATTCAATATCAGGAAGTTCTGCAACAGCTTGCTTGCGGAGTGTAGTGTAATTATGAAACCGAGAGTCATATTCCCATTGTAATGATTTAATTTCGTTTATAAGATCAGATTTCTTTTTGTTGATTAATTCAATTGCTTTATGGTCAATTGTGAATAAGGAAAGCTTATTTGAAGATGCAGTATCAATACTGAAATCTTGATTGAACCGTTCTCTTAATTCATTTATTCTGTGTCGGTTGTTTTCATTTAATTTCTTGTTTGAGATTGTATGTGTTGAAAAATAATATTCCCCGAGATACGGATACTCTTTTACCAGATCAAGAATTGCTTTGTTTGTCACAATTTCCAGATTGATATTATTGTCAGAAAGGAGCTTTTCTGCATTTATAACAGGCTTACTTGTGAGAGATAAGTCCATATTGCAATATAGAATCAGCCGATCAATTTTATTTGAATAATATCTTACTGTTTTCTTAAATGAATCTAAGATTGCTTTATAATTTCTGTCATTTTCGAAATATTTTGCTTGAAACCTAATCCGCTCATTCGTGACTTCCTCAGCCAAAGGATATGACAGTACATTCATGTCACATGCCTCGAAACGTGAGAGGAATTCCGCGATTGTCGTCTTCCCACATTTGTGGATGACGGCAATCTCCCTTGTGCTCTTTCCTTGTTCGTACTTCAGAAAAAGCACTTTCTTTTAATTGACCATATGTCGACCTCCTGATAAAAGTTTCGGCTTCTCAAAAAGCCGTTAATCAGGAAGTTTATATCTCTGTTTTTGCTGTCCGCCAAGTTGCCGTCAAGGCTTTTACGAGGCAGGCTGTTGATGTAACTCATCATCAGCCGTGCCTGAGTCTGAGACAATTTCAGCTCACAACCTTTGGAAATGATGTAACGAATGAGAACGTGGTTTTTCTCACATGCACCTTTCTCGAAACTTGAATAGGGATGGGTGTAGAATAGTTTAGCATTGTATTATACCTCTGGAACTGTTTCAATTGAATCGAGATCAGTGAATTTGCAAGAAGCAGAGGAAAAAGAGATGAGAATGTATCATGTCCCAGAATGTTATACAACCGGCAAAACCTTTGTCACACTTTTACAGTTGTTCCTTTTTCTCACAAAGGCAAGTTGGAAAAATCAGGAAGTGAAGAATATGGTAAGCAGACAGTTGTCATCAGATTGTAGTCACATTACATTTAACATTTAGTTTTTTTATTAATTTCCCATAATAGATTTTCATTCCATGAGACAAATTCATATTGTTTTTCAGGTGGTTTATCATCCAAGTTTGGATTATCTGTAAACTATTGATAAGTTCTTCAGATAAATTCTCAATTCTATCTATCTGCATATCAATAATTATACACAACATTTCTTTATCCAACGTTCCGATGAGATCCAATAGATCGTATTTTACTATACCTGAAAACAAATCTGCTGGATTATACATGTGTATGGATTTAATGCTGTTGTCTTCATTTTGTATTAATGAAATTAATTTCTCTTTTTCTTCAATGCTTGTGAGTTTTTCTCTTTCCTCATTAATGATTGTCCTTACATTTTCAATAAAATGGTTATTATCTTTGATAATTCTGATCATATCCATTTCATTGTATTCCCGTAGCAGGTAAGATTTTTTTCCTGGATATGAATCATTTTTCAATGCAGAAATGATTGGAGTTTTGTAATCTAATCTGAAAAAAGCTGAGCCGTAGATTGATTCTGTTCTGGAAAACTTGATAGATAAATCTTTTACATTCGAATATTCCAACTTCTTTTTGTTTATGGCATCGATGAGATATTCAGCTGTTTCAAAAAGTTCATCATCTTCTAATAATGGTGAGAATTTATGAAAAGCCTGCTGGAACTCATCACCTTCGGTATATTGAGTTGAAAGAATTGCTTTTGCTCTCTCTTCATTACTTATGTAGCCGTTTTGATAAAATTCGGATATGAAGCTACATTCACTGATGCTATTATTTTTATCGGTATATCTGCCGAGATCTTGGGGCAAAGGGACTATATTTCGTTTTTTTGCATGTTCAAAGAATGTTGTATTTGAATTCTCTTGAGTTTTGAAAAAATCTGCATGAAAGAGGCATGTTAAAAAGAGGTAAAGACGGTATTTATTTCCTTCTGTTTTGAAAATGGTTTGCAGATACTCATAACACTCAATTGCTGTCATGAAAGTCCTGAGGTTTGTTATGCCCGTATCAAACATCCATGACGTTAATAAATTCAGATTTTCATCATAATCCATCAGATGTTTAAAATTACTGTTATCTTTTGCAACTTTTCTTGCAATACTTTTTAATGTTTCATTATTGATAATGGAGTATGTGTAAGTATACCTGATATATTTTTCTTTGATTTTCTTATAATTTTTGTTTTTATCTATCATTTCTTCATATGCAATATACATGACATGTGCTCCTTTTTCTATGATTAAATCATGTATTGTCGCAAAGAGAATTTGAAGATCTCCGTTGAAACGTTCTATGTCATCAAATACAAAAAATCTTTGAGGGCATTCTGCTTCAAGCTTTGGGGCTATATGTCTTATAAAAATTTGATCAAATACACTTGATGCAAAATAGCCAATGATTCCTGTTTTCAGGTCATCGCTTTTTGATGCTTTTCGTGAAATTTGGTGCAAATTTGTATTTGTAGTTATCAAACACTCCTCAATGGTTTCCGCAATGATGAGTGATTTTACTTCTTCTGAGGATGTACTATTTGCGAGTGATATATATGTCAGCTTTTTCCCATTATAGTTTAAATTATTCTTGATATACCATGTTTTACCGATTCCCCATGAACCGTTGAGCATAATTGCATAGTCTGGGTTAGTTAATGATAAGTATCTTATTATTGCGTTTTCAAAAGCGTGCATTAGTTTTCCTAATCCCTGTTGAGTTTTTTATTATGATAATAGGTTTAAGTAAAAATATACTAGATGTCATAGCTTGGGATTTACTGATAGTGTATATATGATTGTTAATTCGTATAATACTGTGATGAATCTGACCTCTGTGATGTATTTAGGGAAAAACTGAAAAACTGAAAACACGGATGAATCGCAATAAATATGTGGAGAGTGTATAAGAATTGCTGTATAATTTTCTTAAAGATATGTTCGAAATTGGAGAATTAATTTGGCAGTTCCACGTATATTTATCAGTTCTACATGTTACGATTTAAAAGAGCACAGATTTATAATAAAAGAGGATCTGGAAAATAGTGGTTATGAAGTTGTATTAAGCGAAAAAGGAGATATTCCTTATGTTGATAAAAGCGGTCTTGAAAAAAATTGTTATATGGAAGTTTCCCAATGTGATATTTTAGTGGGAATCATTGGTGGCCGCTTTGGTTCAGAATCAGAAATAAAACAAGAAGGAGCAGATAGATCACTTTCAATAACTATGAGTGAAATCAAATACGCTCTTTCTAATAAAAAGCTTGTTTTTATTTTTGTTGATAACAATGTAGATTCTGAATATAAAACCTATAGTATAAATAAAGATAATTGTAATGGTATTAGATGGGCACATGTTGACGATGTAAGGATTTTTGAGTTTTTGAGAACCCTATATGAAATGAAAATTGTTCCCATTATTCCGTTTTCTTTAAGTTCCGATATTGTTGGTATATTGAAAAAACAGCTTGCTGGAGCATTGGGGCGTTTTATTCAGGATGATGCAAGAGCTTCTCAAGAGAATACTGCCAGAAATATAGATAAATCTGTTAATAGTCTCGAAAACTCAATAAAAACCCTTGATGATGTTGTCAGTGAAATAGATTTTAGAATAAATGGACGCTCTCATTTCACAATGATACCTATATTATGTTTGCGTAATTTACTTGGAATTAAAGACTATACTGTTTTGACTAATAGTAAACAAGGATTAGTAGCTTTTATCTTAGATATGGGCTTTCACTTAAATGAAAAGTTATCAACATCAGAAATTGTATTTACAAAAGACAATGATGAAAATCGGATTACTCTTACATTAAGTCCACGTATATTTATAGATGAAATGATAAATCCTAAAATCTCAATTGAAGATTGTCATGAACTTATTACACTTAAAACAGAACCTATTCCTTTAACTGAAAAATATGAAGATGAGGATATTCCATTTTAATATTTCAATATGATAATTATTAGAAACGTGATGATTGAAAACATCTGTATTCATCTTTTGCCTCATTTTTTATCTAGCTCATTGTGACAGGCAGAAAGAAGCAAAAAAACATAACGGAAAGACAGAAAACTGAAGAGTAGCAGAAAAAATTGGAAAAAGATGAAAATAAATGAGATTTTAAAAGAGTTTCCTTTTCCACAGATAGCGCTCAATGAAATAGTACTTGAAAATCCATCAATGTCTCTTGTGATTATCGGCAACGGATTTGATCTGATGCATGGGGTAAAGTCTTCATACCGGGATTTTCAGAAGACTGTAGTGAAAAACAGTCCTTTACGATTTTATATGGAGACTTATCTTGATACTTCAGATCTGTGGTCAGATCTTGAAGACTCGTTAGGACGACTTGATTACAGCCGGTTTCTTACCCCGGATATTACAGATATGTGGCTTGATAGCTTTGGAGCATATGATCAGGATGCACAGGCAGCTGATTATTTTGCTGCTGTGGAGACAGCGATTGCACCGGCTTTTGAGATACCTGGAGAATTAAAGCAACGATTCAGGAAATGGATAAAAACATTGACTGTAGAAAGTGATGTCAGGCCGTTTCAGATGCTTCATGGTGATTACAGAGTGCTGTCTTTCAATTATACCGAGTTTATTGAAAGTCTGTATGGGGCAGATCCTGATCGTATCTGCTATATTCATGGCTGCCGGAAAAACAATAAACCCGATGAGCTGATTCTTGGACACAAAGCTGGTATGGAGGGTGAACAGTGGGATAAAGTCAATCTCAAACCACTCAAGTTCAAGGATCCATACAAAAGATATATTATGGAATCAGCATTGGAAACCGCTACTGAGGAAGCTTCATGGTATGATGATGTTACAACAAAGAAGTGCTGTGAAATCATAAAGTATCATCATGAGTTTTTTGATTGTTTGTCCGATGTTGAAGAAATCTTTGTGATCGGACATTCTCTTGCAGAGGTTGATTATCCATACTTTGAAGAAATATGCAGGAGAACAAATGCGAGATGGTACATTGGCTACCATTCTCCAGCTGATTTAAAAAGATTGCTTGTTTTTGCAGATAGGATGAATTTGAGAAAAGTCACAGTGTTCAGAATTTGAATATGATAATCATATAGTGATCTGTTCTTGAATACATTGTAAGAATAAAGCTGTGGTATTAATATTTTTTGCATTAGGTTGAGCATAATGTGCTGTTATATTCAAACGGGAGGATATATTATGACTGGATCAGATACAATGACAGAAGTGACATTCAGCATTTTACTGGATCTCAAAATCCGTGTAGATAATCTGGCCAGAAATACCAACAGAAGCCCAAGCTATTTTTATAATCAGCTGGTGACTGATCACATTGATGAGCTTGAAGATGCTTATGATTGTCTGGAAATCATAGAGAGTGTTAAAAAAGGTAAGGAAAAGACTGTGCCGCTAGAGAAAGTTATGGCGGATTACGGTCTCTGAATGAATTACATTTTTGTGTTATAGTTATTATATATTCTTTATTGTTGTTTACATTGTTGACCTAAAAAAATGGCAAGCGTTTGATAAGATAAAGGAAAAACAAGTAAGTTGTTTTGTTCTTTGACTAAAATAGCGCGGATCGACTCTATATGTCGCATATATAATGAAAATAAACCGCTTTCTGTGGCGTTTTCTCTACGCATGTGGAGATGTGTCCACGTAGTCGAAAAAGTAATACACAAGCCGTGAGTTTTCTCCACGCATGTGGAGATGTTTCTTCACTTATTACTGCCTGTGACCTGCAAACCGCGTTTTCTTCACGTATGTAGAGAAGTCTCTCAAAAAACTAATCTGATATGATATGATGAGACCAGCGTTAGGAGATATTTTCTACGATTTTCTCTTCCTGTCGCTTTATAGGATGTCAAGGCCTGTATAGATAAGGGAAAGCTGTTAAACTGATGGAAGATGGATTCTGTCTGTCAGAAAGAAGATGATCTCGGAGATTGCAGGTGCTGTTTCTTTTGATCCTTGGAATATTTCTCTTCCTGTTCTGCAACCTAAAAACTGAAAGTACAGTTTAAATTATTGTTTTCAATAGAAAAATCCTATTAAAATTATTGTTTCCGTCTTCAATTTCTGGAACCTTGATGGTACAGCGCTTAAGAGTTTGACACATAGTATTACCATTATTGAAAATATATTATGCATAACATATGACGTTATGGTTATTTTTCAATACTGTGTCTCAATATTGTTGATTCTGTCTCATATAGTGTATTACACTATTAGGTGGAGAACTGATATGAAAAAGAAAGATATAGTCAATCTGATAAGATATCATGTTGAGAACAACGATACTGCATTCAGGGAAAACGCATATATGATTGCAGATGATTTCAACCGTAGCGGTGATGTACAGCTCGGTTCATATATTTACAGTCTGCTGTCAGAAAGCAATACATTTGTTCCTCAGAACATGCTTGATAATTCACAATTCCTCTATAAGATTGATGTGATAAACAAACCTTTGCCGTTGCCTTCTGCAATCTATGAGGATATTACCGGTATTGTAAATGCCACGTCTTATGACGCCAGTATAAATAAGTTTCTTTTTGCAGGTGCTCCAGGGACAGGAAAAACGGAAAGTGCCAAGCAACTTGCCAGAATACTGGGCAGGGAACTTTATGCGGTTAGCATTGAAAATCTGATTGATAGCAGACTGGGACAGACTGCCAAGAACATCACAGCGCTTTTCAATGAAATCAGCAATCTATATGCTCCTGAGCGTGTTCTGATTCTATTTGATGAGATAGATGCACTGGCATTAAGAAGGACAGACTCTCATGACATGAGGGAAATGGGTAGGGCAACAACATCTGTACTGAAGGGCTTTGACAATCTTATATCATCGGTTGTAATTGTTGCGACAACAAATCTTATGGATCAATTTGACAGAGCTCTGCTCAGACGGTTTGACAAGATTGTCGATTTCAATCGGTATACCAGTGAAGATCTTATTGAGATTGCTGATACAATACTCGACAGTCTGCTTTCAAAATTTTCATTTGCACAGAAAAACACTCGTCTGTTCAATAAAATTTTGAAACTGAGAAAGCCTGTCCCTTATCCGGGTGAACTGTGGAACATTATCAGAAGTTCTATCGCATTCAGTAATCCAGGAGACGGGTATGATTATTTTCGGCGTTTTCTCAAACAAATTTCTCCTGAACATGCAGATAATATCAATGCGCTTAAAAAGGAAGGATTTACTTTGAGAGAAATAGAAATTCTCTCAAGTGTTTCAAAGAGTACTCTTTCCCGGTTGTTCAAAGAGGATAAAGTAAAATGAATGAAGTCATTCAACTTATAGGTAAAATGCAGTCAAAAGGCAAGGGCAGTACAGTAGGACCTGCAAAACTTCCAAACGGAAAATCTGTATCCTCTGATCACATTGGAAAGCTGATAGATGATCTTGAAAAAGTCATTGCTTTCTGGGAAAAAGACGATTTCGGCATAACTCCACTTGTTAGGGCAACATATATCTCTACAGTTGCAAAAAGCAACAGGCTTTCGAAGTTGCTGCTTGAAAGTAGCACATGTAGTCTGAATAAACAGATTGTCGGGGCTGAATTTACTGATGAACAAAATCCCAGACATATAATTACATACAAAGTATCTGTAAATTCATTGAAGAGGTCACTTATTCTTTTACAACACGTTCATGACGAAGTGACAAAGTATTTCAATGGTAAGATCTCTTCTGTTGATGTCGATAAAGTAAATTCTGGTGACAGATGTGTAAAAAATCCATATTTAAAGAAAAGTATATTCACTGGTATTATCAAAGACTGTTATTACACGGATGGATTTTCTGTGAAAGAGGCAGAAAGTGGAAAGATTACAGAGAACCAGCTTGTTACAATCTATGATACCGGACTTGATTATGATGAACTTGTAAGAAAAATAGGAAGAGATTTCCGCCCGTCAGATAAGTTTGACAAGCTTACATGGGTACTTACTCCTGAGCAGTTTGCGCTTGTCAATAGCATCGCTCCGTATCTTATATCAATGAATATGAAAGATATTGCAGAGTATCCTGCTGTGGAGAGATGTAATGCAGTTAAGAGCGATATCACCATTCCTGATCCTTCAGATGAGCCTACGATCGGGGTTATCGACACACTTTTCTGTAAAGACGTTTATTTTTCAAAATGGGTGGATTATCATCAGTGTATTGATGAAGATATTATTGATGACGAGGATTTCAACCATGGAACTGAAGTCTCATCAATCATTGTTGACGGCCCTTCTTTGAACAGGGAGCTTGATGATGGATGCGGAAGATTCAAAGTCAGGCATTTCGGTGTCTCAAAAGATAAGAGAACCAGCTCACTTGAGATTTTAAGGAAAATTCAGACGATTGTTAAGACAAACCGTGACATAAAGGTGTGGAATCTCTCTCTTGGGTCAAACCTGCCTGTAAGCAGTAATTTTATTTCTCCTGAAGCTGCTATTCTGGATCAGCTGCAGTATGAATATGATGTGCTTTTCATAGTCGCAGGAACCAATAATAAAAATGAAGATGATACATATCCGCCAATTGGATCCCCGGCTGATTCTCTTAATGCAATTACTGTAAATTGTTCTGATTTTGGAAACAAGGCTGTTCATTATGCCCGAAGGGGGCCTGTCCTGAGATTCTTCAATAAACCCGATGTCAGTACTTTCGGTGGTGTCAGGGAAGACAGAATACAGGTATATGGGCCCAGAGGGTTTCGCAAGGTATATGGCACATCGTATGCTGCTCCATGGATAACAAGGAAGGCTGCATATTTGATACATGTGATGAATTTAACAAAGGAAGCGGCTAAAGCCTTGATAATCGATGCTGCGGCAGGCTGGAATACTGATATAAGCAATATCACGTTGCTTGGTTATGGGAATGTTCCCAGACGAATAGAAGATATCATAAATACGCAGGATGACGAAATACGTTTTTTCATTAACAGTACATCAATTGATTATGATACATATACATCAAACATTCCTGTTCCGTGTACTAAAAAAGGATTTCCATTCAGGTTCCGGGTAACGATGTGCTATACTCCCCGATGTCATCGTAATCAGGGTGTTGATTATACAGATACTGATCTTGATATTCATTTTGGAAGATACAAAGGAACGAGAATGAGTTCCATTAACAATAATGAACAAGGCGAACCTGTCTGTCTGAATTTGCCAGAGGGAAAAGCAAGATCTCAGTTCAGAAAATGGGATAATGTCAAACGAGTTTGTGAAGGCCTGATAGATAATCCAAGGCACAAACAGCTCAGTACCGATAATAGTTTGTTCTGGGGAATGTCTATCAAGGCTGTTGAAAGACTTGATGACAAGCCAGGGAGAGGAATGCCGTTCTGTGCTGTTGTGACGATGAAATCAATTGACAATGTGAACAGATATGGACAATTTAAGCAATTGTGTGCTACGAGCCATATATGGAATGTTATCCCTCTTGATCAGAAAGTTATGGTTGAAACATATCATGTGTCAGAAGAAGAAGCGGTGTTTGAGAATTAAAAATAGATTGTCGGATGGTTTTTCTTCCAGATTCCTGCTACCTGTCTTTGACTTTTAACACAGGATTTTTGTTCATAAAAGTTAAAGACAGGTTTAATATTGACCGATCTTGGATGTTAATATGTAAAAACGTGTGTACAAATGGTTCCTATACAAAATCGTTAAGAAGTTAAATTTCTGTGGTATGGTATTTATATATTCTTTTGCTGACATATAAATAGAATTAGCACTTGATAAGATCAAGGGGAAAATCAGCAAGTTGATTTTGTTCTTTGACAGGAATAGCGTAGTGTGACTCTATATATTGTATGTTTAATGCAAATAAACAACTTTTTGTGGTGTTTGCTCCACGCATGTGTAGATGTTTCTGATTTTCTTTCCGTTTATAACTATATTAGACCGTTTGCTCCACGCATGTGTAGATGTTTCTGACTGGAGCCAAGAAGTCAAAGATGCAAAGGTGTTTGCTCCACGCATGTGGAGATGTTTCCGAGGTTACTTTATCCATCAGAATATGGAAGGATATAATTAATGAAACCAGTCTTATGTTATATATTTTCAGCACAGGAGGGATATTGTTTGACTTCTTGTTCATTTGTTTATTTTAAGATGGATGTAGCTGTTGAACTCATTGATGGCTAACATTGTGTTGAAAATACATTATTTAATTATTATCCTGTTTTCGTGATGTTCAATAAAGATTATGTTCTTGATGAGATGAGAAAGTCCGAGCAGTTTGCAGATGATCGGAAATATATTCTTGATTACTGCATGAGAGTGAGGATTGAAAATAAAGAAAGGAAAGAAAGAAATGATAAACAAATTCCAGATGTCAGTGGAAGACAATGTTGAATTTGCAAAACGTCAGATAGTTGACTCGATCTATAAAGAAGCCCGTGTAGAAGGGATAAATGTGACATTTCCTGAAACCCAGCAGATTTATGACGGCTTTCTGGTGGACAGCCTTTCTTATGAAGATACTACGAAAATAATAAATCTCAAGCATGCCTGGTTCTTTGTTTTCGACAGCCTGGAGTATCCGTTCGATCTGAGATATTTGAGGCATATCAATGCGATAATTGAAACAAATCTGATCAGAAATGCCGGTGTTGTGAGAAATATAAGTGTCCGTATATCCGGTACAGACTGGATACCTGAAATCCCGTCTCCGGAGAAAATAGATAGAGAAATAAACAGGATCAGACAGATTGAAAATCCGACAGACAGAAGTCTGGAGCTGATGCTGTCTGTGATGAGAGGACAGTATTTTGAAGATGGCAACAAGAGAACGGCACAGCTTGTTGCCAATCATGAAATGATAAGCAATGGCTGCGGTATCATATCTGTGCCTGTTGATCTTAAAACGGAATTCTCATCTCTTCTTGTGAATTACTATGAGTCTGATGACAGTAAACTGATAAAAGAGTTCCTCTATGATTCCTGTATCTCCGGCTTTTCAAGGGGATACCGGCTTTCTGACGAGGAGATTGCCACACAGAGAGAGGAAGATGCAAAAGCCATTGATGATTTTCTGAAAAAGAAAGGGGACAAGTGAACACTTCATAGTCTTTTCCTTGTCCTTGGAAGTTGATGGAATAGAGGCTGTTCTGTTGTATTGGCTTCTTCTATAATGAAGGGGAGTGTAATTTCATTTTAACCTGAGTTTCTGATTCCTGCTGTTCAGTTTCCCTGGAACTGTGTATTCCACCAGTTCTTCTGAAATCAGTTCTCTCAGGACATCGCGCAAAGAAGCACTCACATATTTGTATCCCAGCAGTTTCGTTATCTCTGATGCAGACAGCTCTTCATGTTCTTTCAGAAAATCCAAAGCAGAATCTCTGAGATCAGTTTTTGATCTGCGCATTTTGTGTTTTTCCTCTGCTGTATCTGTTATGTTATTCTGATAGCAGGCTGTAAACTTTTCATGAACAGGTAAAATTACTGTCAGATAGCTTCTTTCTGCATCTGTCTCAAAAACAGGCAGAGGGGATCCGTTTGCTTCCATCGCTTTCAGAACCGTGGGTATTCCTGTATTTCTTCCTTCCACCATATGAAGTTCTTTAAGGAAATCTCCGATTCTTCTGTTCCTGTATCGCTTTGATACCATCTTCCTGTTTTTCAAGTCCTCATCCGTTATTGTTCTGTCTGGTCCCGGAATGCTTGTTATTTCCATTTTCTCCGGTGTGATGGTTACTGTTATCGGCTCCCCGATCTGATATGACTTATGATATACTGCATTGGAGAGTACTTCCTCCACAGCTGCATAGGGGTAGTTGAAAAAACGCTCTGCCTCCGCCTTGTTTCCGACTTTGTAGATCCTTTCTTTGATAATATAGTTTTTGATATAGCTGAGTGCATCTCTCAGCTGTTTATCAAGCGGCCCTGTAAATATCTGTTCGGTCATTCCTTCGCCAGTCGGATCCGGTTTGTCCACTACTTCAATTCTTGCATAACGGAAAAAATTATCCGGACGCTCATTAAAGAACATTAGTCCGACATTCAATGGTTTCATCATTTCAGAAGGGCCTCCGACAAGATGCATGTCAACTGCTGTCTCCAATGTGCTCCTGAACAGGGAAGCCTGATATAAATCGCTTTCCACCGCATGCAGATATTCTGACATAAGACTCGGACGCATATCTGCGATATCTGCTCTCATGTTTATGCGGTCATCGAACGGAATATCTCCTGCAAGCATGAAAAGCTCTTTTTCCTCTGCAGCGCTGGCTTTCACGGTGCTTGCAAGTTTTCTTATATAATATGCCTTATCTCCCTTTTTTTCTGATTTGTTTACGGGAAAATGTACCGGGCATTTGTATGGTCTGTTTTCTCCGCCAGGTACCCAGATCACCATGATTTCTTTTCCGTCAAATTGTGTCTGTTCTGCAACCGGCAGATATCTGGGTTCAATCAGATTGCATTTTTCCAGCAACTCTTTGTTGATCCGGTCAACAGATGATTTATCAAGACCTGTTATCGGAAATACAGGCATTCCGTTTTCTTCCTCTATACCGATGATGATATATCCGCCGCCCCAGTTTTCTATATCATTTGCAAACGCACAGATTGTGTGGAGAATTGGCTGTGGATTCCAGTCTTTCTTATATTCCACTCTTGCATTTTCCACGACTTTTCTGCGGATAAGATCTTCAATGCTAATTGGCAGGGCCATAGTTCTTTCTCCTCTGACTTGAGATTTAACTTGATATTTATTTTAGTAAATCACAAGTTAAGTATCAAGTTAAATCTCAAGTTAAATATGGTTTTGCGTGAAAAAGTAAATATGGGTGCTGTTGTCTGTAACATTTGAATTTGAAAAGTATTCCTGATCCTGAATACCTTCTTAGAAAAGCATCTCCCGTCAAATATAAGGAACTTGTTGACGGGGAAACATGCATGCCAAGTCTCCGCTCTTTCAGTCACGATGTCTTTGTAAGAATAGCCGTCCAGAATCTGAGAAAAGCGGTATGGATTCTGTTTAATGAAGATAAGATACCTTCTGTGCATGAATACAGGAATATAGATTGGGTAAATGTGTATGAGACAGAACTGAATTTGTTTTTTCACTCAGAAACCGTATACGTTCTGAAGACGCTTATTTTCTGTATGGTTGATTATAATCCCCTGGATTTCTTCTCAAAGATTCACCGGCATCCCCAAAAATATGATGTGATTTGATTTGAATAAAAACACCATGTCTAAGCTTCTTTGAAAGTCAGTGTCTGATATGATTCCCGCCTGTCCTGCAGTTGGTTTTTATCTTCTCTTGGTGCTATAGTTAATTCATGAGCCTGATAAAAACAATCGGAGATTATCTTATTTGTGACAACGGTGGTGTTGTCTCCATTACAGGGGCCGGAGGCAAGACCAGCACACTCAAGGCACTTGGGCAGTATTACAGAGAAAAAGGACTGAGTGTCCTTCTTACAACCACGACAAAGATACAGAGTCCGAAGACTTTTGATTATGATGCCGATTATGCTTTCACCGATGAAGGCGATGCCCTGCTGCATGAGCCGGAAAAAGGGCAGTCTGTCTTTTATGCACAGCGTGCGCTGATGGATCCGAAGAAACTTGTCTCTCCGCGTCCTGATGTGCTTTCGCTTCTCATCAAACGCTATGATGTCACAATAATAGAAGCAGACGGTGCAAAAGGACTGCCTCTTAAATACCACAGCGACAGGGATCCCGTGATTGTGGATGAAACCACAGCCGTTCTTGCCATCATGGGAGCATCTTCTTACGGCGATATTGTGGACAACAGCTGTTTCGGCTATGAAAGCACTGCACCTGTTGATATGAAATTCATCAATTACCTCATAAAAGATGATCAGGGTGCGCTTAAGGGGATGAGAGGACGTTCTCTGCTTTTCATCAATCAGGCGGATGAGAAAACGCTCCCGCTTGATGAATTTATCTCTCCGGTTCCCATCATAATGGGATCCGTGAAAGAAGACAGGATCTATGGAAGAAAGGATATTTGAAAAAGCAGCCTCATATGAGAAGAAGAACATGGCTTTCGCGCTTGTCACGATAGCGGGAGTGAAGGGAACCGTACCGCGTAAGAGAGGACGCATGCTTGTTGATGGACAAGGAAATACGGTATCAACGATCGGCGGCTATGAAATAGAGAGAAAATGTGCTGAAGCTGCGATGCAATGCATTGCGGAAGGTAAAAGCCGCATGATTGCCATCCCTGTCAGGGATAAAGGAGAGATGAGTGTAATGATAGATGTCGTGAACAGAATGAAAAAAGCTTATATAATCGGTTTCGGCCATGTGGGGCAGGCTGTTGCCGGCTGTCTTTACAGACTCGGTTATGCCATATACATCTATGATGACAATCCTGATACGGTTTATGAGAATGCGGCTGAAGTGAACATCGGGTATGACAGTCTCTCTTCGCTTGTTCTTGATGAGCACTCGTGTCTGATCATAACAACATCTGAAAAGGATTATGCACTTGAAAGCATTGACTGGTCCCGTGCCTTCTATGTCGGTGCGATCAGCTCAAGAAGCCGCATTGTTGCAAAGCGCTCAGATGCATTTTCTCCGTTGTGCATCCCGATGGGTTACGACACAGGTGCAGAGACACCTGAGGAGATTGCGGTTTCGGTTGCTGCTGAGATAATGAAGTTTTATAACAGGACAGGGGGGCTTTCCCTTTGTGAAAGGCGCCGCCGGCTTGTTGTTGTACGCGGTGCGGGGGATCTGGCAACCGGAACGATCATACGCCTGACAAGAGCAGGTTATGATGTGCTCTGCCTTGAAATTGAAAAGCCTACGCAGGTCAGACGCAATGTGAGTTTTGCCGAGGCCGTGTACGAGAAAGAGTGGACTGTTGATGGTCTTACATGCCGTCTCATCGACTCCTGGAGGGAATGCTTCAGGGCTTTTGATGAAGGTGTTGTCCCGCTTTTGACAGATGAAAGCGGAGAGTGCATAAACCAGCTTGAACCTTCAGTTGTGATTGATGCCGTTATCGCAAAGAAGAATCTGGGCACACATATTGATATGGCACCACTCACAATAGCGCTTGGACCCGGTTTTGAAGCCGGACGTGATGTTGATGTTGTAATTGAGACTAAGAGGGGACACAATCTTGGAAAGATAATCACCGGAGGATATGCCGAAGCAAATACCGGTGTGCCGGGAATCATCGGCGGTTATGGTAAAGAGAGAGTAATAAGAAGTTCTGCAAGCGGAGTTTTCAAAGGAGTGAAGACATTCGGCGATATCGTCGAAGCTGGGGACGTCATTGCATATGTGGGTGATGCGCCCCAGCATACGCTTATAAGCGGGATGGTCAGGGGCATGCTTCATGACGGCCTTGAAGTGTGTGAAGGTTTCAAGATCGCCGATGTTGATCCGCGCGGCAGCGGGGTGGACTATACCTCAGTCTCTGACAAGGCCCGCTGTATTGCAGGCAGTGTCCTTGAAGTTGTTGATTCTTATTTTGCAAAGGGATTATTCTAGGTGAAAGGTGTTTTATGGATAAGGAAACTGAATTCAGGAATGTAAGAAGTGCAGCCGTGAAGCTTGCCTCTCTCTCCGATGAAGAGAGATCCGCAATGCTTTTGAAAATGGCCGCGGCTTTTGAAAATAATAAAGAAAGAATATTCAGGGCAAACAGGGAAGATATTGGGAAAGCTGAGAAAGAGGGTATCAGCGATGCGCTTCTGCACCGCCTTGTGCTTGATGAGTCAAAGCTCGCATCGGCAATAGAAGGGGTGAAGTCTGTTGCCGCACAGAAATGTCCTGTTCATGAAATAAAGGAGAAGAGGCTGCTTGATGAAGGTCTTGTCCTTGAAAAGGTGACATTCCCCCTGGGTGTCATCGGAATGGTTTTTGAAGCGCGTCCTGATGCGCTGATCCAGATCGTTTCTCTTGCCATTAAGTCAGCAAACGGAATAATCCTCAAGGGTGGAAGGGAGGCATACTTAACCAACAGCACACTTTGTGAAATCATAAGGGAAAGCCTAGACGGAGCCGGTTTCATGATGCTGCTTTCAAGCCACAGTGATGTTGATGCGATGCTGAAGATGGAAGGCTATATCGACCTTATCATACCGCGCGGATCAAATAAGTTCGTCCGCTACTGCATGGACAATACCCATATACCGGTGATGGGGCATGCGGATGGTATCTGCAGTGTGTATGTTGACTCTTTTGCAGATATCGGTACTGCTGTCAATGTGTGCACTGACAGCAAGGTTCAGTATCCTGCGGCGTGCAATGCGGCTGAGACCATACTTGTTCACAAGGACGTGGCAGAGCAATTCATTCCGCTTTTTGCCTCCTCGCTTGAGCAGTACGGTGTCACAATACATGCGGATGAGCGTTCGCTGCCGCTTTTAAAAGATTATGGCGGAAAGGTTGTGAAGGCATGTGAAGATGATTTTCACACTGAATTCCTTTCTCTTGAACTTGCCATGAAAGTTGTGGACAGCATCGATGAGGCAATCTCCCACATAGCAGAACATTCTTCCCATCATACCGATGCGATAATAACATCTGATGAATCAAACCGTGAGAGGTTCTTCAATGAAGTTGATTCTGCCGACGTGTTCTGCAACTGCTCGACACGTTTTGCCGACGGCTACCGTTTCGGCCTCGGCGCGGAGGTTGGAATTTCAACCGGCAAGCTTCATGCCCGCGGTCCAGTAGGGCTTGAAGGTCTTACGACTACTAAGTGGCTGCTTTCTGGAAGCGGACAGATTGTCAGGTCTTACACTGGTAAGGGTGCCCGCCATTTCATTCATAAGGATCTTCTGTCATGAGGGATTTTTCAGCTGTAAGACGGATTGTGATAAAAGTCGGCACGAACCTGCTTTCAAGCGGTCAGGGAATAGATGCCGCGCGCATAAGGACAATCTGTGCGCAGATAAGTGAACTGAAGAACATGGGCTATCAGGTGATACTTGTCACAAGCGGTGCCATCGGACTTGGTGCGAAGGAGCTCGGGCACAAGAACAAGGTTGTCCACATTCCGATGAGGCAGGCCTGTGCCGCAATCGGACAGCCGGTTCTGATGAGCTATTACCGCGAGGCTTTCAGCGAGTTCGGCATAATTCCCGCGCAGGTACTGCTTACCCGCAATGACATGAACAACAGGAAAACCTATAACAACCTGCGCTCCTCAGTTGCGACACTGCTGTCAATGGGAGTTGTTCCCGTATTCAATGAAAACGATACAGTCTCAACTGCTGAAATCGGTACCGCATTCGGCGATAACGACAGAATGAGCGCAATGGTCGCGTCCAAGATGGATGCATCTCTCCTCATCCTCCTGACTGACATCGACGGGCTTTATACCGGCAATCCGAAAAAAGACAAGGATGCTGTTCTAATCGGCGAAGTTGACGAGATAACAGATTCCATAATGTCCTTTGCAAAAGGTGCGGGCAGCACTTTCTCAACCGGAGGTATGAAGACAAAACTGCTTGCCGCGAGGATCGCCTCGGTTGCCAGCTGCGCGACCGTGATCGCATCAGGCTACAGGGACAATGTCCTTGTCGATATACTGAAAGGCTGTGATGTCGGCACATATATCCATCCCTCGATACGACTGACTCAGAGACAGAGATGGATTCTCAACAATTCGCATCAGGGAGCGGTCATTATCGATGACGGAGCTGTCGAGGCGCTGAAAAAGCACAGAAGCCTGTTACCAAGCGGCGTCACAGGTGTTTCTGGAGTATTCGAAGAAGGGGATGTCATACAGGTGTTGAAGAGCGACGGCTCTCTCTTCGGCAAGGCTGTAAGCGCATTTGACAGCACAGCCATTGCCCTCATGATGGGCAAGCGTACCGGCGAGATCAGTCCCGAGCACAGAGACTACTGTATATTCCGTCCTGAAGACTTGGTGGTTAATGATGATAGCACATTATAAGGTGGTACAGAGAAGACAGGATGTGGGAATGAGGATTTCCTCCCTGTACAGACAGCAGCAGCTGTCAATAGGAATACTTGATTCAGGCAGCATCGATGAGCTTAAAGGTGCCCTTGACTGGTACAGCGCCAACATGAACTGCACCCTGCATGTCATAACGCTTGAAGACACATTCGAAGATGAGGGGCTCGGTGATTCATATCCTGACATAACATTCATCTGCTTCAAATCCCTTGTTCCACTGGGGGAGATGATCAATGCCTTCGCAGCAGAGTGCTATGCCTCATATTTCCTTGTCGTGAGAAGTGACATGCAGATACTCGGCTTTGACGGCAGCGCACTGCTTCATATCATGGCGGACAAAACACATCCGGCAATGCTGACACCTGTCATGCTCAACAGCGATATGGAAGTGCTTCCGACATTGAGGGCTCCGTTCCTGAAAGGAAAGGAGCTTGACCCGCTTTCATTCATGCCGGATATAACACCGGGGACGCTGAGCGCGAATCTTTATCCGGTCATGGGGCTGGGGCTTTATGACAGGGCGCTTTTCCAGAGACTCAGGGGATACGACGAGGAAGTCGGCAGTGAATTCTTCCAGCTCATGGATTTCGGCAACAGGACTCATCTGTACGGTTTCCCGATTTTCACATGCAGTGATTTTGCGATCCGCTTTCTCAACAAGCATTCCATCATTGAGGACAGATCTGCCTGTGAGGGGATGAACAGGGTATATACGAAAGCTCTGTCTGTTCACCGCATCGCGGGAAAAAACGTGATTGAGAAATACAAGCCGTATGTCGACAAACAGCTGCTGAAGAGTGAAGTGAAGACAAAGCAGATAATCCTTCAGAAAACTGATTACTTCACGCTCATAAAGGAATGGAAGAACGGTACAGACGGGGATGCGAAGCAGTGAAAAGAGCAATTCTTTTTCTCCTTATCCTCATCATGTGCCTGCTTGAGGCTGCCGCTGATCCTTTCAGCACGCATGTCTCGGCTGTGATTCTTGATGCCGGGCACGGTGGAAAGGATCCCGGTGCTTCGGCAAACGGTCTGGAAGAAAAAGAACTGACTCTTGAGATTGTCATGAAACTTAAAGCGGAGCTTGAGGACAGGGGGTATGAAGTGATTCTCACCCGCAGTGATGATTCATACCTTGAACTGGGAGAGAGAAGTGATATTGCGAATTCTGCGGATTTCGACATAAGCGGCTTTCCCGTTTTCATATCCATACATATAAACTCGGCAGCCTCTGCCTCCGCTTCTGGCTTTGAGGTCTACGTCAAGCGGAGTGATCATGATGTTGCAATGCTCTCTCCTTCTTCCGGCGATAAGCTCATGCTCAAATACGCAGGCTATGACAACGCCAGCCTCAATTATTTCCTCAACAGGGTGAATCTTCGTCTGGCATCACTCATCTGTTCAGGGTTCAGTGAGGAATTTCCCTCACTCAGCATGCGGGGTGTGAAAAGCGAGGATTTCTACGTCCTGAACACCGCATGGATGCCTGCAGTGCTTGTCGAGGTGCTCTTCATTTCCAATAGGGATGATGCGCGCATGATGGCAGATGATGGCTTTCAGAGATCTCTTGCTTCTGTCATCGCAGATGCGGTTGACAATCTCTGATACCGCTATTTCCTAAACTCTTCTTATAGGCTATCCTTTCACTATGAGCAGCAGATATCTTGTGCTTCCCATGGGGGAAGCTGCGGGAATAAGTCCCGAGCTTATAATCAAAGCCCTGAATGATGAAAAGCGCAGGGCTTTCGGACGTGTTATAGTCGTCGGTGACAAGATGCTTTTCAGAAAAGTGTCAAAGGATCTCGACATCCCGCTTCCGTTCACGAGTTTTGTCGAAAGCGATGAGGAGCTCGTCTCCAGCATAGCAGCAGGAGAGGAAACCATATTCTACAATCTCAGATGCATTGATCTTGAGAAATTCCGTTACGGACAGCTTTCTGCCGATACCGGCCTTGCCTGTTATGCTGTGACTGCAAAGGCAGTCAACCTGATACAGAATTCATATGGAAGTGTGCTGGTGACGCCGCCTCTTGATGCACGTTCTCTTGCCATGGCCGGAGTCGAAACCACAAATTACGAATCAATGATCTCAACATTTGCCGAGTGCAGCAGGGGCATGGCGATGCTTGATGCGGGAGGCGTGAAGATATTCAGTCACACACATCATATGAGCCTGAGGGACTCCATTGAGACAATCAGGTTCGAACTTATCCTTGACACAATAATAAAAGTGGACTCGCTGACTCAGGATAAATCAGTATTCGATCTTGACAAACCGCTTGCAATTGCCAGTGCGAATCCCATACATGCGGACACGCTTGAGTATGAGAAGGAGGAGCTTGAAGCCATAATGCCCGCAGTTGCGAAAGCAGGGGAAATCGGAATAAACATTGTAGGTCCTGTCAGTGCGGACCATCTGATGCACCGTGCCAGCAAAGGGCTTTACCGTGCTGTCATCGCGCTTTTCCATGATCAGGCCCATATCGCGGCCATGTCTCTGGACTTCGAGCATACGGTTACAGTGAACTGGGGATGGCCGTTCCTGGCTGTACGTGTTGACAGAGGCTCGATGATAGAAAGGGCGGGAAAGGGAATCATGAAACCGTATTCCCTTGTGCAGGCGCTGACAGTAGCCCGTAAGTATATAAGTCAGGGAGTCATAAGTTGAGGAAAAAATATCTTATTGTCATCATTGTCCTGAGTTTTCTGCTGACTGCGTGCTCGACAAGTGTGCGCGTCGGCTACAACAGGCCTAGTGAAATCGATATGGGACGCTACAGGAACATAGCAGTTGCATCGACTGTTCCTTTCAGGGGATTCCAGTCTCCCGGATTCTATGTGCGTTCTGTCGATGATGTCGCGGCAAGCCATACCCACGTGAGAAGTTCTTATGACAGGAGCCTTGCCGACGAGGTTGCTTCTTACGCTACCGGTTCACTGCTGGGAAGTCTTTCCTCAACCGGGTTTTTCAGTATAACTCCTCCGGAGAAGGCGGACAGGATGATCAGCAAGAACCGGCTGGGCTATTCCATACAGGACGATGTTGAGTATTACAATATTGATGCCTTTGTCATCCCTCGCATAGTATCGATGGATGTCAATGAATACCTGTCGTCAGAGAGATACTACTATTACGATTATTCGAGGGTTGACAAGAACGGAAAGCCGCTGCGCCTTGTGGATTACCGGTATTACCTTACGCAGAGTGCCAGCATAGTTTATTCATATACTGTGATTGATGCCCGTACGATGACGATTTATGTCACGAAGAATTTCTCAGATAAGATCGAGGAGACAACAGAAGTCGGCCGTTACGGTTTCAATGCTCCTGATCCTGCAGTCTATTTTGAGAAGATGATTGACAACATAACCCGCATCACCGCCTTCCAGCTTGCCCCGAGCCGTGCCGCTGCCGAGATCGAGCTCATGGACAACAAGCCTGACAACAAGAGTGTGGATGCTGCCTATGATTATGTGAAGGACGGCAATATTGCGGCGGCAGAGCAGATATTCCGTGATGTGTGGAGGCAGGGCAGCCACCTTCCTTCCGGCTATAACTATGCTCTTCTTCTTGCCGTTGAAGGCAAAATTGATTCTGCAATCGCTGTTCTTGAAGAGATACAGTCAGTGTATGCTGGAAACGGGGATGTTGCCCGTCTTCTGTCTGATCTTGAGGAAATCAGGAGAAACAATGCTGAGGCTCAGGCCCAGATTGACGGAACGGCCCCGTATGAGAACTACACGGACAGTTCGTCGAGCATATTCGCACTTGTAATGGGAGACTGACTTATGATCATAACAACTATGGATGACGGACTTGAATTCGTTAAAGACAGAAAGTATGCCCACCTTGTATGCGGCGCCTCTCCTGTATTCACGGCTAAGACAAAGCGTTTCAGGGAAGGAGAGGGTGCAAAGCTTTTTGAGACACTCAAGCGCTTTGTGTCATCTTCCGCATTTGATGTGATTCTGGTCACGAATGCGGACAAGATGCTTGCTGATGCGGGAAGTGATGCACTCACATGGATACTCGATCATGCTGAAAATGATGATTCCATGACGCTTGTGCTGAGCGGAATTGATGAAAACTTAATAAAAATTAAGTAGTTTTGAGAAAAAAAATATTAATAATAGCCTGAAATGGGAAATGAAAACAGAAAATGAAGGTAAAATGCGCTGATTTACCTTCATTTTTCATTATTTCCTGTACTTCACAGGCTCTTCTTTGCCATATCGGCAAATGTGATATTTTTTCTTGCTTTTTTATGCAGGCAGAAATTAAACTGGTTTTATGATCGTGATAGACATCCATACGCATCTCTTGCCGAAAGTCGATGACAGCAGAATGAAGAAGCACAAGTTCTCATCGATGATGGCAAGATACAAGGAAGCAGGAATAGATAGAATAGTCTTTTCTCCGCATATTGACGATCCTTATGTGGACACGAAAAGAGATAAGATAGAGAGCACTTTCGAATGGGCAAGGGAAAAAGCCGCCAAAGCCGGTATTGAATGCACTCTTGGCAGTGAATTCTACATCCGTGACCAGAAGGAACTCGGCTTCATACCACATTTCGGCACGCATGTGCTGTGCGAGACCGACCCGACATTCGCTCCCCCGTCCTATCTTGATACGGTGAGGAAGATCAGGGAGAAGGGCTACACTGTCATACTTGCACATGTGGAGCGCTATAAATTCCTCACGCCGGAGTGTGATCTCTTCCAGGTCCTTCATGAGGAACTTGGCTGTATGGTGCAGGTGAATGCAAGGGGAGCCAGAACGGAAAACGGCCGGCTCTGGATGAAAAGCGGTCTTGTCGACTTCCTGGCGACAGACAATCACGGAGAGGAATCTCTTCCACTTGAACTCTACGAGATACTCGGCCAGTATCCGTATGTCGCAAGAAAGATGGATGCCTTCGTCCGGAACAATCTGGACTGACACAGGCCGTCTTATAAAATAAATTAAATGGGTGCCGCCCATTTTTAGGAGGTAAGCATATGCTGCTGAATATGACTATTGCGAACTTCAAGTCCGTAAAGTCCCCTCAGAAAATCAGTTTTGAGGCACTGAGGGATAACCGCCTTCCTGAAAGCAAGGTTGTTGTCATCAACGACAAGCTGAAGGCAATCAAGACAAGCGCGATCATCGGACCGAACGGTGCAGGAAAAAGCTCATTTGTCCGTGCGCTTGAAGTCCTGAACAGGGTTGTGACCAGTCCTGATGAGAATGAGAATCCTCTGGCGGGTGCTCTTTCCGGCACGGTTTTCGCATACGGTGTCGAGAAGACAAAACCGGCAGAGATTGAAATCGAGGTTCTGCTTTCGAAGGGCGACTACAGCGATGAAAATCCGACCGTCATCGCACGCTACCGCTTCGTCGCAAACAAGGACAGAATCTATGAAGAGACTCTCTACCATATAGTCAACGGTTCAAAGAAGCTCATGTTTGAACGCAAGTATGTGGAAGGGGAGAATGCCTATGCTTACCGCTACGGCAAGATGTACAGAGGCGAGAAGAAGCGCCTTGCCGGCAAGATTGCCGATACGGCAAGCTTCCTCGGCATGGCTGCAAGAAAGGGTGGAGAAACCTGTTCGATGCTCTATTCATGGTTCACTGACAGCCTGCATATCCTGCCGATGGGCGTATCCTCTGCAACGGAAAACTATATCGCGCAGATGCTCACAAAGCACCCGAGCTGGAGGGAGCAGCTTTCCAACTTCTTCTGGGCCGTCGATATCACGGATATACGCCGCGTGGGTGTCAGGGAAGACGGCAAGGTTGTATTCACGCACGTCTACATCAATGACAAGAAGGCTGACGGCTACTCGAACCTCTTCACTCTTGAATCCCTTTCCCTCAGACGTCTGACAGCTCTGGCAGTTGCTTTCTTTGAATGCTTCACAAGTCACAAGACGCTTGTTGTCGATGACTTCGGCATGCTGCTGCATCCGGATGTCCTCTGTCATATCGTCGAGATTTTCGAAGCCTGCAACAAGGAAAGCCAGATGCTTGTCGTCGACTGCAATCCGTCCCTGCTCAAGGAAGGTCTGCTCCGCCGTGACGGTATCTGGTTCGCACAGAAGAACCATGAGTCAAGCACCGAGTACTACTCGCTTGCCGATTTCAAGGCTTCACGCGGCAAGGCCAATACGAGAGAGAAGTATCTGCAGGGTGCATACGGTTCTCTGCCTATTACCAGCGAGTTCTATTTCGTTAATGATGAAAAGGAGGCTGACTGATGGCTACACGCAAAAGAAACAGTACGGAATCAAGAAGGACATTGCTCCTTGTTACAGCCACTGAAGCTGAAGCTCTCTTCTTTTCCCAGATGAGAAAGGACTGCCGCTACGGCAACCTTACAGTCGTATGTGCTGGTGCGAAGGATCTCAAGCATCTGATCAGTTTCACCACGAAGGAAAAGAACAGGAAGAAATATGATGTCGCATTCGCTCTTTTCGGTTTTGACGACGTGAATACAAACACAGAGGAAGTCAGGGCTGCCGAGGAAGTCTGCGCAGGAAAGAGAATCCAGCTGTGCTATTTCAATCCCGGCTTCTCTCTCTGGCTTTACCTGCACCTTGGAAAGCCTCAGCACTTCATAGCGGATGCATCGGTATTCGAAGGAGAAGTCAGGAAGGCAATCCCCGGTCTGGAATGGACTCCGGAATACCTTCTCACGGACGGTCTGAATCTCCATATGAAGCTTTTCCCGCGTCATTCGCTTGCTGACCAGAATGCAAGGGACTACAACAAGCTTGCGATTCAGGCTACAGGAGAGAAGGCAACAACAATGCCAGAACTTAACAAGATGATTACTGAAGTATGTGGACAGGCTGACATGTCGCACAATACAAAGGTATTCAAGTAAGGTATGGAAGCCAGCATTGCACTGCTTACCGAAAGCTTGGCCCTATGCATCATAAGTATTGATCTGGGGCTGAGCATCATTTACAGGAAACTCATCCGCCAGACGCGCTCTGCGGCGATGATAGTGTTCTGTGCGACCAGTCTGGGGCTCATTTTCTTTCAGCTCATGGATTCCTGGTCCGCATTGTCGTTCTCGCCGTCAGTGTACAGCATACTGCGTTACATATGGATGGCAATAGTCATTGCTGACGGGGCATTCCTTCTGTCATTCGTCCCATATTTCACCACATGGATCATCGCGCATCCGTGGAGAAATCCATATAAGACGATTTTCTTCATATGTTCTCTCGTCTTTGTTGGAGTCAGCATAGCAGATCTTGTCTTTGACAGTGTCATACTGAGCCATCTGAGCTTCCTGATCTGTCTGTTCGTGATAGCTTTCTGTCTGGTAGTCATGCTCCACAACAGGAAGGGAATAGAGGACAGGGATGTCCGGCACATGATCCTCACGATCGTGATAGTCGGACTGAGCCTCCTTCCTTTCATAACGGCAAGCTTCTTCGTTGATTATATAAGGAGCATCACATCTCAGGTCATCATACTTGCATATTCGATAGTCATCCTTGTATTCCTCTTCATTTCAATCAGCAGGAAACTCAGCGAGGAGAAGGAAATAGTGGACAAGGAAGAGGAGAAGAACGGCTCTGCCGTTGATCTTTCCCTCTATCATATAACTGAGAGGGAGGAGGAAATAATTGAGCTTATCTGCGAAGGCAACACCAATAAGGAGATTGCGCAGAAGCTCTCGCTCAGCGTGAATACGGTGAGCAATCATATTACGAACATTTTCGACAAGACGGGAGTACGCAGCAGGATTGACCTGCTGAATCTTGTGAGGAGGGGGATCTGGAACTGAGTCCGGATCTCTTTCTCTTTTCAGACGGGATTCCCGCCTGTATTTTCATAAAAGGAGGAACTGCCGGATGATGTGATGCTTCCCCGGCGGCATTCAGATGATCATATTCGATTCTTTCGCCCATGCATACGAAGGTCTCTATACTGATAAGGCTCCTGTGATAAATGCGGCACGGTCATTTGTGCTGCGGCATGACAGGAAGGCAAAGGAATGCGTGCTGTGCATTCACGGCTATGCAGGATACCCCGGTGAACTCGTGTCTCCCGCACAGGCTCTTTATGATGAGGGCTATGATGTCTTCGTCCCGCGTCTTCCCGGCATGGGTACAAGCGGCAGGGATTTCATGAACACGACCCGTTTTGACTGGATGATATTCATCACGAAGATCATTGAGCGTATCAAGAAGGATTACAACCGGATAAACATCCTTGCCCATTCGATGGGATGCCTGATTGCCGTGATCTCGTCATTTGACGATTATATTGGCAAGCTGGTGCTTGCAATGCCTGCTTTCAGCATTCCTTCCCTGGACAGGGATGCTCTCAGGCAGGCATTGAAGACAGGACGGGACTTTCCTGTCCAGTGGCACAGTGACCCGCGCTATCATCTGCATTACGAGAATGCCCCCTGCGATGATGCCCTTCTTGGAAAGGAGTATTATTCACACATGTATCCGGCACAGCTTCTTGAAATGGAGGCCCTGCGCTGTAATGCCGTCAGGCAGTTCGCCTTTCTGGAAAAGCCTGCTCTTGTTCTGGCATCAGAATCGGATGCTGTCGTCAGCTATTCATGGATAGAGCAGTACCCTGACGTTGCCGAGATCAGATGGATAAAGGATGCGACTCACTATGTTTTCTATGACATAAACCCCCGCTGCGAGGCTGAGGCCATTTCTGCGTCAATCGAATTCTTCAGGTGGTGATGGGGATTGCGTTCTTTTTTCATTACTTTTCTTTCATTGTCGGTTGTGCAATATTTGTTAAAACAATAAGATGAACTAACTATTTTTGCTTAACGGAGAATAAAAATGGAAGTTCGAGTACGCTATGCCCCGTCGCCAACTGGGTTACAGCATATCGGAGGAGTGCGCACAGCACTTTACAATTACTTTTTTGCAAAGAGTCAGGGAGGAAAATTCATCCTCCGCATCGAGGATACCGACAGGGAGCGTTACAGTGATGAATCCCTTCAGGATCTTTATGACACTCTCGACTGGCTCGGTATAAAATGGGACGAAGGTCCTGTCGTAGGCGGACCGTATGGTCCTTATATCCAGTCCGAAAGGCTGGAGCTTTACCAGAAGTATGCAAAGCAGCTTGTGGATGAAGGAAAAGCATATTACTGTTACTGCACACCCGAACGCCTTGAGGAAGTGAGAAAGCAGCAGGCAGCTTCAAAAAGCCGGTATCAGGGATATGACAGGCACTGTGCCAACCTGAGCGAGGAGGAAAGAAAAGCTGCCGAGGCAAGCGGCATCAAGCCGGTAATCAGACTCCGTGTTCCCACAGAAGGCAAGACAACTTTCCATGATGTGCTCATGGGTGATATCACACGCCGCAACTGCGATGTGTCTCCCGATCCGATTCTTCTGAAATCCGACGGCTATCCAACATACCATCTTGCAAATGTCATTGACGACCATCTCATGGGCATCACACATATAATGAGGGCACAGGAATGGATTCCCTCCGGCCCGCTTCATATCCTGCTTTATCAGGCATTCGGCTGGCAGCCTCCTGTGTACTGCCATCTTCCTATGGTCTGCGGCAAGGACGGACAGAAACTCAGCAAGAGGCATGGAGATACCGCGGTGCGCGATTTCAGGGCGAAAGGATATCTTCCCGAGGCCATCATAAACTATGTCACCCTTGTCGGCTGGTCTCTTGACGGACAGACAGAGTTCTTCTCGAAGGAGGAACTTGAGAAATGCTTTGTGCTTGAGAACATTCATGTCTCATCCGGCACATTTGATTACAAGAAGCTTGACTGGTTCAACGGACAGTACATAAGGAGAAAAAGTGATGATGAAATAGTATCCCTCATCACGCCTTATCTTCAGAAGGCTGGCTTCATCAGCAGTGAAGTGAGTGCAGAAGAGAAAGAGAAACTCTATAAGCTTGCTCCGCCGCTGAGAGAGAGAATGAAGGTTCTCTCTGACTGTGTCCCTCTTTCGGCTTTCCTCTTCAGGGATGAGCCGTGCACCGACCTTTGTCAGTATATCGCAAAGGGAATGGACGAGAGCCGTGCAAAAGAGGCATTCCTGAAAGGCAGCAGCATCGTGATTGCCAATGAAAAGGCAGGTAAGAGCTTTGCCGAAACAGAAGAGGATATAAGGAAACTTTCAGAAGAACTCGGTGTGAAACTGAACGGCGTGTTCCAGCCGATCAGGGTCGCCATCACCAACAGTACGGTATCACTTCCTCTGCATGACTCGATTTCACTGCTCGGACTTGAGGAGACAGAGAGAAGAATTGAAAGGGCAAAGGCTCTTTTCACTCAGGAGGATTAACTATGGCAGAAGAAAAACAGGTTGTCACAATGGATAAAATCATTTCGCTTTGCAGGAGAAGAGGTTTCATCTTCCAGTCAAGCGAGATCTACGGCGGTCTCAACGGTGCATATGACTATGGTCCGCTCGGTGTTGATCTCAAGAACAACATCCGTGATTTCTGGTGGAAGGAAATGACCCAGATGCATGACAATATAGTCGGTCTTGACGCTTCCATCCTCATGCATCCGCGTGTATGGGAGGCCTCCGGTCACGTTTCCAACTTCTCGGACCCGATGGTTGACTGCAAGGTCTGCAAATCCCGTTTCCGTGCAGATCAGATTGATCTCAATGCACCATGCCCGGTCTGCGGCAACAGGGACAGTTTCACCGAGCCGAGAAACTTCAATCTCATGTTTGAAACCCATATCGGTGCGAACAAGGATAATGCATCCGTCGTCTATCTCCGTCCGGAAACCGCACAGGGCATCTATGTCGATTTCAAGAACGTGCTCCAGTCATCACGCGTGAAGATTCCTTTCGGCATCGCACAGGTGGGAAAGTCTTTCAGAAACGAGATCACAACCAAGAACTTCATATTCCGCTCCTGTGAATTTGAACAGATGGAGATGCAGTTCTTCTGCAAGCCGGGCACGGAGGATTACTGGTTCCCGTACTGGAGAGAGCAGAGGATGGACTTCTATCACAAGATGGGCATTCATCCCGAGCATCTCAGATGGCATCAGCACGGTCCTGATGAACTGGCATTCTATGCAAAAGACGCATATGACATCCAGTTCCTCTTCCCGATGGGCTGGCAGGAACTTGAAGGTGTCCATTCCAGAACCGATTATGATCTCACTCAGCATCAGAAGTTCAGCGGAAAGGACCTTACCTATCTTGATCCTGAGACAAATGAGCGCTATATCCCGTATGTCGTTGAGACATCAGCCGGTCTCACACGTAATGTGCTGATGGCGCTCAGCGATGCATATGATGAGGAAATGACTCCTGAAGGAGATGTCAGGACTGTCCTTCATTTCCATCCTGTCATTGCTCCTGTCAAGGTTGCGGTTCTGCCTCTTGTCAAGAAGGACGGACTTGGTGAGTATGCATCAAAGCTTGAGCATGAACTCAGGGAAGATTTCGTCACATTCTATGATCAGAGCGGAGCAATCGGCAGAAGATACAGGAGAATGGATGAGATCGGCACTCCTTACTGTGTCACTGTTGATTACCAGACACTTGAAGATCAGACTGTCACAGTCCGTTTCCGCGACAGCATGAGACAGGAAAGAGTCAGTGTCTCCTCACTCGTGTCCTTCATCAGGGATTACATGAAATCATACAAGAGAGTCGAGGGCTGATTATGAACAAGGCTTTACAGGTATTATTCGACAGAGGTTTCGTGAAGGACTGCACTGATCTTGACCAGCTTTCCGATCTCATGGATCAGGGGCCGGTCACATTCTACCTCGGCGTGGACCCTTCCGGTGCATCTATGCACATCGGGCATACAGTTCCTGTATATGCGATGAGACATCTGCAGGAGTATGGCCATAATCCCATCGCACTGGTAGGCGGAGGAACCGGACTTATCGGAGATCCTTCAGGCAAGACCGAGATGAGAAAGCTTCTGACCCTTGAGCAGGTTCAGGCCAATGCGGAAGCTCTCAAGAACCAGTTTGCCAGGATCGTCGATTTCTCAGACAATGTTTCCTCCGGTTACGGTCATGCGATCATGAGGAACAATGCTGACTGGCTCGTCGGACTCAACTATATTGAATTCCTGCGTGACATCGGCAGATATTTCTCTGTAAACCGCATGCTCACTTTTGAAGGAACGAAGCAGCGTCTTGAAAGAGGTCTCAGCTTCATAGAATTCAACTATCAGCTGCTGCAGTCCTATGATTTCTATATGCTCAACAAGAATGAAGGCTGCCGCCTTCAGATCGGCGGAGCCGACCAGTGGGGGAACATCGTAAGCGGTATTGATCTCATCAACAGGATGGACGGCCCGCAGTGCTTCGGTCTTACTTTCAACCTCATCATGAGGGCCGACGGAAAGAAGATGGGCAAGAGTGAGAAGGGCGCTATATTCCTCGATAAGAATCTGTGCTCAGTTTATGATTTCTATCAGTACTGGAGAAACGTTCCTGATGCTGATGTCATAAAGTTCATGAAGCTCTTCACCTTCATGTCCCTTGATGAAATCCGTGAATACGAAGACCCTGCGAGAAACATCAATGATGCAAAGGAACGCCTTGCATTTGAACAGACAAAGATCATCCATGGAGAAGAGGAAGCTCTCAGAGCAAGGGAAGCTGCAAAAGCGCTTTTCAGCGGAGCCTCCACAAACAGGGAAGGCATTCCCACTGTCAGTGTTGAGAAGAGTGAACTTGAAGCTGGACTCGGTCTGCTTTCCGCAATGGTCAGGGCAGGACTGTGCAAATCGAACAGCGAAGCCCGTACAATCGTAGTGCAGGGCGGTGCTGAGGTTAATGGCGTGAAGGTTTCAGATTCACGCTGCCAGCTCACACTGAATGATCTTGATGACAAGGGTGAGATCATGCTCAAGTGCGGAAAGAAGAAATTCTGCCGCCTTGTCATCGCATCCTGAAGTTTTTTCAGAAGATGACTATCATGAAATGCGCTCCGGTTTTACGGGGCGCATTTTTTGCAGTGAGAACGTGAAATGTCTTTTTCTCACAAAACCGCAGTGCGACTTTATGCTAAGCTTACTGTCATGAAGAAAAGAATTGTGCAGATTGCTGCGGTCATAGTAATCATTGCCGTACTTGCAGTCATATATATCGTGAAACAGAACAATGTCAGTGAGGCATTGAGTGAACCTGTCGTGAATATGGATATAAGTGAAGGTTCTGCCGGCAGCATTGAAACTGTTGCCGAGGCTGTACCTGTTTCTGCCGATGCTTCCGTTTCAGATATTGCGGCAGCTGATGAAAGTGCATCTGAGGGTGTTCAGGATACTGCCGCTCAGGCTGAACCTCTGTTCGTTACGGAAATTGACGAGGAAGCCCTGCGGAGTTCTGGCCTTCCCGTGATGATCCAGTTCTTCTCCACCACATGCATTCCATGCATGTCCATGATGGATGATCTGAGAGCTTTCTATGCCGAGAACTACGGACGCGTGAAAGTCATCGCGCTTAATGTCAATGAGTATCCTGAAGCGGCAATGATGTATCCTGTATCTGTGGTGCCGACCCAGCTGTTTTTCACTGCAGATGGGGAGAATTATATTCCATCAGACAGAATCCGGGCTTCGGTCGGCAACTTCGCAGCATACACATACAGGGATACAGGTGAGATCGCATATGTTGTGCATCAGGGAATACTGACACAGTCCCAGATGAAGAGAATAACTGATGAAGCGGGGGCAATGTGATGTTTGAGAGCTTTCTCGGCGATTTCAGCCGCCTTATAAATCCTGAAAGTCCATTCGTGTATCTGATTGTCTTTGCAGGAGGAGTGCTTTCATCATTTCTTCCCTGTTCACTTTCATCCCTTCCTCTTGTCATAAGCTATGTGTCAGCCGGCAAAAGGGATACGAAAAGCTCGTTCAGGCTTTCACTTGTATTCGCACTGGGACTCACGCTGACATTCACATTTCTTTCAGTGCTTGCACTGGCTCTTGGCGAGCTGATAGGAAACGCAGGCCGTCTGTGGTATCTGATACTCGCACTTCTTATGCTTCTGATGGGGTTGCAGATGCTGGGAATTTTCACATTCATCCCTGCAAGTTATCTTCAGACCAGAAATACCAGAAGGGGGTATATGGGTTCGCTTCTTTCCGGAATTCTGTCAGGGGTGTTCTCATCTCCGTGTTCAACTCCAGTACTGGTTGCAATACTTTCAGTTGCAAGTATGTCCGGGAGTCTGGTTTTTGCGACCATGCTGCTTTTATGCTACTCAGCCGGATACAGCATTCTTTCAATAGCGGCCGGAACTTTCGTGGGCTTTGTCTCAAAACTCAGTGAAAGCAGCTCTTACAGAAAACTGAGCCGGATCATTGAAATAATACTCGGCTCAGCAATCCTTGTCCTTGCTTTCTATCTTTTCTATCAGGCGTTCTGACGGCCCAGTGTGCGGCGCAGAATCTCAAGATTCATGTCATAAGGTTCCCTTATTATTCCGCACTCCGTTATTATGCCTGTTATGTTCTGATGCGGGGTGACGTCAAAGCTCGGGTTGTATACTCCGATCTCATCCGGTGCGACTTTTGTTCCGTTCACCATCGTGACTTCACTCCTGTCTCTTTCCTCAATAGGGATGAGATCTCCGCTTGGTGTGCTGAAGTCGATGGTTGTGGTGGGAGCCGCGGAATAGAATGGCACACCGTAGTGCTTGCAGATGACTGAAAGAGCGAAAGTGCCGAGTTTGTTTGCGACATCACCGTTTGCCGTTATTCTGTCAGCACCGAGGATCACAAGATCTATCTTTCCGTCTCTTATCAGAGTCGCCGCAGCACTGTCAGGAATCAGAGCCGCAGGAATCTCAGCCCTGACAAGCTCCCATGCCGTCAGACGGGCACCCTGGAAACGGGGTCTTGTCTCATCCGCATATACGAATACGTCCTTACCCTCATAGAATGCGGTTTTTATGACACCAAGAGCCGTACCCCAGCCGCAGGTCGCAAGTGCACCTGTGTTGCAGTGTGTGAGTATTGTAGCATGAGGAGGAATGACGGAGCTTCCTATCTCTCCGATCTTCCTGTTCATGGCAATATCTTCACTTACGATATCATCTGCATCTTTTCTTATGGCATCAAGACTAAATCCCGATTCCTCTGCGGTTTTCCTGACTCTGTTGACTGCCCATGCAAGATTTACGGCAGTGGGGCGTGCGTTAATCAGATAGTCACACAGTCTGTTGAATTTATCCCTGTCACCGCATGCTTCCCTGGCTGCGAAATATACACCGTATCCTGCAGCACCGCCTATTGCCGGTGCGCCGCGCACAACCATGTCCTTTATGGCGAAGAACACATCTTCGACACTCCTGCAGATGAAGTCCTTTTCCTCACATGGCAGAAGCCTCTGGTCAAGCAGAACGAGCTCATCGCCTCTCATTTCAAGTGCCTTGAAATTTTCCTCAATCATCATAGGTCTTACTCCTTCCTGAGTTTTTCCCATCTTCTGTAAACCTGGGAGATTATGTACTCTTCATCAAGTGTTGTGAGTTTGCCGTTTTCAAGCAGGCATTTCCCGTTCACGTATACCGAGTCGATATTGGCTGAATCGAGCGAGAATACAAGAGCCGAGAAAATATCATTGACGGGACACATGTTGCAGCTCTGCACATTGACAAGCGTGATGTCCGCCTTCTTTCCTTCTTCAAGTGTTCCTATGTACTTGTCGGCTTTGAGGGCTTTCGCGTTGTTCACAGTCGCCATCTTCAGCACCTCGTATGGCGGAAGTGCGGCGACATCAAGAGTGCTTGCCGTACTGATCATCGCAGCAAGTCTCATCTCCTTGATCATTGAAAGATTGTTGTTGGAACTTGCCCCGTCCGTGCCAAGTCCCACATTCGCGCCAAGCGAGCGGAAATGCCTTACCGGAGCTATGCCGGAAGCAAGCTTGCAGTTGGAGGATGGATTGTGGATTATCGACACATCTTTTCCTGCAAGCAGCTTCACTTCCTCATCCTGCAGCCATACGCCGTGTGCCACATAGCAGGGAACATCGAAGAAGCCGAGCCTGTCCAGATAGAATGCGGGCAGGCACTCATTTTCATTAAGACAGTCCTCCATTTCCTTCCGCGTCTCGCTCAGATGGGTGTTGACGACGGCATTGTGTTCCTTTGCCCAGGCGGCTGCATATCTGTATGTTCCTGCACTGCAGGTGTATATTGCGTGCACAGCGACATCACGCCTTAAAAGATTATCATCGATTTCACTGTCCAGCCTTATATTTGAAAGTCTGCGTCTGGTCTCTTCCTCATCGCCGAAAAGAGTGAGGGAAAGGAAGCCTCTGACACCGGCTTCCTTGCAGGCTCTTGCCGTCATCCACTGGTGAAAGTACATATCTGCAAAGGCAGTGCATCCTGAGCGTATCAGTTCGCACAGTCCCAGGAGAGAACCGTAATATATGTCTTCATCATCCATTCTGTCCTCAATAGGGAAAATCTGGCCGAGCCATTCCTGAAGATTGGAGCAGGTGTCCTTGTAGTTTCTCATATATGTCATTGACAGGTGCGTATGTGCGTTTATGAGCCCGGGAATTGCAGTCAGTCCGCTGCAGTCCTTTTCAATATCGCCATGAAGGCCGGGCGCGATTTTCCTGATTATTCCATCTTCAATCATAATGTCGGATCTGAAGAATTTCTTCTCTTGTGTCATTGGTATGACCGTAAGATTCTTAAGTACTGTGTTCATAGCTGGAATGATAGCACAGATGAGAACACAATTGGAGATGAAAAAGAGATGGAGGAAGATTATTCCTTTCCTGACTGAAAAAGACCGGGGGAGCGGCTGCTCCCCCGAAAGAAAAAGTTTTGAGAAAAATATTATTTTGCGACTGTGTTTCGCTTTATTTTCTTCGTTGTCGTCATATCCATAGGCTTGTCAAGGATCGTGATCTTCTCGATCTTCTTGTATCCTACAAGGGAACGGTTGACCTGTGTGACAGTGGCTTCAATATCTTTTCTGATATCATCGCTGTTCATGTTTCTGTCCTTGTAATAATCGGCATTAGGATAGATGACAGCTTCAATTGCCTCGCAGGGGACATCCTTTTTCTGCTGGTAACCGCGGACAAGAATCTGCTCGACATTCTCGAAAGTCTGGAAGGCATCTTCAATCTCTTCAGGATATACATTCTTTCCGCCTTCAGTCACGATGATGTTCTTTGCCCTTCCCTTGAGGATGAAGTACCCGTCTTTATCTTTGATTGCAAGATCACCTGTCTTGAGGTATCCGTTTTCATCAAAGAGTGCCCTGGTATTCTCCTCATCCTTGTAGTAGCCGGCAGTCACGTTCGGACCTTTGACTCTGATCTCTCCGATTCCTTCCTCATTCGGATCTGCAATGATGATATCCATCATGGGAAGGGCGACGCCGATTGACTCCACCTTGAACTTCCTTACCGGATTGAGCGTGAGTACCGGTGCGGTCTCTGTCAGGCCGTAACCCTGAAGGAAGTCAAGACCCATCTGCTGGTACTGCTTGAACACCTCCGGAGAAAGAGGACCTGCACCGCAGATGAGGAACTTGTTGTTGTCCATTCCGATTGCAGAGAGAATTTTCTTGTTGAAGAACCCTTTCAGTGGAACAACACCGAAGTTCTTTTTGAACCATCCGTTTATTGCCATGGCTGTCCTGACCACTGCGTATGTCAGCTTGCCCTTTGCCTTCACCTGCTTCATGATGCCCGACAGAAGCTTGTTGTAAAGAAGAGGAATACCCATGAATATGGTCACATGACCCTGTTTCATGTCATTTACCATGCGTGAGACGATGATGCCGTGACCGAATACGCATTCGGCGCCGAACTTCACAGTTTCAAGCAGGACAGTTGTGCAGGAATAGGAATGATGAAGCGGAAGGAGTGCGTACAGAACATCATTCTCATTGACATCCATGTTCGCAGCAGCAGCCCACACATCGGATACGATATTCTTGTTGCTCATCATGGCACCTTTCTCGTTTCCCGTGGTGCCGGAAGTGAAGAGAATGGCTGCAAGGGCTTCACAGTCAGTTGATGCGCAGGGGTAGACTTTGCTGCTCTCGGCTTCAAGCACGTTTTCAGTACCCTCAATGTGCCCTTTGAGAGTCATCATTCCTTTTATGCTTCTGAACCAATCGTTGTCTGCCGGAATCTTTGTTATGACATCAAAGTCAGCGATTATGTAGACCGCATCTGCAAACTGGGCAAGAGCGCAGACTCTTTCTGTCTTGAGCTGATTGTCGATAGGAACCACTACCGCACCTATATAGTTCACGGCAAGGTAGGACATGCCCCACTGGACGGAGTTCTTGCCGTTGATCACTACTTTTTCACCAGGCTGCACGCCGGCCTCTATTAGTTTTGCAGCGATTGCCTTGATGTGCTTGTCCACATCTGAATATGTATATGTCTTCCTGTTCGGCTCGAATACCGTGAAACACGGCCTTGAAGGAAAACGGGAAAGAGAGATGGCGAACATCTGGTAGATTGTCGGCCATTCCCCCTCGAAATACCTGCCTCTGTAAGCATTGAGTTCACTCTGAATGTCAATCATAAACTATAAACCCTCGAAATAATAGTTGGCATTTTTTTGCCATGGGCTTAATATGACAAAATAGATATGTTTTGTCAATAAAAAGTCTATTTATTATTCAATAAGGAATTAATAAATAGCTAAAATTCACTAGTCATCATATTTTTTGAAATTCCGGCTGTTTGTGATATATTTCAGATCAGCGAGGTTTAATTCTATGATTCATGAATCACTTCTTTCACTGATCGGACACACTCCGCATGTCAGAATAAACAGGATAGATACGAACAATGCCGTTATATACGCAAAATGCGAACGCTTCAATCCTCTTGGCTCGAGCAAGGACAGGGCAGCTCTGTACATGATTGAGATGGCAGAAGAGAGGGGTGTGCTTGGAAAAGGATCTGTGATCATAGAGCCGACAAGCGGCAACACAGGCATAGCTCTTTCCTATATTGCTGCTATAAAGGGGTATGAATGCATAATCGTCATGCCCGACACCATGAGCGCTGAGAGAGTTCGCATGATCAAGGCACTTGGCAGCCGTATAGTGCTCAGTGACGGAAAGCTTGGAATGAAGGGGGCAATAGCCAGAGCAGAGGAACTTGCCTCAGCAATAGATAGAGCGTTCATGCCCATGCAGTTTGACAACAGTGACAATGCGCTTGCACATTACAGGACAACTGCGGTGGAAATCGAAGCTGATTTCGGTTCATCCCTTGATAAAATCGTCTTTCCCGTTGGCAGCGGAGGTAGCATTACAGGTACTGCAAGGTACTTCAGGGAGAAAGGGTACAAGACGAAGTTCGTTGCGGTCGAGCCGGCTTCATCTCCCGTTCTCTCAGGCGGAAAAAGCGGCCGCCATGCCATTCAGGGCATAGGTGCCGGTTTCATCCCGTCCATATATGATCCGACACTTACAGATGAAATCGTATGCGTCAGCGATGAGGAAGCTTTTGAAATGACAAGGCAGCTTGCGCAGAAGGAAGGAATCTTTGCCGGAATCTCATCCGGTGCAGCACTGGCCGGAGCGCTCAAAAATGCAGAGGAGGGGGAGAAGATACTCGTTTTCCTTCCCGATTCCGGAGAAAGATATCTTTCAATGCCGTTCTGGGAAGAGGACGGGATCCGAGACTAGATCCTTGATATCGTCATAGATGACGTCTGCGTATCTTTCAAGGGTGTCCCGCTTGCCGTAACCAGTCATTACGGCAACTATGTAGCCGGCATGTGAGGCTTTCGCATACTCCATGTCGACTATGGAATCCCCGACAATGCAGATCTCATCGCTTTTCAGACCGTATAAAGCCTCAAACTGCTTTATGGATTCGGTATGAGGCTTTCTTTTGCAGTTTGATTCCTTTGTCCTGAGGAATCGCACATACTGGTCTGTTTTTGAAATGTCGAGAAATGCCTTGGTGTTGCTCGTGATGTCATTTGTCACAAGGCCTATGATGATACCTTTTTCTGAAAGTTCCCTGAAAAGGTCGGTGAGGTATGTGAAATCCATGCTTCTCAGCTTGAAGATGAGTTTTGCACTCTGCCCGTTGAGCATCGGTTTGAGTATGGTCCACAGCTTGAACGGATTTATTGTGTTTCTTATGCAGAAATTGAGTATGCGGAAGAAAATCCTGGCGATCTTGTCATGGTTGAACAGAAGGCCGTCAGGGTAGTGGTTCCCTCTGTTGTCCACGCCTATGATCTCGAATATTTCCTGTCTTGCCTTCTTTTCGTTCCTGACACTGAAGGTTTTCAGTATTGTGTCAACATAATCCTTGACTACAGGTCCCCAGACCTGGGAATAGTTGTACAGTGTTCCGTCTTTGTCGAATATGACACCCTTTATGTTTGGACGATAACCTTCAGTCATAGGCAAAGTGTACAATCAATACAGAACTTATGCTATAGTCTTTAACATGTATACCTCATCTATCGAAAGCCGGACAAGAAAATTCATAAGTGATGCGGGAAACATCAGCTTCAGGACTGACTGTTTTGTATATAATCCCCTGACATATGCCTATGATGTGTTCAGGAAGTATGAGGAAATGGCAATGAGCGGTGAAAACCGCGTCATGTTCATCGGCATGAATCCCGGCCCTGACGGCATGATGCAGCTCGGCGTCCCGTTCGGTTCGGTATCAATGGTGAGAGACTACCTCGGTCTTGATGGTGTGATCGGAAAACCTGCACAGGAACATGAAAAGAAGAGAATCCTCGGTTTTGCCGTCAGGAAAGACGAGCCGAGCGGAAAGGCTTTCTGGTCGATGGTGAGAAGGGCCTTCCCTGACAGGAATGATTTCTTTTCCTTCGCATCTGTCCAGAACTTCTGTCCGCTTGCCTTTCTCAGAAATGACAGCGGAGCAAACATGACACCTGACAAGTTCATGAAGGAAGACCGGGATGTGCTTGAGAATCTGTGTCTGGATTACCTTGGATACCTGCTTGATGCCCTGGATGTGAAAACAGTCGTCGCAATCGGAAATTATGTTGAGAAAATGGTGAAGAGGCTTGACTTTGCCCATATTGTGAAGATCATGCATCCTTCTCCGATCAATCCGAAGGCACGTGAAGTCTGGGCTGATGACGGTGCGCTTGTGGCAGAGTACCTGAAAGAGGAGGGCGTGTTTTGACCGAACTGACGAGAAACTCATATGCGAAGGTCAATATAGGTCTGAAGGTTCTTGAGAAAAGACCTGACGGCTATCATGATCTTGATACATATTTTCATCTGATTGATCTTCATGATGTGATTCACTTCTTATTTGATAAATCCTCCGAGCTGTCAATAGATATCAGCGGCAATGAATCATATCTGGAAAAAGGCAGGATGGATCTGATGGAGAAAAGCGCCCGTCTGTTCTCATCGCTTTCCGGCATAAAGTTCAGGCTTAACATCAGGATAGAAAAGAACATTCCATCACAGGCCGGGCTGGGAGGCGGCTCAGGGAATGCGGCATCGGTACTGGAGGTTCTCAATGAGTTATGTCTTTCTCCTTTCAGCAGGAAGGAGCTGGCAGACATCTCGCTTGCACTCGGTTCGGATGTTCCTTTCTTCCTGTGCGGCAGCGCAGCCGCTCACGGGCAGGGAAGAGGAGAAATACTTTCTCCGCTCACTCCTGTCTCATATCCGCTTCTTGTCGTGCAGCGCACCTCGGACAAGGTTGATACCGCATCTGCATTCCGCCGTCTTGATGAGAGATGCGCTGATGATGTCAGGTGTCTTCCTCCCTGGACGGTCGATGTTTCGGCATGGCAGAAGCTTTATTCCAATGATTTTGACATCATCCAGCCGGTTCTGGAAAACGCTTTCTACATGGCAGAGCGTGAAAATGCGCTTTATTCATCTACTTCCGGTTCCGGCTCCAGCCAGATCCTTGTCTATGATAATAACTGTGAGTTAAACGAGGCTTACAACCGTTTCAGCGCTCTGGGCAGTTGTTTTACAGTTTGGAAGACAAAGCTCAGAAATAATATTCACTAAAAGTTGTGTTTTTTGTTGAAGAATATGGCTGAGAGTAGTAAAATAGCATCTGAAAGAATATTTAGGTGCATATATGGAAGTTACAGACATAAAAATCCGGCTAGTGTCCGAGACAGATCAGCTGAAAGCATTTGCCACTGTGGTCTTTGATTCTGTTCTCGTGGTACACAACATCAAGGTTATCTCGACAGGTGAGAAACTTATAATCGCGATGCCATCCCGTCTTGTCAGCAACGGGGAATTCAAGGATGTGGTCCATCCTATTTCAAGTGAATTCAGAAACAAGCTTGCCTCTCAGGTGCTTGATGCATATGAGAAAGCAAGAAATGCACATACAGCCAGAATCATCAGATAGGAGCTTTACATACCCATGTGCTTTTGGTATCCTCACAAAAGTATTGGGAAGTCGCCAAGTGGTTAAGGCTCTGGTTTTTGGTGCCGGCATCGCAGGTTCGAGTCCTGCCTTCCCAGCTACTGTTTCATGAGAGACGGCATCTGCATATACGCAGTGCCGTTTTGCATTTGAGGACACTTGCAAAGAAGTTTTGAACTCTGATATAGTTATCCGGTACGCCGCAGGGCGTGCATAAATCCATGGTAATTGGTTTTTACCAATGAGAGTACAAGGAGTAATGATATGGCTGATGAAAAGATGAGCCTCAAGGCAAAGGCCAGGACAACAGATTTCGGCAGCGCAGGCAGCCGCCGTCTTCTCCGTGCCGGTTATATTCCTGCTGTCATCTACGGAAAGCAGGCACCGGTTCACTGTGCAGTAAATGCAAAGGAATTCATGATGAAGATGCACACCTTCACAGGTTCCACACTTATTTCACTGGATGTTGACGGAACAGAACACAGAGTATTCATCAAGAGCTTCCAGGAGAATCTTCTCAAGGGTATTGTCAACCACATTGATTTCTATGAAGTCACTGCAGGTGTCAAGGTAAGGGCAAAGGTCATGATCGAGCTTGTCGGTACACCGAACGGCGTAAGGAACGGCGGTGTTCTTGATCAGGTTCTTCATGAAGTTGATATCGAGTGCTTCCCGAGAGATCTTCCTTCCGTGATCCAGGCTGATGTTTCAGCTCTCGAGCTCAATGAAGGCATCCGTGTAAGTCAGCTTGTTGTTCCTGAGACAATCAAGATCCATACACCTGGTGATGAGACTGTCGCTACAGTAAAGCCTGTAAAGGTTGAGGAAGCTCCGGCTGCAGATGATACAGCTGATGATGCCTCCGCTGATGCAGCAACAGCAGCACCTTCAGCAAACGCCTGACGATATGCTTGTGATCTTTGGGCTTGGGAATCCGGGTCCGGAGTATGAGGGTACACGTCATAATGCAGGTGTGGAGACACTTGAAAAACTGGCAGCATCTTACCATGCAAAACTGGTAAGACGCTGTTTTTCTTCTTATAAGACGTGCATCATCACTTCGGAAAGCGGGAAAAAGGTGCGTCTGGTTTTTCCTCTGACTTACATGAACGAATCAGGCCGTGTGGTGCCGAAGACGGTTAAGGATGGTGATGAGGTTCTTGTCATATGCGATCAGATGGATCTTCCTCCCGGACGTGCGCGTCTGCGTTCTTCGGGATCATCTGCGGGTCATAACGGGCTTAAGTCCATGATGGCTTATCTTCCCGGTAATTTCAAAAGGCTTTATGTTGGTGTCGGACGGCCTGAAGATGGGATTCCCGTAATTGAACATGTCCTTTCCCGTTACAGTGAGGAAGACAGAAAACGTGTTGATGCAGCGCAGAGACAGGCCGTAAGCTCTCTCAGACAGTATATTGAGGGAGAAGAATTCAGCAGGACTGAACAGACTCTGAATTCGTTCAGAGGGGATATCCAGTGACGCCGGTTGAGTCTGTTTCCTCTTTTTTTGAGAGAAACCCGCAGTACAGGGGAAAAGTCATAACACTTGCTTTTTCCGGCGGTTATGACTCGCTGTGTCTGCTGGCGTCCCTTTGTGAATTGGGCTTTGATGTCCATCCTGTCTATGTCAATCATAATATAAGAACCGAGAGCGAGCTTTCTGCTGAGATAAAGCTCAACATGGATAACTGCAGACGGCTGGGCTGTGCTCTTGAGGTTATAACGCTGGAAAGGGGAAGTGTCGATGCCTGCGCGCATGAAAAAGGCCTGACATGCGAGGCTGCTGCCCGTTTTCTGCGTTATGAAGCGCTCTCATCATTTCCACTTGTTGCTACGGCTCACAACAGAGATGATCAGGTTGAGAGTCTGATGATGAAACTCATAAGCGGAGGTACTCTCCTTTCTCTTGCCGGCATAAGGGAGAGAAGAGGGAATCTGATCCGTCCGCTTCTGTGCTGCACACGCAGCGAGATCGTCTCATACGTTGATTCACTTCAGCTTCAGCCGAGCAGCGACAGTACGAATGATGAGCTTTTCTGCTTCAGAAACAAGGTGAGACAGCTGGTGACACCATACCTCGGATCATCAGTCAAGGACAGTCTTGTCAGAATTGCTGAAAACATCCAGAAAGCAGAAAATCTATCAGGAAACATACATATTAGTAACAATTCAGGCTATTATTCTGTTTCAAGAAAGAATTTCATCACCTCTTCGTTTTTTTCAAAACTCAAATGCATTTACCATGTGTATTCATTTTTTGATTCATCACGCATCAGCGGGGCTGAGATAAGGAAGATTGTGAACTGCATACAGAATACGGGAAGTTATGATTCCAGGTTTTTCCATCTGCGCTGTATACGGGATGAAGTCCGTTTCTATCATCTGAAGGCATGGTTTGCAGCACCTTTTGAAAAAAATGCTACCCTTCCATATGGCCTTTCCCTTGAAGAGATGTGCAGCAACAGCGCACTCAGAATAGACCCGTCTCTTCTGAATCCTCCTGTGCTGATAAGGCTGAGCGATGAAGATGATACACTGCTGCTTTCTTCCCGCAGCATCAGGCTTTCTGATTTATGCGCATCCTTCAAATGTCCCTATGCTTTTGTTCTTCAGGACCGTGATGGCATAAAGGCTGTATGGGCAGAGTGCTTTGGAGGCAGGAACCGTCTTTCAGACACTCTGAAAAGCGGTAAATGGAAAGAACTGACCGGTCTTGAGGTTGTGAAAAAAGGCTGACAGCCGCCTTGCACGTGAGGAATATAAATATTATATTAAGAACAATTACGCATTTTACTGCGGATTAAATGTGATTTTGTGGATAAAAGATGGACGAATATAAAGACGAAGAAAAGAAAGACTTGAATGAAGGCGGCAGTCCTGAAATGCAGGATAAGAAGCCTGAAGGCAGCATGAAGCCTGAAGAGAAGAAAGACGAAGGCTCAGGTGAAGGCAAAAACGGTAAAAAGGCCAGAAAGGACAACGTCTATGACCAGTACCGGTACTGGGGAAGCGACAGGAATGACAAGGATTCGAAGATAAAGCTTACCGGGCGTAACCGCTTCACGCTTTTCATCTTCCTTGCCCTCATAATTTCATTTGCATTCCTGTTTTTCAATCAGAGTTCAGGGCAGAGAGCTACGGAAGTTTCCTATTCAACTTTCAAAAGTGCGCTTGAAGCCGGTTCTGTGACTCAGGTTGACATCCAGGACGAATCTGAAATTTCATTTATGACGACAAACGGTTTCTATGGTGTTGCGAGAATACCGTATTATGATTCGTCTCTCATGGATGAGCTTGAGAGCATGAATGTCGACATTGTGGGTTCTGTCGCAGATGTATCGATCTGGGTTCTTCTGCTCAACCTCCTGCCGTGGATAATCTTCCTTGTCATAATTTTCTCAATGTACAGACAGGTCGGGGCCGCAGGCGGCTCGAAGATGATGGGACAGTTCGGCAAGAGCCATGCGACTCAGTATTCAGCAAAGGACAACAAGGTCCTTTTCAAGGATGTCGCAGGGCAGAAGGAAAGCAAGTACGAGCTGCAGGAAGTTGTCGATTTCCTCAAGAATCCGGAACGCTATGTCAAGATAGGCGCAAAGATCCCCAAGGGTGTTCTTCTCGTCGGTCCTCCGGGAACCGGAAAGACACTCCTTGCCCGTGCTGTTGCCGGAGAGGCCGGGGTGAGCTTCTTCCATACTTCAGGTTCGGATTTCGTTGAGATGTTCGTAGGTATGGGTGCTGCCCGTGTAAGGGATCTTTTCGAGACAGGACGCAAAAACGCGCCTTGTATCATATTCATAGATGAGATTGATGCTGTTGGCAGAAGCAGGGGATCCGGTCTCGGCGGCGGTCATGATGAAAGGGAACAGACGCTGAACCAGATACTTGTCGAGATGGACGGCTTCTCCACTGACCCCGGTGTCATCGTCATGGCGGCGACGAACCGTCCTGACGTTCTTGATCCGGCTCTCCTCCGTCCGGGAAGATTTGACCGTCAGGTCACCGTTGATCTTCCTGATGTCCAGGAAAGACTTGACATACTGCGCATCCATTCAGCGAAAGTGAAATGCGAACCGGGTCTTGACCTTGAACGTGTTGCCCGTGCAACACCCGGTTCTTCCGGTGCCGACCTTGCGAATCTTGTCAATGAGGCTGCTCTTTATGCGGCTCGTTCAAGAAGGGAAATGGTCAATATGGACGATTTTGAGAAAGCAAGGGACAAGATCATTCTCGGTGTCGCAAGAGAGAGCAAGTTCATGACTGCAGATGAGAAGAAAGCCACTGCTTACCATGAGGCGGGACATACTCTGCTGCATTACTATCTCAAGCATGTCGATCCTCTTCACAAGGTTACGATCATACCGCATGGAAATGCGCTCGGTCTTACGATCTCGCTTCCTGAGAAGGATCAGTATACCCTCAGGGCAGGATATCTCAAGGACAGGATCGTCATATGCATGGGCGGTTATGTCGCTGAGGACATCGTATACGGCGAGACCACCACTGGAACTTCAAATGATATCAAGCAGGCGACGACAATCGCACGCAGGATGGTCACAGAATGGGGCATGAGTGAGCTTGGCTTCATAAACCTTTCAAATGAAGGAGAGCCACTGTTCCTCGGCCGTGAGATAACCCAGCACAAGGATTTCTCTGATGCAACTGCAAAGAGAATCGATGAGGAGATCGAGAAGATTCTGGATGAATGTCTGAACACCACAAGAACGATTCTCACAGAGCACAGGGACCAGCTTGACAAGCTTACAGAGGAACTGTGTGAGAAGGAAACTCTTGATGATGCACAGATCAGGGAGCTTCTCGGATTCGAACCGGAACATCATGTATCGGAGCTTGTCTGATGGCACTCAGTACTGCATATAAAAGAAATTTCTGTATCATTGCACATATTGACCACGGCAAGAGCACTCTTGCCGACAGGTTCATTGAAAAGGCCCGCATCGTAACTTCCCGCGGTCCCATGCAGAGTCAGCTTCTGGACAATATGGATATTGAGAGGGAAAGAGGAATCACGATCAAAAGCCAGGCGGTCACCATCCCTTATCATGCTGCTGACGGCCATGATTATGAACTGAATCTTGTTGACACTCCGGGTCATGTTGATTTCACATATGAAGTTTCGCGTGCGATTTCCTCATGCGAGGGTGCCCTGCTGCTTATCGATGCATCCCAGGGAGTTGAAGCCCAGACTCTGGCAAACCTGTATCTCGCCATGGAGCATAATCTTGAGATCATACCTGTCATAAACAAGATAGATCTTCCATCTGCGGATATTCCCTCCTGTCTACACCAGATTGATCATGATCTCGGTCTTGATCCTGATGCTGCATGTTTTGTGTCCGCAAAGACGGGAGAAGGCGTAGACACTCTTTTTGAGGCAATTGTCAATCAGATACCTTCTCCGGAGGGAAAGGATGAAGATCCTCTGAAGGCACTTATATTCGACAGCCATTATGATTCATACAGAGGTGTAATCGTTCACTGCCGCGTTTTTGACGGCATGCTCAAGACTGGGGATGAGATACGTTTCATGCATTCTGATGCTGTGTACAAGGTGGAAGACTGCGGTATATTCCAGCTGCAGCTGGTGTCAAAGGGAGAGCTTCATGCAGGGGATGTCGGCTATTTCATCGCCGGAATAAAGACCATAAGCGATATAAGGGTCGGCGATACAGTCACAGGCATAAAGAATCCTGCCTCAGCTCCGCTTGAAGGATTCAAGGAAGTCAAGCCTGTAGTCTTTTCTTCAATATACCCTGTTGACAGCAACGACTATGAGGAGCTTCAGGATGCGATTGACCGCCTTAAACTGAATGATGCCAGTCTTGTCTATGAAAAGGACAGTTCTGCCGCGCTTGGTTTCGGTTTCAGATGCGGCTTCCTCGGACTGCTTCACCTTGAGGTCATTCAGGAGAGAATCGAAAGGGAATTTGATCTTTCCATTGTTTTCACATCTCCATCCGTACGGTATGTCGTGCATATGAAGAACGGCGAGACTCTCAATATTGACAATCCACTTGAGTATCCGGATGTGATGAGGATTGAAAGCGTTGAGGAGCCTTACATAAGGGCCAATATAATAACACCGACAACATATGTCGGTCCGATCATCTCTCTGTGTCTTGAGAAACGCGGATATCAGACCAATATGAACTATCTTGACGAGAAGAGAGTCGAGCTTATCTATGAGATGCCTCTGGCTGAAGTCCTGTTCGATTTCTATGACAGGCTCAAGAGCATTTCCAGAGGATATGCCTCCTTTGACTATGAAGTCATTGAGTATAAGAAAACGGACCTTGTACGTCTTGACATTCTTGTCAACGGAGAACCTGTTGATGCCCTTTCTCAGCTCGTTTTCAAAGATAATGCACAGGCCCGTGGAAGACAGGTATGCGAGCGTCTCAAGGATGAGATTCCACGTCAGCAGTTCAAGATTGCAATTCAGGGTGCAATAGGCGGAACCATTATCTCAAGGGAAACGATATCGGCCTACAGAAAAGATGTGACTGCCAAGTGCTATGGAGGCGATATCTCAAGAAAGAGAAAGCTGCTTGAGAAGCAGAAAGAAGGCAAGAAACGCATGAAGATGGTCGGCAATGTCGAAATTCCGCAGAGTGCTTTCCTTGCTGTTCTGAAGACGGAGGATGACAAGAACTGACATGCTTTCCATTTCTTCCTTCCAGATGCTGGCATATATCATGGAGAATCCATCACTGACTGCGGTAGCTGAAAAGATGGATGTCTCTGTCCAGACTGCAAGGAAAAACCTGGAAGCACTGGATAAGGAATACGGCTGTCAGATGTTCAGAAGTCTTGCTTCAGATGCAGCAGAGCTATCTGACGCCGGCCTTGTCTATGCATCGGCAGCCGTGAAGATCTGCAATATACTTTCTGATGCGGACCGGAAGGCTGAGAAAATAATAAAGGAACGGCAGGATGCCGTGATTGTCGCTTCACTTTCCAGGGGACTTGATAAAAAGCTCAGAAAGCTTGACGGTTTCAGATTCAAGAGTATATTTCTTGATGCATCAGACAAAAACAGCGAGGATGTGCTGCGCAATCTCGGCAAGGATGCGGATATTGTGATAGGTTTTTATGATGATGCACTGCTGAAGCGGTTTAGGCTTGAGGCTGTAAGCTTTTCATCTGCAATGGCTGTGGCAGTCTCCTCATCATCGCCTCTGGCAAGAAAGAAGAATCTTGATATCGAAGACCTTTATGAGCACAAGCTTTATGTACCGCGAAAAGGGTTTTCCCGCCGTATAGACAACTTTGTGCATGACATGCATGATTTTCATCCGCGTATTGAGATCGTGAATACAGCTTCCTATACCCCTGAGCTTCTGAAAACTGTAAGTGAGAATGGCGATTTCATTCTATCATCCGCAGCAATGAATCTTTCTGGTTACAGTCTTAAAAGCGTTTCTGTCGACTGGATCTATAAAATGAACTATGGTCTGCTTTACAGCAATAAAAATGAAAAAGCCGCAGATGTCGTAAAGGCTCTTACCTCAAACAAGCTGTAATGAAATTATGTACCGGTCTTTTTTTCAGGCAGTACTTTCACCAGATATAATATTTTATATGTGAATTAACATACCTAAAACGGTAGTATAAATACTTGTTATCTAATACATATTGTTTCAAGCAGCTCAGGCTGGTTTTCCATTTAAAAGTGAGTTCCGTATATTAAAACCGGGTTTGATGATTTATGTTTTGACTTTCACGGTATTCTTTTTTGGTTTATAATTCCCACATGGCTATAAACACAACAATATTCGGAAAACTTGCCGACGGGCAGGAAGTGAAAAAAATAACGATAAAGGAGGAGAACGGTACTCAGGTTTCCATTCTCACTTTCGGAGCGGTAATTCAGGAATTTCTTGTTCCATGCAGAGGAGAACTGAGGAACATTGTCTTTTCATCACCATCTCTTGATGATTACATATCGGACGGATCATATAAAGGGCAGATTGTCGCGCCATATGCCAACAGAATCGCAAATGCACGTTTTTCCCTGGACGGACATGAATACGTTCTTGAAAAGAATAACGGAGAGAATAATCTGCACAGTGGAAGCGCGAATCTGGGGCAGAGGATATGGAATGTCATTTTCCAGACTGAGAATTCAGTTGTCCTGAACTGTGAACACAAGGACGGGGAAGGAGGTTTCCCCGGAAACATCGGGGTAACTGTGGCTTATCTTCTGGAAAACGGACGTCTCACAATCTCATATACGATGTCGTCAGACAGGAAGTGTGCTGTAAATCCTACGAATCATACTTATTTCAACTTGAAAGGAGACGGATCCAGTATTCTCGACCATAGAGTCATGATTGCTGCCGATAAGGTCGTCATGGTTGATGACAGCCTGATCCCGACGGATGTTGTACCGGTTGCCGGTACGGACTTTGACTTCACATCATTCCATGAAGTTGGCGGGAGAAGGGGCGGCAGATATGATCACTGCTTTGTCTTCAACGCGGCACAGAAGGCAGAGGTCGTCTGTGACGGTCTTTCCCTTACTGTTGACACTGACCGCCCGGGCATGCAGCTTTATACAGGAGAATTCAATCCTTCCTGCAATTGTCTCTGGCCTTCATCCGGTCCGTTCTGTGCACTTGCCCTTGAGACCAGCGAGTATCCAGATGCGGTCAACAGAAAGGATTTTCCGTCTGCTGTTCTTGACGCGGGACAGGTTTTCAAGACAAGAACTTCATATACTGTAAGAGAGGTTTAATGATGAATGTCAGACTGATCGGAATTACAGGCGGTTCCGGTTCCGGTAAAAGCACGGTTGTCAGAAAAATATATGAGGCACATCACGATGCTGTATGCATTGAGCAGGACAATTATTACAAAAGCGCATCATATATAAACAATGACAACATCACAGCGTACAATTTTGATCATCCGGATGCCTTCGATATGGATCTCATGATGCAGAATCTGATGGATCTGAAGAGCGGAAAGGCGATTGAGATGCCTCAGTATGATTTCGTCCATCATCAGAGAAAGAGCGAGACTGTGCATATTGAGCCCAAGAAGATAATAATCGTGGACGGACTGATGGTGCTTTACGACAAGAGAATACGCGATCTGCTTGACCTGAAGCTTTATGTTGACACACCTGCTGACATACGTTTTGTCAGAAGGCTCATGAGAGACATCAGCGAAAGAGGGAGAACCGTGGAATCCGTTGTCGAACAGTATGTGAATGTTGTCCGTCCGGGACACATGAATTTCATTGAGCCATGCAAGGAATATGCGGATCTTATCATTCCGGAAGGCGGGTATAACCAGAATGCGCTTGATGTCCTTATAAACTATGTCCAGATGCTGGCCGGAAGAGATTAATCAGTACTGCTTACTAAAATTAACTGCTTACAGGGACAGGACTTGAAATCCTGTCTCTGTCTGTGTTCTCACAGGATTGTCAGCCGGACTTATTTATCTTTCTGTCTGTCTTTCCTCTTGCGGTAGATGGTGAATCCTTTCTTTATTTCCTTAAAGCTCCATTCACCGGGAACCTCATCAGGACCTCCGAGAAAAAAACGCGTGCAGCGCAGTATTCTTGCTGTTCCCATTATGCTTCCCCTGATGATCCCGAAGCGCATCACAGCTGTTTCAAAATATGAAGAACAGGAAGGTGTGTATCTGCATTTGCATGGACCCAGCATGGGGGAAATGCAGTATTTGTAGATGTAGAGGGGGAAAAGAAAGACCTTCCTTATCAGATGCTTCATGACAGAAGAGTACAATAATGACATCAGGATGAAAAGAGATGCTCAAGTCCCAGTTCTCTTATTTTTGATACTATCTCGCTGGTGCGGGACAAATCGAGCTTGCCCAGCAGTGTTCTTATCTGTGACTTCACTGTTACCGGTTCAACGAAACGTTTCTGGGCAATTTCCCTGATCTTCATCCCATCAAGAAAGCAGCCTATGAGTTCTCTTTCCGCCTTTGTCAGCGAACTGAGATGCTGGATGAAATACAGCAGACTCCGCTCGCTGTGACTCAGTCTTCTGTATTCATTCATTATGAGGTCATGAACTCTTCTGTCCAGAATGGTTTCATCGTTTATGACAGCTGAGAGATGGGAGCTGATCTCCTCCCTGCTGCAGCCTTTGACAAGGAAATCCTTCGCACCGCTCGCCATTGCGGTGATGACGATCTCATCATCATCGTGGCTTGTCAGAAACACTATTTTTGCCTGCGGGTCCTTTTCAATTATGGCTCTTGCAGCATCTATGCCTGCATTGGATGTCTCCATTTCTATATCCATGAGGACAACAGAGAAACTTCCGGGTGAGTAGGAGAGTGAAGCATCTTTTCCGCTTGAGCATTCACATGTGACAGCAAAGCCGTCTATGGAATTCACAGTCTCTGTTATGTCTTCTCTTATTATCTCATTGTCTTCCACAACCATTACGCTGTTCACTGAAGTCTTCTCCTTTTCACGGTTTCGGCAGCAGTACAATGAAACGGCTGCCACCGCTTTCCCTCTGTTCATATCTTATCGAGCCGAGATGCTTTTTTATGACACTGCGTGTGTAGTACATTCCCATGCCCCAGTTCTGGCTGCTGTTCTTGTTTGAATAGAACGGCTGATATATCTGTCTGAGCTGTTTTCTGTCAAGGCCTTTTCCCGCATCGCTTATCCTGACTGACACCCAGAGATGTTCAATGGCACATTCAATTTCGACAGGAGTATTGCGGCCTGCTTCCATCTGTGCCTCGACGGCATTCATCAATATGTTTCCAAGTGCTTCTGAAAGACTTTCCACATCCGCAAGGATCTGTATGTCACCGTTTCTGAAAGAAGTCTCAAAGGAGGAGGCCGCATAGCGTGAGAGTACTTTTTCCCGGGCTTTCTGGATCACATCTTCAAGGGAAGCAACTGAAAGCACGCTTATGTCTGTCCTGGATGCCCTGTGCAGGCTCTGAAGCCTTCTGTTCAGTTCTCCGTTAAGCCTTGAGAGTCTTTTCACGTCTTCATCATCTTCATATCTCTTGGAGATACGGCGGAGAAGTATTTCCATGGCAAGAAGTTCGTTTTTCGTACCGTGGAAGAACATTGATATCCCCCTACTGGCTGTTTTTGCATCTCTTTTCAGTATTATCTCCTCTTTCTGTGCATCAAAGTTTATGCTCATGTATCTCAGGAGGAATATGAAACCTATTATGGAAAACACGACGCTCCCGATGATGGAGAGAGTATACAGCATAGGTGACATGGCAGGAGAAAGATACCATAGTCCCAGCAGGAACATGTAGTCATTCTTATAGAAAAGGTATATCTGGGCTGGATCCTGAAGACAGTATATTGTGTAAATGATCTCAAGCGACAGGAGAATTGCAGTCTTTGACAGAAATCTTCTCCTGAAAAACGGAAGCGTTATGGAAGCGTACTCACAGATAAGGCATATCAGGGTCATCAGTGCGTAGCCATAGACATATACACGCGAGAAATTCACAAGGAAATGAAGCATTGCATCCCTGCCGCTGACAAGTACTTCAAACACCTGGGGGATATAGCAGATGAGACATATGGACGGAATTATGAACATCAGTAATATATGTTTCTTGATTTTGACCGCAAAATTGAAATATACCATGTCCAGTGCTGTCAACAGCAGGAGAAGGGGGAATGTATACCGGCCGATTGCGGTTATGAAACCCAGCTGTCGCAATGTGAGTACAAGATACTGGAACCATAACCTTATTTCCTTGGTTCCATAGAAAATGAAGCTTATCTCCCTTCCGATTCCACCTTTCTTTGCTATGTATGCGAGGATTGAGAAAATGAAGATGAAGAGGGAGAGGCATGTTGAGAAGATAAGCAGAGAGCGTCTGTCATGCCTTATAACCACAATTATGAATGAAATGACGAGTATTGAACTCGTAAGAGCCAAAAGCAAAACCGCTCCCTCCTGTATCTTTCTAGAATTTTACCATGAGAGGATGCAAATGCAAGAAAAAAGCCGGAAGCGTCAAAACTTCCGGCTTGCAATTTGAAGTGCCTCAAATCATTCAGCAGCTTCAAGCATGATGTCAAACATGACATAATCGCTTACTGGTGTGGACGGATCAACTTCGCTTCCGAAGCTGAGTTTCTGTACTTCATACATTTCCTCAATTGTGCCGTCTTCAATCTGTGCGATCATCTCATCACTTGTGAGCCATTCCGCATCGCCGCGCTGTGCATATACTGTGTCATAGGATGTTCCGAGAACTTCTGCAACCCATTCTGCTGTCTGTTCGATGTTTTCAGCTCTGTAATCCATACCGTCATAGAGAGCACGTGTGAAGCGGACGAGGAGGTCTCTGTTCTCAGTTGCCCACTTGTCCATTACGATCCACGATGCGACTGATGCGCTTCTGTCTGCGAATGTCACGTTGTCTGCAAGAACAAATGCATCATCTCCGATGGCATCAAGAATGGTGAATGTGGCCGGTGACCAGTTTGCACATGCATCGAGAGCACCTGATGTCATTGCCGATGTGATTGCTGCTGCATCCATTTCATATGCTGTCACATCATCCATCGTCAGGCCTGCACTTTCAAGAGTCCACTTGAGAATCTGTTCACTTGATGTGCCTGATGCATAACCGATGCTCTTGCCTTTGAGTGAAGCCGGGTCTTCTGTGACACCGTGGCTCCTGAGGCCGATGACGGCGTCTCCGTTGCCGACATGGCTGAATGCGAAGATTTTTGCCCTGCCGTTGACACAGAGCTTATGTGCACCGTGTCCGATATAACCGATGTCTATGGAACCGCTTTCCATTGCTGCGATAATCGTGGGACCGTCTGCGAACTCAACAAGCTCTACTTCAATTCCCTGTTCTGCAAATGCGCCTGTCTGGATACCGGCAACAAGTGAACAGAGAGATGCATAGTTTGTCATATATGCGACTCTGACAGTATCAAGGTCCGAGCTTTCATTTCCGCCCTGGGCGAACACACTTGTCAGAGCGAGGGCTGCGATGAGCAGCATGGCAATGATTTTCTTCATAAATTTATCTCCTTTTTAAATTTATTTCCTTACTTCAAGGTATTCCTGGTATACCTGTGACCATATGCGGTTTTTAAGCTCCAGGAAGCGTGGTGACATCTTTGTTTCCTGATTCCTGGGGTAGGGTATGTCGATATCGACAATATCCTTGATTCTTCCCGGCCGGGCCGACATTATGACAACTCTCTGGCCGAGAATGATAGCCTCATCGACATCATGGGTTATGAAGAAACAGGTCTTCTGTTCTTTTTCCCATGTGTCAAGCAGTTCCTGCTGGAGCTGTGTTCTTGTCTGTGCATCAAGAGCTCCGAACGGCTCGTCCATCAGCAGTATTTCAGGCTCTGCGGCATAGGCACGCGCAATGGCAACCCTCTGCTTCATGCCTCCGGAAAGTTCCTTCGGATAATGGTCGGCGAATTTCTCAAGATCAACCATCCTGATATACTTCATCGCCGTTTCCTCCGCTTCTTTTCCCTTTATTCCTTTCATGTTGAGAGGAAACATCACATTTTTCAGCACTGTCAGCCAGGGGAAAAGCGCATACTGCTGGAATACGACACCCCTGTCCATGCCGGTGCCGTGCACCTCATTGCCGTTGCAGATGACTCTGCCGCTTGTCGGTTCAAGCAGTCCTGCGATTATGTTCAGCAATGTCGATTTGCCGCACCCGGAAGGACCGACGACAGTCACGAACTCGTTGTGGGCGATTTCAAGATTGACGCCGTTGAGCGCCACAACTTCTCCGTTCCTGCCCATGTATGTCTTTTTGACGTCTTCTATGACGACTTTTATATTTCTCTCTTTTCCTGCCATCCTGTAAGCTTCCTTTCAAGTAGTTTGATCAGCTTTTCTATCGTTATTCCGATAATGCCTATGATGATTATGTAAAGCAGCATGGGCGCGGTCTCGAAGTTGTTGTTGAGACTCCTTATTCTCATTCCCAGTCCTGCGAAGGCTCCTGTTGATTCAGCTGCGATAAGTGTCGTGAGCGCAACTGAAGCGCCGAGACGGACTGCGGTCAGTATGAACGGAAGGCTTGCCGGAGCCAGCACCCTGATGAAGATGTCTTTGTCCTTTGCACCCAGGACACGAGCTGCCTTTATGAGGGTCTCATCAATGTTTATGATTCCCTGGTAGATGGTGATGCACATTATCAGGAAGGTGGCGATAGTGATGACGATGACCTGAGGTTTGCGTCCCACACCCGCTGCAATGACGATAAGCGGTACGTAGGCAAGGGGAGGGATGTTCCTTATGAACTGTATCCAGGGTTCGATGATTCTTCTGAACGGATTGTACCATGCCATCAGGATTGCCACAGGAAGAGCGATCACAAAACCGAGAAGGTAGCCCAGTCCCACGCTGATGAGTGATGATGAGATATCCTTGAACAGAACGTTTCTTTCAATCATCACCGGTATTTGCTGGAACACAACTATGACATTGGGAAACGATCTGGACGTGGAGGGCAGCACCGACAGCACTGTCCACACAGCCAGCGCAGCTGCAAGCGAGAGAGCCAGCCAGAGCCAGTTCTTTTTCCTTTCGCTGATGCCTCCTTTCTTTTTTATTCCATTGGCCATTGTCAGCCTCCTTTTTTTATTCACATGTTCAGACTAACATGGGCGGACAGGTTGAAAAGGCTGAATTTTTTTACGCCTTTTTTACAGGTGCAGTCATTCTTGAATAACATGACGCAAAGACAGAAGACAGTTCTTCATCTATCGTTTCTGAAGAACTGTCTGATGTCCTTTTAAAGCTGTATCATGCAGGAAACCAGCTGTATGATTCACTGATCTTCCTTCATGCAGAGATGGACACTTGCTGTTTTGAATGTGAGGGGAAGAGCGAGAATATTCGGTCTGTCACCTGTATATTTTCTCATTGCGTCTTCTAGAGCCTCCTCAATGGTTGCCCTTGTCTTGAGGCCCATGGCTCTTGCATAGCCGGGATCCTTTGCACCTGTTATGTAAATCGCAGAGGTGTTCATTTCAGCAATATGAGCACAGGAAATCATGCTGAAGCCATGGAAGGGGTGGAAAGCATTCGCATAGCGGTATCTGCGCACATATTCCTCATTTGTCGCATAATACTCTCCCAGTCTGTTCATATCAGGCAGTATGTTCATCTCATCATGCTTGAATGCTTCGAACATTTCCCTGGTGTATGGCCAGAGACTTTCATTGAAGAAACCGTTGCACAGACTCTGGCATATGATCACGCATTTGTCGCTCATGATTCTCTTGAATCTGATCACCTGTGCGGACAGGGCCTGCATCAGCATTATCGGATTCGTTCCCATGCCGTCCCCGTAGTGGAAGAACTGCGGCATGCCGAAAACAAGTATGTCATACTTTTTCTCAGCCCAGTGCACGTATGTCCTTCTGTCCGCATCGATCCAGGAAAGTGGCATCATCTGTGCGGCATAGCCGGAATGGATGCTTATCTGACGGCTTTTTGAGTCAAGCACGGCATCACAGCAGAAGAACTTCTTTTTCATGCATTTTTCCATATGCATGCCGATTTCATTGAATTTGGTTCTCATCAGGGAGCTGCCTGAGACCGGAGTGAAGTCCGCGCGGTGCATTACGGAAGGAACATGATGGCTCGCGATGCTTTTCCAGTGAGTGATTCCCGTTGCACAGTGCTTGTATCCACCAGAATATCCTCCATACGGATTGCCCTGCACATGTCCGATGAGGATCGCCACATCGGCTTCATAAACATATCTGTTCATGATCACAGGATCTCCTCTGTCCGTAACACCGAGGTCCACAAGATGGTCCCAGTCCTCACTGTCGTGGTTGATTATCTGATGAGATGGCCAGAATTCATTGAAAAGACTGTCTCCGAGGACACCTCTTATTTCCTTTTCCGTGTTCTTGCGGTGCAGCCCGTTTGAGCAGATGAGAAGAATGTCTTTCTTTTCAACACCCGCGCTGTAAAGTTCATTCAGTATCAGGGGGATGGCTGTCTTTCTGTGGCTTGTCGGCTGTTCCCCGCCTTTCACCCTGTCCGGGAATACTATCACGACTTTGCTCCCTTTTTTCGCAAGTTCGCTTAAAGGCGGCATGCCGACCGGATTTCTCAGGCTTCTGAGTGTTTCTTCCTCAATCCTGTCTTCGCTTATGCACGGCGGATCAGGAACTGTCACACCGGGGATGAAAACATCTGTCCATTCAGGAAGACTTGCACTTACCGTTCCCTGTCCGTACTCAAAATCAAGTTTCATTTCATTCACCTCTCTTTGCATTCATGTATGTGCTGACTATATTCAGATACTCTTCGGGATAGAACCCGATTTCTCCCTTGAAGCGGGTAAGGGCAATGAGTCCGCCGTCGATTTCATCAATGCCGGCGAGCATGGCGGCATTGTCTTCTTTGAGCCCTCCGCCGTACACGACAGGCACATCACCGACAGTGTCTTTTACCAGACGGGCTACTTTTGTTATGTACTCCTTCCCGGCAGGAGTCTTTCCCGGTCCTATGGACCATACCGGTTCGTATCCTATCACAATCCTGCCAGGATCAGCTCCTCTGAGTCCGTCCCTGAGCTGTTTTCTTATTACACTGTCCCATATGTCAGTCTCTTCCTCTCTTTCTCCTATGCAGTACAGGACGGAAAGATTTCTTTCCTGCGCACGCAGGATTTCCTCGTTCAGAACCTTGTTTATGGCAGTGAAATCACTGCAGCCTGCAGCGCTTAGAAGATCTCTTTTCTCATTTCTCTCCTCGCAGTGTCCTATGATCGTGGTGCTGCATCCCATTGCGGAAACGATGCTGGCTGGCCGCAGTGTTGTGAAGGCGCCGAAATTCCCGCCTTGTCTGACATCATATCTGTACACACCCTGGCTGCCGATCTCAAGGGCCCGGCTTTTACCTTTTGCCCTGACTGCGCTGATTATCTGGCTTTCAGGAAAGTACATTGCAAAGCGGACTTCATCCGGAGTGTATGATTCAAGTTCATCAATCACTTTTCCTATGATATCTTCTGCCCAGTGCTCGATGCTGCCTGTCCGGTTAACACCTCCCATCGAGAGCGGAACGTCGAAGCGCTTGAAGTTTACGAAAACATGCTGTTTATTCATTTTCCCTTTTCCTCTTCCTTATAGAATTCCTTCATCTCATCAAATGTCCTGGTTTCCACGAATCTTGCCATACCGGTCTGCCTGAATTCCACAAGAAGCCTTCCGATTCCTTCCATCACGCCGTCTTTCACTGCATTTACAAGCAGCTGGACGCTTTCAGAAGGAATGGTGTTGTACATGACTGTGTCCATTACGGCCGCAAGATAGACCCTCGGATCAAAGGCGGACGGATTGGCCTGCATCAGCTCCCATACACCCTTGAGATGTTCATCATTCCGGAGTGAGGGGCTATTGTTGAAAAGAAGGCGTACGTTGCGTGTTACGGCAAGCCTTATATCAGTATCTACATTTATCTTGGCGATTCCCATTCTTGACACTTCCTTCAGCTGTTCCAGTGAGATTCCATGGGAATTCTCAAGCTTTCCGCCAAGATCATTGATCTCGTCCACAATATACTTCGGAACAGTGGAGGAACCGTGCGACACCAGAAAGCCCTTTATCCCTTCATGTCTCAGCAGTTCTTTTACGGCGATCGCGATCTCTTTCCTGAGAACTGCATTCTTTCCTTTATTGGCACCGTGCATTGTTCCGTAGCTGATTGCAAGAGCGTCAACGCGTGTTTCCCTGAAGAAACGTAGTGCATCCAGAGGTTTCGTGTATGTGGACGAAAGCGAGAACACATGGTCCTCTACACCGGCAAGCACTCCCAGTTCACCTTCAACAGTCACGCCTCTCGCATGAGCATATTTCACGACTTCCCTCGTCAGCTCGATGTTGTCGTCAAGCGGAAGGGAAGAGCCGTCTATCATGACTGATGTATAGCCGGCGTCAATTGCCGCTTTCACGGAGTCAAAGTCTCTGCCGTGATCCAGATGGAGCGCAACGGGAACAGGGGAGGATTCCGCAATTTTCCTGACTGCCGATGCTATGTTCGCAGCTCCCTTCCTTTTGTCTTCAAGACTTGCATTCATGAAGTCCTTCCGTCCTCCCATGAAACCGTTGGCAAGATCCGCCCCCTGAATTACGGCAGGGGCATGGAATATTTCATGAATCCTTATCGCTGCTTCGGCCTGACAGACTGCATTCACATTGAATGCGCCGACTGCATAGTTGTATTTATCCGTTGTCTCAAGAATGCATCTGAGCGGTACAAGCATTGTTATCTTCCTCCTTTTTCATAAACAGTGCGTCCGCAGACCACTGTTCTTACAACCTCATTATTCTCGTCCAGCAGAACGTAATCTGCTCTTTTTCCCTGTTCTATTGATCCTCTGTCATCCATGTGCAGAAGCCTGCACTGGTTCTCAGACATGACTTTTGACAGCTCGTATGGAGACAGTGAGGCGAACCTGATCAGATTGCGGTAAGCCTTGTCCATAGTGAGCGTGCTTCCCGCTCTAACCCCGTCCGGAAGCCTGGCATCACCGTCTTCTGTGACGATCACATCATTGACACCCAGCTTGTAGCGTCCGGCCGGCAGTCCTGCCGCCATGATTGAATCAGTGACGGCAACAACTTTGTCCACACCCTTTGTCTTCAGTACCAGGCGCACCGTGGCGGGATGAAGATGAAAACCGTCGCAGATCACTTCACAGTACACCTCGTCTCTTTCCAGACTCGCTCCGCTGATTGCCGGACGGTGCATATGAAACAGTTTCATTGCATTGAACAGATGTGTTGCGGCACTTACTCCGCACTCAACTGCCTTTACCGCGGTCTCATACTCTGCGGCGGAATGTCCCATCGCGACAACCACATCGGTTTCCTGCTTTATTTTCTTTATTAAGTCGGTCATTCCTTCCGATTCCGGTGCCACAGTGATATATTTCACTGCTCCTCCTGAAGCATCGTAGAACTTCGAGAACAGATTCCAGTCCGCTTTCCTTATCAGCCGTTCCGGCATGGCCCCTTTGTATTCCCGGCAGAGAAACGGACCTTCCAGATGTATTCCGGCAAATGTGGCACCGTCACAGCCTTTCCTGTATGCAGAGGCAAGAGTGCCTATTATTTTCAGCATCTTTTCCTCCTCATCAGTCATTACGGAGAGAAGAAAGCTTGTGACCCCGCAGGATGCATATATGCGGCTCAGCTGATTGACCTCTTCATATGATGTGATGTGGTTCACATCAATGCTTCCCGCTCCATGAGTGTGGATATCAACAAAGCCGCTTTGCATGAGGAATTTTCCGCTTTCATCTGTTTCCTCAATGGATGAGAAAACACCGTCTTCAATCAGTACTTTCACATTTCTCAGGCCGGATGGAACGGCAATTCTTGTTCTTTCCGTCATCAGAATGCCGCCTTTGCCGCGATGTCATTGACGTAGATGAGACTGTCCGGATGATTCTGCACAAGAGTGACGGGGAAGTGTCCGGAGGGATCATCGAAGATGGCCTGCCGAACGACGGCTCTGTGCCACGGACGGAATACGCCGAGCCTTATCTTGCGCGCGGAAAGTATTTCCCTCATGCCGACTGTCACAGCATAACGCGGCATTGCGTCTATCGCTCCGTTAAGATCCCCGATGGCGTTGGCGACACGTGTCTCCCTGCTTATTTCTATGATGCGGGTTTCCCTGCCTGCAAACTCTGCGGCACTGACTTCCTCCGCTTCATTGAAGGCCAGATGTCCGTTTATTCCGATTCCACCGAAACAGATATCCACCTTGCCGAGCTCTTCGATAAGCTCATGGACAGTCTGAGGCCTTGCGGGGTGGGGGAATACTCTCTGGTGTTCGGGAATATTCAGGCTTTCGGGAAGCTGGCTGTATACTGTCCTTTCCATGAATCCTCTGAATGAGAGTCTGTCGTCCATGCTTATGTAGGACAGATCGTCATTCAGGTATTCATCCATGTTTATGAACCAGACGTTTTTCAGCGGTATGTTTTCTTTTCTCACTTTATCAACGAAATACGGATACTGGCCTACAGGTCCTACAGGAACAATGAAGACGCTTTTCTCTTCTTTTTCGTTGTTTTCCTTTATCTGGTCAGCCATTTCATCGGCAATGGCTTTGAAAACTTCTTCACTTGAGGAAAGACATACTGTCCTTATCTTTCCTTCCTTCAGTCTTTCTTCCGGATATGAGTAGTACTTTATGTCCACGGTAATTCTCCTTTTTCAAACAAATGTCATGAAACTGCCCAGCCTCTCAGCGTCGAACAGCGGATTCATGTAATTAAAGAATTCATCAGTCATGCAGAAATCTTCTCTGCTGATGTAAGATGCCGGCAGTGTCCTCTCTCTTAGGATGTCTTTGCCTATCGGCTTCATTTCCACACGTGCGGCATATGGTTTTTCCCTTTCACGGATGATGATGCTCATCTCTCCGTTCCTTCCGCTGCAGGCAGCAATGGCGCTGATCCTGCCGCACTGGAAAGCTTCCTCAGCATCTCTTCTGCTCTGCCATGCAATGGATGCGCGTGAGAGCAGTCCGGGCTTCTCGCTTCTTGATTTTATATTCAGCTTCTGTGTGACAAGCTGGGAAAGCTTTGCCGATACATCGCCGAAATATACTGAGCGGTCAGTCTTGAATACGGGTTCCACGACCGGCTTTCCGTCCCTGTATTTCAGCCCTTCGCTGGCAACGACGCATACTCCGCCTTTTCTGCTGTAGGCTTCTTCGACTCCGCTGAGAAAAGCATCCTCGTCAAACGGGATTTCAGGCGGGAGTATCAGATCCGGACCTTTTACATCATCACCTGCAAGGGCGGATGATGCGGTGATCCAGCCGGCATTGCGGCCGAAAGCCTCAATCACTACGACATGGATGGGCAGACTGTGTATGTCATACAATACTTCCCTTACGCTTGCAGCCATGTAGAGAGCCGCGCTGAGAAAGCCCGGACTGTGGTCTGTTATGCTGAGGTCGTTGTCCATTGTCTTGGGAATGCCGGTCACTGTGATACCGTATCTGCTGCATGCCTTTGACAGTTTCTGCACGGTATCCATGGTCCCGTTGCCGCCGGCGCCTGATACGGCGGAAAAACCGAGTGAGATCAGCCTTTGCGCGAGACGCACATAATCCTCATCCTCCAGATGATCCCTTCCGCTTCCTATCGCGCTGCCGGGACTGCGGACAAGCATTTGTGTCTCATTCCTGCCGAGAAGAGGAACGGGCACCGGATCATGGTCAAGCAGCTTTGCGATTCCGAACGGGCTTGCATATACCTGCCAGCCTTTTTCCTGGAATGTGCTTATTGCTCCTGCAAGCGAGGCATTCAGGACCGCCGTCGGTCCGCCGCCATGAAAAAGCAGTACTTTAGGCATCTGTGGCCTCCTTTGTGGATTCCCTTTCAACAAGAGTGAAGGGCAGTGACAGTTTCACATTGTATTTTCTTCCGCTCTGCCTTCTTTCCAGAGCGAGGCGGAGCGCAAAACGTCCGAGTTCCTTTTTGGGTACGTCAATTGTTGTCAGGGAAGGCTTCAGGTATGCAGCCTCCTCAATGTTGTCAAATCCGGTGACGGATACATCCTGCGGAATGCACAAGCCTTTGTCCTGAAGGAATTTCATGACACCGACTGCGAGGTTGTCATTTGCGCAGATGACTGCCTCCGGTGTTTTTCTGCTGAAAAGCTTTCCGGCTTTCTCATAACCGTCTTCAGCACTGAGGTATGAATCTTCGACAAGCCCGGGGTCAAAAGAAAGGCCGCACCGTTCAAGACCTGACAGGTATCCGTCAAAACGGAATTCATTCTTGAGATCTTCCTGCCGGACGGGCCCGATGAATGCGATTTCCCTGTGTCCGAGTGAATGCAGGTGCTCAACTGCAGTTTTCATGCCCTCTCTTGCATCACAGATGACCTCATCCATATCCTCAATGCTGTTGAGTCCTGTGTAGATAAGCTGGGTTTTTGCGCACCGTACTCTGTCAAGCACATCTTTCCTCACACGGCCCAGAATGATTGCAACATCGTACTGACCTTCGGAAAAACGGGAGAAGAAGTGTGAATCATAAAGGCTCAGGACAGACAGATCAACATCTGCTGTTTCATTTCTTTCGGCCTCTTCCTTTATCCCGTCTATGATCTGCGAGAAGAACGGGCTCATCAGGCTTTCATGATCTGACAGGAAGAGCACTGCGGCCCTGATGCTGCTTGCGGCGTTGAGTCGTCTGATATGTTCTCTGAAATATCCGAGCTCTTCAGCTTTTCTGAGCACGAGAGAACGTGTCTCATCCTTGATCCTTCGGGAACTGTCCCCTGAAATGACCCTGGAGACGGTTGAGACACTTAGCGAGCATTCTTTTGCGATTGTGCTGAGCAGTACTTTCTTCATAAGCCAAAAATTTGAATTATCCGTCCTTTACAGAGAAAGCGTAACATGGAAAATCCAACTTGTAAAAGAAAATATTTATCCAAATTTTTGGATTAAAACTATTGTCCCGAGGATAGAGATGCAGTGGAGTTCAGCCATCTGCCGGTGAATTTGTAATTTAGGTGAAGAGAAATTGTTTCTGTTGATTTTTCTTTACAGCAGATTTATATCATGGGTATGAAACTGATATATGTTGTTGAAGACCATGATGTGATAAGGGATGGTGTGGTCCAGTATCTTTCAATCAACGGATACGATGCGAAGGGTTTCGCTGATCTTTCCTCGGTGAGGGAAGGGCTGAGGGCAAAACTGCCCGATCTTATCATACAGGATGTTATGCTTCCCGATGGTGACGGATTCATGTTCATAAAGGAAATAAAGCAGAAATATCCGGCACTGCCAGTGATCTTCATGACAGCAAGAACGGAAGAGTCAGACAGGATATTGGGTTTCGAGATCGGTGCGGATGACTATATTCCAAAACCGTTCAGCCCCAAAGAGCTTGTACTGAGGGTGAATGCGCTTTTCAGACGTGTCGAGGGGGCTTCTGCTGCTCCTGATAACGGCAGCAAGCTTACATTCAAGGATAAGGAAAACACTCTTTCCATAGATATGGATGAGCACAGGCTCACAATAAACGGCAACGAGGTGAATCTCACTGCGGCGGAGTGGAAGATCGTCACCTATCTTGCGCAGAATGAAGGCCGTCTGATCTCAAGGGCCCTCATACTTGAGAAATGTTTTGACTATTCCTTTGAAAGTTACGAAAGGGTTGTTGATACGCATATCAAGAACATAAGGGCGAAGCTTAGGCCCGGCAACTGGATCGAGACTGTAAGAGGTTACGGCTACAGGTTCTCGGTTCCATCCGATGGAGCAGCTAAGTGAGACGGAGGACCGGCAGGCTTTTTTTCAGGGTGTTCTTCACAGTGCTGGGCATAGCAGTGCTTATAGTCCTGTGTGAGCTTGCTTTTTTGTTCTCATCGATAATGAAAATGGAAAAAGGATGGGTAGACTTCATAGCACGCGATTATGTGCAGTCTCTCATCGCGGGACTTGAGAATGAGGGAAGCCTTACGGATGATGCTGTGTATGAGGCGATTTCCGCCGCATCTGATGACAGCATATCGGGTCTTCTGATCAATACATTTGCCGATGGTTCCCATTATATGTACGGCAATCTCCCTGAAAGTTCTGATGCAGGCAGTGATAAGTTTTTCACCGAGATCATCGATACCGGATGGCACAGTTTCTCGAAGAGCAATCCTGTATATGTCATCTCGGCCGAAAGGCAGGACGACGGCAGCTTTTCATACATGCTTACGGTTCTGGGCACCGGTAACGGCGGACGGGCATCCGTAACTTACCGCGTTCCTTCCTTCGTTGATGAGAACGACATTGCCGCAACGGTCTTCATAGACCGGGACGGAGAACCTGTGATCAGTCTTGATCTCCTGATTTTCGATATGTACTCATTCGGCCCGACCAGCTTTGTTCTTGACACGATCCTTCTGACCACACTCTGGCTCATTCCTCTCAGCCTCATAATAGCGGCCATTGCCTCTTTTGTCTTTTCCCGCCGCACTGCGAATTCCGTTGATGACATACTGAGTGCATTACGCCGCATGGCAGAGGGCGATTTTGATGTCAGGATAAAGAAGCAGAAGACATACGAACTGAATGAAATCGGAAAATCGATAGTTGAGCTGTCTCTCCGGCTGGAGAAGAACAGGAGGAGCAGGGATGAATGGATCCGTTCCATAGCCCACGACCTGAACACGCCGCTGACCAGCATCAACATGATAATCCAGGCAATACAGGACGGTGTCTATAAAGCTGACAGCAGTACGATCGCCTCTCTGAAAAAAGAAGTCGATACGCTTACAGACCGCGTGTCTTCTGTGAAATACTATGTATCCCTGCTGAATTACGAAGGAGATCTGAACAGGGAAATGCTTTCCGCTTCACAGTGCATATCATGTGTGACAGCACATTTCCAGTGTCCTGAGCGTTTTTTCATTGAAGCTCATGATGATGAGAAACTCTGTGTGGATTACTCTCTTTTCTCCCATGCGCTGGATGAAGTGGTGAAGAATGCCCTGGAATACGGAGACAGGGAAGAGAAAATAAGGATAAAAGCCGAAGACAACACTGTCACTGTCATCAGCAGGGGTCTTCTTGAATATTCTGATTCCATCAATATCTTTGAACCCTGGGCAAGAGGCGATAAATCAAGGCATGACGGAGGCTCCGGGCTCGGTCTGCCCATTGCAGGCCAGATCACTGCCCTGCACGGAGGTTCGGCGTCAATCAGGCAGGAAGGCGATTACGTTGTTGTCACTCTCAGCTTCGGTCCTTCAGCTTAAAGCTGAATATCTCGCTGTCATCTTCCAGTGAAAGCACTTTCAGGCAGCCGTCATCATATTCGCCGTAACTTGCAGGATAGCCTCCTTTCGGTATGCTGGTGGAACCCGGGTTGAATATTACAATACCGTTCTGTTCTCTGATCACCGGGATATGTGTATGTCCGTAGAGAAAGACGGATCCCTCTGCCATGGGCGGAAGATTTTCCTCATTGTATATATGTCCGTGGGACATTATGAATGTCCTCTCATCACACTGGATGATGGAGGTTGTGCTCATGACCGGGAAAGAGAGAACCATCTGGTCAACCTCGGCATCACAGTTGCCCCTTACTGCCAGGATCTTGTCTCTGAGGCCATTGAGGATGGGAATCACGGCTTTTGGATTGTAAGAGGAGGGCAGGTCGTTTCTCGGACCGTGGTAAAGTGCGTCACCGAGCATCAGGACATGTCTGTAGGAAGAGGCAAGTTCAGCTACCTTCTGTGCAGCTGAAAGCGCTCCGTGGATGTCTGAAACGATAAGAAATTCTTTCACTTTGAAACCTCGCTTTATTTAAGAAAAGGGAAAGCCGAGCTGCCTGTAGTACTCATAAACGGCCACTGCCGCCGAGTTTGAGAGGTTGAGGCACCTTGCATCCTTCCTCATGGGAATTTTCCAGCATGAGTCACTGTACCTGTTTATTATATCGCTGCCAAGACCGCATGACTCCTTTCCGAATATGAAATAGGTGTCACGCTTTCCATCAGCCCTGAATGAATAGAAATCCCTTTTTCCATGGGATGTGAAGAAGACAAGCTCATCGCTTTCCTTCCTGTCCTGCATGAATGCGGAAAACGAGGGGTATTCACTTATTCTCACATCCTTCCAGTAATCAAGGCCCGCACGTTTCAGGCTCCTGTCATCAATCCTGAAGCCGAGCGGATGGACCAGAATGAGGTCCGTAGATGTCACGGCGCAGGTTCTTGCGACATTCCCCGTATTCTGCGGTATTTCAGGTTCTACAAGCACAATCGACAACATACCGGGTGAAGATTCTAGTCTATTTTCTCTCTTGATGATAGTATTTGCCTGCTATGAATCTGATTGAAATAATAAAAGTAATAATACTCGGAATAATTCAGGGCATCACCGAGTGGCTGCCGGTCTCCTCGACCGGACATATGCTGCTTTTTGACCAGATCATGCCGCTGGATCTGAACGATGAGTTCATTTCTGTCTTCATGGTCGTTGTCCAGCTGGGATCAATTCTTGCGGTCATTGTCCTTTATTTCAATGAGCTGTGGCCTTTCAAAAAGGAAAAAAGCGAAAGCGTGAGGACACTGAAGCTGTGGGGCAAAGTGCTGATCGCGACGGTGCCGGCTGGTATCGCGGGGCTGCTGCTGGATGACATCATCGACGAGAAACTCTCCACCTGGCCTGTAATCGCAGGCGCACTTTTCGTTTACGGTGTGCTGTATCTTTTCCTTGAAAAGCGGATAGGCGTCAATGTAAGAGTGAACAGTGTGGACGAGCTTACAATAAAAGACAGTATCTTCATGGGGCTTTTCCAGATGCTTGCCCTCATTCCGGGAACATCCCGTTCCGGTTCCACTATACTTGGCGGTCTGATCGGCGGAATAAGCCGTCCTGCCGCCGCAAAGTTCAGCTTCTTCATGGCAATCCCCGTGATGGCCGGAGCTTCCCTGCTGAGACTTCTGAAGTCCGGTTTTGCCTTCAGCGCGGCAGAGTGGGCTTACCTCGCGCTTGGCTCGCTTGTGGCATTTCTCGTATCTCTTGTGGCAATAAAGGGGCTCATGAGCTATGTAAGGAACCACGATTTCTCTGTATTCGGTGTGTACAGGATAATCCTCGCAGCCGTGGTTGTGGTTTATTTCACTGCTTTCTGATGTCTATAAGGGAGCTTGCCTTCGTGATGCGGGCTCCTTTTTTGTTCATTGACATTATTGTTCTCTCAAGCTGCCTTTTTTTCTGTGAGACTTCATTGAAAAGTTCTCCCTGTTCTATCTCATCTCCCTCGTACATCTGGTAGAGACCCACGCCGATAAGCCGCACGCCTCCTCCTTTGTACTTTGAGAGAAAAAGCTTTCTTGCCATGATGAAAATATCTTCAGAGTTGTATATGCCCTCCTGCGGGGTTGTCTGGACATTTATCGTGGTGAAGTCTCCGTATCTTATTTTTATGCCGACTGTACGGCCAACGAAATGCTCATCAAGGGAACGGAAACTCACTTCCTGACTCAGTTCCATAAGCACTGCATCTATTGCATCCTGGCTTATGAGATCGGGATAGAAGGTCCTTTCGCTTGAGATTGAGTGGGATTTGCTGTCCGATGAATATATTCCCGGGTCTATGCCCCTTGCGACTTTGTAAAGATAGCTGCCGCCTTTGAGACCGAAAAGCTCCTGAAGCCTTTCCTCCGACAAGTCCCTCATCTCGCTTACTGTTCTTATATTGTATCTGACAAGCCTGTCGTAGGTAACTTTCCCGATTCCCCAGAGTTTCCTGAGTCCGACAGCATCCACGAAACGGCACTCCATACCGGGAGGAACGATGGTAAGACCGTCGGGCTTCCTGTAGTCTGATGCAAGCTTTGCGATGAAGCGTGAGGATCCGACGCCGACCGAGATGGTGAGGCCGCTTTCATTCCTGACCCTGTCTTTCAGCAGCAGTGCAGCCTGCTTCGGGCTGGAATAAAGCCTTTCAGTTCCGCTCATGTCAAGATAGGCTTCATCAATTGATGCCTGTATGAAGGATGGTGCTATGTCCTTTATTATCGCCATGACTTCCTTTGATTTCTCGCTGTAACGCTTCATTCGTCCGTGGATCACCACAGCCTGGGGACACAGCTTCATTGCCACAGTCATGGGCATGGCGGAATGCACACCGAATTTTCTCGCTTCGTATGAACAGGTTGATACCACACTGCGCGGTCCTTCGTGCCCTATGATAAGAGGTTTTCCTCTGAGGGATGGGTTGTCAAGCACCTCGACTGCGGCGAAGAAAGCATCAAGATCGACATGGAAGAAAAGCTCATCAGCCATAAAGTCTCCTGAGGTCTTTCTCTCTTTTGTGTCTTGCGAGTGCGCTTTCAAGCATTATGTTCAGCACCGCGCCGAAGCCTCCCAGCTCTCTGGCGAGAATATTGAAATGGCTGGTGGGTGTGCTGCCGGGAATTGTGTTAACTTCATTGAGGTAGATCATGCCGTCCCCGTCCATGAAGAAATCGATACGCATGTACAGACTGCCGTCAAGAGCATCGAAAGCTCTGGCTGCAAGAGAGTGGAGGGTGTGCACGGTTTCATGTGAGAGGTTTTCATTGTCTTTCGCTTCGATTACATGTGTGACCGCACTTGAATACTTGTTGCTGTAGTCCGTATACGGTTTGTCAGCTATGACTTCCAGCGGTCCTGCCGTGAGAATGCGTCCGTCCCTGTCTTTCACCACAAGGCATTCCAGTTCTCTCAGCGGGGTGATTTTCTTCTGCACAAGCACAGTATCGTCATAAGTGAAAGCTTCTTCGACAGCATCTTCCAGAGAGTCCCTGTCACAGCTGAAAACTCCGATGGAGGAACCTCCTCCGTTTATCTTCACGATGAATTCGCTGAACTGCTTTGTGAAATCTTCAAGCAGCATCCTCTCATCCTCACCCCTGCCGCGTTTCAGTCCTATCGTCGGCACAAGCGGAATATTGCTGTAATGAAGGATCTCATGCTGTTTCAGCTTGTTCATGCCTATGCTGCTTGTAAAGACCCTCTCGCTGACATAAGGCTTGCCGATGAGCTCGAGAAGTCCCTGAATGCACCCGTCTTCGCCGAGTCTGCCGTGCATGACCGGGTAGGCGATATCATAATCTCCCTGAAAAAGGGTGAGGGGAATTTCTCCGGAAGATGGCAGCAGGAGATCTGTGACTTCATGTCCCATATTCTCAAGTGTTTCCCTGACAGTCTGTGCGCTTTTCAGGCTTATGTTGTGTTCAAGGCTCCTTCCACCTTTTATGAGCAGGATTTTCATACCAGCACCTCCTTTGCCGCCTTCATTATTTCTTCTCTTTCGCTCCATGATCTTCTGTGAGTATGGTAGTCAATGCTTTTCTGTGCCCCGAGCCCGAGTGAGAAAATTATGTCATTCTCAGTTGAGATCTGAAATGCCTTTCTGAGTGCGTCTTCCCTTTTTTCAATGATGAAAACCTCAGCCTGTGTGTCTTCTATCCCGCTGAGTATGTCCCTGCTTATTTTCTGAAAGCCTTCCTCTCTGGGGTCATCCTCACTTATTATCACCGCACGGGAGGCTTTTACAGCCTCATGTCCCATATGAGGACGTTTGGTGGCATCACGGCAGCCTGAGGCTCCGAAAACTGTTATGAAGCCTCTTGAAGGATAAATCTTCCTGAACGAAGAGAAAAGTGCGGAAAAGGCATCAGGTGTGTGGGCGAAATCTATCACGATGATTCTGCTGCCGATCATCAGTGTCTCGCATCTTCCTTCCGGATTCTCAAGCTCTTTCATGTGGTAAAGGATCTCATCTTCACTGAGTCCTGTTTCATTACGCACTGCGGCTGCGGCAAGAAAGGCATTGTCAAGCGCGAAATCTTCCGGATGGGGGAAGATATACATCTTGCCGTTTTCTGAGAAAAACAGCCTGTCTTCCTCTGCCTTTGCGATCACAGGATGATTCAGAAATACGGTGTTCTCCTTTTCCATGGCGGACGCAAGAACATTGTCGCGGTATATAAAAGTCACTCCGGTGCAGCGTCGTGCCAGATTCAGTTTTGCATCGTAGTAATTCTCCAGCGTCCCATGAAATTCAAGATGTTCGCTTGAGACTTTTGTATACACACAGGACGAATAGCGAATTGAATTGAGGCGGTCGAACTGTGAACTCAGTGCATGGCTCGTAGCCTCAATGATGAAATAATCGACATTGTTCTCATAGGCCCTGCTGAGTATGGAGTGTATGTGAAAGGCTTCCGGAGTGGTGTTTGGATACGGGCTTCTGACAAGACCGCTTCCGTCATCAATATAGACAGTCGTGATGAGACCTGCCCTGAATCCACAGGCTTTCAGCAGCTGGTAGATATAAAAACAGGTGGATGTCTTTCCGTCCGTTCCTGTGACTCCGGTTATCCTGAGCCTGTCGCTGACCCTGCCGAAAAAAAGGTAGGAGGAAAAAGCATACAATGAGCGGATGTTTCCATCTGTTATTATGTAATCTGCGCCGGTATTGCCGCATTCTCTGTCCGTTATGATAAGCTCAGCACCGTTTTGGACAGCTTCATCTATATAACTGCTACCGCTGCCGTGAGTTCCGCTGAAAGCGAAAAAAGCGCAGCCAGGGATGCAGTCTCTTGAATCATAGCACAGTGAGGTGACAGGACTGTCATCCCTGTTTTTTATGAATCGTCCTCCGATGGCTGAAAACAATGCTTCATGGCTGAACATGTCTTCCATGATACTCATTTTGCTTGTTTATTGCCATCTGATCTTTTATATTATTCGCATGAAGAAGTTTATCAGTGCCGTTCTTTTTCTGGTCTTTTCTGCAGCCATGCTGGCCGCAGATCCCGGTTCCGTGGTGATGCCGGGCCGTTACAGCAGCTTTGCGGCTATGGCAGGGCGTTATGTGGACAGTTTTGCAAATCCTGCGGCCCTTCCTTTCATCAAGGAGAGTGACGGATCACTGATGCTGAGCTTGAATTATTCGGATGAACAGAACCTTTCTCAGTATGAAAACCATGAGAAGCTCAGCTTCTTCAATACTTCCGATTCATCTCTCACGCTTTCATTCGGCGGCCGCAACGTGCAGCTTACAGCGGCGCTGGGCTTTGATCTTGAGCACAGAAGCGAGCCGCCAGAACCCCTCACATTTGACATGTTTTATAAAATGCATTTCCAGCTTGATGCCGCATACAATATCGGACCGGTGTCCGGGGGAGTGAGGCTACAGGGGGGAAGTGCACTTGTAAGGAATGAGAGGAGAATAGATTCCACCTGGGATATCTTCACAAACTTCTTCTTCTCTGAATTCGAGAATATGAGTGGCAGCGAATATTTCTCAATAGGCGCCGGCCTTATGTGGCATGAGGAATATTTCACGCTCGGTCTTTATGTGGACAAACTGATAAGCACCAGCGGGGGAGAAGTCAATGTGGGCTGGAAACAGATAGGTGATACAATGAATATTGGGCTTTCAGTTTATATGCCGCGTTTCAACAGCAGGGGAGATCTTCATGTGGTGAGGCCTTATCTTATGCTGCAGGCCGGAGATGTCTCATCAGACCACTGCTATACTTTCATCGGCGGTGAACTCTGCTTCCAGCTGCTTCCGGATGTGAACCTGAGCATCGGAACAAGCCTTACAAGCTACAGGAATGCAGAAGTGAGCTTCAGCAGTGTCACGAACCGTGTTCATGATTATTCTCTTGAGCTTGAAATATCCTCATTCGCAGTGAGCTTCAAAGCAGCTGTTCCCGTTGAATACTACAGCGGTGATACATCAGAGCCGATGAGCTTCACGGTCTCCATGCGATACAATCCTCAGGTCTGATCAGGCATGAAAAAGGGAGGCCGGTAGAGCCTCCCTGAACTCTGCTCAGTGTTTTATCAGAATCCTGCTTCTGCCATTCTGACAAGATTTGCGGCATCAGCCTGACTTCCGTTAAGTGTGGCGGTTGAGAACTCGATTTCACCGAGTCTGCTTTCCTTCGCGCTGATAAGTGATGCAGTCTCCTCTTCATTGGCAAAAGAGAAGATAAGTGCGAAGTCATCAGCTCTTTCAAAGATGAAAGCGTTGCTGCTGAATACCGACTCAAGCAAATCCTCATTGAGGCTGTCTTTCTTCTTGATCAGAACCAGTGTGATATCATTACCGCACTCATTGGCTTCGCTGCATTCTTCTTCAAGAACTTCAAGGAAGCCGAGCATTCTCGTATCTTCTTCACTCTGGACAGCAGATGCGGATGGAACTTCCTTTTCAACGATCTTCTCGACCGGGACTTCCTTTTCAACGATCTTCTCCACAACTTTCTCAACTGGAACCTCGATTGGAACTTCCTTGATGATCTCAATCGGAATCTCCTTTACGATTTCCTTGATCTGAGCGCCTGCTGCCGCTGTACTTTCATCTGCTCTGGCCGGAACTTCTCTGATGACTTCCTTGATGACCTCAACTGGGACCTCAACGACTTTCTCGACTTCCCTCACAACCTCAACAGGAACTTCCTTGATGACTTCCACGGGGACTTCGATCTTTTCCGGCTGAACATCCGGTGCAGATGCACAAGGTACCTGCACTTCCTTTATGACTTCACGTACCACAGGTACTTCTTTCTCGATTTCCTTCACAACCTCAACAGGGACTTCCTTTATCACTTCCTTGACGACAGGAACTTCCCTGATCACCTCACGCACTGCAGCTTCTGCCGCACCATGCGCCGGCTGCACCTGATCGTATGCCTTTGCTGCATCGATGCTGATGTTTATCGGATCGTCCTTGGCCGGTGATTCAAACGGCTTCGTATAGGCATTCGGCGGAAGCTTGTCCACCTGGTCCTTGAATTCATCTTCATTTCTCTTGGCAATCATGATACCTATCTGGATGAGGATGAGACCGACAAGAATCGGGAACAGCTTGATCAGTACCGAATAGATCTGCTCTTCAGTCACCTGATAGGTCGGCACGATGTAATTAAGGAAAATCAGTGCAAAAATAGCAATTACAGCAAAAGAAATGACAACACTTGTTACAACAAGTTTTGCCGTACTCTTCGGTTTCGGCATAACGTATTCACCTCCGGCTTAACATATATACATTAAGTCACACATATTGATATTATACAAGTCAAGATTAGGTATGACAACAAAAAAACTGTTTTTATTCATTTTAATGTTTCTGGTGCTTTTCAGCCTGCTTTTCTCCATTTTCGGAAAGAGCGGATACCTTGTGAACAGAAGTCTTGAAAATTATCTTGAAAGCCTTCTCAGGGAGGAAGAGGAAAGGAAGCTGAGACTTGAGGCGCTGGAGGAGAGAAGGGCAAGTCTTTCTTCCCCTGAGGCTCTCAACGACATAGCCCTGTCACTTGGCTACAATAATGACGGAGATGTCGTGTATTACTTTGAGACACCTGATGTGATTGAAGAGGTTCCTTCTCAGGCAGGTGAAGAGGAAGAACTGCTTTTTGAAGGTCTTGACACCTGGATAATAGCTCTTATCTCACTTGCCGCCGCATTTGTGATTTCAGTGCTCATTGCACTGATACGCCACGGCAGGGGAAGCAGAGACAGTGAGGCAGGGCCTGCGGTGCAGGACAGCCGTTACAGTGACTTTGACTGGTAGGGAGGTTTTTCAATGCAGATTTTCCATAATGACCGCTCATCGCTTGAGGAAGTTGCCGCTCTTGTGAAAAAAGGCTGTGTCGGCGTTATTCCCGCTGATACGATCTACGGAATTTCCGCCCTTGCGGATGAGAAGACGGCAGAAAGAATCTATGAAATAAAGAAGAGGCCCGCAAACAAGAGTTTCATCATGCTTGCCGATATTGACTATCTGAGGAATGGCGGTTTTTATGATGTGCCGGACAGGCTTTACGAGCTCTGGCCGTGCAGCCTTACCGCAATTCTCATGGGAAAGGACGGAAGGACACAGGCTGTCAGGGTTCCGTCCGATGAGTACATTCTCTCTCTCGTGAAGGAAACAGGACCGATATGGTCCACAAGCGTGAATATTTCAGGCACGGCAAACATGAATCATGCTGATGACATAATTGCCCGTTTCTCCGATGACCTTGATTTCATCGTGAGAAAAAGAGAGGAAGGAGAGAATTCCCTTCCTTCCACTCTGGTTGACTGCACGAAGAAACCTTACAGGATACTCAGACAGGGAGCTTTTGACGCATCAGTCCTTTCTGATTGAACGGGCTTCCATGTAATAGCGCTTTTCCTCCGCATGCCCTATCGAGAAGGTCTTGCGTGGGAAGGCGCCGTCTCTTATGATCGCGTCAAAGAAAGTCTCTTTCGATATGTCAGGCAGAATGATTCCGATGTTTCCATCTTTCTTCGCGATTTCTTCCGTGACTGCGGCGCCGTGGATGTAGTCGACAGAACTTCCCTCGGGAAGGTTGTCTATGCATTCCTGGATGAGACTTGCACTGAGTGCCTGTTTTGCCTTCTTCATCCTGTAAACGTAATAGTCGTTTCCGCAGATCACTGCGAATTTCAGACAGCCGCTGTCATTTCTGATCTCATCAGAGGCTTCCTTCAGTGATGATACCCTGTCTTTCGTGATTGAACCGCCCCTGCGGCTGAGCAGAGAATCAAAGACAGGCAGTTTTATGTTGAAGAACACTCTGTGGATCGCCTCAAACTGCAGTGCGGGGTCGAAAATATTCTCGATTTCGACAAGGGCATAGCGGCACGGACTGTCAAGAGCTTCTTTTCCTTTCTCCTTTTTCAGGTCTTCGTAAATGCTCTTCGCTGTTGCAAGCGAGTGATTGCCGTCTCCCATCGCATAAAGCAGCGGGTTTGTCTGGTCAAGTGCCTTGTAAAGCATGCTGATGCCGTCGGCAACCGTCTTTATATCCTCATCACTGCTGACAAGATAGCCTTTCACATGTCCACCGCCTTTCATCAGGTCGGTGTCATAGATGCATTCAAGTTCAGCCCTTTTTGCAACCAGAGGTTCAATGACAAGACGTCTTGCATCATTGATGAGCACCATTATATGAGGGAGTTCCAGGCTTGCATGCTTCCTTATTTCCTTTCTTGGCGGTATCCGGGAGAGAATAGTCCCTTCAGTTGCCCGTATGAGGGATCTGCTGCCTTCGGCATAGGAATATTTCTCAAGATCCAGAGAGGCGACAAGACCGTAGCGTGTTCCGCTTATCGTGGTGCGTTCGACAAGGATGAACGAGTCGGGATAGCAGTCAAATACTCCGATTTTTATATAGTCATCCATTGCCGCATTGATGTTCTTTATCCTCTGCTGCTTGTCATCATCCTCAAGATAGCATTCAGGGAAGATGAGTTTTGATGTTGACGGGACGTCGGAAGTGATGACCTCGACATCATTCCAATAGTCCCTCTGGCTTGTGAACTGGTCGCAGGCCACGACCGCCCATTTGTAATAATCGATGTTCTTCTTCGGCAGAAGGATGTCACTTGTGCTGATACCGCAGCTTCTGAGCTGTTGTTTAAGGTTTTCTCTCATATTACCTCCGCTGTTTAAATGTTAATGTAGCTTTGAGGATGGTACAAGGACAAAATTGCAGGTAGAATTGGCGCATGAATGAGAAGTGCAGTCTTGTATTCACGGGAGGAGAGGGGCCTGTTGTGAAGCCCCTGCTGTTTGACAAATATCCATACAGCCGCATCATTGCCGCGGACAGCGGTTATGACACGGCAAGAAAGCTTTCAATGAAAATTGACGATGCTGTGGGCGACTTCGATTCAAGCCAGTACAGGGATGAGCTTATCGCAGAAGGCTTCGTACCATGTCCCAGGGACAAGGACTATTCGGACAGCGAGCTTGCCCTGATGCGCCTTGACACGACGTGTTATGACCTCGCAGGCGGAGGAGGGGCAAGACTTGATCATCTGCTGTCGCTGACCGGACTTTTCCCGAAGTACGGCTATCCTCGTTTCTGGTTCACCCGTACTGACCTGATAATAACAATCAATAATGCAAGCGTTATTTTTTCTCTTCCGCCTGGAAGCGACATAAGCTTCATGACACTGGAAGAAAAGGCAGCAGTCTCATGTTCCCATCTTGTATGGCCGCTTGATTCCTTTGTTCTCTCACGTACCTCTGTAAGCCTTTCCAACAGGAACAGTGAAAGGGTGCTTGATATCAGTGCATGCGGTATTGTGCTGTGCCGTGTTGACATCAGCAATGCCGATTGTGTGACAGAGAGCTTTAAAATATACGGCAATTAGACTATTATATGTAATATGCTGCAATTCAGAAGGATACTGGCATTTTCATCAAGGATACACACCTATCTGATGGTGCTGTATCTGTTTTTCGCACTTCTTTTCGCTGTGACTTTCTTCATGAGCGTGAGTGCGGATCTCATCAGCCTCCTGTCTCTTCTGATGACGGTGACATCATGGCTCATCATCTTTGAGGGCGTCTGGATAGTCCTGGCAAGCGTGTACCAGCTTTTCTATACAAGGGTTTTCGCATTCTCGCCGGTAATACTCACACTGGTGAGATGCTTGGTCACAATTGCATGTGCGGCCGTGATGGACAGCATAAATGTTGCTGTTACACAAGGTGTTATAATATAAACAGGGAGGCTTGTTATGAAGAACAGCTATGCGGTACGCGGTGCCACTACAGTCGAGATGGACAGCCCGGCGGCAATGGATGAGGCTGTGTGCGAGCTTTTTGAGGAGATGCTTAGGCGCAATGAACTTGATCCTGATGATATTGTGTACATAATCGCATCACAGACGTCGGATCTCAAAAGCAAGAATACCGCAACCTGCCTGAGAAAGACCGGCAGATGTGATGATATTCCGCTTTTCTGCGTTCAGGAGGCCGAGATAAACGGAATGATGCCCCGTGTCATACGTCTTATGGTCGTTGTGGGACATGAGAAAACGGGGGAGGCCAGAATGGTGTATCTCAGGAGAGCTGCCGCTCTGAGACCTGATCTGAAGATGGAATGATAAAGAAAAAAAAACCGAAAAATTTTAAAATTTTTGAGCAAACACTATTGCCAAGATAAAAAAGATTGTGTATGGTAATCCTCGTTGCTGAGAAATGCCGACTTAGCTCAGCTGGCAGAGCAGCTGATTTGTAATCAGCCGGTCGTTGGTTCAAATCCGACAGTCGGCTTAATCGAAGGGTTGTTACAGCGATGTAGCAGCCCTTTTTTGATGCAACAACTAACTATCCTGCTGTTTCGTTGACATGCACCGTGCTAGTTAGTATTATAGTTTCAGTTTTGAGAATTCTGGAGGACGAAGAGATATGGCAGGTAATGTTTCTAAGAACGCTCACCGTGAAGGTGCCAAGATCTTAATGAGCAGATGGGGTGGTGTTATCAAGATGAAGAGTGTTTTCGAAAACGGAAAGCTCCGCCACTATGCCGTATGCGAGAAGAGCGGCAACACTGCTCGCAAGGCAAAGGATCTGATGTAATCAGTTCAGATTCTTCATATGAAGCCCCGGTTCATGTCCGGGGTTTTTTGTTTTCTGAAGTCTCATCTGTATTTTGTGTGAATTAGACAAAGCTTGTATGTATTGTAAACCCCGTTGCGGTGTAGAATGCTGATTCGGAGGAGATATGAGAAATTTACTGAAGATATTTATATGTGCAGTTCTTGTGCTTGTCCTGTTTGCAGGCTGTCAGAGCAGTGCAGACACCGGTGATGTTAAGACAGATGAAGAAGCTCCTGTGACTGTTCCTGCCGGGGTGGATGAGGCTGAACTGCAGCTGCCAGTAATTGAAGGCACAGTCACTGCAGATGGAATAACGCTCCGCTACGAGGCCTCAAACGGAAAGGCTGTGGTTTATTATCCTGAAGACGTTCCATCTTCAGCTGTAAACGCATTCTTTGCATATTCTTTCAGCAAGAGTCCGGCTCTCCTTGCCCAGACATTCTTCTCAATCAAGGAGCCCGGAACTGTGGAACTTACATTTTCATCTGCGGTTCCCGCCGCAACTTCAGAGGCGCTTGTCAATGTTCTGGCATTGAATCTTGATGATTTCGCACAGAATTTCCTTCCTTACTATATGTGATGACCAGTTTGAGCCTCAGGTAATGAAAATGCCACGCAGACTTGTAAAAAAGAGGAAAAATATGCGTCTTACAATGCTTTTTCTGTTACCTCTTTGTTACAAGGTGTGCTATGATTGGCACAATAGATTTTTCAGAATCAGTTTTGTTCTTGAAAAAATTAGGAGGAATAACAAGTGAAGAATTTAACTAAGTCGGTTTCCATCGTCTTAATGGTAGCTGTGCTTTCACTGGCTCTCATCGGATGTCAGAGTACTGCTCCTGTTGATTCGGTTCCGGAAATTGTAGTACCGGTACCTGCTCCGGCAGCTGAAGCTCCGGCCCCGGCTCCGGTTGTTGAGGAAGAGGTTGCTGCTCCTGCTGCAGAAACAGCTCCTGTAGCTGCAAAAGAGGCAGGTACGCTCTCATTCCATGGCTACACACTCAGCTATGAGGCTGTACCGGGAGAGGCAAAGATAACATATCCGGCAATCATCACGGAAGGTGATGTTGATGCATTCTTCGCATATGCATTCGGCAATCACAGCGATGTCCTTTCAGGTGTTTACTATGATGTGACAGGTCCCGGGGAAATGACTGTTACATTCCCTGAATCAGTTACAGTAGCTGACGCTGCAGCTGTCGTCGATCTTCTTGCAGGCGATCTTGAGACTTTCGCAGCTCCGTATCTTTAATTTCAATACACTGAAAGTATCCTGAAAATCAGGAGTTTCAGACTGGCAGAGGCCCCGTTTATCTGACGGGGTCTTCTTATGCCTGCAGAATCAGATGCGTCAATTGAAAATCTCATCTGTTGCATAATTACTCATCAGGGTGCCTTGAAAACGGATTTAAGTGAAACAGTTTTGTAAAAATTTAAAAAAATATGCTTTTTATGCCTCTTTTTTTGTTACTTGTTGATTTAAGCCATGTTATTATTAGCACGACGGATTTTTAATCTGCGTCTGAAAAAAGAGGAGGATAACAAGTGAAGCGTTTTATTAACTCACTTTCCATCATTTTAATGGCAGCCGTGCTTTCACTGGCACTTGTCGGATGTCAGAGCACCGCTCCTGTTGATTCTGTTCCGGAAATAGAAGTACCGGTACCCGCTCCTGCAGCGGAAGCTCCGGCCCCGGCTCCGGAAGTGGAGGAAGAAGCGGAAACACCGGCTGCTGTTGCACAAGAGAGCACAACACCTGTTGTCATGAAGGAAGCAGGTTCTCTCTCATTCTACGGCTATACGCTCAGCTATGAGGCTGTTCCCGGCAAGGCTGAAATCACATACCCTTCATTCATCACGGAAGATGAGGTTGATGCTTTCTTTGCTTATGCCGCAAAGAATCATGGTGATCTTCTTTCAGGTGTTTACTATGATGTGACAGGCGATGGCACTATGACGGTGACTTTCCCTGAGAATGTCACTGTTGCGGATGCAAGTGCTGTTGTGAATCTTCTTTCTGCTGATCTTTCAGCTTTTGTAGCTGATTATCTCGGTATTGAGGAAGAGGAAGTTGTAATGACTGTCGAGAACCAGGTTGTCTCAATTCCTGCAAAGGAGACAGGTTCTCTCTCATATTACGGTTATACGCTCAGCTATGAAGCCGTACAGGGCAAGGCAGTGGTCTCGTATCCTTCATTCATAACGGAAGATGAGATTGATGCATTCTTCTCATATGCTGCGGCAAAACATGGCGATCTGCTCTCAGGAGTCTATTATGATGTGACAGGCGATGGACAGATGACCATCACATTCCCAGAGGATGTGACTGTCGAGGATGCAGGAGCTGTCGTCAATATTCTCTCGGCGGATCTTTCAGCTTTCATCTCCGATTACCTTGAACCTGAAGAAGAACCTGCTGCTGCAGAAATTCCATCTCGGGAACCGATGCCTGCTGGCAAGGAATATCCATATGGAGTTACAGGTATCGTGAAGGCTGACGGTGATGATACATTCAATCTTTACGTCGTTCACACAAATGATGTTCATGCGAGAATTGTGGAAGGAGAGGATGGCTCAATGGGCTATGCAAAGCTCTCGACACTTCTCAAAATGGGCCGCTCTGTGACGGATAATATCCTTGTTCTTGATGCAGGAGATGTCCTTCATGGAACAAATCTTGCAAACGTATTTGAAGGCGAGTCTGTCGGTATCCTTCTTACGATGCTCGGCTATGATGCTGTAAGCCCCGGCAACCATGATTTCAATTACGGAGCCGCACAGCTTGAGGAACTTGCTGCCCTCAGCGAGGCTATAGGAGGTCCCAAGGTTCTTGCGGCCAACATCATTGACGGAAACGGTAATTTCGTTTTCCAGCCTTATCAGGTGTATGAGTTCAACGGTTTTGACGTAGTTGTCATCGGACTCTCCACGCCGGATACAAAGACAAAGTCCCATCCGAAGAATACTGAAGGCCTCACTTTCTGGGATGATTCCTATCTCCAGTATGCCCAGAGCGCAATTGACCTTGCACATGAGATCGGCGATTACGTGATAGTTCTCGGCCATATGGGTCTCGGTGAGGACGGAACAGTTGGAATGACTTCTGAAGATATCTGCACATACATTGACGGAATTGACCTCTTTGTCGACGGCCACAGCCACACTGTTCTCGAGAACGGTCTTGAAGTCAATGATTCCCTCATCGTCTCAACCGGACAGTATCTCAACAACGTAGGCGTCGTTGAAATACAGGTTGCTGACGGTCAGGCTGAAGGTGAGACATCAATTCTCATTCCGGCATCTGCCGTGATCGATCCTTCAACAAGCCAGCTTGCAAAGAGTCTCGGCATCACGAAGGTTGCTGATGATCCTGAAGTCATAGCATATATCGACAAGCTCAATGCGGAACTTGATGAGAGATTCAGCGAAGTCGTGGCAAATGTCCCTGTATTCCTTGACGGTGAGAGAGGAAATGTCAGGACAAAGCAGACAAATCTTTCACGTCTTATCTGTGAGGCTCTGACTGCTGAAACAGGTTCCGATTTCACAATCATCAACGGAGGCGGAATCAGGGCTTCAATTGAAGCCGGAGATGTCACTCTCGGTGATATCAACAATGTCCTTCCGTTCACGAATACCATTGCCGTATGTGAAATGACAGGCGAGCAGGTACTTGAGGCTCTTGAATTCGGCTATTCGCTTATTCCGGAGCAGAACGGAGGTTTTGCACAGAGTGATCTCAAAGTTGTTTACAGCCGCTTTGCAGAACCGGGAAGCAGAATACGCCGTGTCCTTCTTCCGGACGGTACTCCGCTTGACACTTCTGCAACATACCTTGTGACAACCAACGACTTCATGGCAGCCGGCGGTGACGGTTTCACGATGTTCGGTGATGTTGTCCAGGAAGGAGGTCTTCTCAACGAAGCTTTCGCAGATTACCTTGCACAGGTATATCCTGCAGAATAACTGATACATCATTGCATGATGAGCTCCTGCCGTGAAAAGCAGGAGCTTTTGTTTTACTTTTTTCAAAACAAAAATCCGCCTGGTAAAGACGTGAAACTTTTGTATCTGCAGCTTCTAAAATATGTTCAAATACTTTTTCGGCAGGGGGTGTTATGTTTCCGTTGACAAAGATTGTGATTTGAATTTATTTTAAATTATCTATTAAGCATATGTTTAATAGATGTGGGGTGAAGAAAGTTAGCATTGACTAAAAAATTCACCTTCTCTATATTCTCATTTGGGGAGATAACCATTGAAAGAAGAGAAATTCAAAATAACGGGAATGAGCTGTGCAAGCTGCCAGACTCATATTCAGAAAGGTGTCGGAGATATGGCCGGCATGGAGGAGTGCAGTGTCTCGCTTATGAACAACGAGATGGTATGCCGCTATGATGAGAGCCGTATTTCCGCTTCCGACATCGAGAAAAAGGTAAGTGATATCGGATACGGTGCCAGCAGCATGGAGAGGGGAGCCGGCGGAAGTGAAAAGGCTGGTTATAAAAGCGAATGGGAAGAAAGGCGCAGAAGCGTTGAGGAAGAACAGCGCGGAATGAGGAAAAGGCTTGTCTGGTCAGTCATCATACTGATTCCTCTTTTATATCTTGCCATGGGACATATGGCCGGTCTTCCCGTTCCTTCTGTCATCTCAGGTCTGGAAAGAAGTCCTGCATTTGCCTTCACACAGCTGCTTCTGACAATCCCCGTGCTGATAATAAACAGGAAATTCTTTGTCGGAGGACTGAAGGCTCTTTTCAAAAAGAATCCGAACATGGATTCTCTTGTCGCCATAGGCTCCGGTTCCGCCTTCCTGTATGGAATATATGTGATATATGAAATGCTGTTTGCCCTCTCTGAAGGCGATATGACCTCGCTTCAGCATTTTTCACATCTGCTTTATTTTGAATCCTCCGCAACAATCCTGACTCTTGTCACGGTTGGAAAGTACATGGAGGCAAAGTCGAAAGCAAGAACAAGCAGCGCACTCTCAAAGCTTGTCGACCTGACTCCCGGAAAGGCGAGAATACTGAAGGACGGCGTTGAAGTCGAGGTTAACAGCGAGGATATCAAAGTCGGAGACATTGTCATCATCCGTCCCGGAGAGACGATTCCTGTTGACGGCCATGTTGTCAGCGGAAGCGGATATGTGGATCAGAGTTCAATTACCGGTGAAAGCATTCCGGTTGAAGTGAGCGAAGGCTCGCAGGTGATATCAGCGACGATAAACAGGAACGGAAGCTTCAGTTTCAGGGCAGAAAGAGTGGGTGAGGATACAACTATCAGCCAGATCATCCATCTTGTGGATGATGCATCAAACACAAAGGCTCCGATTGCAAGGCTTGCCGACAAGGTCGCCTATTATTTTGTTCCTTCTGTAATACTGATCGCGCTTGTAACTCTCGTCGCATGGCTCGTTGCCGGATACGGATTTGAGTTTGCTTTCAACACAGCGATTTCCGTACTTGTGATATCATGTCCGTGTGCACTCGGTCTTGCAACTCCGGTTGCAATAATGGTTGCCACAGGCAAGGGAGCTGAAAGCGGCGTGCTTATCAAAAGTGCTGAGGCGCTTGAACATCTCAAGTCCTGCGACACTGTCGTAATGGACAAGACCGGAACTATCACAACAGGGCACATGAGTGTCGCATCTGTCGTATCTCTTGATCCTTCACTGAGCGAGGATGATGTACTGACCTTGCTTGCAAGTCTTGAGAAAGGCAGTGAGCATCCTTTAGGCCGTGCGGTGGTTGAAAGCGCACAGGACAGAGGCCTTTCTCTGAAAACTGCCGATGATTTCCTTTCCGTATTCGGGCGCGGTGTTGAAGGTGTGCTGGACGGACGTAAGCTTTATGCCGGAAATATCAGGTTCCTCAAGGAAAACGGCTATGAGGAGAAAGGTAATGAGATGGACCATGTGAGAAAAGCCTGCACTCCGATCTTCCTTTCTGACGGCAGGAAGCTTCTTGGTGCGGTAAGCATCTCCGATACCGTGAGAAGCGACAGCCGGCGGGCAATCTCAATGCTGAAGGATATGGGACTTGATGTGGTCATGCTTACAGGAGACGGACGCAGAAGCGCTGAAAGCGTTGCCTCTGAAGTAGGTGTGAGTGAAGTCATTTCTGATGTGCTGCCGCAGAACAAGGACAGTGTAATTGCAGATCTCAAGGCAAAGGGAAAGAAAGTTATCATGGTCGGTGACGGTATAAATGATGCACCCTCCCTTGCTCGTGCAGATGTCGGTATCGCAATAGGCGCCGGTACTGATATTGCAATTGAGGAAAGTGATATAGTGCTTGTAAAGAGTTCTCTTATCGATGTCGTCAATGCGATAAAACTCAGCCGCAGGACAGTACGGAACATACATGAGAATCTTTTCTGGGCATTCATCTATAACTGTATCGGCATTCCTCTTGCAGCAGGTGTGCTTTATCCTGCATTCGGACTTCTCCTCTCTCCAATGATAGGTTCTCTTGCAATGAGCCTGTCATCCGTGTGCGTTGTCTCGAATGCACTCAGACTGAATTTCTTCAGGCCGGAGAAAGCTGATGCAGAAATGAGGAAGGAAAAGAAAACTGAAAAGAAAGTAGAAGGAGAAAACAAGATGAAGAAAGAACTTTCGATTGAAGGAATGATGTGCGGCAACTGTGTGAAGCATGTTGACAAGGCACTCAGAGGTGTTGACGGTGTTGCTGATGCTGCAGTCTCACTTGAAGGAAAGAAGGCAGTCGTAACACTTGACAAGGATGTGTCTGATGAGGTCCTAAAGGAGGCTGTCACTGAGGAAGGTTATGAGGTCACTTCAGTGAAAACACTTTAATGTTTACAGCGCAACGAGATGATAAAAAGTTGAAAAAATACTCTGAAAACTATTGAATAAAATTCCGTTTTCGCTTAGTATTCTCATCGTTGCGTTAAGCATTCCCCTTTAGCTCAGCCGGTAGAGCAGCGGACTGTTAATCCGCCTGTCGCAAGTTCAAATCTTGCAGGGGGAGCGATCGGAAGGCATTCTGGAAACAGGATGCCTTTTCTGATTTCTGGAGGTATGGAGGTATTAACGTGAAAAGGGAACTTGGAATTGCCAGATGCGGTCTTGCCTGCTGTCTGTGTTCTGAAAATGCCACATGCCGCGGCTGTAATTCAGGAGACTGTCCTGACAAAGAATGGTGCGAAAACAGAAAATGCTCATTGGAAAAAAGTGTTGATCACTGTTTCAGCTGTAATGAAACAGAGTGCAGAAAGGGAATGCTTTCCAAAATTAAACCGTATGGCTTTTCTCTGTTTGCACGCAGATACGGAGATGAAAAGCTTCTTGACTGTCTTGAACGTAATGAGAAAGATGGGGTGGTGTATCATCGGAAAGGTATCATAGGAGACTATGATGATTTCACTGACGCGGAAGAGCTGGTTTTATTCATACTGTATGGAAGAAAATGATCCGTCTTGTATTTCAGGCTCCAGATTTTTACCGCCATCTCGGGTACAGGGAGATTCTGTGCATTGATCCTGTATCCGGTGTTCACAGACAGCACTATTTTGTAAAAGAACTGCAATAAAAAGCGGCCTGTGAAAGCCGCTTTTCAAATAATATGAGAGAGGGGAGATGGATCAGCGTTCCGTCCAGTAGTCCTGAGGCACCTGGTCACAGCCATCCCACAGAATCTGGCGGAAATGGACAGGATCAGTGTTTCCTTCACTGTTTATGAAAAGAATCCTGCTGTTTGAGTCAATTCCGAGATGCTTTATGAGTTCGTCGCAGGCTTCTTTCTCATTCATCATTGAGTAGAAGGCACCAAGACCTACAGCTCCGGATTCTCCGCTGATCACAAATGGATCTCCCTTGAGAGGTGTGGCAAGTATTCTCATGCCGCGTGCTGCAATGTAGTCAGGCACTTTGATGAAGGCATCAACAAGCGGCCAGAGAACATCCCATGCAATGCCGGAAGGCTCTCCGCAGGCAAGACCTGCCATGATTGTGTCAAGATCGCCTGTGACATTGTGAGGCTGTCCGTCCCCGACTTCCGCAGATAGGTAAAGACATGCAGCCTTATCCGGCTCCACAACGACGAACTTCGGCAGGTCCTTCTTGAAAAGGGAAGCATAGAAACCGATTACCGATGCTGCAAGTGCGCCGACACCGGCCTGCACGAATATGTGTGTAGGTCTTTCAATTCCCATTCCTGCAAACTGTTCCTGAGCTTCAAGCAACATTGTTGTGTATCCCTGCATGATCCATGTGGGAACTTCCGTGTAACCGGCCCATGAGGTATCTGAGATTATTATCCAGCCGTTGTCGCGGGCATCTTCGGCAACCTGGCGCACTGCGTCATCATAGTTCCCGTCAACGACAGTCACATTTGCACCGAACATCTTGATTGCGTCGATGCGGGCCTGGCTTGTTTCCTTATGGACATAGATGTTGCACTTGTGACCCAGCATTCTGCTTGCCCATGCAATACCCTTGCCGTGATTGCCGTCGGTTGCGCTCGCAAAGGTGAGGGTTCCGGTCATATCATGGCATTCCTTGCTGATGAGGAATTTGTAAGTCATCTTTTCATCACTGAGGCCCAGTCTTTTCTGCAGATAGCGGAAGATTGCAAATGAACCACCCATAGCCTTGAAGCTGTTGAGTTCAAGACGCTGTGATTCGTCTTTCACATAAATACCCTCAACACCGAGCATATGTGCGAGTTCGGAAAGGGAGCACAGCGGTGTCTGACGGAAGGAGGGCAGCTGTCTGTGGAAATGTCTGGCTTTTCTTGCAGTCTCGACATTGAAAAGATTGTCCGCGTGCCATATCTCATGGCTGGGGTTTCTGAGTATCCAACTGAAATCAGGGGAAAGTATTCTGCTCATAATCATGTTCCTTGTATTTGATTCTCTATGTCTTCACTATATGGCCTTTTGCAACAAAAGACAACAGATAGTTTTTATGCATTCTCATTTTGCCGGCGGACATGAAAAAGCCTCCGCTTTTTGCGGAGGCCCTGCACAGAATTATCGTTTCTGCCTTATACTTCCTTTCCCTGTGCCTTGAGATTTGCCTTGTAGACATTCCATGTGGAGGAAATGATCGTGTCAAGGTCGGAGTAGTGAGCTTTCCAGCCGAGAAGATCATAGGCCATCTTGCTTGATGCGACGAGCTTTGCAGGATCACCCGGGCGGCGTGCGACGATTTCAGCCGGGATGGGCTTTCCTGTGATTCTTCTGGCAGCTTCGACGATCTGCTTTACTGAAAGACCTGTTTCGGAACCGAGTCCCACGATGAGGTCTTTGTTCTGCTTCATGATGTAGTCGGCAGCTCTGACATGTGCGTCTGCAAGGTCAGTCACATGTACATAGTCTCTGACACCTGTACCGTCGATTGTGTCATAGTCATCACCGAAGATGAGAACGTTCGGTCTCATGCCTGCAGCGGCTTCCATTACGACAGGAATGAGGTTTGCCGGATTCTTCTCAAGGCCGAGCATCCTTCCGTTTACATCATAGCCTGCTGCATTGAAGTAGCGCAGTGCCGCGAAGCGGAGATTCTTGAGCTTTGAATACCACTTCAGGTTCTCTTCGATGCAGAGTTTTGTATAACCGTAGTAATTCTCAGGATTTGTCGGATGCTTCTCATCAATCGGAAGATACTGCGGCTCGCCGAAAGTCGCGGCAGAGGATGAGAGAATGAAGTTCATACAGCCGGCTGCAACACATTCTGTGATTACGATGAGAGCGCCTGTGATGTTGTTCTCGCTGTATTTCTCAGGCTTGATCATGCTTTCACCTGCTGCCTTGAAAGCTGCAAGGAAAACTGCGCAGTCCCAGCCCTTTGAGAGAACTTCCCTGACTCTCTGTCTGTCAAGAATGTCTCCTTCGAAGAATTCAGCATCCTTTGAGACGTTGGACCTCAGTCCTGATGAGAGGTTATCGTAGATACCGACATGGTCACCTCTGTCCATGAATGCCATTGCTACGTGTGTGCCGATATAGCCAGCACCGCCAAATAAAAGTACTTTCATTTTTTCTTCTCCTCTTCAGTTGAATCTGTGTATGATTGATGATATTTCATCCATTTTCTCTTTTAACAGTATAGCATCTTTTGCTTCACATACTATTCTCAGATAAGGCTCTGTGTTGCTTTTTCTCACATTGAACCACCAGGAAGGGAACTCTATGCGCCAGCCGTCAAAGTCAAGAATCCTCTCTGGCTTCTCTTCTGATGTGAAGAAGGAGACAAGAGCATCAATCGCGCCGTCTTTGTCATCAAGACGGAAATTAACCTCTCCGCTGTTGGCATATGACACGATTTCCTTCATGAATGAACTTATGGTCTTTCCTTCTTTTTTGAGGGCTGATGCGACAGAGAGAACAAACAGGGATGCCAGAATGCCGGAGTCGCAGTTTCCGAAATCGCGGAAATAGTAATGTCCGGCAAGCTCTCCGCCGAAGACGCCGTTGATTTCTCTTATCTTGAGCTTCGCATATGCATGGCCGACCTTCCATATGGTTACGGGAAAGCCCAGTTTTTCAAGATACTGGGAGGTTGAGCGGCTTGTCCTTATGTCAACCAGGGCATTGCCCGTTACTCCCTTCTTCTTGTAATAGTATCCTATGAGTGCCGTGACATAGTCGGGCTGGATGAAATTTCCTTCCTCATCGATGAACATGACCCTGTCGGCATCACCGTCGTATATCACGCCGATATCGCTTTTGTTCTGTTTCACCGCCTCCATGAGCTGGGCACAGTTTCTGACTTCAAGCGGATTGGGCTCGTGAGAGGGGAATGAACCGTCAAGAGTATCGTTGATGTATTTTATGTCCTTCCAGTCTGAGAGTATGTCCTTTATGACAAGTGCGCTCATTCCGTTTGAGGTGTCGATTGTGATCTTCAGGTTTGAAAGATCGGGAACGAACTGTCTCTGGTAATCCACATATATTTTCCTGAAGGAGGAATAATCCTCGACCTTTCCCTTATCCTGCACCGGAACGGCTTTTTCCTCATTCACCAGTTTCTCAAGATCCCTGAGACCTGTTTCACCTCCAACCGGAAGCGCATCCCTGCGGCTGATCTTCAAGCCGTTGTATTGCGGCGGATTGTGGCTTGCTGTTATCTGGACCGATGCATCAGCGCCGTAATACTTTGTCGCATAATAGACCATCGGTGTGGTGCACAGCCCCAGATCATGCACATCGCATCCGGCATCTGTGATTCCGCTGATGAGCGCATCGTGGATCTCAGGACTGGAAAGCCTGACATCACGTCCGACAAGAACCGCACTGCAGTTCAGAAGGCGTGGCAGGAAAAAACCGATTTTATATACGGTATTCCTGTTGAAATCGACATTGTATATTCCTCTGATATCGTATGCCTTAAATGCTCCCATTCACGTCTCCTCCGGCTTTTGAAAGTGCTGCCATGAATTCCCTGTGGCTTATCAATTCAAAATAGTAGCACTCCTTTGAATTTAATTCTATCTGTGTGACGATCGGTGAGAGCGCCTTTGCAAGGCTTCCCGCTTCCGTCAGCGGGATTCTGGATGCCGCACTGCAGGTATCTGCAGCCTGTTTCTTCTTCACTCTTCTTATTGATTTTATGCTGCTTATTTCAATTGCATTCGAGTATTTCTCGTACTTCACCGGGTTCCTTGGCTTGAGCGTATAGCCAAGTATCTGGGGAAGACGTTCAAAATCCTCGAAATAAAGCCTGCCGTCGTCCGTAAGGCAGAGGAAAACCCCGTATTCCCTTATTCTTCCGCTGTTGTCGGCATACCATGGGGCAAATGTCCTCCAGCCGATCCGCGCACCGAGAGAGGCTTCAATTCCTTTAATGAATTCAACTGCTTCCTGACTTTCCAAGTTATCTACTATCCTTACATCTCTTTTTCCTATAATATTAGCGGGAAATGAAAGAATATCAAAGGAAAGATTTTTCGAAATTGTTGAAAAAAGGTGCTCTGGAGGGCAGACGCTATCTGAATTCCAGCGACAGCACAGCAGTCAGGATATATGACAGGAATATTGATGACATCCCGGTCACGGTTGAACTTTACGGTCCGTATGCCAAGATTGTGGATTATTCGGCCGAGGGACTCTCTCCTGAAGATGAGGAGACTGTCATTGATCTGGTAAACCGCATGGTCTATGTGGAACGGGCCAGGATAATCTACCAGAAAAGGCATAAGAGGGAAGGCCTTGAGCAGCATACCAGACAGAGTGAGGACTCCCTTGAGCTGACAGTGAAGGAAGGAGGTCTTTCCTTCCTTGTCGATCTTGTCAGCCACATAGATACGGGGCTGTTCCTTGATCAGGCCCTCACCCGTGATATGGTGCGCACCCTTTCTTTCGGCCTGAGAGTCCTGAATCTTTTCAGCTATACGGGAAGCTTTTCCGTATATGCCGCCGCCGGTGGAGCTGAAAGTGTCACGAGCGTGGATCTTTCAAATACATATTGTGCCGTTGCCAGGCGTAATCTTCAGGCAAACGGCTTCCTTGATGAGGACAAGTACCGTGTAATAAGGGAAGACTGCCTTTCATTCATTGAAGGCGAGATTGCCGGAAAAAAGTCATATGATCTTATAATCTTCGATCCGCCCAGCTTTTCAAACTCACACAACATGAAGAAGAAGTTTGATGTGAAAAAGGATTATCTTGAATGGATGTGCATGCTCAGCAAGATCATGAGTGACCATGCGCTATTGATTTTTTCCTGCAATTTAGGTAATTTCGCCCTTGATAAACAGACGTTGAAGCAGGCTTTCAAGGTAAGAGTGCTCACTGATGAGGTGAAGGCACCCGGATTCACCAGATCCGGAAGCGGCACGGCTCAGGTGTGGCTTCTTGAGAAGACCGCACCCATGAAGGAAATCAGGAAAAAGACAAATACCCATGCTAAAGGCGGTTTCAGAAAAGATATGAAAAAGATTGAAGACAATGACTTTGATGCTCTCATAAACAGTCTCACAAGTGAATCAAGAGACGAGGAGAAAGACAGACAGGAGAGGAAGCCTTATTCCGCAAAGCCTTCATACGGCAGAGGAAGGGAAGAAGGAAGAGATGGCACTCGTTACGGCAGCAGCCGCAGAGAGGACAGTTTTTCCGGCAGATACCGTGACCGCAGTGATGAGCGTTATGGTCATGACCGCTATTCATCACGTGATGGTGGCTCTTCTTACCGCAGCGGGAGGAATGAGAGACCGTACGGCGAGGACAGATCCGGCCGCTATGGCAGAAGAGACGACAGGGATGGCTTCAGAGGCAGGGAAAGCCGTGATGATGACTATGCGCGCCGCAGAAGCTATGAAGGTGAAGAAAGAAAGTCTTACCGTGAAAAAAGACAGGACTCTTACAGATCACGTCCCAGGGCATACGGCTATGACAATATCAAGAGAAGCCGCAGCCGCAGGGATGAGGATGATGAATGAACATGAGGGCATGCCGGAAGGCATGCTTTCTTATTTTCCGCACTTCCTGTTCTTCATTGTTATGACAAAAAAATGCAGTGCGACAAGTATGAAAAGGTATGCCGGAAGCAGATCCTGCCTGCCTGTGAGGGAACTGATCACGCCGTAAAGCGGGGGCAGCGTCATTCCTCCGATATACCCGAAGCTCATCTGAAGCCCTATGATACCGACACTGTATGAGGGGTGGAAATAGCTGACTGTCTGCTTCACCATTATCGGGAAGATCGGACCGAAACTGAAACCCAGGATGAATACAAGGACATATATCAGTGCCTCAATGCGTGTGAAGTAAAGCAGGACAACGGTCATGAGTATCATGATCTGGCTTATTGTTATCAGTTTTTTCGGCTGTATCCTGTCAACAATGAATGCCGATGCTATCCTTCCCGCTGTGATGCCGAGATATATCATTGAGCTGACTGAAGCGGCGAGGGATGCATTCATTCCTTTTCCATATACCAGATAACTTGCCATCCACAGCATGCTTACGCTTTCAAATGAATAGAAAAGAAAGCCCAGGCAGGAATAGAGGGCTCCTTTTACTTTCAGAAGCTGTCCGATTGAATATACTTTCCTGTCCTCGTCCAGCATATCATCAACCTGATTTTTTTCGCTTTCCCCGTTTTTCCACAGCCGTTTCGAAAACAGCACGATGAAGAATATTGCTATCTGTATTGCCGCCAGCACATGGTAACCGTCCCTCCATGTCTTTCCACTGTCAAAGTAAATGGAAAGCAGGAAAGGTGCGATGATGGTTCCGATTCCCCAGAATGCATGCAGGAAATTCATCTGCATCGCGCTGTAGTGCTTTGCGACATAGTTGTTCAGGGCAGTGTCTATGGCTCCGCCTCCGAGTCCCAGCGGCAGGGAGAATAGCACAAGGAAGAGGAAACTCTGTGTTGTCGATATAAGCAGAAGGCCGGTAATTGTCAGGAGAATCGAGAATGATGTGACGGCATAAGTGCCGAATTTCCTTATCACCTTCTGCGATGAGACTGACGCTATCACTGTGCAGACGCACACTGCCATGTTGATCACTCCCGCAACATTGACCGGAGCGTTGATGTCGATGTGCATCATTGGCCATGCGGTGCCCAGAACGGAGTCCGGAAGACCTAATGATATGAATGCCATGTAGATTACAATGAGAAGAACTGTTGCCATACTGAGCGTGATGATAGCAGAATGTCATTCTTTTTTTCTATCCAATATATGCCATTTCCTTTTCTTCCTCTGCCATTCTCTTGACTATTGTTTTCCCCCTCTGCAAGATTTCCCGTATGAAAGAGACGATGCTTTTCGATTCTGCCTTATTCCCTCTTTCTCTTGTGCGCTGCAGTCTTGAAAAAGAAGAGAGACTTGAAGAGGAAGACGGCACTGCTCTGTCCTTCTACCTGTGCGAGGAAGGAGACATGAGTTTTTTCTTTCCTGAAACTGTCATACCTCTTGTCTCAGGCGGTGCCGTATATGTGAACAGGGCAGACCAGCTTGATCTCAGGGCAAACAGTGATTCCACCTATACCCGGCTTTCTTTCCAGCGCTCTCTTGGCGATGAGAATTCCTTCACAAAGGAAAAGTATCTTGATCCTCTTTTTGCATCCCAGCTTGAATTCGCTGTACTGTCAAAGCAGAGTGCGCTTCCTCTCATCCGGGCAGTCGACATCATTGAGAGAGGAGCTTTCGGCTATGAGCTTTCCGTCCTTTCATCCCTTTACGAGATATTCTCCATCATAGCTTATGAGAAACAGGATATGCTGAAGGTCAAAAAGGAAAAGGATGAAAGACTTGAGAGGATGCTTTCATTCATGCAGGCACATCTTGATGAGAAGCTGACCCTTTCGGATATTGCCGGTGCAGGATATGTATCGCTGAGGGAGGCTTCCCGTCTCTTCGAGCGGCATATGGGCACATCTCCGATGAAATATTTCCTCACTCTCCGTCTTGAGAAAGCCAGGGAACTTCTGGAAGACAGGTCGATGACCATAGGGGAGGCGGCCTACCGTATGGGGTTTGAGTCTGTCAGCCACTTTTCCACCTGCTTCAGGAAGCTTTACGCTATTTCGCCGAGCGAGTGGCGGGATCGTTTCTGAAAAACGGGAGGCGGAATCTTTTTTCCGCGCTTTCCACTGATTGTGCACTCTTCAGGTTCAGAAATCTCATCGGATTCTCTGTGACCATCCTCTCTTTGACTTCATCTGACAGGGGTGAGTCTTCAAATACCTTGAAATAGGCGCTGTATGACTCGACCTTGAGCAGGTTGATGGAGAAGTCGGAGCCGAACATGAGCCTGCTTTCTATATTCTTTCTCTCACTTTCGCCGACACCTTCAAGATACCTTGCGAGCTGTGCGTAGAATTCAGGATAGCAGCCTGTGAATGATATATCCGAATAGACGGAAGGAAATTCATTCATCAGCTTCATGATTGTGTAGAACCAGTCGTCCGCAGGCTGACCTTTCAGTTTCGCATTTATTGTCTCCAGCAGGCTGCCTCTCATGTTGAGCAGGCCGTACTGCTTGCCGACATGGGCGAAATCGAGGATGAGGCGGGGATAGTTCTCAAGTACGCTTCTGTAAGAGGAAGGATCCGTAAATTTCCATGCATCCTTTGCATCTATTGTTCTGAAGCCCTGATCATCGCAGTGGGTTATGACAGGGATGCCGTTCTTCTCGCAAAATGCATATATGGTTCTCATTTTTCTCAGTTCATTCTCGTCAGACGGCCACGGACAGGTCCCAAGGGGCGGATACAGCTTGATGCCGAAGAAGGCATTTGAGACCTCTCCGTCATTTTTCCTGCCGAATTCCCTGTTCAGCGACAGATACTGATGGAGGAATTCCTCAACATATTCCTGGCTGTGGGCAGGCGGGTTGAGCCCTGCAAAAGGACAGAACGAAATTATGGAGCTGCTGTTCTTTCTGTAGAAGAGCGACATGGCTTCCATCGTATCCTTAAGGAACGGAATTATCTTGTCGTCATTCCTCACGTCGTAGTACGTTCTTTTCGCACTTGTGCTCTTGTGTGTGAAATCGATGAGCATCGGACAGATTATCATCCTGTCATAGCTGCTGTTCCTGAAATGGAGCATTCCGTCTCTCAGATACGGAAGATCCGGATATCTTGCAGCATTGCCGCTGCTTCTGTAGCGGCCTTTCAGATCTTCTTCCATCAGCTCCATTGTCTCGCTTATCGATTCCGTGAAAGTGATGAGCGTATTCTCTACTGCAGCAGCAGGAGAGACTTTTCCGTCGTACAGGGATGTGAAGATATAGTCTTTTGAAAGAGAGCCGGAAATGAATGACGCAGGATTCTCTATGATGGGGGAGATGAAGGCCGCGAAATCGGGCTCCTTCAGCGTCATCAGGTGAGTATGTACATCGATGAACGGGTGCATATGATAACTTTAGAATAAATCCGGCTTGCGGACAATAAAAAAACGGGAAAACCGTATGAAAAAGGTTTTCCCGCCGCATATTGCATTACAGGCATGTTTCAAAGGCCCATCTTCGCTTTCTGCTTTGCCCATGAATCCTTGAGGGTACAGGTCCGGTTGAATACCATGTGCTCCGGCCTGCTGTCTTTGCTGTCAACACAGTAGTAGCCGTTTCTGATGAACTGGAGGTATTCTCCCGCCCTGGCTTTTTCTCCTTCTTTCTCTATGCGGGCATTCTCAAGAGTGATGAGTGAATCCGGATTGAGGTCGTCAAGGTAGTTTCCTGTCGCCTCTCCCGGATTCTCGGCCTTGAAGAGCTTGTCATACTGACGCACTTCTGCCTTGATTGAATGATCCCTGCTGACCCAGTGGCTTGTTCCCTTGACCTTGCGCCCGTCCGGAGACTCTCCGCCACGGCTGAGCGGGTCGTATTGTGCATGGATGAGGGTGATGTTTCCATCATCATCCTTCTCAAAGCCTGTTGCTGTGATGTAGTAGGCATACTTGAGACGTATCTCATTGCCGACATACAGACGGTGATAGCCTTTGACCGGGTTCTCCATGAAATCTTCCCTTTCTATGTAGATGTGCTTTGAAAAAGCAATCTGATGTGTTCCGCTTTCAGGGTCTTCCGGGTTGTTTCCGGCTTCAAAATATTCAACCTTGTCATCAGGATAGTTGTCGATGACCACCTCAACAGGATCAAGGACTGCCATCAGGCGCTTCGCCCTCTTGTTGAGGTCTTCCCTGACGCAGAACTCCATAAGAGCGTAGTCCACAACACCTTCAACCTTCGCAACACCGACACGGTTGACGAAGTCCTTCATGGATTCAGGGGAATAGCCTCTTCTTCTTATTCCGGCTATTGTCGGCATCCTGGGATCATCCCAGCCCGATACGAAGTTGTTGTTCACGAGGTAGAGAAGCTTTCTCTTGCTCATGAGAAGATAGTTTATGTTGAGACGGGCAAACTCATACTGATGCGGAGTGTGGTCAATGCCGTCAATGCTTGTCGCCCAGTCATATGCCGGTCTGTGATCTTCGAACTCAAGAGTGCAGATCGAGTGTGTTATTCCCTCAATCGCATCACTGATGGGATGTGTGAAGTCATACATGGGGTAGATGCACCACTTGTCCCCGGTACGCGGATGATGGGCGAACTTGATCCTGTAGAGCGCGGGATCCCTCAGGTTGATATTCGGACTTGCCATATCGATCTTCGCACGCAGCGTATAGGAACCTTCAGGATGTTTTCCCTGTCTCATCTCTTCGAAAAGACGGAGATTCTCCTCGATGCTGCGGTCCCTGTCAGGGCTGTTCTTTCCCGGAGTGGTGAGGGTACCCCTGTATTCCTTCATCTCTTCAGCGGAAAGCGAATCGACGTAGGCTTTCCCTTCCTTGATGAGTCTTACTGCGATTTCGTAAAGCTGATCATAGTAGTCTGAAGCATAATACTCATGCTCTCCCCAGTCGAATCCGAGCCAGCGGATGTCTTCCTTTATGGCATCGATGTATTCGTTTTCTTCTTTTGCGGGGTTTGTGTCATCAAGGCGCAGATGACAGCGTCCGCCGTATTTCTGTGCAAGCGAGAAATTGAGACAGATGCTCTTGATGTGACCTATATGCAGGTAGCCGTTCGGCTCAGGCGGGAAGCGGGTGACGATTTTTCCGTCGGGAACTCTTCCTTCCCTCAGATCATCTTCAATGATCTTTTCGATGAAATTCAGCGGGCGTTCAGTTGTTTCAGCCATTATGTAACTCCTCCTGTCCTTTCAGAGGGACTATTGGTTTTTCTAAGAATAGTAGCGTAAAGACTGTTTTATGAAAAGGTGAAGGTAGTCTGTCCGCTTCCTTTTGAATAGAAGGAAATCGAGACGCTTGCGCCGATGGAGGCAAAGGAGAATGAGGTGAAAAGCCTGTCCTCCGCATAGAAGAAAAGAGTGTCTCCTTTTTTCTCGACTGAAAGTGTTCTCACTTCTCCGTCAGTCTTCCACTGGGAAGTGCTTTTTATGTCAAGGAAATTCATTTCCCCGATTATTCTGCTGCCCTGCGGATACAGCCTGAATCCCTGGCCGATGCTGAATATTACCGCAATACCGCATTCACACGGACTTGAGAATGTGAATGTTATTTTCTCATCCTGATCCGTTGTATGGACAAAATGATGTTCACTGCAGCTGAGAAAGGTGATTGATCTGGATGTGAGGATCCTTGATTTCTGCGGACGGTTTATCCACTGGCACTTTTTAAGTTTTATCACGCCTGTTATATTTAAGGAAAAACAGTATTTTGTAAAGGGAGACGTATTATGGTTTATCTTGCAGGAATCATCGAGGCGGATATCTCAATAGAGGGAAACAGTGCCTGCATTTCACCCGGAGGTTATGTATACGGACTTGCCAGGCGCCTGAGAAACGAAGTCGACCCCAGGGTGGGGCTGCTGTGTCCTCTCAGCAATGACGGACCCGGACGTGTGATACTTGAATCGCTTGTGCATGAAAAGCTTTTCTTCGATCCGTCCCTTGTCTCGTCATCGCTTACCTCATTCATCCGCATTTCGGACAAAGGCGGACGCACCACGGTATATTCAACAGGCAGCGCACCCGTAAGCGCCCAGAGCCAGGAACTTCTTGATTCACTGCGCGGCAACAGCGATGTCGATGTCATAGTGCTCACTTCATCTGCGCTGTACTACCAGCCGCTGTACTCGTCGCTGCTTGATGCGGCAACCTTTCTTGAACCGCGTCCCACTCTGGTTGTCGATGTGGCATCTTCCAGCTTTGAGCACCCGGATGAAAAACGCTATGTGAAGCAGCTGAGGGAGGCAGCGGGCTATGCACAGCTTCTGATCCTTGAAGAGGAGGATGTGCCTCTTTTCGCTCAGAGTGATGCCTTTTCGCTTGCTCCTGTTACAGCGCTTGTGAGAAAGGACGGCAGTGCAATACTCTCCCAGGACGGACAGAAGAGCGAGATCAGGGGCGGAAAGCTGGAAATATACAGAAGGCTTTTCAACTAAGGTTTCAAGAATGGAGGAGTCATGTTTCACACGGGGGGTGAATCCTTCTGTTTTGTATCTTCTCATAGTACATTCTGCTGTCAGCTTCTCTGAGTTCTGCCAGTATGCCGGTCTTGCCGCTGCTGCACAGTTCCCATACGACAGAGAAGCCGTCATATTTTCTGGCAGGATGGTACTCTGTGAAATGCTTCCTGACAGCGGTTATGAACTTTTTCGGCCTGAAGCCTTCTTCCTGCTGTATCTTGATGAGGAATTCATCTCCGCCGTAGCGGAAAATGTACCTGTTGAGTTCTTTTGAGGCGGCTTTCAGGCTTTTTGCAAAGGCAATGAGAACCTTGTCTCCAATGATATGTCCGAAAGTGTCATTGCATTCCTTCATTCCGTCAATATCGAAAATGAAAAGTCAGAACTGCTGTTCTGAAATCGATGCAGGAGAGATCATGGAATGGAAGGAAACCTCGGCAAGGGTTATGATGATTGCCCCCGAAATTATTGTCGCATATATGAGTATCAGTCCTCTGTTTTCTTTTTCCTTTTCAACCCCGGTCTCAAGCATATTATTCATGAATGACAGTTTCATGCCAATCTTGTCAGTGCATTCCCGATTTCCTATTATTTCCACATGAAGAAAAACATTCTCCTGATGCTTCTTTTCATTGTGATCCTGCTTTCCTCGTGTTCCCTCACTCCGTATTCACGCAGTGAGTTCATGATGGACACACAGTGTGTCATCACAGTGTACAGCAGGGATGATCTTGATAAACTTGATGATGTTTTTTCATCCCTCCGGGATATTGAGAGAATGGTCAGCCGCTACGATGAGGGCAGTGATGTCTTCAGGATAAACGAGGCGGCCGGGGTGCGTGCAGTAAGGGTCAGTGAAGAGACATTCACCCTGATTGCAAGGGCAAAGGAGATAAGTCTCATCACAGGAGGTGCTTTCAATCCACTTCTGGGAAAGATATCGGATATGTGGAATTTTACGGGCACTGAGCATCACATACCCTCACAGGACGAGCTGGAAAGCATCATTGCGGCAGCCGGTGATATGGACAACCTCGTGCTTGATGAGGAGGAGTGCAGTGTATATCTTGCTTCTGCGTGCCTTTCCCTTGATCTGGGCGGGATCGCTAAGGGGTACGCGAGCGAGAAAGCCGCTGCGATGCTGGCCGGTGAAGGTGTTGAAAAGGCTATAATAAACCTCGGCGGCAATATTTATGCTGTCGGCTCAAGATCTTCGGCAGAAGGCTGGAGGATAGGACTGCAGAATCCTGACAGCAGCGAGGGCGGTTATTTCACTGTTGTGAATGCAAGTGATGAGGCTGTTGTCACTTCGGGCTCCTATCAGCGCTATTTCATGTCGGATGGTGTTGTGTACCATCATATCCTTGATCCCTCCACCGGATACCCTGCGCAGACCGATCTTGCCAGTGTCTCGGTGATTAACAGCGACGGAACGCTTGCTGATGCACTTTCCACTGCGCTTTTTGTCATGGGCAGTGCTGATGCCGGGGCATTCTGCACGGAACACGGCATAAAGGCAGTCCTGCTCACTGTGGACGGAGAGATCTCATACCTTGGCATTGACGGCGCTGAAGGCTAGGTAGCAGTCCTGTATATAGCTGTCAACAGGTTCAAAGCCGCTTGTGTCAGAATAAAACGCATCGATCATGAAGCCTTCGCCGCAAAGGCCTCCTATTATTGAGTCCAGAGTGTGGCTGAATTCAAACGTTCCTTTTTCCCTTTTCAGTTTTTCCCTTTCATGTGCCGAAAGACTGTGCAGGGCGGAGAAGGGCAGTGTGTACTTTATTTTCATCCTTCCTTTTTCAAGCCTGCCTACATCGAAAATATACATGACGGGGTTTGCGATGCCGAACATGAAGAATCCGTCTTTCCTCAGCACCCGTGAAACCTGTCTGAACACGGTTCTGCAGTCCTCAACAAAGTTGATCGAAACAGGGCAGATCACAGTATCGAATTCATCGTCGCTGAAAACGGAGAGGTCACTCATGCTTGTCTTCACTGTTCTTATTGCAAGACTGTCCCTTTCTGCCGCCATCCTGTCCTGTGCAAGCTGTTCTTGCGACACGTCTGCAACCGTGACATCATAACCCGCTGCGGCAAGAAGCGGCCCCTGCTGTCCGCCTCCTGATGCCAGTGCAAGCACCTTTCCCTTTATTTTCTCCATCCATTCCTCAGGCATCTTCCTCACCGGTGTGATGCCTATCTGGAAACCGCCATGGCGGGCCCTGTCCGTTTCCTCTCTGCTCACAGCCCTTGTCCACCAGTTGTTCTTCTTTTTCTCTTCATCCCATGCCGCACTGTTCAGCTTTTCAATTTCGTTCATGATATCCATTATATCCTCAAATTGATTGACCAGTGATTATTGTTAGTGTTAGTTTAGCTTTAGTCATGAGAGAAAAACCACCGCTTTCAAAAATCATAGCAGCTGTATCTGCAGTGATAGTGTTCCTGTTTGTTTTCATCCTCCTCATAATCTGGACGCTGAGAATATATGAGGACAGGAGAAGGGAAGATCTTCAGGGCGAGATAGACAAAGTCACGGCAGAAGGCGGGGAGGCGGCCCTGCTGGCGCTCGGGGGCTATGAGATTGACAATATCTTCTATTCGGATGACGGTCTCATCCTCTTTGAGGAAGGAGACAAGGACTGGCTGTATTCTGCTGACGAGCTGCAGAATATTTCCGTATACAGGCAGTGTGCGCCTTCTGTCGTCGAGATTTACACGGAAAACAATCTTTCCGGTGCCACCGGATGCGGGGTCATCATCTCATCTGACGGCTACATAGTCACGAACACACATGTTGTGAATGCGGGGGGAAGCCTTTCAGTCAAATTCCATGACGGCAGTGTTGAGGATGCTTTTCTTGTCGGTACTGATCCCGTTACCGATATTGCAGTGATCAGGGTTGATGACAGCACCAGAATGCTGATGCCTCTTGCCTTCAGATCTGCCGATGAACTCGTTGTGGGACAGAAGGTTATTGCAATCGGTTCCCCGTACGGCTATTCATGGTCGCAGAGTGTCGGCACGATCAGTGCCCTTGAACGTACTGTCACATCTTCTCAGGGTGTTTCCCTTTCCATGCTGATACAGACCGATGCCCAGATAAATCCGGGCAACAGCGGAGGCCCTCTGCTTGATGGCAAAGGAAACATGATCGGCCTCATAACCGCCATTTATTCCACAAGCGGCAGTGCTCAGGGTGTGAGTTTCGCAATTCCTGTCAACACCGTCATTGAGGTGGCAAGTGAGATCATAAGGCTGGGTCATGTGGACAGGGGAACTCTCGACATCCTGTGCGTTGAACTCAATCCGATGATAGTCGATTACGCATCACTTCCGGTGAGCGAGGGCATCCTCATCTCGCAGGTGATTCCGGCGGGAGAAGCTGACAGTGCCGGACTGAGAGGCGGAAGCCGGGCAGTGCAGTACGGAAACAGCGTGATCTACCTTGGCGGCGATGTGATAACTGCGCTTGATGACACTCCGGTGAGGGGATACAGCGATTACTACGCCTTCATGGCTGCCAGCGACTCCGGTGACAAGGTCGATGTTACCGTGAACAGGAACGGGGATGAAATCGTGATAAAGAATGTCCCTCTGGTTGAGCAGACACTTGAGAATATGAGGTGGGTTATAAGATGAGCGAGAACCGTGCAGATCCCTCATGGGCGGGAAATGATGTTGTCAACGTGCATCAGAATGCGGTGCTGAAGAACCGTAAGTTTCATGTTGTCTCTCCTTTTGATATCTCAGGAGATCAGGGGCAGGCCATAGACAGGCTGGCAAAGGGGATCGAGGACGGTGACAGGGCGCAGACGCTGAAGGGTGTTACCGGATCTGGAAAAACCTTCACAATGGCAAAGATTATAGAGAGGATCAACCGTCCTACTCTGGTGCTTTCACACAACAAGACGCTTGCCGCACAGCTTTACAGGGAATTCAAGTCTTTCTTCCCTGACAATGCGGTCGAGTACTTTGTCTCGACTTATGATTACTACCAGCCCGAAGCCTATGTGCCCGGCAAGGATCTGTATATCGAGAAGGAAGCCGACATAAATGATGAGATAGACAGACTGCGCCTTTCCGCATCATTTTCCCTGATGGAGCGCCGTGATGTCATAGTGATATCCACGGTGAGCTGCATCTACGGTCTTGGAAATCCTGTATCGATCAAGGACATGATACATACATTCTCCGTCGGTGAGGTTTTTGACCATAAAACCGAGCTTGAACAGCTTGTGCGCATGCTGTATGAGCGTAACGACGTGGTGCTCAGCCGAGGAACCTTCCGTGTTCGCGGGGATATCATCGAAATTTATCCTGCGTATCTTGAGAGTGCCGTCAGGATAACACTTGACTGGGATGAGATTGTTTCGATTGAGGTCTTTGATCCGCTTACACTTGAGAAGCTTGACAGGCTTGACAGCTTCACGCTTTATCCTGCCAAGCAGTTCGTCATGCCGAAGGAGGCACTGGACAGTGCCATAGGCAGGATAGAAAGCGAGCTTGAGGACCAGCTCCAGTATTTTGAGAGCCAGGGCAAGCTGCTTGAGAAGGAACGTCTCAAAAGCCGTGTCGAGTATGATATCGAGATGCTTAAGGAAGTCGGACACTGTGCGGGAATTGAGAACTATTCGAGGCCGCTTTCCGGCAGAGCGCCAGGTGAGAGACCTATGGTTCTTCTTGATTATTTTCCTGATGATTTCATTGTTTTCATCGATGAATCACATGTCACCCTGCCGCAGATAGGTGCGATGTATGAGGGTGACAGATCAAGAAAGGTGAACCTTGTGAATTACGGTTTCCGCCTTCCTTCCGCACTTGACAACCGCCCGCTCAAATACGATGAGTTCGACAAAAAAGTCGGGCAGCGGATATATGTCAGCGCGACTCCCGGCAAGACTGAACTCAAAGAAAGCACCAGGGTTGTTGAGCAGATCATAAGGCCTACCGGCCTGCTTGATCCTGAAATAGAAGTGCGACCGACTGAAGGTCAGATGGAGGATCTTTACGGAGAAATAGTCAGAACCGTGAAGTCAGGCGAAAGGGTGCTCGTCACCACACTTACCAAGAAGATGGCGGAGGATCTGTCAAGCTATCTTTCCTCTCTCGGTCTCAAGGTCCGCTATCTTCACAGCGAAGTTGAGACGATTGAGCGTGTCGAGATCCTGACTGACCTCAGAAAGGGTGTTTTTGATGTACTTGTCGGCATCAACCTGCTGAGGGAAGGTCTTGATCTTCCTGAAGTATCGCTTGTCGCCATTCTCGATGCGGATAAAATAGGATTCCTGCGCTCTGCGACATCTCTGATCCAGACTATAGGACGTGCTGCGAGAAATGCCAACGGACGGGTGCTGATGTATGCGGATCAGATGAGTGATGCCATGAAGGAAGCCATCAATGAGACTGAGCACAGACGTGCTGTCCAGATGGCCTACAACAAGGAACACGGCATCACGCCGAGGACAATCAAGAAGGCTGTTGAGGATATCCTTGAGCGTCAGATGAAAGATGCTGAGGAGATCCAGCAGGAGGAGCTCAAGATCCAGCGTTCGGCTTTCAATCTGCTTCTCGAAAAGGACAGGAAGAAGTACCTGAGGTCTCTTGAGAAGGAGATGAGGGAATGTGCCGAACGTCTTGAATTTGAAAAGGCCGCTGCGATAAGGGATGAGATCGAGCGGGTGAAGAAGGGCGTCACTGGAAACTGAACATGATAACGTCTATGTAGAATTCGTTCATGACGGGATTCTGGTCTTTCACAAGAAGACTGTCGTCTGAGAGTCTGTCATAAAGATATGAGACAGTGAGCTTTTTCTCAGACGGCATGCCGGCTCTTTCTTCCTCTGCATCTATGAATCTGTATCCCAGCGCATCCAGCAGCGAAGCGGTGAAACGTCCATGCACTCTTCCCCTCGAGCTGTCTTCAAAGCTTTCCTGATCCGCTCTGGCACCGGAGAGTATGTATGTGCTGCCGTTTCCGCTGCTTCCTCTGCTGAAGAGAGATGAGAATGCGCCTCTTATGTCCCCTGTACCGGTTATGGCCGGATCATCCTTCACCATGCTTCCTGAAAAACAGGAGTCCAGTATGATTATCTTTTCTCCTTTCATCATTGACACGGCGCTTTCCAGCTCAGGCAGCGATATAATTTTCTGAAGGTTTCTGCTGTCGTTGTACCAGTAGCCTATTGATGGAACGGTATCGAAATAATCCAGGACGAGGGCTCCGTTAAGATATTCCTTTCCTTCATCGCTGCATTCAATGCCGTGTCCTGCATAGTAGAAAATGAATATGTCGGAGGGCTGGATTCTTCCTGCCAGTTTGTCAAGTTCTTCAAGGATAACTGTCTTGAGCTCATCTCTTCCGATTCTGCAGTTCGTCTGTACCGCTTCTGTTTCCACCGCATCCTTCGAGTAAGTTGCAAGGCTGCAGATGCCGTTTTCTCCGGTGACTGCAACAGAATGGAAAGATGTGTTCTCCTTTGCCGCAAGGTATGCCATCTGGCTGATCATTGCTTTCTGGTCATTGACTGTTCCCTTCAGAATGCTGGCCCCGGTCCCTTTGTAGTCAAGACCCGCTGACAGCATGAATATCCGTTTCTCCTGCGGCTTTTCAGCTATGATCTCACAGCCGGAGAGCGTGATGCACAGTATTACGGCCAGTGTTATGAAAGTTATTTTCCTCATTTTCTGTCCCCCGGTGGAAGAATGAAGCATGCCCCGATTCCCGGCTGGATTTCAAAACGCTGTCTGTAATAAACAAAACCGGTTCTGAAATTCAGAGAGAAACAGGATGCGATCTGCCATGCAAGGGTGATGGAAGAATCCAGAAATGCGTACATTATATCCTGATGCTTCACGAGTGCGAGACCTATACCGGCATCAACGCCTATTGCAAGGCGTCTGAAAGTTTTTTCATAGGCGATGAAAACAGACAGTCTGTCACTGCCAAGCAGTGTCGTATTCATGTATTCAAGTGAGTCGGATGTTATTGAGAGCCTCAGTCCTGATGACAGTCTGTGACTGCTGAAGCTTACAGCAAGCGGTCTTGCCTCCAGATTCAATGCGAAAGCTGTTCTGCAAGGAAGCCTGTCACTGCCATCTGCAGTGTTCATGCTGAAGACAGCTGACGCATATGCCCTGACATCAGGAGTCCATGATGCGGCATTAATTGCGGCTGTGATCAGCAACAGGTTCAAAAGTAAAAACAATCGTTTCATATATACCTCTGAACTATATACACAGAAAACCTGATTTCTGGCTCAAACCGGCAGAAGTGTATTTGTCCGGGTTTCTCCTTCTGCAGGATTCCAGCAGTACGTTTCAGCTTATATTCACACCGTCTTTGAAGAAAAGCAGCCTGTTTTTGCTTATGTAAATGCTTACATGCCTTTTCTGTGGAAAAACGGAAGATTCGGCGAGTATCCTGTGTCCCTTATAGTTCAGACCGAGTATATAGCATCGGCCAAGATATTCGCTACTGATGACTTCGCATTCATCAAGTATTATATATGAATCGCTGTCGGCAAAGAACGGTTCTTCCTTCACCAGCACATCTTCCGGTCTGAAGAAAATCGTGTCTGCAGGTATGCTCAGGTTGAAAAGATCGGCACTCAAAGCAGTTCCTTCTCCCGTGAAGTATGCACAGAAAAGCGTTGCGGGGTTCCTGTATATGTTTTCCGGTGTGTCCGCCATTTCAAGCCTGCCGTCTTTTATTATCGCAATCCTGTCGCTTATCGCGAAAGCTTCCTCTCTGTCATGTGTGACATAGACAGTGGTAAGAGACGGACTGCTGTCATGTATTCTTCTTACCTCATCCCTGAGGCGGCGTCTCAGATTTGCATCCAGAGCTGAAAGAGGCTCGTCAAGCAGCAGTATTGATGGATCTGATGAGAGCGCACGGGCAAGCGCGACACGCTGGGCTTCTCCTCCTGAGAGAGTCGTGACCTTGCGCTTGCCGTATCCTGAAAGATTCACGAGGGAGAGCAGCTGAGCGGCAGCTGAATGCCGTTCTGAGGCTTTCACCTTTCTTATCTTCATTGCCCATGCTATGTTCTTCTCGACATTCATGGAGGGAAAGAGTGCATAGTCCTGGAAAACCATGCTTATGCCTCTTTTCTGAGGAGGTGTTGAGGTAATGTCCCTGCCGTCAAGCAGAATACTGCCGTGAGCCGGGCTGTCAAGTCCTGCTATTATATTCAGCAGTGTTGATTTTCCTGATCCGCTTGGACCTATTATCGTGAGGAATTCACCTTCGTTCACACTGAGATTGAGATCAAGAGAGAATTCAGGATAATCCTTCTGTATTTTCTGCAGTTCAAGTTTGCTCATTATGTTTTCTCCTTCCCAGTTTTTCCGAGATGCTGAAGATGATGAATGTTGTGAGTATTAGGATCGTGCCTATTGCACATGCTCCCTGATAATTATATGAATTGATCAGTCTGTAAAGCAGTATGGGCAGTGTTATCACACGACCTTCCGCAAGTGTGAGGGTTGCATTGACTTCTCCGACCGAAAGCGCGAATGAGAAGATGAAGGCTTTTGCAAGACTGCTTTTCAGCATCGGGATCTCTATGTCGAAACATGTTCTCGCCTCACTTGTGCCCAGAGTGTATGCGGCAAGCAGAATCCGTCTGTTCCCGCTTCTCACTGCAGGCGAAAGCGTACGCATTGCAAATGGCAGTGCGATTACCAGGTGGGCAAGTATTACCAGCATGTATGAGACTAGGATGCTGTCAGACTGTATATGTGCCTTTATTATGTAATAGCCGAGTCCGAGGGTCACTGAGCTTATCGCAAGAGGGAACATGCCTGTTATTTCAAGGAGCCTGCTGTTCTTTTTCGAGCTGTAGAGTGAAAGGAAAAGTGCCAGCACAGTTGCGGCAGCTGCAACCGCAAGCCCGATGAATATGCTGTTCAGCAGGGCAGTGTAGGCATCGCCCATTGCACCGATTGATGATATTGTGCCGAATATTTCCTGATAGCTTCTCAGGCTGAAACCTTCTCCGTATCTCTTTGATGTGGAGACGAATGATCTTGCGATGATTGACACTATAGGGCCCAGAATGAATATGAGCATCAGCGTGTTGTATATCAGCAGGGCACAGCGGACTTTCCAGCTCTTCACCGGTACTGCCCGGTCTTCACGACTTTTATCCCTGTTTTCAGCTGTGCGTGATATGAATGTGTAGATGATGAGTATTGCAAGATTGACAATGAATGTGAAAATGGAAAGCGCGGATGCCCGTGCAGAGTCCAGAACTATGTTGTTCGTCCTGTATATCTCCACTTCCAGTGTCGTGTATTCAGGTCCGCCTCCCAGTACCAGTATTATTGAGAAACTTGTGAAACAGAAGAGAAAGATCAGCAGGAAGGCTGACAGGATTGATGGAAGAAGCCGTGTCAGTGTTATGGAAAAGAATATCCTAATATTCCCTGCTCCGAGCGTTCTGGCCGCGTTCTCCGTGTTCCTTGACATATTTGACCAGCTGTCGGTTATGAGGGAGAGGGCTACAGGTATGTTGAGAAATGCATGAGCAAGGATAATGGCCTTGAAGCTGTAGAGAATCTTTATGCTTTCACTGCCTCCTGTAATCTTTCTGTAAAGTTCGTTCACGAATCCGGAGTTGCCGTAGAAAATGACGAAACCGAGCACAACAAGAATTGAAGGGAGAACGAAACACAGGCTTGAAAGTGAGAGCATGAGATTCTTTGTCCGGAAACGGTAGTTTGCGTAAAGATATGCACCGGGAAGTGCGATGAGCACACTCACAAAGCCGGAAATGAATGCCTGCAGCAGAGTGAATGCAAGCAGGCGGTAAGTGTAGGGAGTCGTGAAGACATCCCTTACGAGATCAAGAGTAAAGCCCTCTTCATTGAAGAAGGCTTTTGAAAGATTGAATGAAAGGGGAAGAATGAAGAGCACCAGCAGAATCGCCAGCGGCAGCAGGGCCAGTAAAAAGTAAAATCTGCTCTTCATTTCTTCTCATCCTCCGTTTTCAGTTGATCATTGCTTCTGTCCATTCTGCGGTCCATCTGTCGATATTCGCAGCCACATAGTCAGGATCCATGCTGAATACTCTGTCCGGCATAGGTGCCCACTCATATGCATCCGGCAGTTCTGTCTGCGAGTTTGCAGGATACATTGAATTTGCGATTGCCGTCTCTGCTTGACCTTCCGTGAGAATGAAATCCACAAATGCCTCTGCTTCTTCCTTGTTGTCGCTTGATTCAAGTATGCCGATTGACTCAATTGTCATATGATGTCCTTCGGGGAATATGAGTGCCTGATAGCGTGTCGAGTCCTCCCACAGGACATGGTAAACAGGGCTTGTCGTGTATGAGATTACAATCGGAGCTTCTCCTTCAGTGAAAAGACCGTATGCGGAAGACCAGCCGTCAGCGATTGTGAGCGCATTTTCTTTCACAGCCTTCCACCAGTCAAGATATCCATCCTCGCCGTACACATCGATCGTCCACATGAGAAGTCCGAGTCCTACTGAGGATGTTCTCGGGTCAATGAGAATGATCTTGTCCTTGTAGACTGGATCTTTCAGGTCATCAAGGCAGGTCGGTGCGGGTACGTCAGACTCGCTGTCCCATACAAAGGCGAATACACCGTAATCGAATGGAATGAGACGGTGCTGGGGATCAAATTCAAGTGAATCGTCAACGTATTCTAGAGCAGGGGAATCATATGAGGTGAAAAGTCCTGATTCATATGCAGTGCTTGCCTGATCATCTGAAATGCCCATTATGAGATCAGCCGGACAGCTGTCGCCCTCTATTATGGCTCTTGAAAGCATTTCAACAGCATCTCCGCCGCTGACAACGTTTACCTTGATTCCGGTCTCTTCCTCAAAAAGAGGGATGAGAGTAGGTCCGGATCCCCATTCTGATGAGAATGTGTCATAGCAGTAGAGTGTGATTGATCTCTCTTCTGCTGAAGCTGATTCGCTGCTTGCCTGAGCAAAAAGAGATACACTGCAGAGCAAGACCAGCATGATGGTTGTGATAATGTGCCTTTTCATTTGAAAAGCCTCCCAAATCGGTATTTGCCCCAGGAGTAAAATAAGTGAAGAGAAAATAGTTTTACGCTCCCTACGCTGGTATTATCCAGATCAGGTAACGGGTATAATCTCAGGCTATTTTAGCCACCCCGGACAGAAAAGAGACTAGAATAAGAAAGGCTTTTAGTCAATCTGTGGAATGAATCTTTTGCTCATCACGGATGGCCCTGTTTCACTGTCTGCATGTGTTTGATTTTTTGTCCACGATTTGCCCACGGAATTTTAAAAGATGCATGTGATTTCAGTTTTTCTGACAGAATAGAAGAAACAATGAAATAAAATAAGCTGATGTGCTGCAATGAAATGAAAACGCCCGGAAGAATTCCCGGGCGTTCTTGAAACATCTGCTCCAAACTACTTGAGGTAGATGTTCTTTACCGGATGGTAGTCCATTGTGTTGTTGTACCAGCCGCCCCACTTGTTGGTATCGATCATACCCTGTGATACGTATACATAAAGCGGGATGATAGCCTGATCCTGGTTGATGAGGATGTCTTCTGCCTGCCTGAGGACTGCGAATCTTTCCTCACCGGCCTGCATTGATGCAGCCTGCTTGATGAGTGCGTCATACTCTTCATTTGAGTACTTACCGCCGTTCATGCCAGCACCTGTGATGAACATGTCGAGGAATGTGTTAGGATCCTGATAGTCTCCGACCCATCCTGCACGTGCGATCTGGAAGTTACCTGCGTTTCTGTTGGCAAGGTATGTGGCCCATTCCTGGTTCTCAAGTTCAACGTTGATGTTGAGGTTGTCCTTGAGCTGCTGCTGGATGTACTCAGCCTGCTGGCGGTGTGCGTCATCAGTATTGTAAAGCACTGTGATTGTCGGGAATCCTACGCCGTTAGGATATCCTGCTTCAGCAAGGAGCTGCTGTGCATATTCAGGATCGAAGAGAACTCCGCCTCTGTCGCTTTCCTCAAGCGGTTCATAACCTGCCATTTCAGGTACGATGCCCCAGCAAGGAATCTGGCCGGCGCGTGTGACTGTGTCAACAAGACCCTGTCTGTCGATTGCATAGCTGATTGCCTTTCTTACGAGAACATTGTCAAGTGGCGGTTCTGTTACGTTGATTGTGTAATAATATGTTGAGAGCTGAGGAGCAACCTGATAGTCAGATCTCATGCTGATTGCATCGAGGTTGTTGAGGTCGATACCTGTATCCCAGTCAACTTCACCGGAGAGGTACATGTTGTAGTTTGTGGCTGTATCATCGCTTGCGAGGAATACAACTTCATCAAGAGCTACGTTCTCTGCATCCCAGTAAAGCTCGTTCTTGACACAGACGATTCTGTCCTGAGGAGTATGTTCCTTGAGAACGAACGGACCGTTGCCTACGAAATTCTCAGGCTTTGTCCAGTCTGTACCGTACTTCTCGATTGCATGCTGGGGAACGATACCGAATGAATAGTGGCAAAGTGCGCCGATAACATACGGAAGCGGTCCGATGAGAGTCATTTCGAATGTGTGATCGTCAATAGCCCTGATCTGAAGTGCGCTTGCATCTGCCTCGCCTGAATTGAATTCAGTGGCACCTGCGATGAACATTGCAGGGAACCATGCATACGGACTGCCTGTTGCCGGATCAAGCTCACGTGTCCATGAATAGACAACATCCTGTGCTGTTATTGGAACACCGTCTGACCATACTGCATCTTCTCTGAGGTGGAAGGTGTAGGTGAGACCGTCTTCTGAAATATCCCAGCTTTCTGCAACGCCCGGTACGCCGTCAGCTGTCTGAGGATCTACTGCAACAAGTCCTTCAAAGAGAGCTTCGAAAATTCTATGCTCAGGAACACCCTGAATCTGGCTTGGATCAAGAGATTCCGGTTCTGCAGCATTTGCAATTACGAAAGATACATAATCATCTTCCGGTGCTGCAGCTGTTGAAGTTGCTGCTGTTGTTGTGGTTGTCGTGCTGCTTGCTGCCGGAGCGGAAGTAGCTTCACTGCTGCCGCCTGCAAAAGCACTGAAAGAAATAAGAGCAATTAATGCTAATGCTAATACTTTTTTCATTTATTGACCTCCTGATAAAATTCAACTTGCTACACACTTTACCTTATTTTTTCTTTTTTTTCTACATGTGGTATGTAATTTTTTTAATTTTTATTCACTTATTATGCAAATAATAAACAAATAAATATTTAGATTTTTGCAATACAAGAAAATATTCCGGTGACAGCGTGAAAAAAGTTTTTCCAATAATTTTTAAAATGGATGTTCATTGATTGTATTTGCATGTCATCCTGGCATATGATTGTCATATGAGCGCATTTACTCTGAAAAAAGGAAGGAACGGGGATCTTCGTTATTCCCTTTCTCCGCTTATAAGAATCGTCTGCATTGTTTTTGCATTTCTGCTTGTCCTGGGGCTAATCTCAGCACTTGGTGACGGTTTCGGCATCTCTTACATCTTTGCCGCATTGTTTACCATTATTCTAATTCTTGTCGCGCTTTACCGTGATGACTGGATATTTTCCAACAACAGCAGGACGATAACAGTCTCCTACGGAATAGGGCCGTTCAGTTCAAAGACAGAAATTGAATACAGCCTTGTCGAAGCTGTCGAGATAAGACATTTCTACAAAGGTATCGCAGATGGCAGCACCGCAATAAAACCGACATGGCGCAACAAGGAAATGGCTGTTCTCCGTCTTAAGCTGGCAAGAGAGGACAAACCGTATATGAATATGGAGTTCGTCAATGCGAAAAGAGGAGGGCTTCATCTTGAATCAATGGCCAATATGATTGCATCCTACTGTGCTCTTCCTCTTGATATCGACAGGAATGCACTTCAGAAGGGACTGCTGAGACGCTGACGAAGTTAATATATCTTATATGAGAAAAACCCTCCGCATCCGGATATTTAAAGTATGGTATGCTCACTCAAGTAGTTTTATTTCCGTGTACTACTTATGGGGAGCATATCAGTATCCATGAGGAGGGTTTTTTCAATGCTTTTCAGTCTGCTGCTTCTCAGTTTTCAGCTTTATTCTCTGTTTTCTTTCTGAGTTTCAGTTCACCTTCTGTAGGTGTATCGTCTGCAGGTTCTGCAACCGGCTTGTCGTCATAGAGGAAACATGCGACATGATGGTTGTTCCCGCAGTCGAACATTGGAGGAACAGCACATGCACATTTGTCCATTCTCTTCGAACATCTGTCATAGAAGTAACAGCAGTGACGTTCCTTGTCAGGAGATGGGACATCGCCTTCAAGTACGATTCTCTGTCTAGTCCTTTCAAGTTTAGGATCAGGAATAGGGGCTGCGGAGAGCAGTGCCTGTGTATATGGGTGAAGAGGATTGCTGTAAAGCTCATCGGATGACGAGATTTCCATGATCTTGCCCAGATACATTACGATGACACGGTGGGAAATGTGCTGGATAACCCCCAGATCGTGTGCTATGAAGATGAAAGTGACACCCATTTCCTTCTGGATATCGGAAATGAGATTGAGGATCTGTGCCTGAATTGAGACATCAAGCGCGGATACAGGCTCATCGGCAAGAATGATTTCAGGATTGAGTGCAAGTGCACGTGCTATTCCGATTCTCTGTCTCTGTCCGCCTGAGAACTCATGAGGATAGCGGTTTACGAAAGCCTTGTTTATACCGACTTTCTCCATGAGATCCTTGACTTTCTCATCAAGCTCTTCTTCCGTATAGTTCTTATCGAGAAGATTTCTTTTGTTGTAGATCCTCAGCGGTTCAAGGATGATGTTCCTGACTGTCATTCTGGGATCAAGCGAGGCATACGGATCCTGGAAGATCATCTGAATGTTTCTTCTTTCCTTGAGAAGCGTATCCTTGTCGGCTGTGCACAGGTCAACTCCGTGAAAGATGACCTGTCCTGTAGTCGGCTTGTAGAGCTGTGCGATTGAACGGACTGTCGTGCTTTTTCCGCATCCGGATTCACCAACGATACCTACGGTCTCGCCTTTGTATACATCAAAGCTGATACCGTCCACAGCGCGGATATAACCGATTGTCTTCTTGAAAAGGCCTCCTCCGTCGATGGGGAAGTGCTGCCTTAAATTCTTTACTGAGAGTATGACTTCTTTATTTTCCATTGTTTTCAGCTCCCTCAAGTGCTCCCTTTCTTTCTTCTTCGCTGCAGGCAAGCCAGCATGCCACATAATGATCTTCTCCGACCTGCTTTACCGGCGGATACGCATGGCGGCATACTTCACATGTCCTGTTGCATCTTGGATGGAACGGACAGCATGGCGGAAGGTCTATGACGTTTGGCGGCTGTCCTTCAATGGAGAAGAGCCTTTCTTCCCTGTTGCCGTCCATTTTTGGAACAGATGCGATGAGGCCCTTTGTATACGGATGTGCCGGAGAAGCATACAGGTCATCTGTGAGAGCACTTTCGACAATGCGTCCTGCATACATGACACAAACCTTGTCGCACATACCGGCAACAACGCCGAGATCGTGAGTGATGAGGATCACAGCGGTTTTCAGCTGCTCTGTGATCTTCTTGATAAGCTCAAGAATCTGAGCCTGAATCGTGACGTCAAGAGCTGTGGTAGGTTCGTCGGCAATAAGCAGGTCAGCATTGCAGCTGAGTGCCATTGCAATCATTACACGCTGTCTCATACCGCCGGAGAACTGGTGAGGATAACAGTCAATCCTGCTTTCTGCGGAAGGAATGCCCACAAGCTTGAGCATTGTTATTGCTCTTTCCCTGGCTTCCTGTTTTGTCATGTTCTGATGCAGTCTGATCGTCTCAATCATCTGTGTTGAGATTCTGAGATAGGGGTTGAGACTGGTCATCGGATCCTGGAAGATCATGGAAATCTTGTTTCCGCGGATATTTCTCAGCTCCTTCTCGCTGAGTTTCATGATATCTGTTCCGCGGTAGAGAACCTCTCCTCCAACGATTTTTCCCGGAGGGGAGGGAACAAGTCTCATGATCGAGAGGTTTGTCACTGACTTTCCGCAGCCGGATTCACCTACGAGACCTACTGTCTCTCCTTCATGAACTGTGAAGGATACGCCGTCAACAGCCTTCAGAATACCGTTATCTGTCTTGAAATGTGTCCTCAGGTCCTTGACCTCGAGAAGCACGTTTGCATCTTTGAAACTGCTCATCTTCAGTCCTCCTTATAACTGGTTTTTAGTCTGCGGATCAAATGCATCTCTTAGACCATCGCCGAGGAAGTTCATGGAGAAGAGGAAGATGACCATGACAATGCTCGGAATGATGAGCTTGTACGGATACAGAGCCATCGATGAGACAGCATCGCCGATCAGAGAACCCCATGATGCATATGGTGCCTGGACACCGAGACCGAGGAATGAAAGGAAACTTTCCTGCATGATGAATGCCGGAATACGGATTGTTGAATAAACGATGATGATTGAAAGGCTGTTTGGAATCATGTGCTTGAATATGATATGCATTGTTCCCGCACCCATGCTTCTTGCAGCCTCGACATATTCCTGATTCTTCAGCGACATTATCTGGCCGCGCACCATTCTGGCAATTGTCAGCCAGGAAACGAGTGCAAGTGCGAAGAACAGGTTGACTATCTGGCGTCCGAAAATGGCCATACATATGATTACCAGCAGCATGTAGGGAAGTCCGTACATGATATCGACAAATCTCATCAGGTAATAGTCGACCTTGCCGCCGAGATAGCCGGCGAGGGATCCGACAAGGATACCGATGAAAATACTTGTCACAGTACCTACGATACCTACAGCAATTGATACCTGACTGCCGTAGATTATTCTGCTGAGAAGATCACGGCCGAGATAGTCAGTTCCGAAAATGTAGCGTCTTTCATGCATCTTGGTGACTTCAAGTTCCACATGAAGACCGTTTGAAAGATCGAATGTTCCTTCATAGGGGAAAGTCATTGAACCTGAGTCGATCATCGCCTGTATATCGGAATTGGCACTGCGCTGGGCGATCTGCTCAATATAGCCGATGATGTTTGTTGAAGCTCTGTCATGGATTCCGTCTTCACCGAGTGCGTCCATTTCCATCTCAACAGAAGAATCAAGATCTTCACCGGAAAGAGTTGAGTCTTTTGATCTCAGCTCGTTGCTTACTGCCGAACGGACTTCATTCACCAGAGATTCTTCAAGTGTGTTCTCATCAACGCCGAGGAGTGAAGCGTAGAGACCGCGCAGTTCTTCATAGGACATATCCTCGATGTTCATGGTCTTGCCTTCATAAACCACGCTGACTTTGTCGATTGTGATCTGCGTTTCTGTTTCTATGTTGTTGAGCATTCTGTCTATGCGGCTCTGTTCTGACGAGTTCCATTCAAATGAACCTGCCTCAAGAGCTTCCATGCCGCGGGCATACACAAGATCCCATACCTGGTTTGTCTTGCTCTCCATGACCCATGCTTCGATCTGGGCGTCTTCCTCATCACTGAGTTCAAGGCGTCCCTGCCTCCATGCCTGGAAAAAAAGGTTCTTCATTTCCTGCTCGAGCATGAGGTCCCCGGCTGTTTTGGTGAGGGAAGGACGGAGGTTTCTGTGGACTGTTATAGCCTCATCATAGGGATAGATCGGAAGCAGGCTCGCGCACAGTGCGATCAGTGTGTAGATGATTACGATAACACCGCCCACAACTGCAAGCTTGTTTTTCTTGAGTCTCTTCCATGCTTCTTTTGTAAGACTGGTTCCGACAATAACTTGGTTGAATTCATTTGTCGCAATTTCTTTCTTTCTGAATAGTGCCATTGCCAGTCCTCCTTATTTATAGCTTATTCTCGGATCAAGGTATGCATACACGATATCAACAATGAAGTTCATCACGATGAGAATTGCTGAATATACGATGACGACACCTACGATGAGTGTATAGTCGCGGTTGAATGAGGACTGAACGAAGAACTTGCCCAGACCCGGAACAAGGAAGACCTGCTCGACAACGATACTTCCGGTGAGGATACCGGCGAATGCGGGGCCGAGATAGCTGACGATCGGCAGCATGGCGCCCTTCATGGCATGCTTGAAGATGATTGTGCTGTTCTTCATGCCCTTTGCTCTTGCTGTGCGAATATAGTCGCTTCTCAGAGTCTCCACCATGCTGGATCGTGTCAGACGCGCAATGTCAGCGTAATATGCGAAACTGAGGGCGATGACAGGAAGCACGGCTGTCCTGAGAGGGGCACCATTGTTCATGAACCATCCCGTGGTCGGGAACCAGCCCAGCTGCATGCAGAATATCTGCTGGAGCAGGGGGGCAAAAACGAAAAGCGGGATGGAAAGGCCGAAAGCTGCCAGTATCATTGGTATATAGTCAAGCAATGTGTTCTGCCTGACCGCAGCTACCGTGCCGAGCGATACCCCGAATATTATTGCCACGATCATTGCCATTGACCCGAGTACGACCGAGTTGGGAAGCGATACTGCAATGAGAGTGTTTACGTCATAGTCTTTGTATTTGTAGCTTGGTCCGAGATCTCCTCTTACTACATCGAAAAGATAACGGCCGTACTGGACAATGAGAGGCTCGTCCATATGATACTTTGCCTCTATGTTTCTCTTTACAGCTTCAGGCAGTGCCCTTTCTCCGTCGAAAGGTCCGCCGGGTGCAATTCTCACGATAAAGAAACTCAAGGTTATGATTATGAACAGTGTCGGTATCATACCTATAAGACGTCTGATAATATACTTTGTCATGTCTTTTGCTATCCTCGTATTTTATTTTTTTTAGATGAATTTTTCCATTTGTGCAAGACTACTGAAAACAAATTGCATGAATATTTAATTATTATGCATTTGAATACAAAAATTTTTTGTAGACCAAAACCCTGTTTTAGAGTTAAGTTTTAGCACATGGAATATCTAAAGGGCGATGCAGAGTGTAAAAGAGCTGATGAGATAAGTCAAGAGAGGTTCTCAATTCCCTCCCTGTCCCTCATGGAGGAGACAGCTCTGCTTTCATTTATGAAACTGAAAGACATGCTGAAGAAAGATACATCTGTATTATTTCTTACAGGCGGAGGAAATAACGGTGCAGATGCTCTTGCACTGGCAAGGATATGCCGCATCAACGGATATAATAACATATGTATATATACACCTGATTATTCAAGGCGCAGCAGGGAAAATGAAATACAGCTGGAATGCTGCAGGGCGCTTTCGATTCCGTTTGCTGATGACATTGTTCCTTCCGATATTCTCATCGACGGTCTTCTTGGTGTAGGCATCAGAGGTACGCTCAGGGAAAGGGAATCTGAAATAATAGATAAAGTCAACGGAAAGGACTTTTATGTAGTTTCTGTGGATTTGCCCTCCGGGCTTTGCGACTCCTGCTTCAATAATGCCGTAATTGCTGATGAGACATATACTTTCGGATGCAGAAAGCGATGCATGTATGCTCTTGGAAACAGGAAATACTGCGGAAAGATAAGTGTTCTGAACCCTTCTTTCCCTCAGGAAGTGCTCAACGAAATTCCATCCCGGAATATTTCACTTCACGATGCATCCGGATACTGCAGGCTCACTCTTGAAAGCGATGATTACAAAGTCACGCGTGGCAGAGTTGCCGTAATCGGAGGCAGTGCTGAGTATGTCGGTGCTGTGAGGCTGTCGGCGAAGGCCGCGCTGAAAGCCGGAAGCGGAATGGTCACCGTTTTCACGGATGCTAACATAATATCTCTTGTGAGTCTTGACTGCGGTGCATCTGTGATGGTGCGTCCGTTTGAGGATTTCTTTTCAATGCATGACAGCTTTGATGCTGTGCTGCTGGGTCCCGGACTCGGCAGGGGAGAGATGCAGCGCCGTCTTGTTGAGCGTATTGCTTCACTGCCTCTCAGGACGCTCGTACTGGATGCTGATGCAATACGGCTTCTTGGAGGAAAGTGCAGTGCTGATCAGTTCATTCTGACACCTCATGTCGGAGAGTTCCGCTCACTAAGCGGTAAAGACGGGTATCAATCTCCAGATGAATTTTACGATACTCTTATTGAAACAGGCCATCGTCTTGATGCTTCAATCATCCTGAAAGCAGACGCTGTTTATCTGTGTGAAGGCGAAAGAATAAGGATTGTTGACGGGCAGAACCCTTATCTCGGAACGGCCGGAAGCGGAGATGTTCTTTCAGGCATCACAGCGAGCATTGCTGCTCTTGGACGGGAAGATATCATAAATGCCGTGCTGCTGCACCAGCTGAGCGGTTCTGAGGCGCATGAGAAACTCGGATGCTATACCAGCGACGAACTGATTGGGATTATGGGTGCAATACGCTGATGCAGATATATTTCCTCACACTTGCATATTATGTGTTCACAATACTGATTCTTCTGCTGGACGAGTACCGGCTCCAGCTTGGATTCATGTTCAAGCTCAAGCACTATCTTATCGTGAAAAGGGAGATGAGGCTGTTTTTCTTTTTCTCCGGCATTGTGCTCTGCCTTCTCAATCTTTTCTTCCCTGTATATCCGGGGCCTGTGCTTGCCGGGGATCTCTTTCCAGCTGTTGTATGTTTTTTCATTGCCCTTTATTACGTGCGTTATGCAAAGGAAGACAGGAAAACCTATCTGAAAGCAAGCGACAAAGCCTGTGCTGTTGCACTTGCTGTCTTTTCCCTTATTCATTTTTTCTTCCCAAATCTGGTATTGTTCTGATCAGGAGGCCTTAATGAACGAAAGAGTGACCACAGCAGGAATTGTAGAAAAGGACGGAAAATATCTTCTCGGCTGCAGGAATACCGAAGGCAGCGTGAACAATGAGAAGTGGGAATTCATAGGCGGCAAGAACCGCTGGGGTGAAAGCGAAGAGGATACTCTTAAAAGAGAATTCATGGAGGAACTCGGCGTGCCGGTTTCTGTAGGGGAGCTTATTGCTCAGGTTGATTTCACGAACAAGGACACACTGTACCATCTGAAGGCCTATCATGTTTATCCCGAGTCTGATGGTTTCACCCTGAGCGTCCACAGCAGTCTTTCCTATTTCACGCTCAGCGAGATGGAAGGACTGGATATGGTGGATTCTGATAAGGAAATTGTGAGGATTTTGGATAAATCGGTATAATACCAGCTTTACTTTTTTTTCTGATGAGAATAATTTGACAGCAAATACAAGAATTTGCAGGGAGGTGCAGAATGGAGAAGAAAAATATCGAATGGGGGAAGATTGGCTTCGGCTATATCAAAACGGATTATCGCTATTCAAGACACTGGGAAAACGGACAGTGGGATGAAGGTGAACTGACTGACAAGGCAGAGGTCACAATCAGCGAGTGTGCCGGTGTGCTCCAGTATGCACAGACAGGTTTTGAAGGTCTCAAGGTCTATGAGACAAAGAATGGCGATATCGTCGCCTTCCGTCCGGATCTCAATGCCGAGCGTCTTCAGAGTACATGTGACCGTCTTATCATGCCAAAGATCTCAACAGAGGACTTCATCAAGGCTCTTGATGAACTTGTTAAAGCCAATCTCGGTTACGTCCCTCCATTCGGAAGCGGAGCAACTCTTTATATCAGGCCGTTCATTTACGGCTGCGGGCCGGTTATCGGCGTGGCTCCTTCTCCAGCATATGAATTCAGGATGTTCTGTACTCCCGTTGGTCCTTATTTCAAAGGCGGCATAAAGCCTATCAAAATCATGCTTTCCGATTTTGACAGAGCTGCACCGCATGGAACCGGAAACATAAAGGCTGGTCTTAACTATGCAATGAGTCTCTATCCGGGTGAATATGCACATAAGCAGGGATACAGCGAGAATATGTATCTTGATGCGGCAACAAGGACATATGTTGAGGAGACAGGAGGTGCCAACTTCCTGTTCGTCTCCGCAGACGGAAAGAAGGTTGTGACTCCGAAGTCTGATTCCATCCTGCCTTCAATCACAAGAAGATCTCTTACAGTGATAGCAAAAGATTATCTCGGGCTTGAAGTCGAGGAACGCCCTGTGAGATTTGATGAGATCCCGTCATTCAGTGAATGCGGACTGTGCGGCACTGCAGCTGTAATAAGTCCTGTCGGTCTTATCCATACAAAGGAAAAGGATATTCTGATTCCAAGTGGCATGGATGAAATGGGACCGGTCCTCACGAAGCTAAGGGAAACAATCACAGGTATCCAGATGGGTGAGATTGAAGGTCCTGCCGGATGGGTTCATAAGATCTGCTGATACTATCTCATATCTGACAATTCAATCTGCTTCCTGAAAAACGGAAGCAGATTTTTTTTACAAAGAAACTGCCGGAATGAAATCCCGGCAGCTCAAGTCGGAGATGAATACGGTTCACATTACAGTGCCGTTTTTGATGACCGCATTCTTGTTGATGACTATGATTCCGTCATGGACAGAATACATCTCATAGTCGCCTTCCGGACGCGGGATGTCATCGATACCGATTCTGCAGCCATCGCCGATTCTCACATTCTGGTCGATGATTGCCTTCCTGATGATTGTTCCCTTTCCTATACCGATATTCGGGATACCTTTACGTGCATTCTCGATCTTCTCTTCTTCTGTTTCGTAGCGGCTGGCACCCATGCAGTATACACCGTCAAGCGATGCTCCTGATTCAATGATGGTTCTTACACCTACAATCGAATTCACGATATATGCATTGGTGATGATCGAGCCTTCGCTAGCAAGAGAGTAGGAGATGTTGCAGAAGTTCATCTTGGTTGCCGGCAGGTGGCGGCGGTGTGTATAGATCGGCATTTCCTCATTATAGAAGTTGAAGCTCGGATTGATGGAGGCGAGATTGAGGTTTGTCTCATAGAATGCCTTGATCGTTCCGATATCTTCCCAGAAGTCGTCAAAGAGATATGCTGCAACCGGGCGGGTCTTTATGACTTCAGGAATGATTTCCTTGCCGAAGTCTGTCTCATCGTTGTTGAGAACCTCTTCCATGACTTTTGCATTGAAGATATAGATACCCATTGATGCAAGATACTCATTTGAAGCAGTCACGTCCTGCTTGAGCTGATCCTGCATCAGCTTGTTTGGTACCTTGTACTGAGTGATGTCCATATCGGGAGCCGGCTTCTCATAGAATGCCTTGATCATGCCGTTCTCATCAGCTCCGATGATACCAAGTCCTGTCGCCTGCTGTCTGCTGATCGGCTTTGCAGCGATTGTGAGATCAGCACCTGCCTTGATATGGCGGTCGAGCATGAGCTGGAAATCCATGCTGTACAGCTGGTCTCCTGAGAGAATGATGTAGTAATCAGCCTCATGGTCAGAGAAGTGCTTGAGGTTTTTCCTTACAGCATCAGCGGTTCCCTGATACCAGCTTTCAGAAGTATATGTCTGCTCAGCTGCGAGAATTTCAACGAATCCGCCAGAGAACTGGTCGAACTGGTATGTGTTGACGATGTGATTATGAAGTGATGCAGTATTGAACTGTGTCAGAACATATATCTTGTTCACTCCGCTGTTGAGACAGTTGGAAATAGGGATATCAACGAGACGGTATTTGCCTGCAAAAGGAACAGCTGGCTTGGATCTGTCCATAGTAAGCGGATAAAGCCTCGTACCTCTGCCTCCGCCCAGAATGATGGCGATGACCTTCTTTCCTTTTTTACTCATAATTGGTTTCCTCCTAAAGTTTTTCTATATATTTCTTCATATTGTTGCGCGGATCTTGTCCAAGAGAAGTCCTCCTTCATGCCGTTTATGATGCATGCCTTCATTCCTTCCTTGTCACTGTAGTAGAATTCAACAGCTCTGTTCACCGTATCCACTATCTCATCTGAGTAGACATTGCCGAAAAGGAAGCCGTCTGCCTTGTCCTTTCCTTCGCTGATGTCATGGATCGTGTCGTTCAGTCCCCCTGTCCTGTGTGCTATTGGAATAGTACCGTATCTGAGAGAGTACATCTGATTCAGGCCGCACGGCTCATATTTGCTAGGCATAAGGAAGAAATCCGAAGCCGCTTCCACAAGATGTGACATTGCCTGTGAGAACACAATGTTCACAGAAATGTTCCTGTATTTCATTGCAATGTCCTTCAGCTTGTTTTCGTACCTCTTGTCACCCGTTCCGATTATGATGAACTGGCAGCGGTCTGATGAGAGAATCTGCTCAAGCGCACATGGAGAACCTTCAAGAAGGGGACCGAAGCCTTTCTGCTCCGCAAGTCTTGAGATCATGGCGATCAGCGGTTTTTGCGGTTCGACGCTGAGGCCGAACTGAATCTGTGCCCTTTCCTTGAGTTCTGCCTTGCCGCTCAGATCACTGATGCTGAAGTGATCTTTGAAGAACGCATCGGTTTCCGGGTTCCATTCTTCTGTATCAATTCCGTTTATGATGCCATAAAGTCTTGAATTCCTGCTCCTGAGCAGCTCATCTATGCCGCAGCCCTGTTCTCTTGTCTGGATTTCCCGTGCATATGTGGGACTGACAGTTGTGATGGCATCTGCATATTCGACTCCTGTTTTCAGCATGTTGAAGCATTTTGTGAGTCCGGTGCCCGAAAGCATTTTCTCAGTCGGTCTGAAGTATGCTGAAAGCGCATCATAACGGGGAAACTCCCCCATATAGGCAAGATTGTGTATTGTGAATACTGTTTTACAGCTCAGTCTGCTTTCCTTTGCAAGGTAGCATGCAAGTCCTGCCGTCCAGTCGTGACAGTGAAGTATGTCAGCTTGAATGTCTCCTGCTATTTTCACGGCTGTCTTGCACATCAGGGCATAACGGTAGAAATTGTCACTGTAAGGCGAAAATGACGAATCTCCGTATATTCCGTTTCTCTGTGTGTAAAGAGGGTGACGCAGTGCAAGATATGTCACATTCTCAACCTGTCTGGATAGGACTTCAACCTTTTCAGATTTGTCCAGCATCTTGATCTCATATTCTCCATCCTGCCTGAAACCTGCGGTATTTATGAAGCCGTAGAGGGGCATGATGATGCTCACTTCGTTATTTGAAGAGAGCGCGCCGGATAATGCACCGACAACATCCGCAAGTCCTCCGGATTTGGAGAATGGGACTGTTTCAGATGTGAGCATCAAGATTTTCATATGTCTAATTACAACTCACAAGAGCTCTCAAGTCAAGAAGAAAAGAGGCACAGAGGCCTCTTTTCTGAACATATTAAAAGCGCTTTTCAGTACTTTTAATCAATGGCTGGAAATGTATTCATCCGCACCGTGGGCAGCGATTGCACCGTCCCCCGCAGCAGTGACGACCTGGCGGAACGGAGTTGTCCTGATATCTCCGCATGCGAAGATGCCGGGCAGACTTGTTTCCATCTTTGCATCTGTAATGATGAAGCCCTGTCTGTCGAGCTCGACAAGGTCTTTCACGATGCCGCTTGAGGGGATTATTCCGGTGAAGATGAATATGCCGTCACAGATGAGATCTGTACCGTCGTCAAGGGTCACGGATGTGACTTTGCTGCCATCACCGTTGATCTGCTTCACCGTATGTGGTGTGACAATTTCAATATTGCCGCAGGCCCTGACTCTGTCCTGAAGGACTTTCTGGGCCCTGAATTCATTTCTCCTGTGCACCAGATAAACCTTGCTGCACAGCTTTGAGAGATAGACTGCATCCGTGAGGGCAGTGTCTCCGCCTCCTACGACAGTCACGACCTTGCCCTTGAAGAAAGGACCGTCGCATGTGGCACAGTAGCTTACGCCTCTGCCTTCATATTCACTTTCTCCCGGAACATCGAGATGCCTATGCTTTGCGCCCATTGCAAGAATCACGGCTTTCGACTTTACCTCTCCATCTGCAGTTGTGACAGTGAAGCCGTCATCCTTTTTTGAGACAGATGAGACTTCACTGTATTCTATTTCGACTCCGAAAGAGAGCGCCTGCTTTTCCATTTCCTCGGCAAGGGCGAAACCTGAAATGCTTTCCCTTCCGGGATAGTTCTCGATTGTATCAATGAAAAGCAACTGTCCTCCCGGTGCCGCCGCATCAAGTGCGAGGGTTGAGTATCCTGCACGGGCTGCATAACCGGCAGCTGACAGACCGGCAACTCCCGCTCCGATGACAACTATGTCGTATGATGAATTCATTCCTTGTTTTTCTCCTTTGCAAGCAGGGCTTCTTCGGCATCGCTGCGTCTTATGTATACAGGACCTGTTCCGATGTCATCCGGACCTTCTTTCTCAAGCTGCCTTATTCCCATTTCAATGAGAACTGAGCCCAGCGGCCTTATGCTTATTCTGTCCATGATGATATTCAATGATGGAAGATGTTCTTTTATCTGGCTGCTGAATTTTCCGGCATCGGGACCGGTGAGTGCAAGTGTTCTCTCCTTCTCAATGAGGGGCAGGATGTCTTCCACATTGCCGTCAATGTTTTCACCTTCTTTCATTCCGTTTCTGTACAGTCCGAGATAGTATCTTTTTTTCTTGGCATCAAGAACCGCAAGCGTGAGCACGTCAGGAATCATGTATGCACCGGCAATGGCCTCAAGCGTCGGCACTGATACGAGAGGAATGTTCTTTGCAAGAGAAAAACCTTTCAGTGTGGACATCGCGATGCGCAGGGATGTGAATGATCCGGGGCCTCTTGTACAGACAAGCAGATCCAGATCTGCCACTTTCAGATTCCTGCGCTCAAGCATGTATGTGATTTCCTGAAGCAGATCTTCTGAATGCTGGAAACCTCCTGCTATCATGCGCTCCTCAAAGCCTTCCTCGCATTTCAATGCGATGTGAAGGGTGGGAGTGGATGTGTCGCAGGCAAGTATGTTCCTGATTTCAGTCATATATTCCTCCCGTGATCTCAATGGTCCTTGTCAGATCCTCATTGATCGTGATCTTCACATAGATGGTATCATCCGGAAGCATGGATTCTATTTTCTCACTCCATTCAATCAGTGTGACTCCGTCGCTGTAAAGGAAATCCTCACCGCCCATTGACTCAAATTCATCTTCACCGCTGAGACGGTAAAGATCCAGATGGTACATCTTCATCCTTCCATCATATTCCTGAACGAGAGTGAAGGTGGGACTTACAATAGCTTCCTCGATTCCGAGCTGCTTCGCAAAGCCTTTTGCGAAAACTGTCTTGCCGGCACCGAGCGAGCCCGTAAGCGATATCACATCACCTTTCTTTATCTTTTCAGCAACCTCATAACCGATTTTCTGAGTCTCATCCTCACTGTGTGATAAATACTTCATTCTTCTTCTTCATCCTCTTCAGCGTCCTCATCATGATCATGAGTGCAGTGCTCTCCATGTTCGTGATGGTGATGATGATGTTCATGGTCTTTTTCCTTTCCTTCAGGATCATGAACATATTCTTCTCTTATTACAGGACCGAATTCTTCTCCTGTTTTCTCGGTATATTCCTTCATCATTGACTGCACCTGTCTGTCTTCAGGTGCGAGAATACGGCATTTCTCAATCCATTCTTTTGCCTGGTCGTAGTCTTCATCCATCAGATGAAGGAATGCCAAATTCGAGGCCAGTGTGAGATTCTCGCCGTCAAGGTCGACAGCCGCATCAAGATAGCTTTTTGCAAGCTCCCTGTTGCCTTTTTCAAGAGCGCATATTGAAAGCTCGTTGTAGATATCTGCATTGGATTCGCCGCAGGAAATGCACTTGAGAAGGGCTTCTTCCGCTTCTGCATATCTTTTGAGTTTTCTCAATGCCCATCCCTTGATGAAGTATCCGTGCCATATTCTGGGATTCTTGCTTATGAATTTCTCAATTACTTCAAGGGCCTTGTCCTCTTCATTGAGCATCATGAAATCATATGCCTGCTTGATCTCCTGATCTGAATCAAGACGGAAGGTGACATCGCGCAGCATTTTCTTCATTTTCTGCTTTTTCTCACCTTCTTCTGCAACTTTCATGTACCGTTCAAGATAATCCTGGGCGGTTTCAAGATTGCCAAGATATGTGTGGAATGAACCCAGCTCGCACAGGATATCCTCATTCTCGCCGAATCTTTCAAGTCCGTCTTCCAGTGTGTTGAGGCATTTTGTCAAATAGAAATCTTCTGCTTTCTCATCTTTCGCATCAGCTTCATAGACAGCCCAGGATGAATACAGAGTCGCAAGATTTATACAGCTGGCACTCTGCGGCAGCATATGGTATACGGTGAGGAACAGCTGTTCGGCAAAAGGGTAGTCCTTCTGCTTTTCCTTTGTGATTGCAGCGGCGTTGAGCTCCTGTATCGCATCCGGCTGACAGGCAAGAACGAAACTCTTGTAATAATTGAAGTTCTTGTCATTCTCCCTGTATGCGATGACCACAAGCATTCCCGCACATATGGATTCTATTGTCACATCTTCGGCCCTGAGATGTTTCTGTCCTTCTTTCAACTGAACTGGAATCGGGACTGAACTGTCAATTTTGAAACCTGTTATTTTCTCTTCCATGCTTTTGGGAAGACTTATGAATTGGATTGTATCTAACTTACTCATTGCAAGTGTGAAGTATATAAAGAAAAAGGCAGAGTGAAAAGAAGAATCTGCTGCCATGTGGTAGACAGCAGCCAGTGCTTGTGTTTGACAGAACCTGTCCGATATGCATTTCAGAAAAATGTCCACGGTTTGTCCACGAATTATGAGATTTTCACAGATTCCTTAAATCGGCTTAAGATTCAAAATCCTACTTCATATATGCATAATACATAATCATTGCACGAACTGTTGTGATGTAAAAATTAAAGCGGGCAGAATGCGTACTCTTGAACCTGATGTTCAAGGGGGAGGCCTAGTTGAGCAGGATTTTCTGTTCCTTTAAACATTGTAAAGAGGTAGGAGCAATTCAGTCCTTCTATTCACCGGTCTCCATATTTTAAAGTTTGAGCCAAGAGACCTATGCATCTGCCCTATGAGTTATATAAACCATAAAAAAGGACTCTTGTAAACTGGTTTTCCTCCTTATAATGGACAGCATGAGCAAAACGATATACTGCACACAGGCAGGCATTACAAGCTGAATGACAGTGAGATAATGCAGGAGCAGAAAGAGCGTTTGTGTATGCTCAAGGATTACAATGATACGGACCCTGCCGATTTTGTACTTAGGGAGAATAAGCTGAGAGAGATGTTTGAATATTTCGGACATGGTGCTTATATCGAAATTCCTTTCAGGGCAAACTGGGCTGGTAAATTCGTTCATTTCGGGGAGGGCTGCTATGCGAATTTCAATCTTACGCTTGTTGATGACACACATATTTTCATCGGAGATCACACAATGCTGGGGCCATGTGTCACAATTGCAACGGCAACACATCCTTTATCTTCAGTCTTGCGTCAGAAAGGAGCGCAGTACAACAAGCCTGTCCATATCGGAAACAACTGCTTCATCGTCTCTGGTGTGACAATACTTCCCGGTGTCAGTATAGGTGATGACACTGTGATCGGTGCCGGGTCTGTTGTGACGAAAGACATTCCTTCATCTGTTCTGGCCTATGGAAATCCATGCCGTGTGATCGGAAGTATCGATGAGAATGATGAAAGATTTTATGACGGCGGGAAAGCTGATTGACAGCGCATGGCAGGAAAACAGATTGCTGTAATGATTATTATTGAATTACCATATTTAAATTATTCGTAAACGATATGAATTCAGTTATATTTTATACTGCGAGAGAACATATAGCTGCGCCTTTGAGAGGGAAAATGAGACTGAGAGTGGCTGAAATATCTGATCTTGATGATCTGAAGGCAATGTACAGCAAAGTCGTGAAAAATATGAATGAATCCGGCTTGGATATCTGGAATGATGTCTATCCATGCAGTTTTCTTGAGGAAGATATCCAGACAGGATGCCTTTATATTCTGTGTGATGAGAAATGTTTTGCAGGTGCTTTCTCTTTGAAAGATGAGAACAAAGGTGCAGGGGAAGTCACTTGGAATCTTTCTGGCAGGAAACCTGTCTATATCGAGAAACTTGCAGTGGCGGCAGAATACCGTGGAAGAGGATGTGGAAGTGTTCTGCTGGATGAAGCTGTCAGACTTGCCGGAAAGACGGGGCATGATGTCCTGCGGCTGTTTGTTGATGTGTCAAACGGGATGGCAGTAAGACTGTATGAGAAATACGGCTTCAGAAAGGCAGCTGGAATCTGGCATGAGATGATTGATGAGCACCGTTTTCTTGATGAAGCCGGATATGAGCTGGCTCTCACATGAATACAAAAAAAAGGATGGGAAGAAGAACCCATCCTTAAAGTCTTGTGTTTTGGGACTCAGATATTCTCGTCCTCGAATGTATCGAGCTCCTGACCTTCGCCGTTGAGAGTGAAGTCCTCGGCTTCGGCGAGCTCGGCAGAATCGAGAGTTCCGAAATCTCCCATGTCGTCCAGATTGAGACTGTCGAGAGATTCGAGGGCAGAGGTGATTGCTTCCTCAATCACAGCAGTATCTGCACTTGTCTTGCTCAAGAGTTCCTGAAGCTCCTCATTATGGTTGTTGACCAGATTGAGTCGCTCTGTCAGCTCCGTGTTGTCAGCCCTGAGCTTGTTGATCAGGCTGATTGCTTTCTTGACACGCTGTTCAAGAAGTTTACTGCTTTCAATTAAAGACATAACCACCTCCTTTTGGTTTCTCTTATGCGAGAACTGCCTTTACCTGTGCAACGAGTGCGCTGAATGCAGCCTTGTCTTCGATTGCCATGTTAGAAAGAGCCTTTCTGTTAAGGTCAATGTTGGCAAGCTTCAGGCCATGCATGAACTGGGAGTAGTTGAGACCCTCAGCCTGAACAGCAGCACTGATACGTGCGATCCAGAGCTTTCTGAAATCTCTCTTTCTCTCTTTTCTGCCGCGGTAAGCGTACTGGCCTGCCTTTGCAACTGCATCCTTTGCAACGCGGTAATTGGTGCTTCTGCGACCGAAGTAGCCTTTAGCCTGGTCGAGAATTTTCTTTCTTCTGTCCTTGTGTTTTGTTCCGTCAACTGCTCTTGGCATTTTTTCTCACTCCTTATGCATAAGGAAGCATTGACTTTGCTCTCTTTGCTTCCACGTCTTTTAAGATTCCAGCATGTCTAAGATTCATCTTACGCTTTGAACTCTTCTTGGTGAGAATATGGCGGAGGCCCATCTTCTTGTAAGCCACCTTGCCAGAACCGGTAACCCTGTAGCGCTTTGCAGCGCTCTTTCTTGTTTTCATCTTTGGCATTTTATTACCCATCCTTATCGCACTGCAGGGAACAAGAACCCCTGAAGTTACGTTATATAAAAGCCGTACGGCTCTTATTTCTTCTGATTTTTGACAGGGGAGACGAACATGCTCATCATCTTGCCTTCCATGAACGCACCCTTATCAAGATTATACTGTACACCATTTTCGCTCAGAATCTCAAGTATCCTGTCAAGAACATCTTTTCCGAGCTCAGGATGTGCCAGCTCACGGCCGCGGAAGCGGATTGAAACCTTCACCTTGTTGCCTTCCGTGAGGAACTCTGCAATGAACTTGCTCTTTGTTTCAAGGTCATGCCTGTCGATTTTGGGCTGCATTCTTATTTCCTTGACCTTTATGACAGCCTGGTTTTTCTTTGCATCCCTCTGTTTCTTTTCCAGTTCGTAGCGGTATTTTCCGAAATCCAGAATCTTACAGACCGGAGGATTTGCATTCGGAGACACTTCAACTAAATCAAGTCCTGCTTCCTCTGCCATTCGAATGGCATCAAATGTTTTCATAACTCCTTTCTGTTCGCCATTCTCATCAATGAGTCGCACTTCATGTGCACGAATCTGCCTGTTAACGCGTAAATCCCTAGTAGCCAATTAAACTCCCTGTAACCACCCCTGTGGCCTTATTTTCTGAATTTCAAGTTTTGCGGTTGCCCACAACTGAGGAATATAGCACAGGTAACAGTTTACTGTCAAAATGTTTAAGGAACATTTCATTCAAAAAAGACTGAAAATGAAAAATCCCGGACAAAACACATGCCCGGGATGGATATCAGAATATGCAGTGATGCATCAGTCAAGTGCGTGTCCGGCAGAACCGAGAACATTGATGTTCTTCTTCATATACATTTCCTTGAGAGCGTCACGGGCAGGACCGAGGTACTTTCTCGGATCGAATTCAGCAGGCTTCTCGTCGAAGATCCTTCTGATCGTTCCTGTCATTGCAAGGCGGCCGTCAGAGTCGATGTTGATCTTGCATACTGCGGACTTTGCTGCTTCTCTGAGCTGTTCTTCAGGAATACCTACACTGTCCTTAAGCTTTCCACCGTGTTCATTGATCATCTTCACATATTCCTGAGGAACTGATGATGATCCGTGGAGTACGATCGGGAATCCCGGCAGTCTCTTCTCGACTTCCTTGAGGATGTCGAAGCGGAGCGGTGGCGGAATGAGGATGCCGTCTGCGTTTCTTGTGCACTGCTCCGGCTTGAACTTGTTTGCACCGTGGCTTGTTCCGATTGAGATTGCAAGTGAGTCTACACCTGTCTTTGAGACAAAGTCCTCAACTTCTTCCGGTTTTGTGTAGTGAGTCACTTCAGAAGCAACTTCATCTTCGATACCGGCGAGAACACCGAGCTCGCCTTCGACTGTGACGTCGAACTGGTGAGCGTAATCTACAACTCTCTTCGTAACTTCCACGTTCTTTTCATATGGAAGGCTTGAACCGTCGATCATGACTGATGAGAAACCATTGTCGATGCAGTCCTTGCATGTTTCAAATGAGTCACCATGGTCAAGGTGAAGCACTATTGGGATATCGCAGCCGAGTTCGTGAGCATATTCGACAACACCTCTTGCCATGTTGCGGAGAAGGTTGATATTAGCATAGTCACGGGCACCGCGTGAGACCTGAAGAATGACAGGGCTCTTTGTAGCGACACAAGCCTGAACGATTGCCTGCATCTGTTCCATATTGTTGAAGTTATATGCAGGAACTGCATAACCACCCTTGATTGCCTTTGCGAACATGTCACGGGTGTTGACAAGACCTAAGTCCTTGTAGCTGATCATAGGATTTTTCCTCCTGATAATTATTTCGCCAATTATTCTAGTTTTTAGTTTGCTCTTCGTCAATTGAGACTTGCTGTGTGGTATTCCTTTCCTTTATCATGAAGCGCAATGAAAAGGAAACATCTGCTGTTAAAGTCTGTAATATCAGCGGCAGCTATTGCCGCAGCACTGCTTCTCATCCGTTATTTCTCTCTTGATAAAATCAATTTTGTCGTAAGCGGATATGAGGAGTATCTATACAGCAGTCTGCCGGAAAAGGGGATCCTTGCACCGTACAGATGCACCGTGAGCGTATATCCGGAGACATGGGATGGTGCCGATGCGGCAATATATTCTCCTGTTGCGGCACTTTCACTCATCAGGGACGGTGCCTCTCCTGGTGCAAGAAGTGCATGTTTCGGAATCAGCGATGCTGAGGCTTTGGACTATTTTGATGTTGTTTTCACAGATGATATTCTCTGTCAGTGGAATCTTGCATATGAGAATGCCGGTATGGATGCACTGCTGCCTGCGCTTATATATGATGAAAGCGATAATGAGGAAAGTGAGCTTGCATCACTTGCCCCTGAATCGTTTCCTTCGTTCAGCTATGATGAAAGTCTGAGCCGGGTTGCCGCCGAAAGTCTTTCTTCAGAACTGGCTGCAAACGGTGTACATACTCTGATAGTCTATGATCCGTCAAAAACTTCCGAGCTTGTGAAGATTGATGATGGCTGCACATATATTGTGGACAGTATTTATAAGAACGCTTTTGAGTCAGGGCAGAAAGCCGATACGGTCGGCTATGATTTCACTCAGATGACAGAACTGCTTCTTGATGAAGAAACGGAAGGATTCATTTCAGCTCCATATATTTATTCAGAGCACAAGAATCCTTTTGAAGTTTTCCTTGACAATCTCATTTAGCTCCTGGCAGCTTATATCCTTGATTTCCGCAACCACCTTGTAAGTATACTCAATGTTCAGAGGTGTGTTTGTTTTTCCTCTCACAGGAACAGGGGAAAGGTAGGGGGAGTCTGTTTCAAGCAGGATTCTGTCAAGAGGTGTGTATGCTGCCGCTGCTCTCAGGCAGTCATTTGATCTGTAAGTCACATTCCCCGCAAATGAAATGCAGAAGCCAAGATCGAGGAAAGCTTTTGCCGTCTCCTTGTCAGATGAGAAACAATGTATCAGTCCGCATTTTGTGTTTTTATGGGATGAAAGTATTTCCAGCGTTTTCATATCCGCATTTCTTGTATGGATTGCAACGGGAAGATTCAGCTCATCTGCAATATCAAGCTGCAGGGCAAACAGATCTTCCATTTTTCCCGGTGCACCGTAATTCCAGTAGTAATCAAGGCCGATCTCGCCGATGAAATCCGCTTTGTATTTTTCTGCCTCTTTTTTTATCTGTGATGCAATTTCCGATGCATTTATTTCAGATGCCGCCGCACCCGGATCTGCTCCGACAGAAAAATACAGAGAAGGAAATTTCCTGATCACTTCAATGCGGTGGACAATATCTCCGGGATCGCATCCGATATCCATACCTTCTATACCTCTGAGTGAGTCCAGGTCGATTCCTTTATCCTGCATTGCGGTCAGGTGAAAATGCGTGTCGAAATAATTCATGGAAATATGATACATTTCTGTACTTTCTTTGAAAAGACAGGATGATAATTTATATAAATAAAATATTAGACCTAAAACGGTATGTAAATATTCATAACTTATTTTAAACTTGCTCAAGTTGTGTTGCATTATGATTGAGTGAAAATTAGTACACCGAAAAAAACATGCAAATGTTGTCATTTTCCTCTATCAAATTGACTTAGCGGCATAAAGTGTGTATCATAGCCTCTGTTCTGTGTTCAGAAATATCATGCCCGAATGGCGGAATTGGTAGACGCAAGGGACTTAAAATCCCTTGACCGCAAGGTCGTATGGGTTCAAGCCCCATTTCGGGTAGAATTGTATTTTATTATATTGTAAATAAATGTTTTTTTCTCAGTAAAATCTGTACCGCTGTTTTCTCTTGTCTAACACTGAATAATATAGTATTTTCTATGGTGAGGTTTAGGTATGGCACAGGTATTGTATTGTCTTGCGGCTGCTCTGATAGCCGGGCTTCTGGTTTTTATGGTGATGGCTGTCAAGCTTAAAAATCAGAAAAATCAGGCGGACAGGGATGTGGCACGCTATAAGCAGATGCTTACTGACAGAATGGAACTGGAAAGCGAGGGCGTCAACAAGCTCAAGAAGGAAAACGAAGACCTCAGGAAAGCAAATGAGAACCTGCGCATCACAGTCCAGACTTATTCCCAGAAACCCGGCAGGAAGGAACTGCAGCGTCTCAACGTCTATCAGACTGCGGTTGACAGACTTATAATCAACAGCCCCGGATTCGGTGCCGCATGGCAGGCAGCGCTCAAGGAAAGCGAGGAGGAGTTCGAGAAAACTTATGTCGGAGTTCAGGCTTTCATAAAGAAACTTATACCGATCAAGACTGATGCACAGGTCATCAGCGAGATTGAAGATAAAAAAGAATAATGTAAGGAGAAGAAATATGAAATTCTACATTTGTAATCATTGCAAGAATATTATCGGAAAGATCCAGGACAAGGGTGTTCCTGTTGTATGCTGCGGCGAAAAAATGGCTGAGCTTGTTCCGAATACAACTGAAGCTGCTACAGAAAAGCACATTCCGGTAGCATCTGCTGAAGGTAATCTCATTACAGTCCAGATCGGCTCAACTCTGCATCCGATGACAGAAGAACATCTCATTCAGTGGGTATATCTTGAAACAGAGGAAGGCGGACAGAGAAAGAGTCTCAAGGCCGGAGACAAGCCGGAAGTCGTGTTTGCACTCAGTCCAAGTGACAAGGCGAAGGCTGTCTATGCCTACTGCAACCTTCATGGATTATGGAAAGCAGATCTTTAACTTGATCTGTATTCAGCACATGACTCCTGACGGGTGAATCTGTCAGGAGTTTTTTGTATGCCGGGTTATATTTTCTCTGCAAGGAAGAAGTAACGCTGTGTTTTTTCCTCTATTTCCTCACATAACCTGTTGTATTTTTCATTTCTTTCCTGAAGGGTGCCGTCTTCAGTAGTCTGGGCCGTTGAGAAACTTGCCTCAAGTTTTCCCTTATACTCCTCAAGTCTGGTTATCTCTTCTTCAAGAGAATCGAATTCCTTCTGTTCCTTGAAGGAAAGTCCTTTCTTTTCCCTTCTGGGTTTTTCTTCTGTCTTTTTGACATCGCTCCTGACTTGAGTCTGAGGCGTATCATTATTCTTTTTCCACTGGCTGTAGGTTGTGGGGATATTGAGTATTCTTGAATTGTCAAAAACGAAGAGGGAAGTGCAGGTGCAGTTGAGGAAGGCCCTGTCATGGGAGACAATGAGCGTGCATCCGCTGAAAGCCGAGATATACTCTTCCAGATTTTCCATTGTCTTTATGTCCAGGTCGTTTGTTGGTTCATCAAGAATCAGGAAGTTAGGATTCTGCACAATTTTTGAAATGAGATATATCCTTCGTTTTTCTCCGCCTGAGAAAACGGAAAGACTTGTCCTGCTTTTCTCCCTTGAGAAGCCGAAGAGTTCCAGCAGCTGCTGTGCGCTCATCTCCGTTCCCGCAAAGTTTATCCGGCTTCCAAGCTTTTCTATGAATTCAATTGCACTTTTCTTCGTATCAAGTGTACGGCTGAGCTGATCATAATATGCGAAATAAGTGTTGACGCCTTTAACGGCTTTTCCTTCATCCGGTGTCTCAAGCCCGGCAATTATATCAAGGAAAGTGGACTTACCGCAGCCGTTGTCCCCGACAATGCCTATCTTGTCACCTTTCTTGAAAGAATATGAGAAATTCCTGAAAAGACATCTCCCGTCATAAGACTTGGAAATATTGTCGATTTCAAGAATTGTCTTGCCAAGCCTCCTGTCAAGAGAGGAGAAACATGTCTGTTCTGCATCCTGAACGTTACGGACAGATGCGAGCATGTTCTCGATTCTCTCCTTCCTGTTCTTGTCCTTACCTGTCCTGGCCTGAGGTCCCCTCTCCAGCCAGACAAGCTCACGGCGCAGGATCGATGCGAGCCGGTCCTGTTCTTTCTGCATCATGCTTATTCTCTCGGCCCTTCGTTCAAGATAGGCTTCGTAATTACCCGGATGGCGGTAGAATGTTCCTCTGTCAAGCTCCCATATTGTTGTGCACACTGAATTCAGTATGTACCTGTCATGTGTGACTATTATGACTGCGGCACTGCTGTTTCTCAGTTCGCTCTCGAGCAGTTCAATCGTCTTTATATCAAGATGGTTTGTAGGTTCATCCAGCAGCATTATGCCGGGGTTGAGTGCGAAAAGACGTGCGATTGCGGCCTTTTTCCTCTCTCCGCCCGAGAGCGCCTTCATCGGAGTTTCCAGCGGCAGTCTCAGCCCGAACTGTGTCAGACGTGCCTTATAGTCGTTCCCTATATTCCACAGATCGTGCTTTTCGATCTCCCCCATAAGATGCTGATACATCCTGACGTCTCCTCTTTCCACTGCGGCATTGTAATCATTCAGAAGACGGATCTTCCAGCAGCCTGATTCATAAAGGAAGCTTCCTATTGTGGCGTCCTCTTCTGAGGTGACATTCTGCTCAAGGGTTTCCATGAAGACGGAACTGCTGATGCTTATTCTGCCTTCGTCAGGATGCAGCAGTCCAGTCAGAGTGTGGATGAAGCTGGTTTTGCCGGCTCCGTTCACACCGACTATACCGGCTTTCTCTCCTTCCTCCAGGCCCAGCGTCACATTTTCAAAAAGGGGTTTGTCATCAACTGTCTTAGAAAGGTTTTCAACTGAGAGTACGTTCATCAGAAGTGCATTCTAATTGATTGACAGGCCTCATACAAGCTATTCTTTGATCCATGATCAAGGATATAGACCTCTGCCTCTCTCCTCAGGAGGCTTATGAAAAAGAACTTCTCAGGAAGAGATGTGCGGCGAAATGCGGTGTTAAGGCCAAAGATGTGACATCTGCGGTTTATCTGAAAAAGTCGGTTGATTCAAGAAGAAAGGACATCAAGGTGAACGCAAGGGTCCGTGTGTTCATTGATGAAGAGGAAAAGCCTGTTTTCACACCGGTGACTTTCAGATCCGTAGAAGATGCGCCGTCCGTCATTGTTGTCGGTGCTGGACCTGCAGGGCTTTTTGCGGCCCTCACGCTGCTTGAGAAGGGGCTGAAACCGGTGCTGATTGAAAGAGGAAAGGGGGCTGGTGAAAGGAAAAGGGACCTGGCGGTTCTCAACAGGGAAGGGCGTCTTGACAGCGAGTCAAACTATGCATTCGGTCTGGGCGGGGCAGGAGCCTTCTCGGACGGAAAGCTTTTCACCCGCTCTGTCAAGAGGGGCGATGTCTCCAAAGTGCTTGCGCTTCTAGTCCAGCACGGTGCCTCAAATGAAATCCTGAGTGATGCACATCCTCATATCGGAAGCGATAAGCTACCTTATGTTGTGGAAAAGATAAGGAACACGATAGAAAAACATGGCGGAGAGGTTCACCTCAGCACGAAAGTGGTCTCGCTTGTCCGCAATGGTGAGAAGGTCACCGGAGTGACATGTGCGGACGGACGGGTATTCTGTGGTCCTGTTATACTGGCAACAGGTCACAGTGCATCTGATGTTTATTCATTCCTGCAGAAAGACGGTTTCACTCTGGAGGCAAAGGATGTGGCCATCGGAGTGAGGCTTGAGCATCCGCAGGTACTCATAGACCGGATGCAGTACCACAGCATGGAGGGAAGAGGAAAGTATCTTCCCTCTGCGAGCTACAAGTTCGTTACACAGACCTCGGGCCGTGGGGTATATTCCTTCTGCATGTGTCCCGGCGGTATTGTCGTGCCGGCTGCAACAGAAGAGGGGCATCTTGTCGTCAACGGCATGTCTCCTTCAGCACGTGGCAGTTTCTGGGCAAACAGCGGTATCGTCGTTCAGCTGAGGGTATCTGATCTTGATCATCAGGATGAGTTTGCCATGCTCCGGTATATCAATGAGATTGAAAGAAAGTGCTATAACCCCGGTTTCAGGGCACCTGCCCAGAGAATGACGGATTTCCTTAAGGACCGTCTTTCTTCCTCGCTGCCGCGTTCTTCTTACATCCCCGGTCTTGAGATGATGCGGATGGATGATGTGCTGCCGTCTCTCATCGCCGGGAGCCTGAGAAGCGGTATTGAGGACTTTGTACGTATGAGTCGCGGCCGTTTCCTTACGGATGACGCTGTTCTCATCGCTCCTGAGACCCGTACCAGCAGTCCTGTGAGAATACTGAGGGATGAGAATTTCTGTCAGGTCGATGGCCTTTATCCCTGTGGGGAGGGTGCAGGTTACGCCGGAGGCATCGTTTCCGCCGCGCTTGACGGAATAGCTGTTGCGGGGCGTATCGCGGATGGCATGTGATGGCGGTGTGCATGTTCTGGAAAAATTCAGTAAAAAAGTTCAAAAAATATATCTGATAGTTAATTTTTTATGATTTTCATGATTTTAAAATAAAAAATTTATGAAAACCAAAAAAATGAGCAGCACATTATTGCGAATTTTGTCAATATTGTTTTGACAAATCCCTGATATACACTTAATAATGAGGATAGAATAAAACTACAGGAGGCATAATGATGAAGAAGCTTGTTCTTTTTCTAGTTGTACTTTTAATGGCTGCTCCTCTTGCCGTCTTTGCCGGCGGTGCAAGTGAAGAGGCTGCAGGTGCTGATGACGGTCAGTATAAGGTTGCTCTTATCATCGAGAACACAATTGATGACAAAGGCTGGTGTCAGTCAATGCATGACGGTATTCTTGCTGCACAGGAACAGCTTCCCGGCAAGATCCACTATGAGTATTCCGAGAAGATGACCACAGTCGACTCCGAGTCAATCGCAAGACAGTACATTGCTGACGGTTTTGATCTTATCATCGCCCATGGCGCACAGTACAAGAACATGGTCACTGACCTTGCTGCGGAATTCCCTGATGTGTCATTCGCTTTTGGCACTTCCAGTGAGATTGTCGGAGACAATGTCTTCACTTATATGCCTGAGTCTGAGGAAACAGGTTATCTGTCCGGTATTCTTGCAGGCATGCTCACAAAGGACAACAATATCGGTTTCGTAGGTCCTGTCGACAGCGGTGATGCTGCACGTTATGCAAGAGGCTTCGTCCTTGGCGTCGAGGCTGCAAATCCTGATGCTGAAATCAACATGGCATTCATCGGAAGCTTCTCTGACTATGTAAAGTCCGCTGAGCTTGCAACAACACAGATCAATGCCGGTGCTGATGTCCTCACAGGTGCTTCTCAGCAGGCAATCGGTGCTCTGAGAGCATGTGCCGAATATGATGATGTGCTCTGGCTCGGCCAGGACCTCGCACAGCTTGACACTCCTGAAGGACAGGCAAAGTGTGTTGCGGCATCCAGCTATAACTATGCTGCAGTTGTTGTCGGTCTCATCGAAAGTCTCGATGCCGGGGTAAAAGGCGGTGTATGTATCCCGATGAACTTCAACAACGGCGGTTTTGTATTTGATTACAACCCTGCGCTTTCCTCTCTTGTCACAGACGAGATGAGAAGTGCCGTTGATGAGGCTATCGCAGAATTCACTGCACAGGCAGGCGTTCTTTCCAACTGGGCAGACGTTCAGCTCTGATTGTCATTTGAAAATTACCGGGCACCTTGAGACATGGGTGCCCGCTGTGTTTTAGAGAGTGTTATGGAAAAAAGGATAAAATCACTCAGAATGGAAGATATCACAAAGCGCTTTCCAGGCGTTCTTGCATCTGACCACATCAGTCTGAGTGTTGATGAAGGAGAGATTCTTGCCCTTGTGGGTGAGAACGGAGCGGGAAAGACAACGCTTATGAATATTCTGATGGGTATTTACCAGCAGGATGAAGGCAGAATATTCATAAACGGAGAGGAGGTGCATTTCAAGGGACCCGATGATGCTTTCAAGGCGGGACTCGGCATGGTGCACCAGCAGTATATGCTGGTTCCGGGCATGACTGTCACGGAAAACGTTGCCCTTGGCTATAAACAGGCATGGAAGCCGCTGAAACTGGATCTTTCAATGGTCAGGGACAGAGTCATGCAGGTCAGTCAGCACTACGGGCTTGCTGTAAACCCTGATGCATATGTCTGGCAGCTTTCGGTAGGTGAGCAGCAGAGAGTCGAACTTGTCAAAACGCTCTGCCTGGGTGCCCGGTTCCTCATACTTGATGAGCCTACAAGCGCATTGACACCGCAGGAGACGGATGAGCTCATAGATCTTCTCAAGAGAATGAAGAATGAGCTCTCAATCATCTTCATTTCCCATAAGCTGAATGAAGTAAAGTCGCTGAGCGACAAGATTGCCATTCTCAGGCACGGCAAGGTCGTATTCTCCGGCAGCACAGACGATTACTTACCCCGTCAGATTGCTGCCATGATGACCGGGCATGAGATAACTCTTCCTGAAAACAAGGAACAGGATTTCAACGGAGAGACAGCACTTTCCATCAAAAATCTGTGCGTCCGTTCGGACAGAGGATTTCTTGCCCTTGACGGCTTCTCCCTTGACGTCAGGCAGGGCGAGATCGTAGGTCTTGCAGGTGTATCGGGAAACGGCCAGAGAGAACTTGCAGAAGCGATCAACGGACTGAGAAACGTTGAAAGCGGCAGTATAGACTTCTTCGGCACCGAGATTACCGGCAGAAGTGCATCGTTCATCATCAGCCAGGGTATGGGATACATACCTGAAGAGAGGAATGTGGAAGGTATTGTCCCTTCTTTTTCGATCAAGGAGAATTTCATCCTCAAGGACAGCGACAGGCCTCCTTTTGCAAAACACCGCATCATAAGCAGGAAGGCCGTGAGCGACAACGCCGAGGAACTCAGGAAGTCTTTCGACATCCGCTGTCCCGGTGTGAACACTCCGGCTGGAAGCCTGTCTGGCGGCAACATACAGAAAGTGATTCTTGCCAGGGAACTCACCAGATCTCCTAAATTTCTCATTGCGGTCTATCCGACGAGGGGTCTTGATATGGGAGCCATAGAGTTCATCCATCAGGAACTTCTTAAAAAGAGAAGGGAGGGAATAGGAATTCTCCTCATCTCAGAGGAACTTGAGGAACTGATGAACCTTTCCGACAGGATAGCCGTAATCTACAAGGGCAGAATACAGAAAGTGCTCAACCACGGGGAAGCGAATAAGGAGAATCTAGGCATTCTCATGGCCGGCCTGAAAGAGGAGGATGACAATGAATAGGAATTTCAAGATAATCTACAAGCTTTCAATCATCCTTCTTGCCGTGCTGGCAACTCTGCTCCTGTCCTCTTTCGTTCTCATCATACTCGGAGCTGACATCATACAGACGTTCTATACGATAATCATCACTCCGCTGACAAGAATGGGACATCTGAGCGAAGTGCTGGTCCGCGCGGTTCCGCTGTGTGTGATTGCACTCGGTGTGGCTGTCGCATACCGCTCGGGAATCATAAATATCGGGGCTGAAGGTCAGATGGCCATGGGTATTCTCGGTTTCACAACTGTCGCACTTGCACTGCCTGATCTTCCAAGAGCAGTTCTGCTGCCGTTCGCCCTGCTTGCTTCTGTGCTGTGCGGCGGACTGTGGGGTTTCATTCCCGGCATACTCAAGTCAAAACTGCAAGTTTCAGAGCTGCTTTCAACCGTAATGCTCAATTACATTGCCGCACAGTTCTATTCCTTCTGTCTGCGTGTTCCAATGCTGGATCCTGCCGAGGCGCTTTCCGGTGCCGGCACTCCGCAGTCAGCACGTCTGACGGCTTCCATCGAGATCGGAAGAATAACGGGAAGAATGCATTACGGCATTTTAATTGCCCTTGTGCTTGCAGTAATAGTCTACATCTTCATGTGGAAGACGAGCTTCGGCTATAAAATGAGGGCAAGCGGAGCCCAGAGCAGGGCAGCCCGCTACGGCGGAATAAACGTGGCTGCATACGTTACGGTGGCCATGATCATTTCCGGTGCATTTGCGGGTCTTGCCGGAGGTATAGAAATTGCGGCAGTCCACAGAAGGGCAATCGAGGGAATAACGAACAACTATGGCTTCAGTGCAGTTGTCGTTGCGCTTTTCGGCATGCTCCATCCCTTCGGCATCATACCTGCATCTTTCTTCTTTGCGCTTCTCATCTACGGCTCAACACTTACACCAAGAGCAGTAGGCGTTCCTGCGAACATAGTGGAAGTCATGCAGGGACTTATCATAATAGTGATCGTCACCACCCAGATGATTCTCCAGAACAATTATCTTGAGGACAAGGTCTACCGCTGGTGGTGCTCTAAGAAAGACGTGAAGGAGGCGTGAAAGATGGATTTGATTGTTAATATTCTGGCAATGACAGTGCCGTTCTCCGTTGCGCTTCTGCTTGCGTCGATCGGAGAAATGTTCAATCAGCGCAGCGGTGTCTTCAACCTCGGCTGTGAGGGAATCATGGCAATGGGCGCTTTCCTCGGAATGCTCATTCCGTTCTCTGTCGGTCAGGGAGGGCACGTAAGCCAGGTTTACAACGTTGCAGGGCTTCTGGCCGCAACAGTCTGCGGCGCTCTTCTTGCCTTGTTCTTCGGCCTTATCGTGATAACATTCCGTGCCCCTCAGGGCATTGCCGGCATAGGACTGCAGATGTTTGGAGTCGGAACAGCTGGAACTCTCTTCCGCCATTTTGTCGGCGGAACACAGTCTATTCCCGGTATTCCCGACACTCCCGTTCCACTGCTCAGCAGGATTCCTGTGGTCGGGGATATCTTTTTCTCCCACAATATACTGGTATACATTGCATTCCTCCTTGTTCCTGTTGCATGGTATGTGCTGTTCAAAACCAGCTGGGGCCTTAAGGTGAGGGCTGTGGGCAGTTATCCGAGAGCAGCGGACAGCATGGGTATCAATGTCAACAGGACCCGTTATGAGGCACTTGCGCTTGGCGGGGCACTTGCCGGTCTTGCAGGTGCGTACCTTTCGGTATGTCAGGTCAAGATGTTCTCAGATGAACTGATTGCGGGCCGCGGCTTCATTGCTGTTGCGCTTGTGTATTTCGGACACTGGCATCCTGTGAAGATCATGCTCGGCGCTCTTCTGTTCTCATTCGCGCAGACAATACAGTACAACGTGCAGGGACTTGGTATAAATCTGCCGTATGAGTTCTTTGTCATGTTGCCTTATGTTGTCGTAATAGTCGTTCTCGCATTCACATCAAAGGACCAGACTTCAAGTCCTGCGGCTCTCGGCAAGCCGTTCAACAGGGAAATAAGGACATGAGGTCTGAGCCGTGATCTTTTCCGGGCTTGTCTTCAGAGGCGGGCCCGTTTCTTTTTTCTTTTCCAAATACGGTTTTTATGTCATGCTCTTTCCTGTTACAGGAGGGTGACATGCTCAGGATCAGGGCTGATGAGGTTTTCAGCACAATAAAGGATATTCTTCTCTCAAGGGGGCTTTCTCCCGATAAGGCGGAAATACTCTCGCAGATTGTATACGGCAATACTCTTGACGGAGTCTACACACACGGGATAAACAGATTTCCCAGAATAGTCAGCAATATTGAGACTGGTGTTCTTGATGTGAATGCCGAACTGGAGAAGGTCTCATCCTGCGGAGTGATCGAAACATATGACGGGCATTTCGGAATCGGGCCGGTGAATGCGTACCGTGCCGTACAGAGGGCTGTTGAGATAGCCCACGACAAAGGCACCGGCATTGTCGCCCTTGCACACAACAACCACTGGCTGCGCGGCAGTACTTACGGGCTTTACGCGGCTGACAATGGCTGTATCGCAATCGCATGGTCAAACACCAAGCCAAACATGATGCCGTGGGGAAGCAGTGAGCTCAGAATCGGCAATAATCCTCTTGTGATCAGTGTTCCTTCTGATGATGGCATTCATTTTGTATTTGATGCGGCAATGTCTCAGTTCTCATACGGAAAGCTTGAGGAATACAGACTCAGAGGTGAGATGCTGCCTGTTGACGGCGGTTTTGATGATGAGTGGCATCTGACAAAAGACCCGTGTGCAATTGAAAGAAACAGCTCCGTGATTCCTTTCGGCTTCTGGAAGGGCACATCGCTTTCCATAGCGCTTGATCTTGTCGCAGTTGTCCTTTCAAACGGTTTCTCCGTCATGGATGTCGGCAGGGAAGGTGAGGAAAGGGGGCTGAGTCAGGTGTTCCTGGTCATCGATCCGTCAAAAATCTCAGATGGGGAAAGCATAAGGAAAAACACTCGCAAGGTTCTTGACAGCATCACTTCATGCAGCACAAGGGATGGAGAAAATCTCAGATACGCCGGAGAACGCCTTGCCGCAGCAAGAAAAGACAATCTTGCAAACGGTATCCCCGTGCATGAATCTGTGTGGAATACTGTGCTCGGCCTTGCCGGCAGGGTTTTTTGAGTGTTACTGCCCTCCTTTTGCTATAAAAAAACTTTGTTTGTGCTTCCTTTTGCGTGTATAATTGATCCAGGAGGAGTTATATGGATAAGACAAAAGTTGTATACACAATCGGACGTCAGTTCGGAAGCGGCGGGCGCAAAGTCGGACGCACTCTTGCCGAGAGACTCGGCATTCCGTTTTATGACAAGGAAATCCTGACGCTGGCAGCAAAGGACAGCGGACTGAGCGAGGCTCTTTTCCATAATGCGGATGAGAAACCCACCTCATCACTGCTTTATTCTCTTGTCATGGGAAACTATCCTATGGCGACAGGAACACTGGGGTTTAATGAAATGCCTCTCAATGATCAGCTTTTCCTGATTCAGTCAAAAACAATAAAGAAGGTTGCGGACACAGGCAGCTGTGTGATCATAGGACGTTGTGCGGATTACATTCTGCGTGACAACCCGAACGTGATCTCCGTATTCATTCATGCTCCGCTTGATGCCAGGGTTAAGAGGGCTGTCGGTGTTTATGAAGTGCCGGCTGACAAGGCTGAGGATGTATGTCTCAAAGCCGACAAGACCCGTGCGAACTTCTATAATTATTATTCTGACAAGAAGTGGGGTATGTGCAGGACTTATGATCTTGCGCTTGACAGCTCTGTACTAGGTATAAACGGATGTGTCGATCAGATACTTTCGTTTACTGAAGTCGCAGCCTCCCACGGGGGAGATGACATTTGATCTACGATACGCTGAGCCAGATGGAAAGCTATCAGACATGCTTCAGAAATCTGGCATTCGTAATTTCCATTCTTGACAGAAGCCTGCCGTATGACAAACCTGACGGCAGCTATGTGTGTGAGGAAAACAGGGATGTGACATACGTAACACAGAGTTATGTCACATCCTCTAAAGGTTTGCCTTTCACTGTGAAAAAAGGAGAGTGTGCGCTGCTTGCCGCTCTTGATGGAGAGTGTCTTGTCAGCACAGGTGACTCATCAGCGGTTTTCAAAGTCACGGAAGGAAGCTTCATTCTTCTCACCGAAGGAGAGTATAAAAAAGGCCTGAGTGCCAATCTGCCCTCAGGCTTCAGAGAAGTTCATTTCTCTTTCCCGGCATAGGCTGCTTGCAGCCCATGCCTTATTTTTTCACTTTATTCTTCCTCTACAATTCCATGCAGCTGGATATCGAAAATAAGGAGGGAATTCGGCTCGACTGAACCGGCTCCTGACTCACCATAACCCAGAGACGGGTGAACATATGCAATTGCCTCTCCGCCGACTTTCATGTTTGAGACAGCCTCGCTGAAACCCGGAATGAGATTTGCAAGGGCAAAGTCGACATTCTCGCCCTGATCAATGAGATTTCCGTCAATGTCCCTGAGAGTGTAGGTTACTGTAACCGTATCGTCTGCATCCGGTTGCGCCCCGTCTCCCTCACTGACGATTTCATACTGAAGTCCTGATTCCGTGGCGATGATGCCTTCCGCTTCTGCATTTTCACTGAGGAACTCTTCTGCCGCACTGAGGTTTTTCTGTGCGAGTTCGCTTATATATGCCTCGTATTCAGCCTGCATCTGTGCCATATAATCAGAAATTGCCTGCTGCCTTTCAGCATTGTCGAGAAGCGGAGTGACACCGTATATTGCACTGAGCGCGCCTTCAACGAATTTCTCCGGCTGGACCATTATTCCATAGTAGTAATCCTGGAATGCGGAGACATAGCCGTATGCGTAGCTGAAACGCTGGCTGAGGTCATCAAAGTCCGTTATCGCGTAGATCTCATCAAGGCTTGAAGGAGCCTCTCCGGTTGTCTCTTCCACTCCCGGTGTGAAGATTGTGTCAATGTACTCGTCGACATAACCTGGCATCTTATCAGCGGGAATGAGCGGTTCGCTGACATTCCAGAAATCAAGGATGCCGCGTGCGAAATAGCTGCCGCGGAAAGTGACGCCCTGAGCCGTATAGCCTGATACAAGATCATAGCCGTATGCATAGCTGAAACGGGATTCGACTGTATCATCAAGGGTTATTTCCCATAATGAAGGTGCAATCGTATCCTCGGCAACAGGAGGAACTGCATAGACATCCGACGGATCAGCAAAGGTGAAGGAATATGCTCCGGCATTCACGCCGATGGTCAGATCCCTTATTTCCACAGCCCACATCTGGGCAGGAATGCTCATTGTGGCAATGCCGTTGTCCTTGATGGCAAGTATGCTTCCCTCTGAAATCTGATCAAAAGGAACCGAGCATACAGTGTTTTCCTCATCTGCCCTGTAGACGATTATGACACCGTCTTCTTTCTGTACTCTGAGCAGGTATGTGCCATTCTCATCCTGTGAGATTTCAATGACCTTCACGACTGTCTCATCACTGCTGATTTCCTTTGCGCCTGATGCGAAAAGGCCAAGAGTTGAGATGACAGTCAGGATAAGCATGAAAGCAAGAATTTTTCTTTTCATATGTTTTTCCTTTGTTTTTGTTGTTAATGACAAGTTAAACAAAGAGAATATACTCGTCAAGGCGATATGAAGAAACTGTGAAGCATCTTCATTCCAACTACAGAAAGGACTTCCAGAAAGACTGAGCTGTGTGTTAGGATTTTCCAGCGGAGTTTTCATATGGGAAAGGTAATTGAAGACAGAATCACAGAGAAAGACATAAGGCATCTTTATGAATGTGCTGAGCTTGCAGCTTCAAGCCGCAGCAAGGGCAATCATCCTTTTGCCAGCGAGCTCGTGGATGAGAATGATGAGGTCCTCCTGACTCAGGAGAACGAGTTCACAACAGGCGGCTCTGCTTACCATGCAGAGACATTGCTTACGCTCAGGGCAGCAAAGCTTTATCCGCCTGAAAAGCTTGCGAAGTGCACCCTGTATACGAATTTCGAACCATGTGTCATGTGCACCGGTGCCATCTACTGGGCCAATATAGGGAGGATCGTATACGGTGTGAGCGAGGCAGATCTCCTCCGCCTGACAGGAGACAATGAAGAGAATCCGACATTCTCCCTTTCCTGCAGGGATGTCATAGGTGCGGGGCAGAAAGATATAATGGTGGCAGGCCCGGCTGAAGATGAAAAGCTGAGGAAAAGAATTCTGGCAGACCATGAGGGTATGTGGTCTTGAACATAGAAAAACTGCTTCCATCAGTTCTCCGTCATGAGAATATTGCACACATTGAAGATGATGTCCTGCTTATAGAGGACCGAAGAAAGCTTCCTTTCAGCCGGGAATTCTACAAGGCTTATGATGCTTCTGATGCCGCATGTGCGATACGAATGATGGTCACGCAGGGCGGAGGCCCTCTGGAAACGGCTCTTCAGGCCATGGTTCTTACTGCACGCAAATGCGGGAAAAACATGGATGAACTGAGGAAGGCCGGAAGCCTGCTTTCCTCGGCAAGGAAAACAAATACGACAATGAAAAGAGAGATCGCCTTTCTCCTTGAAGAGTTTGAAAGCATTGGCAGCAGGAACTTTGCAGATTCGGTTCAGGAGCTGGTGAATTCACGTCTTGAGGAATATGATGAAAAGTATCTTGCCATGGCTGAATACGGCTGTCGTCTGATAAAAGACGGAGACGGCATACTGACGACCTGCTTTCCTGAGCATTCATTCTTTCTCTCGCTTTCCCTTGCCAGGGAAGAGGGGAAGAAATTCACGGTCTATGCACAGGAGACAAGGCCTTATCTTCAGGGAGCCCATCTTACAGCACCTTCTCTTGCAGAACTCTCTTTTGACCATTATCTGATCACTGACAACATGACTGCATTCTTCATAAGCAGCGGCAGGGTGAATATATACATGACGGCAAGTGATCTTGCCACAAAAGAGAAATGGGTCATCAACAAGCTTGGGACCCTTTCATCTGCCATTGCATGTCATGAATACGGTGTGCCTTATTATGCCTTCTCGATGGGATTCGATGATTCATATTCCACTTTGTGCGAGAAAGAGGTCGAGTTCCGGGATCCTGAGGAAGTGAAGGAATGTCAGGGAATCCCAGTGACAGGCGGAGATGTAAGGGCAATTTACCCCTGTTTTGATGTGATCGCCCCTGAATATGTGAGTGCCGTCATCACACCAGATGGCAGCATCAGCTGAAAAACACAATTTGAAGGAAGGGAAAATGAAAGCAGTAATCGCCGGAACCGGAGTCGATGAAGTCCTCTCATCCTTTGAGGAGAATATGGAGGACACGTATTACGGATATGTGACATATTACCGCAAGGATGATGTGATTATCATACCGAGACACAGGAAAAACCATACGGATAGCCCGTCAATGGTGAACTACAAGGCCAACATAAGCGCACTTGTGAGTCTTGGCTGCAGTGAAGTCATAGGCATTTATGCAGTCGGTTCAATTACGGATAAGCTGCCTCCTTCATCTTTCGCTCTTGTCGGTGATTTCATGGATTTTTCAGGCCGCAGCATCTCGTTCTTCAACGGAGAGGAGAATCCTCTGAAACATACATGCATGGACAATGTTTTCGATTCTGAACTGAACAGGAAAATAAAGGAGGCTGCAGGCTGTGAGCTTGCTGATGACATCGTCTATGTCATGACAAACGGACCGCGTCTTGAGACCGCGGGCGAGATCAGGGCATTTTGCCGTCTCGGAGCTGATGTCGTGGGCATGACACTGGCAACGGAGGCATCACTGCTGAAGGAGCTAGGCCTCAGATACAGTGCACTTGCATATTCAATCAACTGGGCACAGGGAGTGAGGGGAGGAGAAATGTCGTTCATCACCAGCAGCGATACCTCAAAGCTCTGCCGTCATATTCTTGACACCGCCTTAAGGGCATTGAGCTGAATTTTTTGTGCACCATACGGCGTAAAATGATTATACTGTATTTATGGTCAATGAATTCAAAATCTGGCTGAAAGACAATGCCGCTGTGTATGATGCACTTGAAGAAGCTCTTCTTTCTGTGAAAAGAGGAAAGAAAGTGCTTGCCGTAGGTCCTTTTTCCCTTGTCGCCGCCGCAGTTCTTGACGAGAATCTTGGCGGGAATGTTGAGGTCATGTGCGACAATCTGGAGTTCATAAATGATTTCAGGACCAGCATTGATCCTGAAGGAAGAATACCTGTCAGACGGGGAGTGGAGGGAACTTTCGATTTCGTCTTCGCTCCGATGTACATAAACCATATCACAAAGGACAGGCTGGTGAGCTTTCTGTTTGACGTTTATGACTCGCTTGAAACAGGAGGACTTTTCACATTCTCTTTTCAGGACAGCCTGAAGGTCGATCTTGATGAGGGAAAGGAAATGCCACTCTGGTTCAGCCATACGGAGAAACTTTTCACGAAGTATTATACGATGCAGGATGTGCTCAACACCCTGATCACGATAGGTTTCAGGATAAAGAACATCAGCGAGGTTGAAGGGGAAGGCATAATTCATGCAGTCTGCTTTGAATGCATAAAACTGTAAAAGGAGATTGTGTGAAGATATCTTCAGGACTATTGAAAAAAAGGTGAATTGAAGTACATTGTTTCATGTCGGGAGGAAAATGGAAATGAAGAAAAGTACTTTAATCACGCTGATTGTCTCAGTCCTGCTGATCGTGGCAGGCTTCGTGCTTGTGGGATGCGGCATCTCAAGTGCATATGATACATTTGAATACCGGTTTGGAAGGGTTGTCTATTTTGAATCTTCCTTCATCAATTACAATCTTGAATCGAAGCTTCTTACGACATTCGGCCAGATGACATTCATTCTTGGTATCGCAGGAGTGTTCCTTTTCGCATATCTTGCCATAAAGAATCCTAAAGAAAGGAAAGAGAAGAAGATTGGTGAGAGCGTAAAGGCTAAGGCAACAGACGAACCTGTGCATGAATACAGGACAGAACCTGTTCATCCTGTGAAGGAAGAAAGCCATGAGAGTGAAGCAGAAGATGCCAGTGAGAACAAACCTGGTGAAAGTGAAGAGACAAAGTAAGACCGGGTAATTGACATTTGCAGCGATAAATGGCTAAATAGTCGATGCGCAAATTCAAACCTATAGGAGTCAAAAATGTCAAAAGCACATAGAGGTACTGGCATCAGAGAACTGGCTAATCAGGGTAGAGCAACATGTCCGGTCTGCAAGAGAGAGGCAGTAAAGTGCCTTTACGAAGTGGAGATGGACGGTGCAAAGCTCAATGTATGCAAGCAGTGCAATGCCAAGCTCAAGAAATAAGATCAGCATGATCTTCAATGTCGAGGTTGTTGTTCAGCCTCGATTTTTTTATACTTTTCCAATATGAAATATTTTCTTGTTGGTATCAAAGGCACAGGCCTTTCCCATCTTGCCGCCTATCTTGCAAAAGGCGGAAATGAAGTGGAAGGCTGTGATGTCAGTGAGGACTTCTTCACTTCTGAAATACTGAAAGGCATCACTGTGCATCCGCTAGATGCACCTCTTCCTTCCGGAGTGGATCTTATCGTTTATTCCACCAGCTATGAGAACCGTATGGTCTCCGCCATGGAAGAAGGCAGGAAAACTGGCGTGAAAGCATTGTCATACCCGCAGATGCTTGCTGTTTTATCATCATCAATGCCGGCACTTGCCGTATGCGGCACTCACGGCAAGAGCACGACATGTGCAGCCGCAAGTTTTCTGGCTTCTTCTCTCAACCTGCCATTCGGTTCGGTTTACGGTTCATTTCTTTTAGGAGAGGAAAAGGTTTTTCACGACGGCGATGAAGGTCTCATCATTGAAGCCTGCGAGTATCAGGATCATTTCATGCTCTATGACCCGGCAGTTCTTACCGTGACATCGATTGAGTTCGATCATCCTGATTACTTTGAGGATCTTGATGCCGTGAAGAGGAGTTTCAGAAACAGGGTGACTTCCCTTAAAAAGGGTGCTGTTGTCGTTTACAATACCGATATATCCAGATACGTGAAGGACTGGCAGAGCGAAAGGCCGGATCTTGTTTTCATCGGCTATGGTGACAGAGGTCCCTTTTCACTGTCGAAGAATGCAGATGATAACTGGACTCTTACTGGTGTGGAGGGAAGTTTCATCTGCCATGAGAAAAATGCTGCCATCGTATATGATTACATAGCAGCTGCCGTATCACTTTCGGCCCTGATGCTGTACAGAGACAACAGAACAGTCTCCGCTTCATCGGTTGCTGCGTTCCTTCCTCAGATGCTTTCCTCCATCAGGGATTTTCCGGGACTTGCCGCCAGGGGAGAAGTTGTCAAAACAGAAGACGGAATTACCTATATTGATGACTATGCCCATCATCCACATGAGATCAAGGTCTGTCTTGACAACCTGAGACGCAAATATCCGGGAAGACGGATCATCGCACTTTTCATGCCGCATACCGCAAGCCGCACCAGAGCCTTGATGAAGGACTTTGTGACGGTGCTGTCTGCATTTGATGCGCTTTTCATCCAGAACGTCTATTCATCCGCACGTTCCGACGGAGGCAATGAAGCCTCATTGCAGCTTTACAAGGCTCTTGAGAAAAAGGTTTTCAGAACCTTTTACGGCAGACTCAACAGCGTTGCATACTGTGACAGCGATGATGAGGCAGTCATGAGAACCGCTTCGTTTCTCATCCCGGGTGATGTTCTCGTGACACTGGGTGCTGGAGACAACAGGGCTCTGATTGACAGGATAGCATCTGCTGGAAGAATATCGTGAAATATAGTAGGGTAGATGAAACAGGAGAAAAGAATTGAATAGCATGACAGGCTACGGCTACAGAAGTGTGAGCCGTGATGACTATCAGATTGAGATTGAGATAAAAGGATACAACAACAGGTATCTTGAGATTGCAAGCTATATGAACAGCAGCCTCAGTTCATATGAAGGCTATATAACATCACAGGTGAAGAAGGTCGCCAGAAGGGGTAAGATCGAGCTTTCCGTCAAGCTCAAGGTGTTTGAGAGTGAGACTCAGGTCCATCTTGATGAAGCTCTTTTCCGGCAGTACCTTGCGGCATTCCGCAGGGCTGAGGAAATCTCATCCCTTCATCTCAATGTGGATGCTTCCTCCCTGCTGGAAATAGAGGATCTTTTCTCCACTTCCTGCCAGAAGAATGCTGAAGTGTACAAGGATGCGCTTGATGAGGCTCTTGAGGGTGCCCTTCATGATTTCTCACTCAGCCGCAGCAGGGAAGGAGAAGAAACAAAGAAGGATCTCTACCGTCTGGGCCGCTCATTTGAAGAAGCCAACGAGAGGATCGGACGCAGTGTCCTTGAATATGAAAACTATTTCAGGAAACTTCTCATCGAGAAATATGAGGAGCTTGATCTTTCATCACGCTATGATGAGACAAAGCTGCTGCAGGAGATTGGTGCCCTGCTAGTGAAGTACTCCATCAATGAGGAGCAGAACAGGCTCAAAACCCACATAAAGGAGTATTTCAAGCTGCTTGAGTCCTGTGAGCCTGTGGGTAAGAAGCTCGACTTCCTCTGTCAGGAGATGAACAGGGAGGTAAACACCACTGCAAGCAAGAGCCAGAATGTCAGCATCACGCTGGAGACAGTGCAGATGAAGGATGATCTGGAAAACATAAGAGAACAGATAAGGAACATAGAATGAGAATTGCAATCAGTTCAAAGTCAGGCTGCGGCAATACCACAGTGTGTACGCTGCTTGCCTCAAAACTCGGCTACAAGCTTATCAATTTCACCTTCCGCCAGCTGGCTGAGGAAAAGGGTGTTGATTTCTGGACCTTCTGCCAGATGGCAGAGAATGATGACAATATTGACAGACAGCTTGACAGTCGTCAGGTTGAGATGGCAATGGCAGAGGAGAACTGCGTGCTCGGTTCCCGTCTTGCTATCTGGATGCTTGAAGATGCCGATCTAAAAGTTTATCTGACTGCAGATACCGGCACCAGAGCCCGAAGAATCTTCAACAGGGAAGGCGGAAGCTATGAAGAGCGTCTCGAGCAGACTGTCAGACGCGACGAAAGGGACTCTGCCAGATACAGAAGAATCTACGGTATTGACAACAATGACACATCCAGGGCAGATCTCGTAATTGCCACTGACAACAAGACGCCTGAGGAGATTGTTGCCATTATTATGGATGAAGTGGAAAAACGGAGTTGAAAAACTTTCTCATGTTCTGTATTATTCTCAAGTTAAGCGAGGAGAAGCAAGTTGAGCATCTTATTAGACAAGCTGATTGATAAAGAAGGCAATATTTACGAAATGACCTGTGTCGCCATCAAGGAAGCAAATGTCATTCAGGGTACAAACCTCAAGGATGAGATTGAGAAGAACGGCGAGAAGGTCACCACTCATGTCCTCTCACAAGTCTTGAATGATGAAATCAAGTACACAACAGGTGACGAGGAAAAATAAGCCGATAATTTTCCTTTTCGGGCCGACGGCCAGCGGAAAGACTTCGCTGGTGGAAGCATTGTTCACATCCGGCTATCAGATTGTAAATGCAGACTCTGTTCAGGTGTACAGACACCTTGATATAGGGTCTGCAAAGCCGTCTGAAGAGCTGATGGGAAAAATACGGCACCATCTTGTCAATATACTGGATCCGTGGCAGCAGTTCACTGTCGGACAGTTCATAGAAAAGGCCGATGAGGCTGTAGACTCAATTTATGCAGATGGCGATATCCCGCTTGTAACCGGCGGCACTGCATTTTATTTCAAGCATTTCCTTTATGGTCTCTCATCTGCGCCTGTTGCGGATGAAGGCATAAGACGGCGTGTTGATGAAGAGCTTAAAAGGGATGGAGCCCAGGCCCTTTATGAGAGACTCCGGCAGGCAGATCCTGTCAGTGCGGCAAGAATAAACATCAATGACACCTACCGCATAACACGTGCTCTTGAAGTGTGGTATCAGAGCGGCAGACCGCTTTCAAGTTTTGCGCTTCCTGACAAGCCTCGCCGTGGTATGAGACCTCTTGTCCTCAATATAGTCAGGGACAGGGAAGATCTTTACAGGAGAATTGAGCAGAGGGTGGATGAAATGTTCTCACTCGGCCTTGTCGATGAGATAAGAAAACTGAGGAAGATGGGAGCAGAGCCTTCCTGGCCCGGACTTACAGGAATAGGGTATGCTGAATTCTTCTCGGCTTTTGACAACGGCTGCAGCAGCATGGATGACATAAAAAATGCCATCTGCCGCAATTCAAGGCATTACGCCAAGAGACAGATGACATTCTTCAGATCGTTTTCGGATGTCGTTGACATCCACCCTGATGATCTGGATTCAATCCGCAGTGTTGTCAGGTGCTATCTCTCTTGGATCGAAAGTATCGATTAACAGAGTACCGGTGAATTTAACGCTTATGTCCGATACATCCGTAATATTCCACCAGCCGCGTTTGTTCCATGCGAATGTGAAGTCCTGGCTCATTGAGTAGACATAAGCCAGTGATTTGCCTTCTGCCGTGCTGAGAGCTGCCTGATCTTCCTCATTGTACGGATAGGGTGTGTAATATGTTCCTTCCACATGATATGTGTTCTCTCCGGTCTGTGTGATTTCAAGGTCCGTAACGCCGTAGATGCTTGAGGTGCTGCTTATTGCCGGACGTCCGGCTTCGATCCAGTCATCAACGGGAATGAACGGAGAAACCCCTTCGTATGCGCTTCTTGTCTGCCTTGTAACGTACAGATTGATGACTTCGCTTTCCTGAGGAGCAGAGCAGCCGTCAAGGGCATCGGAAAGCTCATCGACATTGAGGTTGTTCTGTGCTTCATAGAAAGCCTGGATCATTTCAACTTGGTTCATGTCCTTCGTGTATGGAGGCTCAAGCAGATTTGAGATATAGCTGAACAGAATGGCGGCAACAACGATGAAGACGATCGATGCCGTGATTATTATGCTGCCTTTCTGTCTCCAGAAGTTTTTTCTCCTGGCCTCCTTTTCAATCTTCTCCATCATGGAGCGGGCTTTTTCAGATGAGGCTATTTCGCTGCTTCTGGCTCTGAGCGTGGCTTCATCGATGCTGGAAACGCTCCAGTCAAGGGAAGATGCTTTCGTGATGAACCATCTGAGATTGTCGCAGGCGCCCCTGTTGCCCATGATGTCCCTCTGATCCCTTTCCTTCGCATGCATCACGAAATTGATGAAGCCTATTGTTTCATCATTCAGTGAGGGGAAGAGTCCTTCCTTGTAGATTTCAAGCGGGATATCATGACAGCCGGACTGTCTTATGCTTATGTCCTCATATGGTTTTATTCCGGTAAGGGCGAAATACATGAACTGTGCGAACTGCCTTATAAGGGAGAAACCGGCTTCAGTATTGTTCTTGATGTAGCAGCCGTGGGTGGTGTAGCGGTCTTCCTCGCTCAGATATATGGAAATGAGGTCTCCCAGATCCGGTGGAAGGACGAGTACACCGTCACCTCCATTCACGATGTAGAAACGGTATGTCGGGATAATATTCACGATTGTGGATGCGAATTTCTCTCCATTCTGAGTGAGTATTCTGGCAATTGTGAGAATAATCTGAAGTGCCTTGTCCCTGTGCAGGGAGGCGATGCTGTCAAATGGTTCTATGTCTATTCTGTCAAAATAGACATATCGGCTGCCTTCGATTGTGCAGAGCCCAGTCCATGTCCACGGATTGTCTTCCCCGTTCAGTGAAAGGACTCCCTTCTGCTTTTCTCCCTGCATCATATGCTTTGGCGGCTGAAGATCTTCTCCCCCAAGCAGTATGCAGGTTTTCTCTTCTCCCTCTATGATCTTGTTTACAATATTGCCGGCTTTCATTCCTTGACTCCGTAGACCTGCCAGATCCTTCCGTCTCCGGCATTGCTTATATTCTCTCCTATGTAATTGCCGCATCTGGCCGCATTAAGCGTGAACTTACCGGGAAATGCGGTGCGGGCCGCTTCCATGATCTTGTATGCACACCCTGATATCTTTTTCCTGTTTCCTGCATCCAGCAGCGGAGCATTGTTCTCAAGCAGCTCCTTCAGCGTCTTTGCCATGCTGTTGATCTCCTCGCTGCTGCCGAGGGATGTGAAATTTCCGGACACGATGAAAAGCGTGTCATTCTCTTCCTTTTTGAGTTTTGCCATCAGTCTTGACAGGGTGAGGATGTCTTCTTTGCTGTCAAGACTTGTGAAAAGAGGCAGAAGAGAGCTATGAGGAGAATTGCATGCGATATAAGGGTAGAAAATCTCAATTGCGTATTCTATTTCAGCATACTCGTCATTTATCTTCACGCCAGGTACCTGCTCGATGTGCACACCGCCAAGAGGAGTGAGAACGTCGCCGGATGAGAGCGAGAAGAGGCATTCTCCTGCATCGGATTCGAAAACCTCATTGTGAATCGGTGCAATGATCACGATGCGCCTGGGATTATGGATAAGCGAGAATGCTTCCTGGTACATGCTGTGAATGAATTCAAGGCTTGAGTGGGGAAGCAGGATGAGAGAAGGGGTATGTCCTTCCCTCTGCTCGCATTTGCAGTAACCGAGAAGTTCATTCCTGTCAGACGGGTAGTACAGATCCATGAAGTATGATGGTTTCAATTCTTCTCCTCCTTGCTTAAAAGTAGTCTTTTGATTCTTTCTTCGTCTAGTGTCACATAAAGATTTTTCTCATTTGTCGGAACGACAAGCCCGAGTTTTCCGTCTTTCACACGGCGCAGATACTTTACTTTCGTGTAGTAAAGATCTGCCTTGCCCTGCGTTTTTGCCTTTGAATAGTGAATGGCCAGGCATCCGGCATCCAGCAGGACGTCAAGCGGAATCGACTTGTCCTTCCTTCCTCTGATGATCACATAGCCTCCTGCATAGTCTCTCGTATGAAGCCATGTGTCTCCGCTTCTTGCATTCCTGCGCAGCAGTGTGTCGTTTTCCTTTGCATTGCGGCCGACAAGAATCTCAAAGCCGAAGCTTTCAAAGCGGAGGCCGGCTTCAATAGGCGTTTTACTTGCTGGAGTCTGGCTGCTTCTGAGATTTTTTGTCAGTTCTCTGAGATCATGTTCCTGCCGGCTTGTCAGCTCCTCATGGAATTTCTTTTTCTCTTCCAGTCTGGATTCAAGATTCTTCTGTTCCTCCACTGCACTGGCATAGATCCTTTCTTCTCTTTTATATTTCTGGTAGAAGGCATTTATGTTCCCGCTCACGCTCAATGACGGATCCAGTGATATCCTGACCTGAGAACCGCTGAAGTCCGTAAGAATGACGCTGCTTTCTCCTTTGCTGACCATATAGGAGAATGAAGAGAGCAGGTCAGCGCTTTCCTTGTAGGACTCATATGAGGAAGATCTCCTGACTCTTTCCCTGACATCCCTCAGCTGGCTTTCAAGCGCGCTTATTTCCTTTCTTGTCTGTTCTTCAAGCTGATGATATGCCGCATCTGTCTTTTCTTCCCTGACAGCATTGCTGTAGTAATGATCAATGAAGGAATTGAAGCTTTCTCCCTCCCACTGACGTACTGGAAAGCGTTCCTCATCCCAGGATTTCGCTTCTTCCACATTGTAAGCCCAGCCGCGCTCTTCACCGCGTTTGGGCCGCCTCATGAGGACTTCAAGGATTATGTCATCACCATCCGTGATGATCACGTTGCTGCCAGGACCGGAGAAGAAACGGAAGTAGATTCTCCTGATTTCACCGGCCTTCACAAGCGTGAAATAGAAGACGCGTTCACCATCAATCTGCTTAACCTCTGTTATTCTGCTGCCCGTGATGTTTGCCCTCATGTACTGCGTGAAGCGTTGTGCCTTGTCACTTTTCTTCCTCATTATCCCGGTCCTGCAGAAATGCTGGGTTCTGGTGCCTATCTCAAAATAGAGAAGGAAAGCCTTCTCCTCCTTTGAGAACATGGAAAACGTGAAGCTGTGGTAATCATGTTCGCTGACTTTCTGGATGAAACTGCCTTCCAGATTGAGTTCGCTCAGCAGCAGTCTTATTTCATTGCTGTTCAACATTCAAGAATACCTCCGAAACGGCTGGCAAGGTAGAATGATCCCGCTATGAGCACGGCAGAGCTGTCACTGACAGCTTCATCAAGCGCACTGCGGCACTCTTCTTCATACACTACGATATTGTCATCACTTTTCATTGCAAGTGCCTTTTCATATATTTTCCTGCTGTCGCTTTTCCTGAACGAGTCCGGTTTTGAGATCACAACCTTCCTGAATGCGGGGAGTATGATGGAAAGCATGCCTTCGATATCCTTGCCGTCGATCGCGGCGAATATGCAGGCATTGCTGTTCCTCTGAGGATAGAGAGCCGTGAACGACGAGACCGTATGCAATGTCGAGACTTTTGTATGACATACATCCATCACGACAGGTTTTCCCCTATAGCTGTGCATTTCGAAACGTCCGGGAAGGGCTGCCTTTTCCAGTGCTTTCTCGCTTTCCCCTTTAACATAGAAACCAAGTTTGCGAGCTGTAAGAAGGGCAAGCGCCGCATTTTCCGCCTGCACCTCGCCGTGCATTGAGAGCACAAGGGATGCTTCATAGCCGTCAGCAAATGAAAAGGTGCAGACTTCACCGCATTCCCTGGTATCGGTCCGAAGTGACATAAGTTCATCTGAAAGGGAGTACAGAACAGAATTCTGTTTTTCTGCTTCCTTTTTCATTACCTGCATCGCATCCATTTTGAGCATTGAGAGGAAAACCGGCCGGTTCTTTTTTATTATCTTGCTTTTCTCGGTTGCGATCTTCTCTATCGTGCTGCCAAGCACGCTGGTGTGCTCAAGCTCAATCGGCGTGATGATGGAAGCAATGGGATCAAGCGTGTTAGTTGCATCCAGTCTTCCTCCCAGTCCGGTTTCAATGACCGCATATTCACAGCCGGCTGCCTTGAAAAGCATGTATGCATATGCTGTGTAAAGCTCGAATGTGGAAGGCTTCTCCTGTCCGTATTCGGGCGGAAGCGAAAAGTTCCTCACAGTTTTTTCCAGCCTGTCTGCAATGCTGATGAGGAGAGAGTCGTCAAAGAAAGTGCCGTTGAGGGAAAAACGTTCCCTGTAGTCACACAGATGAGGGGAAAGATACAGCCCTGTCCTGTGTCCGGAAGCGGTGAGCAGGGCAGAGAGATAGCAGCAGGTGGAGCCTTTCCCCTTGCTTCCCGCAACATGCACCGCCTTGAATGATTCCTCAGGGTGGGACAGTGCATCAAGCAGCAGGCTCATCCTTTCAAGACGAGCTTCCCTCAGAAGACCCGGTGTGGAAGTCTGCATGTATGAAAATGAATCAAGATAGGATGTGACTTCCCCGAATGATGAAAAACTCATGACAAGAAGTTTAGCCAAAGACGGGTTTACAATCAAGTTTTGCCTTCCGGCTGTTCTTTTCTGTCCCCATGAGGTTTTATACAGTATTACGCAATTTGAAAATGTGTAAGGAAAAATATTGAACAATAGGAATTATGTTAATAGAATAAGGTAAAAAGTTCGGAGAGAAATATATGGCATTCAAAGTACCTAATCCAGATGCGTTCGCATTCCTTGACCAGTACAGGGGAAAGGATTTTACCGGCACCTGGCCTACAGTTGTGGAGATGTTTGAGATCTCCTGCAAGAGATTCGGGGACCGTCCTTGTTTCAAGGCCTTCCATCCGAAGGAATTGTTCCTCACATACAATGAAGTGAGGGAGAAAGTTCTGCAGATCAGCAATTATCTGCTTTCAACCGGAGTGAAGAAAGGCGATAAGATCGCAGTTTCCGGCAAGAACAGCCCCGAGTGGGCGATCGCCTATCTGGCCGTGCTTTATGCCGGTGCCATTGTCGTGCCGCTTGACATCACGTACAACGATACCGACATGGAGACCCTCATGGCATTCGGCGGTGTCAGCAGGATCTTCATTGACAGTGACAGAGTCGACAATGTAGGTACAAAGACCGGAAAAGTCAGCCTCGTGGAGAAATATTCGCTTGAGGAAGGAAACCGGAACTATCCTTATCTTTTCAGCCTCAGCGCGGAAGGGAAATTCACCCCGGAGAAAGCAGTTGAAGACGATGTTGCTGCGATTCTCTTCACATCCGGAACAACCGGTACTCCTAAAGGTGTCCAGCTGACTCACAAGAACCTTGTGTCTGACTGCTATCAGGCACAGCTTCTCATGAAGCTTTACCCGGAAGATGTGTTCTATGCGATCCTTCCTCTGCATCACGCATATACAATGCTGGCTGTTTTCTTTGAGACAATTTCATGCGGTGCCTCCTGTGTTTTCGGCAAGAGACTCATTGTTCCGCAGGTTCTCAAGGAACTCAAGATGGGCAAGGTCACAATGTTCCTCGCAGTTCCTCTGCTTTTCAACAAACTGCTTTCCGCACTCATGAACGGAGTAAGGAAGAAGGGTATTGTCGTTTACGGCCTCATCAGGGGCATGATGGGTGTTTCCGGATTCCTGAAGAAGAGGCTGCACATCAAGGTCGGCAAGAAATGGTTCTCTTTCCTTCTGAAGCAGCTTTCTCTTGAAAACGCCAGAATCTGCATCTGCGGCGGAGGACCTCTTCCTCCTTCAACATTCAAGATGTTCAACGAACTCGGAATTGATTTTGTCCAGGGCTACGGACTTACCGAGACAAGCCCGATCACGCACCTCAATCCGGTCGAAGCCTATGATGAGGATTCCGTGGGCCATGTCATTCCTGGTCTTGAAGTGAAGATCGTGGATCCGGACAGCGAAGGAAACGGCGTAATATATATCAAAGGCAGTGTCGTGATGAAAGGTTATTACAACAATGAGGAAGCGACACGTGAGGTTCTGAGCGAGGACGGATGGCTCAACACCGGAGATGTCGGACATCAGAGAGACGGCTATCTCTATCTCACGGGAAGGGCAAAGAACGTCATTGTCACGGAAGGCGGCAAGAATGTGTTCCCTGAGGAGATCGAGGACCACTTCCAGCTTCATTATGATGTTGATCAGATTTGTGTATGCGGTTATGTGATGGATGCAAAGGACAAGAGTGAAGGCATTGCAGCAGTCATCTATCCTTCTGCTGATGCGCTCAAGACCCATCCTGATGATATCGAGAAGCATATCAACTCGATTGTCTCTCTTGTTAACAAGGAGCTTCAGAGTTATAAGAAGATAACCAAGGTCATTATCGCGAAAGAACCTCTTGCCATGACTTCAACGAAGAAGGTTAAGAGATTTGAGGTTGAGAAGGCTTATAAAAATGAGCTCAACAAAGCCTGAGGAGGCTCATGGTATATTGCAAAGCCTATCCCATCTGGGGTAGGCTTTTTCAGTAATAAGGAAACATTATGGAATTTACAAGTCAACAGAGAGCCTTTCTCCGTTCCTGCGCGCAGACTCTCAGGCCTGTCGTGATGGTTGGAAAGGATGGTGAAAGCAATGAGGTTGTCAGTGCTCTTTCTCAGGCGCTTGAGCACCACGAGCTTGTCAAGGTGAAGTTTCAGTCCCATAAGGATGAAACAGCTGAAATCGCAGCATCTCTTGCCCGGCGTACTGATTCTTCCCTGATCGCAGTCACAGGCTTTACGGCTGTGTATTACAGAGAAGCTGATGAAAAGGAAGAAAGGCGCTTCAATCTCAGAACACTGGAGTTAAACTGGTGAGACAAAAACAGGAGCCGGGGTCCGGCTCCTGTGCTGTTCTGTCCTTCTGTCTTCACTTTGACTGTTCAAGAACAAGAGTTCTGGTGGTGATATCACATACTTCCTCTGGTCCGTAATACTGTATTGCACCGGGGAAGGTGAAGCATGTTTCCTTTTCCCATGTCTTTCTGCGCTCTTCGAAGTATTTGAATGGTTTTCCATCAAGTTCCACAAGAGCCTTCCTTATAACAGGCTTGTATTCGCCATGGCGGCGTTCAATGTTCATCATTTTTGTTATCGGGATACCGCCGGCTTTCCAGTTTGCAGGGCCTTCACTGAGGCCGGTGACTACGGACATGTAGCCGGTCAGGCCGTTTGCAATGAGCAGGAATGCGTTATAACCGAGTGAATAACAGTAGTCGGCATCGAAGTTGGACGGGAATGCACAGCGTCCTTCATAACCGAAGAAGTGGTTGAGAGCATTGAACTTTCCGCTGTATTTCCCTTCCTTCTTCCTTCTTGCAAGTTCTTCTGAGACCATTGTGATGAGAAGCTTTTCTGTCTCGATCCTGCTGACCTGTACATTTCCGTGCGGGTCTCTGTCCATGAGGAGCTGCTTCTGGATATCTGAGGGGAGGGATGCAAAGACCTTTCTGCTGTTCTCGCTGAGCTTTGCTGATATGAAAGCTGTCTGTGACTCGAATGAAGAGAGGAGGGAGTACTCCTTTTCATTCTGTGCAAGCAGGTCGTTGAGTTCGCTGATGAGGATCTTGACCTCAGGAATGAACTCGATAAGTCCTTCAGGAATGATCGCGACACCGAAGTTGCAGCCTTCCTGTGCGCGGACTGTCACGACATCGGCAATATAGTTCACGATATCCATCATGCTCTGCTTCTTTGCTTCAACCTCTTCGCCGATCAGACAGATGTTCGGCTGGCATTCAAGTGCGCATTCAAGTGCTATATGACTGGCAGAACGTCCCATCACCTTGATGAAGTGCCAGTACTTTCTTGCAGAGGCGGCATCTCTTTCAATATTTCCGATAAGCTCGCTGTATGTCTTGCAGGCTGTATCGAAACCGAAAGAAGTTTCAATCACGTCATTCTTCAGATCCCCGTCGATAGTCTTGGGACATCCGATCACCTGAATGCCCGCATTGTTGCTGGCAAAGTATTCTGCAAGAACTGCAGCGTTTGTATTGGAGTCATCGCCGCCGATGATCACGATGGCGTTGAGGCCATGTTTTTTTGCAACCTCTCCCGCAACCTTGAACTGCTCAACTGTCTCAAGCTTGGTGCGTCCGGAGCCGATGATGTCAAACCCGCCTGTGTTCCTGTATTCGTTGATGAATTCGTCTGTGAACTCGACACAGTCATCTTCAAGAAGACCGCTCGGACCGCCTTTGAAGCCGAGTAGAACATTGTCCTTTCCGGCTTTCTTGAGTGCATCATAAAGGCCTGTGATGACATTGTGTCCGCCTGGAGCCTGTCCGCCTGAGAGGATCACGCCTACAATATGCTTTCTGTTCTCGGCTTTGCTTGGAGCTGCAAGGAAGGAAATTTCCTTCATGCCGTATGTATTGGGGAACATTTCCCTGATCTTGTCCTGATCTGAAACGGACTGTGTGGCCTTGCCGTATTCAATCGCGACGTTGCTGATGTCATTCTGGAGAATCTTCGGCAGTTTCGGCTGATAGCCGTAGCGTGCTTTCTGTAAAGGTGAAATTGTCATTTTTCAACTCCTTGTTCTTGTACTGACTGAAATCATACAGATTAATAGAAAGAATTGCTAGAATACTTTCGGCAAACCTAATATGCTGGGTGTGTATGAGCTTTAAAATACTTGTTGATGCTGATTCCATGATGCCGGCCATGAGGGCGATCATACTGCGCAGGGCAGTGAAGGGCAATATTGAGACAGTCTTCGCATCCGACCGTCTTCTCAAGGATGTTGAAGAAGCCATGAAAAACCACACTGTACAGCTCAGGGCACCGCTGCGTCAGGTACTCGACAGAAGTGAAATAAGGAAAGTCAGAAGCAGCATAAGGATGGCTCTCGTCCCGCAGGGAAAGGATTCTGCCGATGATTACATAATCTCTCTTGCTGATGAGAACTCCCTGGTGATCAGCCATGACATCCCGCTTCTTGCCCGCGCCATAGAAAAAGGCGCCGCTGCGATTGATGACAGGGGAAACGTATACACAAAGGAAAACATAAGGACAAGGCTGAGTGAGAGGGATGTCAACGGCATCCTCCGGGAGATGCAGGTGTTTGACGAAAAGACAAAACGGTTTGATGCCAGGACAGTGGAGAAGTTCGCAAATGCCTTTGACAGCATGATCACATCGCTTTCTGTTCAGAAGTGAGCCGGATCGCATGAAATTTTTGTATATGAAGGTGTATGACAAAATTTTATGTGTTTTCGAATCTCAGGGCAAAGGAAATGATTGAGGCTGCAGGCTACAGATGTGTGATGTTGGAAAGTCAGGAGGAAAGGCTGCAGCGGACAGTCGCACTGCAGATCCGCAGGGAAAATGATATTGAGATCATAAGCGGTTTCGTGAATGCTCTCAGCAGAACATACTGTGTATATCTCATATTCATGCCGCAGGAGAGGAAGGAATGTGAGCTTGTCTCAAATCCTGACGGCCGCTATCTGACAGGAAGGGAGACAGAGTTCATCAGGCATGTGCTTAATGATGATGTCGTCAAGAAAACCTGTATCGAAATGGGGCTGTCACGGAGCGGTTATTACAAGATGCTCAAAAAAATACTCGGCAGGCTTAATCTCAAGACCGCCGAGCAGCTTCATTCATGGGCGCTTCTGCACCTGTCTGTTTAGAAATCTGCGCTTCTCACATAGCGCGGATAAGGAATGACATCCCTTATGTTCGCGACACCGGTGACGTACTGGATAGCTCTTTCAAAACCCAGTCCGAAGCCGGAGTGTGGAACGGAACCGAAACGTCTGGTCTCAAGATACCACCAGTAATCCTTCGGGTTGAGTCCGAGCTCGTTGATGCGGCCGAGAAGCTTGTCGTAGTCGGCTTCCCTTTCAGAGCCTCCGATGATCTCACCAAGACGCGGTACAAGCACATCCATGCCGCGCACCGTCTTTCCGTCTTCGTTCATCTTCATGTAGAAAGCCTTGATTTCCTTCGGATAGTCCGTCACGATGACCGGTGACTTGCACACGACTTCCGTTAGGTATTTCTCATGTTCGGTCTGGATGTCTGAGCCCCAGTGAACGGGGAAGTCGAACTGGCTGTTGACTTTCTCAAGTTCCTTTATGGCATCGGTGTATGTCATACGGGCAAAAGGTGAGTCTATGACATGTCTGAGAGTTTCGATGTTTCCCTTGAGTACGAAGTTGTCGAAGAACTCCATCTCCTCAGGGCATTTCTCAAGCACGTAAGAGAAGATGTATTTGAGGAAGGCTTCTGCCGTCTCCTCGTCACCTTCAAGATCGCAGAATGCCATTTCAGGTTCAACCATCCAGAATTCTGCAAGATGGCGTGTCGTGTTGCTGTTCTCTGCCCTGAAGGTCGGTCCGAATGTGTAGATGTTCTTAAGTGCAAGTGCATAAGTCTCGCCTTCAAGCTGTCCTGATACAGTGAGGGATGCCTTCTTGGAGAAGAAGTCCTTGTCGTAATCGACACTGCCGTCCTTCGTCTTCGGCACGTTGTCAAGATCAAGTGTCGTGACCTGGAAAGTCTCACCGGCACCTTCGCAGTCGCTTGTTGTGATCAGCGGGGTGTTGACGTAATAGAAACCGTTTTCCTGGAAGAATGTGTGGATCGCATAGCTGAGCGTGCTCCTCACTCTCATGACAGCACCGATCAGGTTTGTCCTCGGGCGGAGATATGCGATTTCCCTGAGGAATTCGATTGAATGCCTTTTCTTCTGAAGAGGATAGTCGGAAGGACATGTGCCCACGATCTTCAGATCCTCAAGCGCAAGCTCGACAGCCTGGCTTCCGCCCTGGCTTTTTACAAGTTTTCCGCTGCACTCCACTGCAGTTCCTGTGGTAACCTGTGAAAGGAGATCATCATTATTGAAAGAAGCCTTGTCGATAACAACCTGAAGCCCCTTCACAACAGAGCCGTCATTGACTTCAAGAAAACATACGTTTTTGCTGTCTCTCTTCGTTCTCACCCATCCTTCGGCCTTTATTGTTTTCTCACTTGGAACCGAGGACAGGATTTCCCTGATTCTGTCTTTCATAATTAAGAAATCTCCTTGAAAATAATTTAGTGCTACTTTAGGAGTTTTCATCTTTATAGTCAATTGTCAGACGGGCCGCCAGAGGGCCTCTCTGGCAAAGATTGGCCATCGGAAAATCTGGAAAAAGGCCTGTATGGTGAAAAATCACCATGAGAAAAAAACACAGGTAAAATTGACAATGCCAGCTTTTTTAATGTTATTTTAAATATATTAATATTCATCAGTGACAGAGGTTTTGAGCTTGATACAGGTAATAGGTTATCTGAATTCGAATGATACGAAAAAGGCCATCCGCTATCTCAAGGAGAGAAGGAAGGAGTATCAGTTTGTCGACCTGAAGGAGCGCTCTCTCTCAAAAAGAGAGCTTGAGAATATATTCATGCACTTCAGCCCGCAGGACTGCATAGATACCACCAGTGCCTGCTACAGGAAGAGACTTGCATATATGGTTTATGATGCGGCACAGGAGCTTGAGGAGAACAATGAGCTTTTCATCACTCCGATACTGCGCTGCAGGGGAAAGGTCGCACTCGGTTTCAATGCACAGTTTCTGGAGGAGAACTCATGACAAAATATGCGGTCCTCACATCCGGAAGCTGCGGCAACAGCTATGCATTCTATGACGGGAAATCCTGCATTCTGGTTGATGCCGGCCTCACTCTGACCGGCCTTAAACGCCGGCTTGAGCAGGTGGACATCCCGTTTGACGCTCTCACCGATGTGCTTGTCACCCACATGCATCCGGATCACAGCAAGGGACTGGGCGTTCTTTACCGTGCCAAAGGCGTGTGCATCCACGCATCCAGACAGTGTTTTGAAAGTGATGAGAGACTTTTTGCAAAACTCGGGCTGAAAGAGGACATGATCTCCATCTTCAGTTTCGGCGATGAGCTTTTTGCCGGGGCTTTCCATGCCGTGCCTTTCAGGACCAGTCATGACAGTGCGGGCTCTGCAGGATATTTCATTGAAAACGGGGATTCAAGATTTTTCCTCATGACTGATACGGGAATATATTCTCAGGAAAGCCTTGAGATGGCAAAGGCGAGCAGGGTGGTATTCCTTGAAAGCAACTACGATGACGACATGCTTGAGAGTGGAAGATATCCTTTTGTACTGAAACGCAGGATAAGCGGAGAGAGGGGACATCTGTCAAACAGACAGGCAAGGGATTTCCTTTTTCAGATCGGCGCCGGGGATAAAACCGTTTTCCTCGTGCATCTTTCTGACAACAACAATACTGTTGATGCCGTTCTGGAAAATTACACAGACGATTTTGAGATAAAGAACTTCACTGTGTGTGAAAGAGGCAGGACATATGGAGGTTTCTATGGGTGATGCGAAAAAAAAGAAAACAGACAAGGCAAAGGAATATTCCTTCAGGGAATGCGGAAAGATAAAAAGAGCTGACGGACTTGTGATGTACGGAGTGAAGAAATACACATTCCGTGATTTCGTGGAGGCTGTATGCGCCCGCTATTCCAAGCTTCTCTGCTACACTGTATACGGAGGAGAGGATGAGGTCAGTTTTTCATATCAGTATCTTGGGTTCAAGGTCCATGCGATAAGCCAGTATCTTCTGAACATGGGAATAAAGAAGGGCGACAAGATATGCATCTACGGCGAGTCAAGTCCGATGTGGATGATGTTCTACCTTGGCCTCACATCAATCGGAGGCATTGCCGTTCCGATACTTCCGGGCTTCAGCGGAAAGGAAGCCATAGTTGCCATGAAGGATTCAGGCTGTACCGGCATATGTGCACAGCAGAGACAGTTTAATTCCGTAAGGGATTTCGTGCTGGAGAACAATTACGAGATATTCCGTCTTGAGGATCTTTTCCATCTGCCTGAAGATGTGCGCGGACAGATAGATGACAAGAACTTCCTCTCCCTGCCGGGTGTGGACATCACTCATACAAAGTTCAGTCTGAGGGAGCTTAACGCGCTTCCTCTGGAAGAAGATGACATTGCCTCGATAATCTATACATCAGGCACCACCGGATCATCCAAGGGTGTCGTGCTCACCCATAAGAACATCATAAGGAATGCGGACAGGGACAGTTTTGAATACTTTGTCGGCAAGCCGGGAATGAGGGTTCTTTCAATTCTCCCGATAAGCCATATATATGAATTCACGATAGGACAGCTGCTTTCAATGAACTGCGGTTTTGAGATTCATTTCCTCGGCAAGCCGCCTGCGGTCTCCATTCTCCTGCCGGCCCTCAAGAAGATAAGACCACATGTCATACAGACTGTTCCTCTTCTTATTGAAAAGGTCTACAAAGCCGCTGTCGCTCCGGTCATAAAGGGGGAAGGCAGTCTTGCGAAGTTCTACCGCAATCCTCTTACAAAGAATCTGGTTGCCCGTCTCATCGGACATAAGCTTCAGTCCACGTTCGGCGGAAAGCTGGCTTTCTTCGGAATCGGAGGCTCTGCCCTTGACAGGGAAGTTGAGGACTTCCTCTACAGGGCCCGCTTTCCGTATGCGCTTGGCTACGGGCTTACAGAGACAAGTCCGCTTCTGGCGGGATGCGGTCCGAAGAGAAAGCAGCATAAGGTCGGTTCCTGCGGCAAGGTCCATCCTGATGTCGACATGAAACTGCTTGAGATCGACTCCACTGGTGTCGGCGAAATTGCAGTGAAGGGGCCAAGCGTAACGCCGGGCTATTACCATAATGATGCGCTCAATGCTGAGGCCTTTACGGGTGATGGTTATTTCAGGACAGGGGACCTTGGCTTCATCGATAAGAGAGGATGGCTTTACATCAAAGGACGCTGCAAGACGATGATCCTCGGTCCTGCAGGTGAAAACATCTATCCTGAGTCGATTGAATCCGTGATCAACAACATGCAGTTCGTACAGGAATCACTTGTCGTTCCTCAGGGAACCGGACTCCTTGCCCTCATCAAGATAGATATTGAGCTGATGGCGAAGAGCCTGAAGATAAGCATTGAGGATGCGAAGAAGGAAGCCGTGAAGTATGTTGCATCACTCCGTGGGGAGGTGAACAAGGAGCTTTCCTCACAGAACAGGATCGATTCTGTGGAACTTCAGGAGGAAGACTTCGAGAGGACTGCGACACAGAAGATCAAGAGGTTCCTGTATCCCAAGAAAAAAGAGGGCAGTGACGAAAAGAAAAGCTGAAAACGGCTAGGAGAAAAATCTGTTTCTTTTTATAATTGCTCCATGAAACAGATTATTCCCAGTTATGATATTCACATAAAGGCGATGGATCCGATCCTCACTCCGAATGAGATATGCGCACAGTTTCCGATGTCTCAGGAGGATGGAGAGAGGATCCTCTCATACCGCCAGAGTGTAAGAGACATCCTCAGCGGCAGAGACAGAAGACTGCTTGCCATAGTCGGCCCGTGTTCGATTCATGACACAGATGCCGCTCTTGACTATGCCCGCCGTCTCAAGGACCTGAGCGCCAGGGTGAGTGACCAGCTGTTCATCATCATGAGGACTTATTTTGAAAAGCCACGCACCACTGTAGGCTGGAAAGGTCTCATTCTCGATCCTGATCTGGACGGCTCCTATGATATCAACAAAGGACTGCGCACGGCCCGCAAGCTGCTTATCGACATAACCCATATCGGACTTCCTGTGGGCTGTGAAGTGCTTGATCCGATCATTCCCCAGTACATCGATGATATAATCTCATGGGCAAGTATAGGGGCCAGGACGACGGAGAGCCAGACACACCGCAACCTTGCAAGCGGTCTGTCCTTTCCTGTCGGTTTCAAGAATTCAACATCAGGCGAATACACTCATGCGATCAATGCGATAAAGAGTGCTTCAAGTCCTGCCGCCTTCATAGGTGTCAGCAAGGACGGTCAGTCAATCATTTTCCGCACCACGGGAAATGACATGTGCCATCTCATAATGAGAGGCGGCGAGAGAAGCCCCAATTATTATGAGGATGAGGTTGAAGCTGCCCGCAAGCTCATGCTTGACAACAAGCTCAATGATGCCATCATCATCGACTGTTCGCATGGCAACAGCAGAAAGGACTTCAGACGTCAGAAGAGGGTTCTCAGAAGTGTCATCGACCAGGTTATCTGGGGCGATGAGTCAATAAAAGGGTTCATGCTTGAAAGCAATATAAATGAAGGCAATCAGCCGATAGGACCTGATCTTAAATACGGTGTGTCCATCACTGATTCCTGTATCGGCTGGGAGGAGACGGAGAGAATCCTGACGGCTTCAGCTGCGCTTTTGAGGGAAAGGGAGGTGAGAAAATGAGCAAGAGTGCTGTTATTCTTTTTGCATACGGCTTTGAGGAAGTCGAGGCGCTTACTGTTTATGACGGACTTGTCAGAGCCGGTGTGAAAGTCGTGAAACTTGCGGTAGGAGGAAACCTCAATGTGGTTTCTTCTCATGGCGTTGAGATTGTCTGCGATGAGCTAGTTGAGAATTATAATGATGTCTCAGATCTGATCTATGTACCGGGCGGCATGCCGGGCAGCACTAACATTGCCCAGTGCTGGAGTGCCAATGAGCTTATAATAAAACATGCGCAGGACAGGCTTGTTAGTGCCATATGTGCAGCTCCTGCAGTCGTGCTCGGCCCGCTTGGACTTCTGCACAGCGGAAAGGCAACCTGCTTCCCCGGATGCGAGGACTACAGTCCTTCGGTCAGCTTCGTTTGTGACGGGGTGGTGGAAGACCGGAATATAATTACGGCAAAATCTGTGGCATATGCCTGGCCGCTTGTCTTCACTCTTGTTGAAAGACTGCTTGGCAGTGAAGCTGCAGAGAAACTGGAAAAGACGATTTACTGGAATATTTGAATTGAGAGCCGCGTGATGCGGCTCTTTCTTCAGATTGCAATTTCTTCTACAGCTCTCTTTTTCGGGTGAAAGAGAGAGAACATGAACCTGAATACGCTCACTTCGTTTTCCTGAATGTAGGATTCGATTGTCTCATCAAGGTTCCTGAAGTCCGTTTCCTCTGCCTTATCATAAAGCTCAAAGTATACTTTGCTTATGCTTTTCTGTGATGCGATGAGCTTAAGCTTCAGGCTTGACAGGATTTCATTCATTATCGGTGAGAAAATGTTCTCCATCCATGAGAAAAGTGCATCATGGAAAGTGAGCTGCCTTGAAAGGTTTCTTTCAAGTTCTGCCCTGTGGTTCTGGATTTCCACATAGAGGGAAGGAACATCGGCTTTGTCGAAGTATCCTCCGGTAGAATTGAGAATCAAAGTAACATATGACGCTTTCATAAAAACGCCTCCACTATTTCAATTCTCCTTTTGTCGGCCATATTAATACTAACTTTCAAACCTTTCGTCAATAGGTTTCATTTTCTTTAACATCCTTTTTACATTTTCTTATTATGTTTGAAATAAGTAAAAATAAAACTTGAAGATGAATTCACAAGGGAAGTTTTCAGTCAGCCACATCGTTTTCAAAACTGATACCAAAGAGGTGCAAAGATTTTGCAGAGCCCGCGAAAGAGGTGTAGAATTGGCTCATGAAGAAAATTGCTGCCATGATGCTTATCATTGCCGTTTCCTTTTCGGCATTTGCCGCTCTCTCTGTCAGAAGCCTTGCAAACAGTCTGGCTCTTGAATGGGATGAGGTTGAAGATGTGGTCTGGTATGATATCTACATGGATGACGGCTTCATAGCCCGGCTTGACAGCAGCCAGCTTTCCTTCACTGTTGAAAACCTTGAGGGGAACAGGGAATATAAGGTGTCATGGGCTGCAAGGGATGGTGAAAACAACAATCTTGATGTCTCGATACAGAAGTGCAGGACGCTTTCATGGGACGGTGAATATCGTTGGGTAAACACAAGTGATGATGACAACAGGGGAAAAATGAAAACACTGACAATGAGGGTGAAAAGTGCATATAACCCTGAATATGGACAGTATCCTGAAATATATGTGTTGAGAGATGGAAAAGAGTACCGTTTCTTCCCGATTTTCAATCCTGGTGAAGAAAAAGGAAGCTGGATAGAATGGGATGATGACTCTTATTATGCAGAAAGTTACAGGAAATGTGCCGAACTTATAAACAGGTCACCTGTGAATCCGTCAAGGTGGAAGCTGAATTCAATGAGGATATCACCATCAGAGGTGTTTTTTTTCCGTAAGCAGTAAGGCATTCGGCTTCACAGCCGACACTGATTCAAGCATAAGATTTTTCTATAATGATGAGGGTGAACGCTGTCTTGAATACCGGATGGACGGTGATTCCCTTTTCATGAAAATCGCATTCATGAATCCTGTTGATGGTTCTCCGGTTTATGTGCTTGAAGAAGTAAAATAAAACCTCCCCACGGGGAGGCTTGAGAATTCTTATCGGTAAGACATCTCACTTTTTGAGAAGATCTCTGATCTCTTCAAGGAGAACGATGTCTGCCGGTTTTGCAGGCGGTGCGGCAGGTGCTGCAGCCTTTGCTGCCTCTTCTTCCTTCTTCTTTCTCATCTCATTCATCTTGTTGAATGATTTCACGATGACGAAGAGGGTGAGTGCGGTAAGCAGGAACTGGATTATTGTATTTATGAATGCCCCGATGTTGATTGTCACTGCAGCTGTTGTTTCAGTTGCTGCCGCAAGTGTGATTACCATTGATGCGAAGTCAATACCGCCCGTGATGATTCCGATCACCGGGCTCACGATATCATTGACGAGACTTGTAACTATAGCATTGAATGAAGCGCCTATGATAACGCCGACTGCCATGTCGAGAACGTTGCCGCGGGTGATGAATTTCTTGAATTCAGCGAAAAAACCTGTGTCTTTCATGTTAACCCCTATATATTATTTTTTTATTTCATGATAACTTTTCCGGAGTATAACCATATGTGTTACTTTTAATCAATACGTGAGGTAAGATGATGAAATTTTTCCCTTCAGGATATAAGCCGATACTCAGTGAGAGAGAGACGGAACGTGCCATAAAAATAGTGAAGGACATCTTTGAGAAGGAGCTTTCAGGCGCACTGCGGCTGTCAAGGGTCACAAGCCCTCTGTTCGTTCCTTCCGGCAGCGGTATCAACGATGATCTTAACGGAGTTGAGCGTCCTGTCACATTTGAGGTGGGCAATATGGGCAATGCTAAAATGGAGATTGTCCAGTCACTTGCGAAGTGGAAGAGGATGGCGCTTGCCGATTACAAGATTGCAAAGGGCTATGGACTTTATACGGATATGAATGCCCTCCGCCCTGATGATGATATCGACGAAATCCACTCGATTTATGTTGACCAGTGGGACTGGGAACAGGTGATAGGAGAGGAAGAGAGAAATCTTGAATACCTGAAAAAGGTTGTGAGGGAAATCTATTCCGCACTGAAGAGGACCGAGTTCCTCATCCACGAAACATATGCTGCACTGGAACCGTGTCTTCCTGATGAGATCACGTTCATACACACTGAGGATGCACTGAAGATGTATCCTGATCTCTCCTCTGGTGAAAGGGAAAGGGAACTTGCCAGAAAGTACGGTGCGGTATTCCTTATAGGGATCGGTGCCAGACTTGCTGACGGAAAGCCGCATTCAGGCCGTGCCCCTGACTATGATGACTGGTCTACTCCTACAGGAAACGGGCATGCAGGACTGAACGGCGACATAATCGTATGGGACACTGTAAGAAACGCAAGTCTTGAGCTTTCCTCAATGGGAATCAGAGTCAGCAGGGATTCTCTTCTCTTTCAGCTGAAGGAAAAAGGCTGTGAGGAAAGAGCCGGACTTTACTGGCACAAGAGACTTCTTGCAGGTGAATTCCCGCAGACAATCGGAGGCGGAATCGGACAGAGCAGGCTGTGCATGTTCCTTCTCAAGAAAGCCCATATCGGGGAGGTTCAGGCTTCCGTATGGCAGAAGGAGGCAAGAGAAGAGGCCAATGAGCTCGGCTTCAGCCTCATCTGATGATCACAGCACTTGTCTCCTCGATGCTGGCATTCATCAGCACGAATATTGATGATATTTTCATACTGATGCTGTTCTTCTCTGTTTCAGCATCTGATTACGACAGAATGAAAGTGGTCCTGGGCCAGTATTTCGGCCTGGGACTTCTTTTTGTTTTCAGTCTGCTGATTTCAGCCGGGCTTGCTGTCGTTTTTTCCTCTTATGTCTGGATTCTCGGCTTTGTTCCGCTTGTTCTCGGAATAAAGGCATGGCTGTGCAGGAATGATGAAGAGGCGGAAGGAAAAGAAGGAAAAATCTCTCTTTTGAACGTAATGGCCGTCACTGTATCAGGTGGTGCTGACAATGTGGGAATATATATTCCGCTGTTCTCCTCATACGGCAAAGCGGAAATACTGACAGCGGCAATTGTCTTCATTCTGATGACAGGATTGCTGTGCTTTGGAGCATATATGCTTGCCAGTATTCCCGTACTGAAGGAGAAAATCGCAAGATACAGAAAAGTCCTGGTGCCTTTCGTTTTCACCGCACTGGGACTTTTCATAATCTCAGATGGAATTTTCTTCTAGAATTCGGTGATTATTTTCTTGTAAAAATCGACTCCGGGCCGCAGTGTCGATATGTTTATATTCTCATTTGCCGCATGTATCGACTCATACTGCTGGTTATCGATTTCAAGCGGGGCAAAGCGTATCACATTGTCGCAGATACGGCTGAAATGATGTGCATCTGTGCCGCCTGTCATTGCATAAGGGCATGTGATCACAGAGGGGAAAGATGTCTTCACCGCAGCTTCCACTTTACGGAAAACGCTGCTGTTATGATCGACGACGGGGTAGGCTCTGTTAGAATTGATTACTTCCACTTCAATATCATAACGGGCGGCTCTTTCTGTGAGGATCCTTTGTGTCTCATCAGCATCTGTGTGATGAATTACCCTGCAGTTGCCGGTCACATATGCAGATGAAGGAAGAACATTAAGTCCGTCAGAACCCTTTGCCGTGGTAAAGGCAATCGTTGTCTTTATCATTGCGGTTGCAAGCCTGTTCACCTTCGGAAGCACCTTTTCAAGCAGAGGTGAGAAGAAACGGGCATGTGCCAGCAGAAAACCGAGGGAACCTTTCACTTCAGGACCCAGACGGCGGAACATCTCGATTGTCGTTTCATTCATCTTTGCCTTGAATGGATCCTTTTTCTCAATGTCGGCCATGAACTGACCAAGTCTTACAAGCGGGGTGTTCTTTCCGGGGGCTGAAGCATGCCCTCCTTTTCCTTTTGCGATGAAACGGAAATTGCATGTTCCTTTCTCAAGCGTTCCCATCATTGCGAATTTGCCTTTCGCGCCTTTGATCGGTTCTTCCTTGATCATTCCTCCTTCATCAAGAACCAGCAGCGGATGAACACCATTGCTTTCAAGGTAATCAACGGCAAGCTTTGCTCCCTCTCCGCTGATCTCCTCTCCGTCTGAAGACGAGATGTAGATATCTCTTTCAGGCGTGAATCCTTCACTGATGAGCTCTTCCAGAGCCTCGAATATACACATCAGGGAAGATTTCGTATCCACAGCCCCGCGGCCCCATACTCTTCCGTCGCTTATCATGCCGGAAAACGGAGGAACTTTCCATTCTCCTGCTGCCTCCACAACATCCTGATGGCTCATGAGGACAATCGGGCTGTCTTCAGTTTTTCCTTTCCATTTCAGAAGAATTGCCTCATTGAATTTAACAAGACTGCATGTTCTGAATACCGATGGAAAGAGTTCTTCAAGAACAGCATGGAATTCCCGGAATTTCGTGCTGTTATCGACATCATTCTGGCTGACAGTGTCAACCTGTATCATCCGTGAGAGTTTTTCTTCAAGCTTCATTTCTTTTTTCCTCCTGTCTGATCCAGCCTTTGCGGTAGAAAACGTAACCGCATCCTATTGATATTCCTCCGCATGCAATAATGAGAAAACTTGTGGAGTTCACCATTGAGGGGACGAGAATGCACAGCACAGTCATAAAGGCCAGAGGTATTATTGTAAGACGCCAGCTTTTCCTGAAGTACTGCCATGCAAGGGCACCGAAAAGGGCGGGAATGACATTGTCAAAGGCTGGCTTCAGCACCGGATTGTTCAATACCGGAGTAAGCGGTATGAGGAGAAGGACTCCTATGAATATGACAAGCATGGTCACAAGAGATGAGGCTGTCACTGACAGAGTGGATATTATCTCATTTTCCCTGCTGCCGACTTCTGCCTTTGCCGTTTCACGCGCGTTGAATGCACACGGCAGTTTGAGGTTTGTTATGTTCCCGGTGATGAAGGCGAGATAGCTTGCGCCAGGTCCCAGCAGAGGTACATAGATAAGATATTCCACAATGCAGGAGGGTACATAGATAATAAGAACGGCCGCACTTGCCCTGATGAATCCGTCCCACTGGATGGATGCTCCTGTGATGAATGAGAAGATGAAAGGTGCTGCAAGCAGCATTGTCAGTGCAATGATGAGTCCGCTTCTTCCCCAGCTGTGAATGCTGTTTGTGTATGCTTCGTATGCTATGTCCTGATCTTTGATGCTCATACAAGGCCTCCCATGTTCATGAATACGCTGCCTGCCATGCCGGCGAGCATTGCAAGTGCAAGAGAGAAACTGTCCAGAACCTGCAGCTTATACTTCCTGCAAACCCAGTCAAGAACTGCCATGACAAGTGCCGATACCAGCGCGGTGAGGAAGGGGATGAATGCTGTCATCCTTATTGCCTGAGACATATATGAACCGATGAAGGTTGAGCACAGTCCTATCATCATCGCGCTCATGGCTATTGATGCGAATCCAGCAGACGATGAACCTGACTTTTTCACCAGTTTCAGCTTTGACGAGTATTTTTTCAATGTGAAAATTGAAAGGACACCTCCCCAGATTATTCCGAATGTCATCACAGCAAGGATCGTGACAAGGTTATCCATAGTGAGTACAGAACTGTCCAGACTTACACCCATGTTCTCAGCTGCCATTTCCGCAACTGTCGCTTCGTACTGCAGATTTCCGATTACCGACAGCCTCAGCCATGAAACGGGTACACCGAGACTTCCTGACAGTGCGATTACTCCAAGCAGAATTGAAATTGAAGGAAGGAAAGTGAATGCGGCTGATGATGTGACAGCTTTCTTCAGAACTGCTTCATCCATTCCGATTTTCTTTCCGGCCCTGTAGCTTTTGACCATAAAAACTATGCAGATGAATATGATGAAAAGCAATATGATGCCCACAACCAGATAAAGAGGCAGGGAATTTGCTCTTTCTATGTATGACATGGATTCCTCCTGAAATGAGATTGCCTCAGTCTACACTTTCTGGCAGAAGGATGAAAAGGTGATAGATGGGTGGAAAATAAAAATGTCATTTTGAATTGAGAATTGATTGATATGCTCAAGATATCTCATATATCGGGGAGACAAAGAAATCTGTTTTAGATTCGAGTCCCTGGATACGTTGTGAGAAGAGGACACCGGTGACGTTGTCTGTTTTATTTCAAAATGATCTTCAATGGCATGTTTTGCTTTTTATGCGGAAACATTGGTAGACCTGTCTACCAATAGTGTGAAGTTTTGTTGCCAGCCTATAAAAATAAATGGGATAGAATAAACTTCTATCCCATCAGTAGTTGCGGTCGACTGGACTTGAACCAGCATAGCCTTTCGACCACTAGCACCTCAAGCTAGCGTGTCTACCAATTCCACCACGACCGCAATCGGTAGTTGCTGTGAGTGACTCACAACATGGAAGACATTACTCTATGTTCCCTAATCAAGTCAATAAGGTTTTCGAAAAATTTTTTATTTTTTTACGTTTTCTGTTTTATTGTCGGATTTCTTAAAAAAAGTTTGAATCATGCTACACACTTGTGCATAATTAAATACATAAAAGAGGCCGGAGAGATGACACCAGAAGATATGTTTCTTGATTACAGATTGATGAACCCAAAAGTCACTGATTATACACACTGCATTGTATCTGAGTATATCGGAGAAAAGATTCTCAATGGAGATTTGAAATCATTTGCTGTCGGACAGTCTGTATATGATGCAACAGGAGAGGATTTCCCCCAGACCGGTGATATCCAGGTTGTGACTGGAAACAACGGGGATGCGCTTTGTCTCATCAAAGTTGAATCAGTCGCAGTAATGATGCAGGAACATATTCCGGATGATGTGCCGTGTCTTCCATCACGCAGAGAAGGAGAACTTTATACGGTACTTCTGGTAGATGTTGTGATGCGCTGACTTGTCATCAGGGCAAAAAAAAATCCTTGCAGAAGCAAGGACTTTAGCGAGAGGGGGACTCGGACCCTCGACCGATCGGATATGAGCCGATTGCTCTACCAACTGAGCTATCTCGCCATGTGACAACATGGAGATACTAGCAAAAAGCCTGATGAAGTGTCAATAAGGATTTTGAATAAAAGATACTATTATTTGTAATTCCTTTCATTGTAAAGAAACTGGGCATATCTTACGCTTGAATCACTGCTTGTTTTGCAATATTCACCAAGAATTTCTTCATACTCCTTAATGGTTTTCATGCACTTTTCAAAGCCATCCTCGATACCGTATTCCCTTATAAGAGAAGTGAAATAATATATTGGGATTCCCATTGCATGACCGGGTGTGTGGACACATGATATGCCCTGTGCTATGGCATGCATTTTAGCCTGCGTGACCGGATCCTTTTCTCCCGCGCTGTGGTGAAGGGCAAGGATAGCATGACGGGCTTTGTTCATTTTAACATTTCCATTCATCCATTCCCTGCAGATCTCTATCGCTTCTTCTGCCTGTTCTTTATCTTTGCTGGAAAGCTCATCTTTTATCTTTCCGCATATTTCAAATGCCCATAGCGCAACTGCGATACGGGAAGCAACAGACAGCTTTTCCTCAAGCGGCAGGAGAAGGGGATCTGTTTTTGTGAACAGCAGCTTGCGCCTGAGATGAAGACGCTTCGCGGTTTCTTCCTTTGCTGTCATTTTTATTTCAGCTCCTGATTGAAATTTTTATTCTGCAATGCTAAACCATAACACATGGCACGTTCAATCGATTTCACACAGGGTTCAATACAGAGGAATCTCATCGCATTTGCCTTCCCTCTGTTTCTGGGAAATCTTTTCCAGCAGATGTACAATGCGGCTGATTCGCTCATTGTGGGCAATTACCTTGGACGTGAAGCACTTGCTGCCGTATCATCCTCATCACCTCTGATCAATATGATGGTGGGTTTCTTCAACGGTATGGCAATCGGTGCCGGTGTCATAATCTCAAGGAATTTCGGAGCACGCGACCAGAAAGGGCTGGACAGGGCAATACACACTGACATTGCTTTCTCAGTTGTCGCAGGTATCTTTCTGACCATTGCTGGAAGTCTTTTCACTCCTGCGATACTTTCCCTGATGCAGACGCCTGAAGATATAATGCCAAACAGCATTGAGTATTTCCGTATATACTGTCTGGGCATAATATTCTCACTTCTTTACAACACATGCATGGGAATCATGAACGCACTGGGTGACAGTCGGCATTCTCTTTATTATCTGATTGTCTCTTCAATAACGAATGTCGTTCTTGATATCATTTTTGTCGGTTACATGGGCGGCGGGGTAGGATCTGCGGCTTTTGCGACGATCATCAGTCAGGCATTGTCCGTGATTCTTTCCCTCAGGCGTCTTTTTCGCGGGCAGGACGGCCTTTACAAAGTCGAGATACGAAAAATCAGATTTCACAGACAGACTCTCAGGGAGATCCTCCGTTTCGGACTTCCTTCAGGAGTCCAGAATTCCGTTATCGGAATTGCCAATCTTGTCGTGCAGACAAACATCAATTCATTTGCATCCGCAGCTGTTGCCGGAAGCGGTGCATACAGCAAGATAGAAGGATTCGCCTTCCTTCCGATCACAAGCTTTTCTCTTGCACTCACGACATGTATCGGGCAGAACCTGGGTGCAAAGGAATACACACGTGCAAAGAAGAGCGCTGTATTCGGGATCTTCTGTTCAATCACCATGGCCGAGCTTATCGGACTTGCTGTATTCATTCTTGCACCGGTGCTCATTTCTGCATTCAACAGTGATCCTGAAGTTGTGGCATACGGTACCCGTCAGTGCAGGATAGAAGGCTTCTTCTACTGCTTCCTCGCGCTTTCACACTGCATTGCAGGTATACTGAGAGGTGCCGGCAAGGCAAGCATCCCGATGCTTATTATGTTCGGCTCCTGGTGTGCCCTGCGCGTCACATACCTGACGGTGGTCCTGCATTTCTATCATCATATAGAAATCGTCTATTCAGCTTATCCGCTCACATGGACAGTCAGCTCTGTCATCTTCATCATTTACATGTTCAGGGCTGACTGGATACACGGTCTTGAGAAGAGGGAGAAGCAGAGAAGCGTTGCCGTATGAGCTACGCTTCATCCTCCACAGTGTTCCTGAGGACTCCGAGTCCCTCAATCTCAACTTCGACCACATCGCCGTTATTCATATGATTTGTTCCTGACGGCGTTCCTGTGAGTATTACGTCTCCGGCATGAAGTGTCATGCATTTTGACAGATAGCTGACGAGATACGGCACAGGGAAGATAAGATTCCTCGTATTTGATTTCTGGACCGTTCTGCCATTGAGGCGGCATTCAATATCAAGAGATGACGGATCGACTTCATCGCTGATGAAAGGACCAAGAGGCAGGAATGTGTCAAAGCCTTTTGCAATTGTCCACTGTCCGTTCTTCGGCTGCAGATCACGTGCTGTCACATCATTTGCACAGCAGTAGCCAAGTATGTAGTCAGAGGCTTCATCCTCGCTTATGTTCTTGCATTCTTTCTTTATGACAACAGCCAGCTCGGCTTCATAATCAAGGTCTCTGCACATTGCCGGCTTGATGATATAGTCTTCAGGGCCGATGATGGCATTCTCGCTTTTCATGAACACGACAGGACTTTCCGGTACGGGCAGTCCGAACTCCTCGGCATGGTCGCGGTAATTGAGACCGATGCACAGCGCCTTTACGGGAAATGAGGGGTTCACAAGTATGACATCTGCTCTCTTGTAGACTTTCCCGCTTTCCTTTATCTCTTCTCCTGTAAACGGATCATTTATTTCTCTGATGTTCTCTCCGTCAATGAGACCGTAACAGATGGATTCTTCATCAAATGGCACGAATGCAGCTATCTTCATTTTCTAATTCTCCTGTCAGTGAAATGGTATGTCTGTCTTATGACAAATCCTCTTTCAGTATAGAACCTGAGAAGGTTTTGGTCATCTGTGAAAAGATATATGTTCCCTGCCTGTTCAAGCAGGTGGCTTCCATATCCTTTTCCCCGGTATTCTTCTCTTGTGAAGAATGAGGAAAACTGACGTCGGCCTTTTGTGCTGTAGGCTGCTGAGACCAGAGTGTCATCATCCCACACTGCAAAGAACTCCTCTCCGCTGTCTCTGAGCGCTGTAAGGTATTCTTCATCTGTATTCCATGGAGAGAAGGAAGAATAGAAAGCTTCCAGCTCTGCAGGGCTTGGAATCTTTTCCGGCCACTGTGTCCTCTCTCTTTCCTTGTAAAGGAGGTATCTGTTCACATTTGATGATGAAGGGTAGAGCACTGTCGTGAATGAAGGATCCTTTGCCAGTTTTTCCGTAATACCCTGCGGAGCGGCTGTTATAAGGAGATGACCGTGAAAGCTGACGGCAAGAGTATGACCGTCATCGAAAAGAACATGTTCATCTTTTATGTACTGCGCGGGGATGATCAGGTTTGATTCTTTTGTGTAATCTGTTTTCATGTGAAAAACAGATCCTGCCGTGCAGGGCAGGATCATATGATGTCAGATGTATTTGAAATACTCACTGTCTGTCGAGAGTATCTTGTTCATGGATGGAATTGTATTCCTGTATGACTGCATTGTGCTGTAGAACTCGAAGAATTCAGGATCAGCACTGTAGCTTTCCGAATAGATTCGGCTGGCCTCGGCATCCGCTTCACCGCGTATGCGTGCAGCTTCAGCTTCAGCTTCTGAGAGAATCGTGTTCATGTCCCTCTCGGTGGTACCCTGCCACTCGGCAAGCTGGCCGCGGCCGTAGGAGCGGTATGCTTCTGCAATCTGGTTCCTCTCCTTGATCATTCTCTCGTAGACGGATTCAGTCAGGTCGTCAGAGTAGCGGATCTGACGTATGATCACATCCTCAAGCGCGATGCCGTATGTGTCGGTGAATGTCGATGCCTGTTCGAGAATCATGTTTGAAATACCTTCACGTCCGATTTCAATGCTCTGCTGTACTGTTGTGGTTGCAGTGAGAGTCTGCAGCGTCTGTGCATCTTCCGCAGAGTCGACATCCTGGAAATCCTCCACGACGTTTATCTCATTGATCTGGTTTGTGGAGCGTACAGCTTCATTGAGGCTGTTCTCCGATATCACGGTCCTGATCGTTGAATCTATGATGTCGTTCAGACGTCCGAGTCCGGATGAGACCGTACCGACAGTTTCATAGAAAAGTGCCGGATCGGCTATATACCAGCGGGCAGTCGCGTCAACCCAGATGAACTGGTTTTCGCTTGTGGGAATTCTCTGTGCTTCCCCGTCCCAGCTCTGCAGCTTTGATGAGTATTTGACCACATTGTCCACAAGAGGCATCTTGAATTTGAGGCCGGAGGCAGTCTGTGTGTCCACAATCTTTCCAAAACGTGTGACCACGGCCTGTTCCCCTTCGCTGAGGATATAGAACGGACCAAGCAGCAGGAAGACAACCAGGAGGAGTGCGATAATTACAAGAACCGTTATGAGTTTTTTCATATTGCACCTCCTACATTCTGTACAGGAAGAAAGTTCTCAAGAGAAGAATCTACGAGCGTGAGAGGCGAGGCTTCTTCTGATGAGTAGATATCATTCATTGTCTCAATGTAGATTCTCTTTTCGGTAACTTCCTGGTTTTCCTCATATGCTTCCCTCATTGCATTGAATGCTGCGACATCACCCTGTGCCTCATTCACTCTCTGTGCGGCATAGCCTTCAGCCTGGAGGATTATCCTGCTGGCTTCGCCCTGCGCCTCGGGGATTGCAGTATTGTAATATTCCTTTCCTTCATTTATGAAACGGTTCATGTCCTGAATGGCCTTGTTCACGTCTTCAAAGGCATCCTGAACCTCACCTTCAGGCGGGACGATGTTCTGCAGCTTCACTGTCACGACCTCAATGCCGAAATCATAGCCGTCAAAGATACGCTGCATGTTTTCCTGCGCATCGATTTCAATCTGCGTTCTCAGATTGGTCATCACTGACAGGATTGGCAGATCGCCTACAAGCGCATTCATGACGGACTGTGAAATGTCGCGTATGGTGGTTTCCTTGTCTTCCACGTTGAAAAGCCACTTCATGGGATCATTGATCCTGTACTGTACGATCCATTCGACATCCACGATGTTCAGGTCTCCGGTGAGCATGACTGACTCGTCCTCATATGCACTTGCACCTGCAAGTCCTGTTCCTGTCATGTCATTTGACCTGTAGCCGAAAGTCAGAGTCTGCACGAGCTGTGTCGGCACTGTGTAGCTCTGTTCGAGGCCGAAAGGAAGTTTTGTCTGCAGTCCCGGTCCCACCGTCCTGTTGTAGCGTCCGAGCCTGAGGACAACAGCTTGCTCGGTCTGGTCCACAACAAAGAAGGAAGAACCCGCCGCTATGATCAGAAAGACTGCGATCAAAACCACGATGATGATCTTCGGGCTTAAGGAGAATCCTCCTCCCTTAGCCGGTTTTACAATTTTTTCTTCGTCGTTCATAGTGTTCAAAAAGATAGGGAAATTATAGCAGAGCGGCAATATATTTCCTACATACAGGCATCATGCAATTCACAGAATTCTGTGTTTTTGCACTCTGACGGCTTTTGACAACGGACTTCTGCGATAGTAGAAAATTAAGGACGAACCGGCTATAATTCACTCTGCCATCCATGGAAAGGAGTAAAACAGTGAAAAAAAGACTCATAACTTCAGCTCTTCCCTATGTGAACAATATTCCTCATCTGGGAAATCTGATACAGGTTCTCTCTGCAGATGTTTTTGCCCGTTTCTCACGTTCTTACGGTGTTGAGACCTTCTATGTCTGCGGAACGGATGAATACGGTACTGCAAGCGAGACAAGAGCCCTGCAGGAAGGTGTCACACCGCGTGAGCTGTGTGATCATTATCATAAAATACACAAGGCAATTTACGAATGGTTCAATATATCATTCGATTATTTCGGACGCACCAGCACGCAGCGTCATACTGAGATTGTTCAGGATATATTCAATGAGATTTATAAAAACGGCTATATAAAGGAAGAGGAGAGTGAGCAGCTTTTCTGCCCGCACTGCGGACGTTTCCTTGCAGACCGTTATGTGAACGGCACCTGCCCGCACTGCGGCAGCACCGATGCGCGGGGTGACCAGTGCGATGCATGCCAGACTCTTCTTGATCCGACTGAGCTTATTGATCCACGCTGCTCGGTCTGCGGTACGACTCCTGTACTGAAAAAGACAAAGCATCTTTATATAGATCTGCCGAAAGCTCTTCCTCTGCTTCAGAAATGGACTGAGGATGCTTTCAGAAACAACAACTGGTCCAAGAATGCTGTGAATGTGACGACTTCATGGTTCCGTGACGGACTGAGAGAGCGCTGTATCACCCGTGACCTGAAGTGGGGCATACCTGTTCCGGTAAAGGGTTATGAAGATAAGGTTTTCTATGTGTGGTTCGATGCTCCTATCGGATATATCTCAATGACAGCTGAGGCCCTTGACGACTGGCAGCGCTGGTGGAAGAGTCCTGAGGATACACAGCTCATACAGTTCATCGGAAAGGACAATATTCCGTTCCATACAGTAATATTCCCGGCAACCCTTCTGTGCACAGGAGAGAAGTGGACAATGCTTTACCAGATGTCTTCAAGCGAGTATCTGAACTATGAAGGCGGAAAGTTCTCAAAGAGTCACGGTACCGGCATCTTCGGCGATGACGTGCAGAGTACAGGAATACCTGCCGATGTATGGCGTTTCTATCTCTTCTACAACAGGCCAGAGAAGAATGATTTCAATTTCTCCTGGTCAGATTTCCAGGACAAGGTCAACGGCGAGCTGATCGGAAATCTTTCCAACCTCGTCAACAGAACGCTGAGTTTCATAAAGAAATTCTATGACGGAAATGTCCCGTCCTCATCTTCTCCTGATGAAAGCCTGCTTGAGGTTATCAGAAAGAGTGAGGCTGAGATCACTGATCTGATGAACAATGTTGAGGAGAGAAGCGCTCTGAGAGCCATTCTGGCACTCTCGGATGCCGGAAACAAGGCTTTTCAGGACGGAGAACCATGGAAGATGAGAAAGGAGAATCCGGAAAAGGCCGCATCTCTGCTCAGGACTCTATGCTTCCTCATCAGGGATCTTGGCATCATGATCGAGCCGTTCATGCCTTCGACCAGTGAAAAGATATTCTCCTTCTTCGGAGACAGGAAATGGACATGGCAGGATCTCGGATCATATGATGATTCGCTTGAGAATGTCGGAGACATTTCACTGCTGTTCTCAAAGCTTGACGATGACTTCGTCAGTTCCCTGAAGGACCGCTTTGCAGGCAGTCAGGAAGACAGAAAGGAAAAGAAAGAAAACAGGAAAGAGGAAAAGAAAATGAATAACAATAATAATGTAATTGAAAACGAGACAATTGCACATCAATTTGAGCGCCGTGTCACACTGAAGGTTGCCAGAATCGCAGAAGTGGAGAAACATCCCAACGGTGATCTCCTTTACATCCTGCACCTTGATGATGGAACGGAAGAAGGACGCACAATCGTTTCATCCATTGTGCCTTATTACAAAGCTGAGGAGCTTGATGGAAAGAAGATCATTGTCGTCGCAAACCTCAAGCCGGCAAATTTCAGGGGTGTGAAATCCTGCGGCATGCTGCTTGCTGCAAGTGATCCCGATGCACCGGAACACACAACCTGTGAGGTTCTTTTTGCCGATGATGACATTCCGGAAGGGACTGTTCTCAAGGTGGCAGATCAGCCAGATGTGGAGAAAGTCACCACATACATCAAGCCCGATCATTTCTTTGCAATGCCGCTTTATACAAAAGGCGGTGTGCTGATGGTTGACGGCAAGGAGATCCTTGCTGACGGTCGCCAGATCAGGAGCCACAAGTACATTGATGGACCTGTCGGTTAAGCCGCTTGCCCTGGATGCTCTGGAATGCAGAAGCATATTCCAGAGCAGATTCTGGGCTGAAGTCAAGAAACAGAACTCCTGGAATCCGCTGGCCTTCCATTTCACAATGGATGGCTATTGCTGTGACGTTCTTGTCCTTGTAAGAAAATTCTCATTCTTTTCAATCGCATACATACCTATGGGTTTCACTCATGGTGTCAGTGAAAAGCATCTCACAGCTTTCGCCTCTGCGGTGAGAAAGTACCTGCCATCATCATGCATCATTCTGCGTTTTGATCTCGACTGGAGCTGTTCAGATTCGATTGAGACCAAAAAACTCAGGAAATGCCGCTTCTCTGTCCAGCCTCTGGGTACGGTGAGGATTGATCTGTCTCATGTCCTTTCCTTCAAGGACCGCGTGAAACGGAACCTTAAAAAAGAAGAGGGCATAGTAGTGCGTCTGTGGGACGGGGATGAGGAGGTTTTCTCTAAGTGGTATGATACATATGTGCATACTGCGCTCAGGGATAATTTCTCGACCCGAAGCTATGATTACATCCGCTCGATATTCTCTCTCAAGGGCCTTGATGTTGAGCCCCGCCTTTACATAGCCTACAGCGATGGTGAGATTTCAGGCGGAATCGTCAACCTGAGAGGAAAGAATGAAGAGGTCTACCTGTTCGGCTCCTCGATAAAGCATACCGGCAACATTTCATGCGGCTATGTTCTTCAGGCAGAGGCCATAATGCGTGCAAAGGAAGACGGCGTCAGGGTTTATGATCTTTTCGGCATTGAAGGAAGAGGAGAGGAAAACAGCCATATTGCTTCACTCACGACGTTCAAGACCGCATTCGGAGGAGAAAGGTCATATCGCATGCCGACTCTGGACTATGTATATAATCCTGCAGGACATGTCTTCCGTCTTGTTGATTCCATCCGCTATAAACTTGCCAGACGCAGCCGTATCTAGGCATCAAGCGGAAAAGTCTTCTTTCCGCTTTTTCTGGCTGTATAAAGCTTTACCAGTGCTTTGAACTGTGTTCCCCTGTCAAATTCATTCTTGAAGTATTCAAAGGACGCTGCTCCGGGAGAGAGAAGAACGCACTGTACCTGTCTGAACTCATCTCTTTTTTCTTCAGCTCTGCTGACGGCATTGTTGAAGGCGTCCTTCATTGAAGTGAATGGTCCTGAGTACTTTATATTGTTTTTATCAAGGAGGGGGATGAGCTGATGATCTGTAAAGGAACCTGCAAGCAGGCTGATGCTCACAGCACTTTTCAGAGCGTCCAGCATCCCGGACGCCTTGAGATTCTTGTCGGTACCGCCGCAGATGAGATGGACCGGCAGAGGGGAAATGTTCTTCATTGAGAAATTCACCGCTTCCGCAATTGTCGCTGCGGAGTCGTTTATGAACATTATGTCATTAAAAAGGGCGACCTGTTCTATCCTGTGAGGCATGCCTTTGTAGGATGAGAGAACACGTATTGTGTCTTTTCTGCTGAAGCCGAGCAGTCTCAGGGCACAGTATGCACACTGGAGCTCCATCTTCTTTTCCTTGAACGGGTTGTAATAGCCCGGGAATGTCTTCACAAGCTTTTTCAGTCCGAATGTGTGATTGAGGATGAAATCCTTGTTCCTGCTGTTAACCAGAATTGCATCGCAGTCCGGGTTGAAAAGCTTCAGCTTGTCATCATAATACTCGCTCAGATTGCTGTAGCTGTTCTGATGATCTGCATATTTGCTTGTGAATATTGTCATCCTGAAATGCGGCAGATGTCCGTTGAGCGCAATGTAAGTGTCATGAATCTGCCAGCTGGAAAGTTCCATGACAATGTACTCGGGGCGGGCTTTTCCCTCTGCCTTTCTTCTTTCAATCTCATCGAGGACCGTGAAAGCCGAGATGCCGATATTGCCGCAGATGAGAGTATCCTTTCCCAGTTCGTTCAGGGCATGGTTTATCGCAGAGACGGTTGTGGTCTTGCCCTTTGTGCCGGTGACTGCAATCAGCTTTGTTTTCTTTATCTCAGGTGATGAGAAAAGGAATGAGAAATCATTGGCGATCCTTTTTGCAAGAGACAGCTGGGGAAGGGATGTCGGAACAGCCGGATTCTTGATGACAAGGTCTGCCCATCTGATGTTCTCCTTGGGATCCTTGTCTTCAAAGAAACATTTCACTCCAAGGTCTTCCAGTTCTTTGGGAACATTGCCGAAATAAGAGCGCGGAGATACATCGGAAACACGCACTTCATAGGCGTCCCGTCTGGCAAAATAAAGACTTGCGGCACGGCCTCCGCCGTTGATTCCAAGACCAAGAATGAGAACTTTCATCGACCGGATTTCCCTCTGCTTATTCGGATCATTTTCCTGTACGCATAATATAATAACACACTATGGGTGAATTTGACTTCAAAATACAAGTTTTTTCTCCAAATTTTCATATTTCATGATAAAATGTTTTCTGCTGAGGATTTCCTTGTCAGAAGTCTTCAGCTCTCTGCGGCATCACAGTTTTCTTCATGCCTCATGAATATCATCACAGAGGAGGTTTTTAATGCAGAACTGTATAATTCATGGCGATATTTTCTACACACCGGAAAAAGACAGAAGTGTATCGGCACCCGATTCCAGTCTTGTCATTGAGAATGGTAAGATAAAAGGCTGTTTCAGGGAAATTCCGGAGGAGTTCAGTTCCTTCAGACTGCTTGATTGCAGCGGCAGGCTTGTGATTCCTGCCTTATATGATCTTCATGTCCATGCAAGCCAGTACCAGTTCAGAGGATTGTGGATGGACGAGGAACTCCTTTCCTGGCTGAATGAGCATACCTTCCCTGAAGAGGCGAAGTACAAGGACATAAAGTATGCCCAGAAGGCATATTCCATCTTTGCGGAGGACCTTTACCGCAGCGCCACAGCAAGAGCATGCATATTCGCAACAATCCACAAGGACTCAAGCATCCTGCTGTGCAGTATGCTTGACGAGCTGTCAATGCCATGCTTTGTCGGCAAGGTTAATATGGACAGGAATTCGCCTTCAATCCTTGTCGAGGATACTGATGAGTCAATCAATGAGACCCTGTCTTATGTGAATGAGGTCAGTGAAAGGTTCACATATGTGAAACCCATCATAACACCGCGTTTCATTCCAAGCTGCAGTGACAGGCTGTCTTCCGCTCTTGCCAGGATAGCTGAGGATGAGAATCTTCCAGTGCAGAGTCACCTGTCTGAAAACCTCAGCGAAGTTGACTGGGTGAAGGAGCTGTGTCCTCAGTCTGAAAGCTATGCGGATGCATACAGGATGCTGGGATTCATGGGGAAACAGAAGACCGTGATGGCGCACTGCGTGCATTCACTGGGAAGGGAAGAGGAGATTCTGAAAAACGAGAACATATATATCGCGCACTGTCCGGATTCAAACACCAATCTTACATCCGGCATCATGCCTGCACGCTACTTCCTCGACAACGGTTACAGAATCGGGCTCGGTTCTGATGTCGCAGGAGGCGTGAGTCTTTCCATCTTCCGTGCCATAACTGATGCGGTGAAAGTCAGCAAGCTGTATTGCCGCCTTGTGGATCCCTCGTTCAGGGCATTGAGCTTCAATGAAGCTTTCTATATCGCGACAAAGCTTGGCGGATCATTTTTCGGCAGGACCGGCAGTTTTGAGGAAGGCTATGAGGCGGATGTCGTGGTGCTTGATGATTCCTCTGTGTCAAGTACTGTTCAGGACCTTTCTGTTGCTGAGAGGCTGGAGCGGTATGCCTATCTGGAAAGCGACAAACCGGTCATTCATAAGATAGTTGGCGGAAAAATTCTCTTTTAGACTTCAGGTCTATTGACCAAAAACACCTAAGGGCGCAATAATGTCAGGCTGTAATTACAAAAAAAATCCAATTGGAGATAAGGAGCAATACTGTGCCTTGCGGTAAGAAAAGAAAGAAACATAAGATTGCAACACACAAGAGAAAGAAGAGACTTAGAGCTAACAGACATAAGAAGAAGTAAGTCTTGACTTCGTGTTGATCTGAAAAATGCAGGAGCTCCGGCTCCTGTATTTTTTTTGCTTTTGTGTGTATAATTGCCGTCATGAGAATCACAAAGGAAAAGACTGAATACCATCTTGGAAATTATCTGTGGGGCTCCTGTGAGACGGATGCTGCCGTGAACGTGTCACTGTCACATGAAGGCTGTATTCTTCATGCACTGTTCGATGTGAGGGAAAAAGAACTCAGGCGCATGGTATGGGAATCCAACGGTCCGGTATGGACAGACAGCTGTGTTGAAATATTCATAAAGAACAGAAATTCCCGCGAATACTCGAATTTTGAATTCAGCGCATCGGGAGCTTTCCTTGCATGTCATGGAGAGGGCAGGAAGGACAGAATCTTCTACAGTGACGATGAACGCTCAGCCGTTACGGACAGCGTCAGCATTCTTGAGAACAGCAACAAGTCAAGCCACTGGATACTCAGTGCCTCAATAGATCTCAGGAAGCTTGGAATAATTGAAAGCACGGATGATGAGATATGCCTCAATATATATAAATGCGGAGACGGTCTCAAAAAGCCTCATTTCATTTCACTGTTCCCCATTTCTCTTCCTTCCCCTGATTTCCACTGTCCGTCATTCTTCACCTGTGCCAGATTGGTGTAGGGCGTAAAACTCGTCTTCTCCTATAAGAGTCTTCAGCGCCTCGTTTGCGATATTCTGGCCGAAGACCGCTGTGACGGGCGCAAGACTTCCAAGCCCGCTGCTTCCTGAGTAGCTGAACACGACTTCCTCATCGGAGAAGACGACTTTCACTCTTTTAAGGTTCAGGTCAAGCTTTCTGGCCTTTGTCCTCACTGCCTTTGCTAGAGGACAGACACAGGTTTTATCAAGTGTCGTGACTCTGATACGGGAGATGTCGCGTCTCAGAGCCGCTCCCATTGAGGAAATGACAGGAATGTCCTTTTCTTCACATATCATCATCAGACCGACTTTCGAGTCGACACTGTCTATGCAGTCGATTACAAGATCCGCATCTTTCACTATTTCCTCATAATTTGAATCGTCTGCAAATGCATTCACGCTTTCTATGATCATGTCAGGATTGATCGAAAGTGCCCTGGCTTTTGCCGCATCGACCTTCGGCATTCCGATGGTGTCGTATGTGGCAAGAATCTGACGGTTGAGATTCGAAAGACAGAAGGTGTCGAAATCAACAATGCGGATGAAACCGATACCGGATCGCACAAGGCTTTCAAACGCATAGCCTCCGACGGCACCGGCTCCTACGAGCGTGATCCTCTTTCTGTGGAGCTTTTCCACGTTTTCCTTTCCGATCAGCAGTTCAAGACGTAAAAACTGTTCTTCTCTCATCTATCATTTCCTCAAGTACTGCAATGCTTGTTCCAAGCTGCAGCGCAGCTGAAGTATATACTTCCTCAAGAACCCTGTCAGCCTCAGAGGAGCATGGGAGATCACTTTCAAGCAGGAAGTTTTTTCTTAAAAGTGAGGTGAAATCTCTTGACCTGAGGCTTCTTTTTCCAAGAGATATGAAACCTCCGAGCCTGATGTACTCATCCGCAATCTGGGCAGAGGAGGTGAAACCATGCACGATGAAAGGCACTCCCGTCTTTATTTCCCTGAGAAGATGCAGCATTTCATCATGCCGTCTCACCACATGCAGCGTAAAGGGGCGGGAGTAATCCCTTGCGAGCTCCAGCAGGACTTTTATGACGGTGATGCTGTATTCAAAACGGCTGTCGGGTCCGAACTCTCCAATGAACGCAGACGGATCTTCCCTGAGCCTTTCTTCTATAAGGAATGGAACATTCTCATCCGGTGAAAGTGTTCCGTAGCTGTGAAGCGGATAGCTTTCTGCTATCGGATATTCATCAGCCTGTGATGTGCAGATCAGTGCATCATGTCTGTATTCACCGATATGGGCATGCGCGTCAAACATGTGAAAATAATACAGAAATCTTCTGAATGTTTCTAGAAATTGATGTGAAACTGGCTCATACATGTACCCCCATATCTGATGTCGTCACATATCTGCTGCCGGATATATTTTTCAGCCATAATGATTCTTTGCATGGGTATATGCCTTTTTCTCTGGGATGGATCTGCATCTCGGTCCGGCGGTTCTGTTCCACGAACCTTGTGGATGATATGATGGGTCTCATCAATTCCTGTGAATTGCCGCCTGAATACATAAAAACAGAGATAACGGAAACCAGCATAATAGAGAACTTCTCCAAGGTAAGGCATGTGGTGGAGCAGGTAATGCACCGCAGACTAAGCTTCTATCTTGATGACTTCGGGTCCGGCTATGCCAATATTGCGCGCTACATCAGTCTGCCGTTTTGATAAGGCTGTCATCCATGGCTTTTGCTGTTCACCTCCACTTAAGAACAGCGAGTTCAGAAATTTGCTAGGTTTGCCAGATTTTTGATTTTCCTGTTTCCCTTATTTTCATCTTTCGTTAATATTCTTCTTGAATTTTGAATGAGGAACATATATGAGAAAAACAAAGATCATATGCACGATGGGGCCTGCCGTAGACAGCGATGAGATGATAGAGAAGCTTATCAGCAACGGTATGGATGCTGCGCGTTTCAATTTTTCACACGGCTCGCATGAAGAACACAAGGAAAGACTCGACAGGGTCAAGAGAGTCAGGGAGAAACTCGGTGTACATATCCCTCTGATTCTTGATACCAAAGGTCCCGAGATAAGGATCGGCACTTTTGAAAACAGCTCTGTTGTGCTTGAGGAAGGGCAGTCTTTCACCCTTTACAGTGACAGTGAGACTGTGGGAAACGAAAGCGGGGTCGGCGTGACTTATCCGTATCTTGCAGAGGATGTGGAGAAGGGCAACGTGATCCTCATTGATGACGGTCTTGTCTCACTTACCGTCACCGCGGTGGATGGAACGAACATAATCTGCCGTGTCGATAACCCGGGAAAGATATCAAACCATAAGTCCATAAACATTCCAGGCGTCAATATTGACCAGCCATATATATCAAAGAGGGACCGTGACGATATCCTCTTCGGAATCGAGAATGATGTCGATTTCATCGCTGCAAGTTTCATGCGAAGCGCCGATGACGCAAGAAAACTCAGAAAGCTCCTGAACGTCAACGGAGGAGAGAAGATACAGATCATCGCCAAGATCGAAAATGCATCGGGTGTGAGAAATCTTGAGGAGATCCTCGAGATCGTGGACGGAATAATGGTCGCACGCGGGGACATGGGTGTCGAGATTCCTTTCAGACAGCTTCCATCAATTCAGAAGAAGATCATAAAGACATGCTATAACAAAGGAAAGATCGTAGTTACCGCGACACAGATGCTTGAATCCATGAGCGAGCATCCGCGTCCAACACGTGCCGAGGTTTCAGATGTTGCCAATGCCATCTATGACGGCACAACCTGTCTCATGCTTTCAGGCGAGACTGCTGCCGGAAAGTATCCGGTGCTTGCCGTGAAGACAATGTCTGAGATCGCATCCTATACGGAGAACGAGATTGACTACAAGAACAGGTTCTTCAAGTCACAGCTCAAGCTAAACTCCGATATCATGAACACGATTGCAAGTGCTGCTGTAGAAGCTTCTTTCTTCCTTGACCTCAAGGCAATCGTCTGTATGACGGTCTCAGGACGTACTGCTCTTGTGACAAGCTATTACCGTCCTTCTTGTCCTGTGATCGCATGCGTGACGGACGAGAAGGCTGCCCGCCAGCTCAACCTGGGCTACGGCATTCATCCGGTCATGGCAAAGCTGATTGAGGATATGGATTTCATGAAGGCTCTTGCCATAGAGACCGCACTGAAGACCAATATAGTGAAGAAGGATGACCTTGTGGTTCTCATCACCGGTTCAACGACAGGCGGGTCCTATTCATCAGACTGCATGCAGATCACCAAGCTCTGAAAAGGCAATATCAATCCGGCCTCTTGAGCAGGGCCGGACCGTGTTTACCAGTTTTTAATTTTATTTTCTGGGTTTATTGACCTAAATTCATTTTCTATGATATTTTACATAAGCCTCTTTATCCGCTTCGTTGAGGCGGATCATATATAAGTCCACAAGGAGGAACTATGAGAAATTATGAGTTCACAGTTATCTTCGACGCAAATGACGAGAAGATGAAGGAAGGGTTGGCATTCGTTACCGACTCTTTAGCTAAGGCAGGTGCAGAGATCACAAAGCAGGATGACCTTGGAATCAAGACTCTTGCTTACCAGATCAACAAGCAGGACAAGGGCCACTATGTTTATTTCGAGCTCTCTGCTGATCCGGCTTCCATTGCACGTCTCAGCCATGCATTCCAGTTAAGCACACTCGTACTTAAGTTCTTGTTCGTCAATCCGGAGAAATAAGTAATCGGTGTTATTTGTTTGACAGGAGGATTTCAAAGTGGCTGATTTAAACAATGTCTGCCTTATCGGGCGTTTGACAAGACAAGCTGAAATTCGCTATTCACAGGGCGGGGGCGGTGCTGTTGTGCGCTTCTCCATCGCAGTTAACAGAAGAAAGAGGTCTGCTGACGGCAATTCCTGGGAAGAAGAGGCAAATTTCTTCGATTGTGTCTATTTCGGACGTGCCGCCGAGTCTGTTAACCAGTATCTTGAAAAAGGCCGCCAGGTCTCAATCTCGGGAGAACTCAGGCAGAACCGCTGGGAACAGGACGGACAGTCAAGATCAAAAGTTGAAATTGTTGTCGGCCAGTTGAATTTTCTGGGCTCCCGCAGTGACAATGCAGGAGGCGGCAATAACAGTGCATATTACGAAGGAGGAAGCAGCAGACAGGCTTCATATGCACAGGCACCCCAGTATGCAAACGGTCCTCAGCAGGGCGGTATGAAAATGGGTGATGCAGCTCCTTCGAATCAGAATCGTTTTTCAGGTAATTTTTCCCGCACACCGCAGCAGGAGACAGTCTCAAATGACTACGGTCTCGGTCCGGAAAGTTACGGCGATGATGATGTACCATTTTAATTTTTTAGGAGAATTAAAAAATGCGTGATGATAACGAAGCTTTTGTAAATGACAAGGATTCTGCCGGAAGAAAGCCTGGCATGAGAAAGACAGGTTTCAAGAAGAAGGTATGCAAGTTCTGTCAGCCGGGTGCACAGAAGGCTGATTACAAGAACCCTGATATGCTCCGCCGCTATATCACAGAGCGCGGCAAGATCCTTCCAGCAAGAATCACAGGAACATGTGCAAAGCACCAGAGAGCTCTCAATGCAGAGATCAAGAAGGCCCGTGTGCTTGCATATCTCCCGTTTGAGAAAAAATGAACAACGGAAAGCTTGAGAAAGGTGATGTACTCCGGGTCATGGCAAATGTGGTGATTGCATTCATTCTGCATGAATTGCCGATCGGCTCGCTGTTCTTCACCTTGCCCTTGCTGATGTTGGATAAGCGCTACCCGAAGAAAATCACGGACACCGCCTGCGTTGCAGCTCTGGTGCTGGTTCTGGGCAGGAATATCCTGTACAACCTTGATATTCTCAACCAGAGCCTAACGTGGGTCTTCATTATGGTAAATATGTTCATTCCGCTTTCACTCGTACTTTGCGCTGTGGTATGGGTGAACAAAGATGATGCAGAGAGTATTTTCCTGCGGATGGCTTGCTCTTTCATTCCGGCAGTTGTCCTCTTTGCAGTCTATGGCATCTTCTTCGCTGTTTTCAGCGATCTTGGAAGTATCATAAGTGCAGATTACACGGAAATGATCAGTGCAATGCTGACTCCGTTCTTTTCGGCAGCAGGCATTGACACCGGTGTTCTTGCCTACCTTGTGATGCTTACCATACTGAGCCTTCTGCTTCCGTTTCTGTTCATGAACCATTTCGGTATCGTGTACATTTACGAAGCGGCGTCTCACCCTGAATCCGTGGAGTTTGAGAAGAGGGTGATGAATTTCAGGATCCCTGAGTTCTTCATCTATATCTTTCTTTCGCTCTGGGCTCTTGTGCTGCTTTTCTACTTCGTTGCGGTTCCTCAGTGGGTTTCCATTCCTGTTCTGGGACTTGCAGTTGTAAGCATGCTGTTTTACTTCGTTCAGGGATTTGCCATAGCTGACTACAATATAAGGATAAGAAAACCGGGCATGACAAGTTTCAAGCTTGCAAGCTGGCTTCTGCTCATCCTCGTCATCTTTCAGGTGGTGAACCTCATTCTGGTTCTCGGATTATCTCTTGCAGGTGTTCTTGAGAACTGGGTCAATTTAAGAAAACGTAAGGAGTTTTCAGATGAAGATTATTCTTAATCAGGACGTAGTCAACCTCGGAGAAGAGGGTGACGTAGTAGTAGTAAAGGATGGTTATGCACGTAACTACCTCCTTCCTACCGGAGCTGCAGTTCTTTACAACAAGACCAATGCTGCAATTTTCGCTTCCCGCGCTGCACAGATCGAGAAGAGAAAGGCTGAAAAGAGAGCACTCAGCGCATCACTCAAGGAGAAGCTCGATGCCACAGTAGTCAACCTCGTTGTCACAGCAGGTGAATCCGGCAAGCTCTTCGGATCAATCACAGCTGCGATGGTTCAGGAAGCTCTCAGCAAGCAGGGTATTGAAGTTGAGAGAAAGAAGATTGAAGTTGCAACACATGCCATCAAGATGGTTGGCACATATTCAGTTGTTGTACACCTCTATGAAAATGAAGTTTCACATGTAAAGCTTGTTGTTGAATCCGAAGCCATGGTCAAGGAAAGAAAGGCCAAGGAAGCCAAGGAGAAAGCTGAGGCTGAGGCAAAGGCCAAGGCAGAGGCTGAAGCTGCTGAAAAGGCAGCAGCAGAAGCTGCAGTTGCTGAAGAGACAGCTGCAGAGGAAGCTGCTCCTGCAGAAAAAGCACAGACAAGCGAAGAGAACTAATTTCTTATATTTGCTGATGCCCATACAGAAGCTTTGTGCTATACTGTATGGGTATTTTTTATTCAAGGGAGTCTGCATATGGATGAATTCACGGAAAGAGGGCGTACACTGCCGCATAATGAAGATGCTGAACGTGCTGTTCTTGGTGCAATTCTTCTGAATGCGAATTCTCTTGAAGTTGCGATGGAATCGGTTAGTCCGTCAGATTTCTATCATACAGGTCACCGTGCGCTTTTCTCTGCCTTCATCGCATATTCTGATTCAAATCCACTCAAGACACTTGATCTGATCTCCATTATCGATTTTCTCAAATCGCGTGACCAGCTGGAGCAGTGCGGCGGTGTTGCTTATATATCATCGCTGACGGAGAATGTGTCGACAACATCTTCAGTCGGAGTGCACAGCCAGATAATCCATGCTCTTGCGCTGAGACGGCAGTACATACAGCTTGCCAATGAGTTCTCCATCGCCGGTTATGATGAGAGTCAGGAAATCATAAAGCTGCTTGATGAAAGTGAGGGAAAGCTTTCCCGGCTTGCCCAGGGAACCGGAGATGCGAATAAGGACTATTCCATAGGACAGTTCGTATCGCAGGCTCTTGTCAACCTCAGAGAGAGAATGGAAGGAAAGCCTTCGGGAAACCTTGAAACCGGTTTTGACAAACTTGATTCCCTTACGGACGGAGGCTTTCATCCAACTGACTTCATAATCATCGCCGCACGTCCTTCTATCGGTAAGACGGCCTTTGCGACAAGCATTGTGCAGAATATGATCTGTGCACCCAGAAACTATTCAGTTGCTTTCTTCAGCCTTGAAATGAGCGGTATCCAGGTGTCTCAGCGTCTTATTTCAGGTGTTTCCAAAGTACCCCTGAAGATGCTCAGGAACGCAAGCTTTGCCAATCAGAGAGATCCGAAGTTCAATCATGTGATGAGTGCAGCTCAGAGACTTTTTGAGACAAAGCTCTTCATACTCGATACTCCGAACATGAAGCTTTCTGAAATAAGGACAACTGCAAGAAGACTCAGAAGAGAGCAGAACATTCAGGCCATATTCATTGACTATATCGGTCTTATTGATGCTGAAATGCCCGCTGCCAGCAAGAAGTTTGAGCAGGTTACAGAAATCTCAAAGGCTCTTAAGAGTCTTGCACGTGAGCTTGAGATTCCTGTTGTTGTTCTCTGTCAGGTCACACGTGATGCAGAAGGGGACAAAAATGAGCCTCAGCTCAATAACCTCAGGGATTCAGGTGCAATTGAGCAGGATGCCGATATGGTGATGTTCCTGCACAGAAGCCGCAAGGTTGATGCTGACAAGCTTGTGAAGGACCAGAAAGGCGAGAATACGCTCCAGCCGACAAAGGTGATCGTTGCAAAGCAGAGAAACGGTGAGACTGGTGAGTTCTTCGTCGGTTTCAAGCCGAGTACTGCAAGCTTTGAATCTCTTGCTGACGGTGCCTGGTCTGTTTAAGTGTTCAGATAGTGCAGTATGTCAAGGCTGTACATTGCCACAAGAATGACAACTGTGAACACAAGACCGATGATATGGAATATTACATAGCTTTTCGGCTTCATTTCATTTCCTGTTATCATCTGGTAGATATTTATAAGGATCTGCCCGCCGTCGAAGGTCGGAATCGGTATCAGGTTTGCCACGCACAGTGATACTGAGACAAGACTCAGCAGATATATGAAGGCCCTGAGTCCTGTCAGGAAACCGGTCTGGATGCCAAGGGTTGTGATTGTTCCGATCGTCAGGGCTGCTCTTGCCGGTCCTGTGATTTCATTCCTCACTTCTTCCCGGTTAAGATTTACAAGATTTAGCAGACTGCCTACTGTGTCTTTTATGGCGTCTGCCGCTTTCATCAGTGATGAAGCAATGCTTTTGAAGAACCCGTCTCTTTCAAGCGGGACCAGACGGCTCTGCCATGCAAACGGGAATGAGGATGAGGAGGGAAGGAAAACATCTGTTTCCTTTCCATCCCGGATGAGCTTTATGTTCATATCGCTGTCTGAAATCTGATAAAGGTCATATGCATTTGAGACAGGAATCCCGTTCACTGATGATATCACATCACCGCTTTGGAAAAGCTGTGTTCCTTCAACCCTTCCTATCACAGGCTCCTGATACAAGGCGATGCCGTACCGGTATGTACCGCTGTCCAGAACGCCGTATGCATTTACATCAATGACTCTGCCGTCTCTCTTTATGGTCATCGGAAGCACTGCCTTGTCAGCAGCTGAAATAATCTTTTCAGCTTCTTCAAAAGTGCTGACAGCCTTTCCGTCAATGGCGATTATATAATCACCTGTTCTGAGTTCAGACTGTGTGATGTCAGAGCCGAAGAGTGAAGGGTAATCTGACACTATTACAATTTTCGGGTCATGCACGGCCTGCCATGCGGGAATCATGGAGACAATGAAGAAAAGCAGGACCGCAAGAAGGAAATTGATCAGAGGGCCGGCAATGAAGATGATTATTCTTGTCAGGGGTGTTGTGGTGAAGTATGATCCGTATTCAGCCTTGCTGAAAGATTTCTCGTCATCCCTCAGTGCTTTTATAAGGTCAATGGAACCTTCCATCTGACAGTATCCGCCGAAAGGTATTAGGGAGAATCTGTAATCTGTGTTCTTGCCATGGATTGTGAACAGTGCAGGTCCCATGCCTATGCCGAGAGTCTCAACCTGTACTCCAATAGCCTTTGCCGCGAAGAAGTGTCCAAGTTCATGGACAAGTATGACGAAACCTATTCCGATAAGGCCTACCGCGTATTTCAGAATCGTCAGAAGGATGCCAGACACGAGGCTGCCCTCTCTCTCGCAAGACTGTCGTAATGTTTTATTTCCTCAAATGAATGAGCACTCGCTGTCCAGTCGTGGTCAAGCACTCTTTCCACAATCTCTGCAATCTGTGTGTACCTGATCCTGCCTTCGATAAACGCCGCAACTGCCACTTCATCTGCAGCATTGAAGGCAATGGGGTAGGCAGCTTTGCTTGAAAGAACGTTATACGCCAGAGCAAGCAGCGGGAACTGATTCCTGTCCCAGGATGAAAAAGTCAGGGTAAGATTCTCAAATGAAAGAGGCTTTACCACATTGTGAAGCTCCTGATGCCCGTCATTGAGCGCACTTATGATAGGAAGAGTCATGTCCGGAGGGGAAAGCTGTGCATAGACTGCACCGTTTTCGAGCCTGATCATTGAGTGGACGACTGACTGGCGGTGGATGGTGACTTCAATTTTCTCTGCAGGCATATTGAAGAGGAAGCCGGCTTCAATGACCTCAAGACCCTTGTTTGCAAGAGTGCTGCTGTCAATCGATATCTTCCTGCCCATTTTCCAGGTAGGGTGACTGCATGCTTCTTCAACAGTGACATTCTCAAGATCTCTGCGGTTCAGGAATGGTCCTCCTGATGCTGTGATGACAAGCTTTTCCACCTCATCCTCATGGCCTTTCAGCAGGTTGTATATTGCACTGTGTTCGCTGTCCACCGGAATTATTTTTGAACCGTTCTTCTGAGCACTTTCAAAGAGGAAGGATCCTCCCATAACCACTGATTCCTTGTTTGCAAGAGCAAGATCAACTGAATGTTTTATGCACCGCAGGCTTGCTTCAAGTCCGGGACTGCCTGCGATACCGTTCAGGGCAATGTCAGAATCTGATGAAGAGATGAAATCGTCAAGCTTGCCAGAATCGTCATTGATTATATAAGGGCAGTCAAATTCCTCTGACAGAGCCTTGAGCCTGTCTTCATTATGGCGTGCTGCAAGACCCGTGATCTTCACATCCAGCTTTCCTTCTCTTACTGCGTTCAGGGCTGTTGTTCCGATGGATCCTGTCGCTCCGAGAATAAGAACTCTTCTCATTTCAGATGGTCACCTGGAATAAATGAAGCACAGCCATGTAGACCGGAGCCGCGATTGCAATCGAGTCGATTGAATCAAGCATGCCGCCTCTGCCCGGAATCGCATTCCCTGAATCCTTCAGTCCGCTTGAGCGCTTGAATGCGGATTCTATGAGATCGCCGCAGATTCCCGCACATGCGGTAAGCAGACCTACGACAGCGCCTTCCCACCATGAAAGAGTATAGCTGTCAATGAAAGCACACAGCAGGGCTGCGAAGAGGGCGGGAATCAGAGCCCCCGCAATGAAACCGGCAACGCTCTTGTTCGGGCTTACCTTCACAATTCCCTTGTTGTTCTTGCCAAACAGCATTCCGAAGAAATATGCGAATGTGTCGGATGAGAAGACAAGCAGGAAGAATGTGAGAAGCCACATTGTGGCATTCTGCAGGAAGCACAACCTTATGAGGAAGATTCCGAACAGGTTGGGGTAGAGGAACTGGATTACCGAATATGAAATCCGGTCGCGGGTAAGACGGAAATTGTCTTTATAGCCGGTTATGGTCTCAATCAGGAAAATAAGAGAGAGTATTCCTATGCATGTGTAGAGTATTATTGCATTGTTTCCTGCAAATTCATATTCCACATATGCTGCGATGGGGAGGAACGCCCCAAGCCAGTACGGAACCGGAAGCTTGATGTCGGGTTTGTCATGGACAAGAATATTGTGTATCTCACTTGAACCGATCACGCATACGGCAAGAACCAGCATGCAGAAAACTGCGTGATGGTAATGCGGCATGAAAAGAATAATAAGGAGCAACAATGGTACAGCTATGAAGCCTGTTAATACTCTCTGCCCGTTAGATGTCACTGAACAACGCCTCCAAATCTGCGAACTCTGGTGTTGTAAGTGTCAATGACGTCACTTACGTCCTTTTCGCCCCAGTCTGGCCAGAGTTTATCACAAAATACGAATTCAGCATAGGCACTATCAAATAAAAGGAAGTTGGAAATTCTGAATTCACCGGCTGATCTGACGATAAGATCAACAGGAGGAACATCAGGATTCTGGAAATGAGCCCTGATTATTTCAGGTGAGATCTCCCTGATTCCTTCCTTTATTGCTGCATTGACTGCCTGACAGATTTCAGCCTGTCCGCCGTAGTTTATGGCAAGCTGCACGCTGATCCTGTCAAAGTTCTTTGTTGCCTCGCTGACTTCTTCAAGAGATTTCCTTGCATCCTCAGGCAACGCTGAAATGTCTCCGAGGGTGAGGATACGGATGCCGTTTTTCTCGTAAAACGGGAATTCTCCCATGATTTTCTCGCTGAAAAGGCCCATGAGGTAATTCACTTCATCCTGGGGACGACGCCAGTTCTCTGTTGAGAAACAGTACAGAGTCGCATATCTGACTCCTTCATTTATGCAGCCAAGTATCACTTTCTTGAGAGCTTTCAACCCTGCAAGATGACCTGCTGTACGCGGAAGGAAACGTGCTTTTGCCCATCGTCCGTTCCCGTCCATTATAAAGCCTATATGCTGTGGTATGTTTCTCATTGATGACTTGTCCCCGCAAAAAATGCAAGCAGGGCGTGAAAACCCTGCTTTGCAAATCAGATTTCCATTATTTCTTTTTCTTTGGCTTCAGCGACCTTAGCCACCTGATCAATGGCCTTGTCAGTCATTTTCTGGATTTTGTTCTCTCCGTCCTTCTGCTGATCTTCGCTGATGTCGCCGTTCTTCTGGAGTTTCTTGAGTTCCTCCATTGCGTCGCGGCGTACATTCCTGATGGCAACTCTGGCACCTTCAGCACTTGCCTTTGCGCTCTTCGCAAGCTCCTTTCTTCTCTCCTGTGTCAGAGGTGGGAAGCTTACACGGATGAGTTTGCCGTCATTGTTCGGATTGAGTCCGAGCTCGCTCTTCTGAATTGCCTTCTCGATAGCAGGAAGAACACTCTTGTCCCATGGCTGGATGACAATGAGTCTTGCTTCCGGGCTTGAGATCGAGGCAACCTGATTGAGCGGTGTCTCGCTTCCGTAGTAGTCCACCTTGATTTTGTCAAAGAGGGCAGTGGAAGCCTTGCCTGTGCGCATTGAGAGGTATTCGCCCTCAAGAGAAGAAATGCACTTGTTCATTCTGCTTTCGCAGTTGTTGAGTACGTCCTGCATGGCTTCTGCTCCTTAGGCGTCTACACCGGCCTGGAAGAACTTGTAAGCGCTGATCTCGAGCTTTGCACCGGCAGCCTTGCCGACTTCTGCCATCTTCTTCTCAACAGACATTGAGTCGTCCTTTACGAACGGCTGGTTGAGGAAGCAGACTTCGCTGTAAAGCTTGTTGAGCTTGCCGCGTACGATACCTTCGAGAACCTTCTCCGGCTTGTCCATTGATGCAACCTGAGCCTTGAAGATTGAAAGCTGTTCAGCTTCATATTCCTTTGAAACACTTGCTGTGTTGAGGAACTGTGGCTTGAATGCTGCGACATGGAGGGCACAGTCGTGCGTAAATTCCCTGACTGTCTCGTTCTCGAAAGCTGCTGCATTGTCGCTTGTGAAGACGACAACAACTGCGACAGCACCTTCACCGTGTACGTATGTTGCTGCATAACCGTTTGCAGGAACATCAATTACACAGAGTCTCTTGAGGTTCATGTTCTCCTTGATTGTCGCAATGAGTCCGTCAACCATGCTCTTGAGCTCATCGTTGGGTTCTGTATAACCCTTCTCAAGAACAACGTCGCACATTTTTTCACCGAGAGCCTTGAACTGGTCGTTCTTTGCAACGAAGTCAGTCTCGCAGCTGAGCTCGAGAAGAACAGCCTTGCCGTTTGCGACCTTTGTGAATACACGACCGTTCTCAGTTGCTCTGTCCTGTCTCTTTGCAACTGCTGCAAGACCCATTTCCTTGAGGATCTTTTCAGCCTGTGCCATATCGCCGTCAGCTTCTGCAAGAGCCTTCTTGCAGTCCATCATACCAGCTCCTGTGATATCGCGGAGCTTTTTTACATCTGCTGCTGTGATAGCCATAATCTTCTCCTTACTTTGTATAGAGGTCTTCCTCTTCTTCGCCTGCTTCTTCCTCAGCAGGTGCTGCTTCCTCTCCGCTGTAGTTTGCGTAGTCTTCCTCGCTGATCTCCTCGTCCTTGTTCTCGACAGGAGCGCTGTTGACTGCTTCTTCCTCATCATCAAGTGACTCGATGATCTGGATGCCGGCTTCGTTGTCTGCATCGATTACAGCGTTTGCGAAAATCTCGACGAAAAGCTGGATAGCCCTGATTGCATCATCGTTGCCCGGAATAGGGTATGTGATGTTTGTAGGATCGCAGTTTGTGTCAACGACAGCGATCACAGGGATGCCGAGTCTTTTGGCCTCTGCTACTGCAAGTGCTTCCTTCTTTGTGTCGATGATGAAGAGTGCACCCGGGAGCTCCTTCATATCCTTGATGCCGCCGAGGTTCTTCTCAAGCTTTGCTTTCTCCTTTGTGAGGAGTGCGACTTCTTTCTTTGTGAGGGATTCAAATGTTCCGTCAGCTTCCATCTTCTCGATCTTCTTGAGCTTTGCAATGCTCTTCTTGATTGTTGAGAAGTTTGTGAGCATACCGCCGAGCCAGCGGTTGTTGACATAAGGCATGCCGCATCTTTTTGCTTCAGCCTCGATTGTCTGCTGTGCCTGCTTCTTTGTGCCGACAAATAAAATCTGTTTGTTGTTCTTGACCTGTGCTCTTACAGCTTCATAAGCCTCTACGATGCAGGCTGAAGTCTTCTGAAGGTCGATGATGTGAATACCGTTTCTCTCTGTGAAGATGAAACGAGCCATCTTTGGATTCCATCTCTTTGTTTGATGTCCAAAGTGTACGCCTGATTCCAACAGGCTTTTCATTGTTACTACTGCCATAGTAATTCTCCTGATTTGTCATCCCCATTTTCAGGAATGACCCCTTACTCTACGTCTCGTACCGGATGAACCGGCCGGAAATTCCATGTTCTACGAACACAGTGGCTTTACTATATACACAAAAGGGAAATTTGATCAAGAGAGGGAAGAGTGTGAAAAAAACAGGCCGCACCGGACAATCTGATGCGGCCATTGAATCAGAGCTTCATGCTTTTCATGAAGCGCAGTATGTTGTCCATTGTAAGCGAAAGGTCGCTTTGGGCTCTCAGGCGTGCTTCCTTATAGGGAACAGCCACCCTGTTTATGGAGAAGATGCCTGTGACACCTTCATCGTACGCCGCTTCGATACCATCCGCGATATCACCGACGAGTGCGATTACGGGAACACCGAGCTTCTTTGCCTTTCTTGCAACACCGATGACGACTTTTCCTCTCAGCGACTGGCCGTCGATCTTTCCTTCGCCTGTAAAGATCATGTCGGCACCTGATGCAAGAGAGTCGAATCCTGTGACTTCAAGAACCGTCTCGATTCCCATCTGGAGGCGGGCTGAGAAGAAAGCCTTCATGCCGCCGCCCATTCCGCCTGCGGCTCCGCTTCCAGGAAGAGATTGGAGATCATCTCCCAGCTCCTTCTTTATAAGGCCGGCAAGATACACCATTTTTGCATCAAGTGATGCGACCATGGCCTCATCCGCACCTTTCTGTGGGCCGTAAACGGCTGCTGCCCCGCTGGGACCGTAGAACGGGTTGTCTATATCACACATTGCCGTGATGGGAAGTGCCCTGACTGCAGGATCCATCGTGGACACGTCGATATGCGTGATTTCGTCAAGCGTTCCGCCTACCGGGGTGAATCTCTTTCCTTCCTTGTTGAGGAAGGTGACACCGCATGCGGCTGCGGCTCCGCAGCCCGCATCGTTTGTGGAGCTGCCTCCAAGTCCGATGACAAGACGCTTAGCTCCCTTTCTTGCGGCATCCAGAATAAGTTCTCCGACACCGAAAGTCGTGGTTTTTGACGGATCCTTCCTGTCCCCGACCTGTGGGAGGCCGGCACTTGCAGCCATTTCGATGACTGCGGTGCCATCAGGCAGCATTCCGTAGAAGCTGTCGATTTCCTCGCCCCAGGAGCCTCTTGTCTTTATTCTTATCTTTTCTCCGCCCAAGGCGGTGAGGAAGGAGTCAACGCTTCCTTCCCCTCCGTCAGCAACAGGAACACTGACCACCTGGCAGTCCGGATGATAGTGAAGGATTCGTTCCTTCATTGTCTCTATTATCTGGCTGCTGGACATCGTTCCCTTGAACGAATCAGGAATCAAAACAACTTTTTTCATAGGCCCTGACTCAGATCATGAAGAGTGAGAGAATGAACACAAAAATCATTCCGACAACACCCATGATGCCAGTTACTGCAGACTGTGTCTTGTATCCGTCCTGCATGTCGATGTGACCGAATTTTGTCACAACCCAGAAGTAGGAGTCGTTTGCATGGGATACAGTCATTGCGCCGGCTGCGATAGCCATTACTGTGAGTGTGCCTGCGAGCGGAGTTGTAAGGCCGAGGAGTGTCATCATTGAACCCGGATCAGCAATTGAGCCCATGATGCCTGCAGTTGTCGTAAGGGCAACTGTTGATGATCCCTGAGCTGTTTTGAGGATTGCTGATACGATGAACGGGAAGAAGATTCCGATTATGGAGAGGATTGCTGCATTCTGCTGCATGTATTCCACGAATCCAGCTTCTGAGATTACCTTTCCCAGAACGCCGCCGGCTGCTGTGATGAAGAGGATTGGGCCTACAGTCTTGAGCGTCTCGTCACAGATGCTGTAGAAATCTTTCATCTGCTTTCTCTGTGCAAGCAGGATGACACCGAAAACAGTACCGACCGCAAGTGCGATGATAGGTGTACCGATGAATGTGAAGAATGTTGCGGCGGCTCCTGTCCATCCGGCCATTGATGAAATTGAACCGAGGGCCATGCAGATGATCGGGATGATGATCGGGGCAAGAGCCATGAAGCCGTTTGGAAGCTTGCCGAAGCTCTTGAGGAGCTTTTCGTATTCTTCTGCACTTACGTCATTCTTGTCTTCAACTGTCTTGACTCTCTTTCCGATATAGTTTGCATAGAAGTATGCTGCGATGAGACACGGAATCGAAACAAGGGCGCCGATACCCATTACCATGAGAAGATGGTCGCCGACTCCCAGTGAGCTTGCGGCTGCGATCGGACCAGGTGTTGGCGGGATGAATACGTGTGATGTGTAAAGACCTGCTGAAAGAGCAACGGTGAGTGCAACTGATGAATAGCCTGTTCTTTTCTGCAGTGCACCTCTGATCGGATCGAGGATAACGAAGCCGGAATCACAGAATACAGGGATTGAAACAACCCAGCCCATGAGCTCCACTGCAAGGTCTGGGTGCTTCTTTCCGACAAGGCGTACGACCATTTCAGCAAGCTTTAGAGCACCGCCGGTCTTCTCGAGGATAGTGCCGATGAGGGCACCGAGAATGATGACGATACCGATACTGCTGAATGTTCCCGAGAAGCCTGCTCCGATCATGTTAGGTATGTTTGCAAGCGGGATACCGACGACGATGGCAAGAATAAGGGAAATGCCCATCAGCGCGATGAACGGATGAACCTTGAACTTGCTGATTGCGACAATCATCACGATAATTGCGATGATGAAGGAAATGATCAAACCAATTCCTGACATTTTTTGCCTCCTTAGAAGAGTGTTTGTTCTGTTGACATAATTCTAAATCCGTGCATATAGCACTCGCAAGTAAAATTTGTGGTTTTAATGAAATATTTGTAGTTAAATTTTACTGTACATAAATAACATCAAAAATGTTACAATAATATCATGAATGAAGAAGAGAAGCTGTTCTTTGCTGGCAGGGCAGAGGCCTTCATGCTGTATGAATCTTTCAGGAAAAGACTGATGCATGATGTACCTGAATCACGGGTGAAGGTTTCAAAAACACAGATATCGTTTTTCCTTTCCAGAATGTTTGCATGCGTGTCATTCCTTCCTGTGAAAAGGAAAGCGGAAAGGGGAGATGTTTTCATCACTGTGACATTTTCCCTTCCGTACATGAATGGTAATGAAAGATGTGTGTGCAGCAATCCCTCTCCGGGACGCTTCACCCATCATGTACTTGTAAGGAATCTGTGTGATATCGATGATGAGCTCATGGTATGGATCAATGAGGCCGCTGATGCAGTTTCATGATTCAGCATCGGGTTTTTCCCATTTTTCCTTTGTAATTCTGTAACATATATGAGGCATGGTCCTTCCTTTGTACACTTTGTCAATCCTGTCACAAGGCTTCATGCCGAGTCTTTCAGCCACTTTCATGCTGGCAAAGTTGTCTTCTTTTATAATTGCCCATATCTCAGGCAGAGACAGTTTTCTGAAGCCGTAGTCCACAACAGCCTGTGCAGCTTCGCTTGCGTAGCCTTTGTGCCATGATTTGTCTGAAAAGACATAGCCTGCCTCAACGACCTTTTTGTCTCCCACCATCTGATAAGTCAGACCGCACTGTCCGATGAAGCTTCCGTCTTTCCTCAGTCTCACGGCAAGAAGACCCAGTCCGTCTTCTTCCCTGTAGCGTCTGATCTGATTTGCAATCCATCTGTCAACCTCATCGTCGCTGAAGGCATGTCCCCATGCATACATCACATCTGCATTCTGCAGTATGGGGGCGATGTGTGTCCTGTCGCTTTCCCGGATACGGCTGAGACTCAGCCTTTCCGTCATGATATCTTCACTGAATGCCTGCATGATTTCATTATATATCATTTTTCATCAGAGAGTTCGGAATAAGAAAAGCGGCAGTGGGGAGAAACCGTCCGCTGCCACAGAAAAGATTATTAATCAACAGGAATTATGATGACGTAATCATACTTACCATGCGACTGATACGTAAGGAACGATGTTGAATCCGGCTGCTGCTTCAGCATACTCAAGGCCGAGGCCGAAAGTGATGTTGGAGCATGTGTAGGAAAGATCCGTTCCGACATAATATGTGTTCTCATAATCAGTGACATCATCAGCACCTGTGTAGAGACCGATTCCGAGATTCTCGATGAGATTCAGGCCGACACCTGCATACAGTGAGTGAGCTTCATCCTTTGTGTATGCGTATTCAACAGCGACTTCGATGAGATCAATGCCGCCGTATACCGTGACTGCGAAATCATTGCCTTTCTCGAAATTGTATCTGTCTGCAACGGAAACACCGGCTGAGAAGTCTCTGTTCCCAGCAGCTCTCCGATATTGATATCGGCAGCGGCACCGAAGATACCGTCATCCTGAGCATCTTCACCGTTGAGGACATAGTCTACAGAAACTGCGATACCATCAACCTGTGTCACAAGTACGGATGCCGTGAAATCACCTCTGTATATGATGCCATCCACTTTTTTCTTCTTTGGAATCAGGATCTTCAACAGTGACTTTTCCCGTGAGTTTCGGTGCGAGGGCAGCCTGAACCTGTACGAGGTCGCCGTATGCAGCAGCGATGTCTATGATATCGTGGACTTCTCGGCGACGGAGACAATGTCTGATTACTTTGTGTTCGGTAATTACAGAGAATGAAAGACACTCACAGGAGTGAATAATGAAGAGACGCTGCCGGTTATGGGCAGCGTCTTTGCATAAACTTATTTCAGCTTTAGTTTTATCTGAATTCTGATCAGAGAGTCTTTGCCTTTGCCTCTCTTTCCGCATTGGCCATGAGGCGGATTGCATTGATGTTGATGAAACCCTTGCAGTCAACCGGATGATAACCGCCGGCCTTGTCCATCGAACCCAGATCCTCGTTGTAGAGGGAAAGAGGAGAAGTGATGCCTGCGTTGATGACATTGCCTTTGTAAAGGGCTACGGTTGCCTTTCCAGTGACATACTTCTGGCTTTCATCGAAGAGGGCGGTGAGCATGTTGAATTCCGGTGCACCCCAGTAGCCGTTGTAGATCAGCTCGGCATACTTCGGTGAGAGCATGTCTCTCAGGTGCATTGCCTCTTTGTCCATGCACAGTCCTTCAAGGTTGTGGTGTGCCTTCCAGAGAATCTCACAGCCCGGAGTCTCATACACACCGCGGGACTTGATTCCGATGAATCTGTTCTCAACCATGTCGACACGTCCGATTGCATTGTCGTGTCCCATCTTGTTGAGATAGAGAATCATCTCAAGAGGGTCTGTGACAGATTCACCTGTGCCGGCATTGGTCACCTTCACAGGGATACCTGCAACGAATTCAATTTCAAGGACAGTCTCTTCCTCCGGTGCTTCATGAGGGGAAACCGTGAGGGAGTATACGTCCTCAGGGCATCTTTTTGATGGGTCCTCAAGGATTCCGGCCTCATGAGAGATGTGGATGAGGTTCTCATCCTCGCTGTAAGGCTTCTTGAGGCTTGCCTTTACAGGGATGTTGTACTTCTCTGCATATGCAAGCATGTCGCTTCTGCCTTCAAACTGACTGAGCCACTCGGGATCCTTCCATGGTGAGATGATCTTGACATCGCTCATGTTCATGTAGTAGCCGAACTCGAATCTGACCTGGTCGTTGCCTTTACCGGTCGCACCATGTGCAACATACTTTGTGCCTTCCTTCTTTGCGATTTCGATATGGCGCTTTGCGATGATGGGGCGGGCGATGGATGTTCCCAGCATGTATGTGCCTTCATAGATCGTGTTTGCCTTGAGGCAGGGGAAGATATAGTCTGTCACGAGCTCCTTTTTCAGATCTTCTATGTAAACCTTGCTTGCACCTGTTGCGTAAGCCTTTTCTTCAACAGCCTTGAAGTCTTCCTTCTGTCCAACGTCCGCGACATATGCAATGACATCAAAACCCTTGTTTGCAAGCCACTTGAGGATGACTGAGGTATCCAGACCACCGGAATATGCAAGAATGATTTTCTCTTTAGCCATTTTATTTTTTTTCTCCATTGTTTTTTTAGAATGTATTCATGATTATGCATATAAAAGGAAAATATACAAGTGGTTTTTAAATATTTATGCAAAAATTTTAGAAAAACATGAAAGAATATTCCGTGAACATGACCTTGAACAATGAAGCCGGGTTTTGTACATTCATATATATGAAAGGATTTTTCGTAAAAAAGGCTTTTTTTGACGGCTGGGATAATCTCATCGGCATGGTTCTTCTGAATATTGTCTACATAGCAATATTCTTTCTTTTTGTCTCGTCTTTCGCGCTTGTCGAGTACGGCCCTCTGCCGTTCTTCCTTGCCATACTGGCACTTCTTTTCGTCACTGCGGTCTTTTCCGGTGCCGTGAGCAATGTGGCATACGGCTATTCTGATTACAGAAGAGATACATGGAATGATCTGAAGTCTGGCTTCAGCCGTTATTTCAGGCATTCTCTGCTGATGTTCCTCATCTATGTGGTGCTCGCTCTTCTCACGCTCTTCATAATACCTTTCTACATGGGGAATTTCGGCATAATCGGTGCTGTTATTTCCGTGATTCTCATCTGGCTTGTGATCTTCAGTGTCATGGCTCTGCCTTATTACTTCGCTCTCTCCTCATATCTTCCGGGTGACAGACCGCTCAAGACACTGAAGAAATGCTTCATCATAATAGGCGACAACATGGGTTTCAGCATTTTCTTCCTGCTTTACAATATCGTGTGTGTGGCTCTGACGCTCTTCACCGTCGGCCTCATTCCGGGTGCTGCGGGCATGAATCTTGCTTCTCATGATGCTGTACGCCTTCTGATGATGAAGTATGATTACCTTGAGGAGAATCCTGATGCGGACAGGAAACATCTTCCCTGGACGGACATTCTCTTTGACGAAGAGGAGAAGGTCGGTCCCAGATCCTTCAAGAACATGATATTCCCGTGGAAGTAGGGCTATGGCATACGAAGTCGAGATAAAGGCGCATGCAGATGAAGGCCTGAAGGAAAAGATAGATGCATACACTTCACAGACAGGGCTTCCAGTCATAAAAGAGGACACATACTATGCCTTCCCAGGTGATGTGACTCCACGTTTCAGGATCAGGAGGGAGAATGACTTCCTCCTGATTTCCGCAAAGCGGAATCACAGGGAAGGCGGACTTGAGTGCAACGAGGAGCTTGAGTTCCGTCATGACAACACAGATGACCAGCGTGTCATGGAAGACATGGCAGCCCTGCTTGGCTATGAGGTCTTCATACACAAGTACAAGAGTGGATGGTCATGGATGTACGGTCCCGTTCATATCGAGCTGCTTGATGTGAGGCATCTGGGCTGGTTTCTTGAAATGGAGATAATCTCCGACAAAGCGGGCTTTGAGAACAACAGGGAAAACTACGGCAGGCTTTATGAAATCCTCGCTGCTGTGGGGCTGGACAGGAGTGCCGTTGAGGCAAAATCCTACCAGGAGATGCTCAGAGACTGGAAAAACGAGATGAGCGTTACAAGATAGAATATTCCTATTGTCCTTGCATTCAGCAGTCTTCTGCTGCCCGATGACGGGATGAATGCCGGCAGGAGGGAAGCGAAGGCTCCCGTTATGGCAGCTGCAAGTGCACCCGGTGCCCTGCTGAAGAAAAGTATGCTCAGGTATGATACCGCCAGAATCAGGCTGGAGGCCCTGAAGCCGTTTCTTGTGCCGAAAGACAGCAGCATGAGCGACAATGCGGTTAGGACAAGGTATATGATTGTGTACAGAAATCCTCTGTACAGGCAGAAAACGGTGCAGAGAAGTGCCGATGATCCTATAAGAATGCCCATCCTCACTATGAACATGACTTTCACAGCCCTTGTAAGCTCGTCATCAAGGAAATGGTATACCGAGCTTGTGATGAAGAATATGGGGAAAAAGATGAAGGCGAGGGTGATGCAGATTCTTTCCGCAGTCGGGAAAGCTGCCGAGTGCACAAACCAGAGAATCATGAGTGTAATGGCCGTACAGGCTGAGAGAATGTCGACAACGGCATTGAACACACTGACAGGATGATGTTTCTTCCTGCCTGCTTCTCCCGTTTTCCTGCTGAACTTGTCGCTGTCGAACGTGAATGCGAAGCGTATTCCGTTTTTCAGCTTCGCATCGAACTTCATTTCCTCGATTTCTTCATAATGCTGTGTTATTTCACTGACTTTTTCATTGAACTGACTGAAAACTTCCTTTTTTTCCATACTTTCAACTCCAGAATTTGTTCTGCTTTATATCATCGATGAGGAACTGCACCTCTTGTTTTATCTTTTCCGTTATGATTTCCTCCGCCTTTGCCCTGTCCGTCTCTGCAAGTCTCATTTCGTTTTCAAATGTCATCGCCCGTCCTATGTTCGCATAGTAATTCCTGGAAACCACTGTCATCGTATGTCCGACGAAACTGCTGTTTTTCTTCTTCATCCGCCTCATCGGTGCGATAAGTCCCACAGGAATTACAGGCACGCCTGTCTCAAGATAGATTCTTGCAGCTCCCTTGTGGAATTCAAGCAGACTGTCACCTGTGTTCAGCATTCCTTCCGGAAAGATATATACGCTGTCTCCTTCATTTATGTACTTCACGCATCTGGCGACAACCTGGGAGCGGCTTTCCTTTGTATTTGCGCTGACCTGTTCTGTCCATTTCAGATAGTGACGGAGGATGGGGACATTGAAACCTGGGCCGATCACCATATGAAGCGGGTCTTTCATGAGTGTGGTGACGAAATGGGCATCGGAAGATGAGAAATGATTCGAGACGAACAGCTTTGGCCCGCAGGGAAGCTCATCTTCATTCCATGTGCAGAAGTCGTAGCCGATTGACAGGAAAATCTTCACGCCGGTTCTGTATACACCATGCAGGAATTTCGCGACCGCTTTCAAACCATGTACCTCATCATCAGGACAAATCTAGCATAAAAGACGCTTTTCAGCTATATTCATCTCCATGCAGGTAAGAGCATCACACATTCTTGTAAAAGACAAGGTACTGGCCGACAGAATCTATGCGGAGCTTAAAAGCGGAGCATCGTTTTCCGCTCTGGCCCATCGTTATTCAACCTGTCCCAGCCGTTCAAAGGGAGGCGATCTGGGCTTCTTCGGTGAAGGACAGATGGTGAAGGAATTCGAGAGGGAGGCCTTTCGGCTTCCAAGCGGCGGCATCAGCCGTCCCGTGAGAACGAAATTCGGCTACCACATCATAAAGAAAACAGGTGTTAAGGACTGATGGATACTGTTGACATCTACACGGACGGGGCATGTTCGGGCAATCCCGGTCCCGGAGGCTGGGCGGCCATCCTGAAGAAGGGTGAAACCGAGAAAGAACTTTCCGGCGGCGAGGCCGTGACGACAAATAACCGCATGGAGCTGACCGCTGCGATCATGGCTCTTGCTGCGCTCAGGCGTCCTTGCGCGGTGAATCTTTACAGTGACAGCAAGTATCTTGTCGATTCAGTCACTAAGGGCTGGCTTTATTCATGGAAGTCGAAAAACTGGGTGAAGGCTCGTAATCAGGCAGTGCCGAACAAGGACCTCTGGATCAGGCTGCTGGATCTTCTTTCAGTGCATCAGGTCACCTTCATATGGGTCAAGGGACATGCCTCAAATGAGTACAACAACCGCTGCGACAAGCTTGCGGTCGAGGAATGGAAGAAATTCAAATAAGGATTCCATTTTTCCCGTAATGGGATGAGAAAAGTTCAAGGGCAGAGGAGATGTTTCTCTCTGGAAGCTTTCCTTTTTCACCATAGTTTCCCTCTGCGGCTTTTTCTTCCGCTTCCGCTCCTGCAATTGAGCGGAAATAGTCACTGTAGTGTGCCATTATTCCTATTGCAGTGCTGTTTTCAGGATCGTATTCCAGCACCTCGGATGCATAATGCACGGCTTTGTCCTTTCTGAAGAAAGTATCATAATAATCGGCAAGCACAAGCATGACATCAGTGTTCGCCGTGTCAAATGAGAGAATATTCTCAAGGGTGGAGATGAAACTCTGATGACGTCCCTCGGCCTTCAGTGCCGCAGCCTTCAGATAGAGAAATCGCAGCGAGCGGGGTGATAATGCCAGAGCTTCATCACATATCCTCACCGCATCCTCATACTGTCCATAATAAAGCAGCATGTAGGCATAATTGTAAAGAACGCGCTCATCTTCCGGGTAGAGAAGATAGGCTTCCTGTGTGCTTGCAAAACTCTCTTCCCTTGTCTGTTTTGCAGACAGGAGAGATTCCACACTGGCATTGTCAAGCGAGGTGCATGCTGTGGTGACGAGCAGCATGAAAAGCAGGCTAAGGCAGGACAGTTTCTTCAATTTCTCTCACCTGGTTCCTGTAGAGATTCACAATATTATGTCCGTAATCGGCAATAAGCTGGATTATGTTTCTCTGCTTCTCGCCGTCCCTGCCGTTAAGTCTGTCACCCGCATCGCCGAGTCCGGGCATTATATACGCCTTGTCATTGAGCACCGGATCCAGCCACAGTGTGTATATTTCAGCATTGTCAAGTGCACGGGCAATCCTGAGACAGCCTTTGAGGGCGGCTATGACATTGATGAATTTGACACTCTTCGGCCGGACACCTTCCTCTTCAAGGTACTTCATTATTGTCACGAGGCTTCCTCCTGTTGCATTCATGGGATCTGCGAAGATGAGGTCCTTTCCGTCAAGCTGTTTTAATGAGAAGAAGGACTTGTCCAGATCAAGCACATAGCGCATTTCCTTCTCGCTGCAGCTTTCATCCCTTTTTATCCTGAAAAGAGCGAACGGTGTGATATATGAATCGGAAGAGTATTCCTCTATTGCCTTTGAGATGATCATGCTGGGAAGCAGTGCACCGCGCAGCATGACGCACATGACAGAATCATGCACGAGCGGATCAATGTCGGGAATGCTGTGCACCGCATAATTGCAGCAGGGGTCTGTCACCGGGGTCTTCTGGATTATCTGCCGCTTTGATGAAAGCGCCCTGTTCGTGAACACGCTGGTGAAAAGCAGTTCATAGGCTCTCTGTATGTAATACACGAATTCTTCATGAGTTGTCTCTGGATCCCTGAGGTGTGCAATGAGACGGCTTGCCTCCGCATGCTGTTCTTTCGGAGATTCAAATGAATATACGTGAATCCTGTTTTCAGCACCTGTTATTTCCTTCATCTTCTTTGAGATGGTCTTCATTTTCCTCACAAGTGAGGATGTGTCTCCGCCTTCCTCTGCTTTGCGGCAGTCCTCAAGATATGAATCATACAGTACTTTGAGTTCATCAAGAGCGGCGTTGTCACTCTGTGTCAGGTATCCGTCAAGGTCATGTGCATGCAAACTTATTGTCTTACTCATAGCTGAAGCATAAACCACTACTACCAAAAAAAGAAAGTATTGTGTATTCTTCAACAAAAGATTTTTAAAGAGGTTCTTTCATGAAACTAGTATTTTTAGGCCCTCCGGGAGCAGGAAAGGGCACAATAGCTGCAAAAGCAAAGGATGTTTATTCAATTCCCCATATTTCGACAGGTGATCTTTTCAGGGACAACATCAAAAGGGAGACAGAACTCGGAAAGAAGGTGAAGGCGATTCTCGCAGCCGGTGATCTCGTTCCCGATGAAGTCACGATTGCAATGGTGAAGGACAGACTCGCATCAGATGATGCCTCAAACGGCTTCATCCTTGACGGTTTCCCGCGCACCATCGCACAGGCCGATGCCCTTGAATCTATTTCCGGCCTGGACAAGGTCGTGAACTTCGTTCTTGACAAGGAAGACATCATCAAACGTCTTTCAGGCAGAAGAGTCTGCAAGTCCACAGGCAGGACATATCATATCATCTACAATCCTCCCAAGGTGGAGGGAATTGATGATGAGACCGGCGAGCCGCTCATCCAGAGAGATGATGACAAGGAAGAGGCTATCAGAAACCGTCTAGAGGTATATGAAGCATCCACAGCTCCTCTCATCAGCTACTACAGGGATAAGGGACTTCTTGTCGACATCGATGCATCAGCAAGTCCTGAAGAGGTTCTCAAGAGCATGGTTGATGCTCTCAGGTGAGAATGAGGCAGTGCCCGGTGCGGCACTGCTTTCTTTCTGGCAAAAGCATTGAATCTTTTGTCAGAAAGAAAGAAGCCTTCTTTTTTATAAGCTGGTAACATTGCATCAGGAGTCATAGTATGTTTGAAGGACTTGTTTATTCACAGGTTTCAGAAGAGTTCGTGAAACCTCTTTTCCCTGCTGACGGGGAGAATATGGAGGTCTCAATTCTTTTCTCGCCTGAGCTCAGCGTGGATGCATGTTACTGTGCATCAAACCATAATGGTGTCAACTGGCGCACCGGCGCTTCCAGACATGAGAAGGGCAGGTATTATTTTTCCCTGCAGGCCGCATATAAACCTGAAAGCCTGCGCTATTACTTCATTTTCCGTACAGGCGGACGTTTCTACTACTATTCAAAGAGAGGTGTGAGCATCTTTCCGCCTGAGGCGAAGAATCATTTCACCATAACACCTTCTCTGGAAAGCCCGAAGTGGATTGCATCAAGCTACTGCTACCAGATATTCCCTGACAGGTTCTGCAACGGCGATCCCTCAAACGACGTCAGGGACGGCGATTATTTCTATAATGGTACATATGTCACCAGCCACAGTTTTGATGAGAAGCCTGAGAATTACGAGAAGGCCCGCTGTGTGGACTTCTATAACGGTGATCTCAAAGGGGTGGAGGACAAGCTTGATTATCTTGCATCTCTCGGTGTTTCCTGCATTTATCTCAATCCGATCGGCAGATCGTATACTGTCCACCGCTTTGATGCCACTGACTATTTCCATGTAGATGAGAAACTCGGTGGTGATGAGGCTCTTGTAAGCCTTATTGAGAAAGCGCATGAGAAGGGTATCCGTGTTGTTGTCGATATTTCGATAAACCACACCTCGACTGAAAACGAGTGGTTCAAGAAAGCAGCAGCGGACCCTGAAAGCGAGGAAGCCGGTTACTACTACATAGACAAAGACGGCAGGTTTGCAACCTGGGCCGGCATCGATACAATGCCGCAGCTTAATTTCAACAGCCAGAAGCTCCGCGACAGGCTGTACAGAAAAGAGGACTCTGTAATGCAGAAGTTCCTGCGACCTCCATTCAATCAGGATGGGTGGAGGCTTGATGTCGCACCAGAACTGGGACGTAACAAGACTGACCAGCTGTGCAAGGAAGTCTGGAGGGAAGTGCATCAGTACCTCAAGGCTGTGAACAAGGATATTTACCTTGTCGGTGAAGACTGGAATGATGCGAGCGAGTATCTTGAAGGCGATATGTGGGATGCAACCATGAATTACTACGGCAGCGGACGTCCTCTCCGTTCCTGGCTTGGAGAGCGGGACCGCTATCTGACCGAGGCATGGGGTCACAGTCCTGAAGTAGATGTCCCATATAATGCATATGAGCTTGCCGCTGCGCTTCAGACAAGCATGGACGCCGGTTATGATCTTTCTCGCTATTTCAGGATGAACCTATATGATTCACATGACACTCCGCGCCTTCATAACCATCTTGCGATATACAATCAGAAAAGATATGAGGGTGTTGTGATGGCGCTCTGCCTCCTGCCTGGCATGCCGAACATATATTATGGAGATGAAGTCGGTCTGGACGGCGAGATGGGCAGTGTTGAAGGCAGCCGTTATCCGATGTGGTGGAATGAAGAGAAATGGAATAAGGATACGCTTTCCGTTCACCGGCTCATGGGAGAGATCAGGAAGGACAAGGATCTTGCGTTTGCATCCGTTTATTTCCTTCCTCTTGATGATGATGCTCTGGCAATTTTCCGCCGTGCAGGGAACAAGGCCTGGCTTCTGGTCCTTAACAAAGGTAAATCAAGGGATGTAAAACTTTCATCATTCCTTCTTGACGGCTATAAGGTTGTGTCTTCGCCATATAATGATGCTGACTGCGGCAGTGACTGGACATTCAGCCTTGGTGATAATACATCCCAGTTCTTCATTCTTGAGAAATAAGTTCCAATGCATATGACAGAGACAGATTCATCAGTCTGTCTCTGTTTTTTATAAATATAAATAAGAATATTATATACCTAATATGGTATAATTAATATTTATTGATTAGATTTCCCGACATAAATCTGGACACAGGATTATTGTTCCTGTGTTTGAAATATCAGTAGAATGAAATGATTGATGTCATATCAGACTTTCAGAAAACTGTTCATCCCCTCCAGTGTAGCAATGATGATGAGAAGCCTGTCCATGAGACTGATGCTGCAGAGAAGGCAAAGAGGGCCTGTCAGTCTTCGCCATCTTCTGAAATTCCCCTCAGATGCAGGTAAACAGTATTGCGCGATATATCCAGTGCTTTTGCAACAGAATTCACGGAGTCCTTTATGTTGAACAGTCCTTTGCTGTTCAGAATTCTTATGATCTCCTTGTTTTTGTTCACTGAAGGAATATCAGGATTGTTCATCACCGAGGATCTTGCCTCATAGACGGCTTTTGTAATTGCATCGCCCATGCTCGGTGCAAAATATTCCTTATGTGATACTTCATTGCTGTTTCCCACCATGTTCTGGATAATTTCGGAAAGCGGGGTATCCATATAGAAATTTATGCACACCATTCCTATGACTCTCTCTCCGTCACCCAGAACAGGTATTGTTGAAGATCTGAGCTTTTCCCCTGATCCTGAGATTGCATTGTACGAAGTGTACGATGAAGCTGCTGAAATACCCTGATTGTTTATTCTCTTCAGCATGTTCATCGCCAGATCCGTAAGCGGGGCGCCGACTGTGCGCCCTGAATGATAACCATTCATTATCTTTATAACAGAATGATTCTCATCTTCGAGAGAGTGCAGGCTAATTTCATATGCAGCACCAAGATATTCAGATAATCGCTCAATCATGTATGAATAGGAGGCCAGTATCTCCTTATCGGTTTTCGTCAGTCTCATATAGTTTTCCTTGTTGAAGATTATATCATTTTAATAGCAGAAAGACTGAAAAAATAAGCATAAAATGACTGAAATATTTTATATTGACAATACAAAATCACAGTTTATACTGAAAAAAAACGAGGTTGAAAATGAGAGATAGTCATCTTCATCTTGCGGCTGCAGAAGGACTTGCCAGACTTAAGTGGGAATGGGAAGAGGAGCGTACCCATTATCCGGATTTGCTCGGATTCGGTACTGCCGACATGGATTACATGTGCCCGGGGCCCATGCTGGATGCTCTCTCGGAAGTTATTGAGAAGGGACATCTCGGCTATCCGATGGTGAGGGATGAGTTTTATGATGCGATTCATGATCATCTGCTTTCTGTTGCCGGATGGGACATAGATGCACGTACCTCAGTTGCGCAGAATGTCGGTATATACACATCCGCATGGAACATAATCGAAACTCTTACGAAACCGGGCGACCGGATCACCATCCTGACTCCTGTCCATATGTGCTTCAGAAGTCTTATCAGACTCAATGACAGGGTTGCGATAGAATGTCCTCTTGTATATTCAAATGGAAAATACTCGGTTGATTATCAGAATCTTGAGGCATGCCTTGCAAGCGGGTCACGCATTTTCTGGCTCTGCAATCCTCATAATCCAATAGGGCATGCATGGAAGCGTGATGAGCTTGAGAGGATGGCTGAGCTCTGCATCAGACACGATGTGGTGATCATGTCGGATGATGTCTATTCCGGTCTTCTTTTTCCCGCAACTGCCTATACTCCGATAGCATCGCTTGACAGGCAGGTATCGGAGAGAACAATTACGATGTACTCAACCAGCAAAAGCTACAATTCAACCGGACTCAGGCATTCATTCATAGTAGCGGAGAATCCTGAGCTTATGAAGCTTTATACTGACTCACTGCAGCGCCTTCAGCTTGCATATGGAAAGAATATACTGGGAATGACTGCTACGATTGCAGCTTACCGCAAATGCGGTGCATGGCTGGACGAACTCAATGCACAGATTAAGAAGAATCATGACTATCTCAGCAAGTACTTCCATGAGAACATGCCGGGTGCAGCTGTCGTTCCATCCGATTCAACATATTTCGCATGGTGTGACATGAGAGCTCTGGGAATACCACCCAGGCAGCTTTCGTATCTCATTGAATGTGAAGAGCACATGATTGTCGAGAATGGAGCAGAACTCGGTAAGGGCGGCAACGGGTTCATAAGGATCAATCTTGCCACAAGTGAGAAAAACCTCAGGGAAGGAGCCTCCCGGCTCAGGCATTTCTGGAATAAGCACTCAGAAGGAGGATGTTTATGATATACGATTTCGACACTACACTGGATCATCGGAAGAACGGTTCTTTCCGATGGGATCTCCCCGGTATGCCTGATGATCTCATAGGCATGGGAACTGCGGATCTTGATTACACATGCGCGCCATGCATAAGAGAAGCGCTTGTGCCTGTCGCACAGGAGAACTGCTATAACTACAGGCAGCGCTCTGATGAGTATTACAGGGCATATGAGGATTTCTACAGGAGAAAGTATTCTCTTGATGTGAAGAGGGAATGGCTGTCAAGTGTTCCCAGCACAATCGGAGCTGTGCGTATGGCACTCGGCATTTATGCAAAGCCCGGTGATAATGTGATTGTGCAGACTCCTGTATTCAACCCGATAAGATGGGCTATTGACGGAGCAGACTGCAATCTCATATCGAATGAGATGAAGCCGGTGAATGGCCATTTCGAAATTGATTTCGATGACTTTGAAGCGAAGATAAAGAAGTATCATCCTTCAGTGTATCTCATTGTCAATCCGCATAATCCTACCGGGCGTGTGTTCACTGAAGCTGAGCTGAAAAGACTTGTTGATATCTGCTACAGCAATGGCGTCAGGATTGTTTCCGATGAAGTCCATGGCCTCATCACATATGACGGCAACCGTTTCATACCGCTTCTGGCTCTTGGCGACAAGGCTCAGGAGATCGGCATACAGATCATGAGTCTCAGCAAGGGATACAATATAATGAGTCTTCCGCATGCGATGATTTCAATTGCAAACGAGGAACTGAGAACTCCATGGATGAGACAGATCCAGGCATATTCCTTCGGTTATGCGACAAACAGCTTTGCCATTGCTGCTGTCACCTCGATCCTGAAAGGTGAGGCGGATGAGTGGATGGATGCCCTGCATGAATACCTCAGGAAGAACATGGAAGAAGCACTTGCGGCCATCAATGACGGCACTCTTCCTCTTACGGCTTACAGACCGGAGGGAAGCTTCCTTCTCTATGTCGACTGTCATAATGCGGGAATCGGGACAAAGCATCTCGACAGGTTCTTCCTCGAGAATGCGCATATACATCTTGATGACGGCCTCGATAACTTCGGTCCTGAAGGAGAAGGGTATATCAGAATCAATTTCGCAGTCACAAACAAAGTCCTGAAAGATGCGCTTGGCCGGATCAGAAAGACTTTTCAGAACAGATAAGGAGGAATGGATATGGGAGAAAAGACCGTAAATGAAAAACCTGTACGCGAGATGACTTTCAGAAAAGCGCTTCTTGGCTTCTTTGTGCCTCTTGCGGTTCTCATTGTACTCATTATTTTCGGAGCGGATGTTTCCATAGCATCGCTTGTGGCTCTTTTCGTCATGGCAATATTCTGCCTGCTGATGGGGGTGAAGTGGGCAGACATCGACGCTGCAATGGCGGAAGGTGTCCATCAGGTAGCAGGTGCCACTATGGTCATGCTTCTTGTCGGATGCATGGTCGCCATCTGGATGGCATCCGGTACTATTCCGACAATGCTTTATTACGGCATGAAAATAGTCTCGCCTCAGTTCTATCTTCCTGTCTGCTTCATTCTTCCTGCATTCATGTCGGTCTGCACAGGTACCAGCTGGGGTTCAATCAGTACGATAGGTGTTGTCCTGTGCGGCATGGCAGCCGGAATGGGTATCCCTCTCCCAATGGCAGCAGGTGCAGTCATCTCGGGTGCTTTCGTCGGTGACAAGTGCAGCCCGCTTTCTGACTGTACGCTTCTGGGCGCATCGGCTTGTGAGGTTCCTCTGTTCACGCATGTCAAATCCATGCTGTATACAATGATTCCCAGCTTCATAATCTGTCTTGTCGTCTACACAATCCTTGGATTCAATGCCTCAGGAAATATCGATGTGACTGCTGTCAACGAGCTTTCTGGCGGAATGGCATCTACTTTCAGCATAAGCGTGTTCCACATCATCCCGATTATCGTTGTGCTTGTCCTTTCCGTTAAGCAGGTTCCCGCTTTCATCACATTCGGTGTCGGCATCGCTCTGGGTATCATATGGGCAATGATCTTCCAGGGACGCGGGTTCATCGAATGCCTTGGATACATAATGTCAGGCTTCAGTGTTGACAGCGGTGTCGAGGCTGTCGATACTCTTGTCAACAGAGGCGGATTCAGCAGCATGCTCTCGCTTGTCGGCACAATCATAATAATCGGAATGCTCAGCGGCCTTTTCAACAAATCCGGTGTGCTCACCGTACTGGTCGGCGGACTGTCGAAGAAGCTCAGATCACCGAAATCGATCATTCTCGGTGCCGGTATTTCCTCGATCCTGATGTCAATGGCCGGCGGTCAGTATCCGTCAATCGCAATTCCTGCTGTCGCATTCAAGGATATCTGCGATGAGATGGATATAAACAGGGCAGTTCTTGCCAGAATGCTTGCAGACACCGGTGTTGTAGTGGCACCGCTTATCTTCTGGAATGCATGGACGATAGGATATGGTGTCGTGCTTGGAGGCTTCCCTATAATTCAAGCTGTTCCATACACATTCCTTGCAATGATATGTCCTGTTGTCGCAATCATCTTCAACTTCCTTGGAATCGGATTCTTCCACAAGGACGAAGAAGTTAAATACCATCTGATCTGGAAGAAATCAAAGTAACGGATCAGGTGTCATGGCAGGGGCAGGGCGGCAGTATCCTGCCCTTGTTTTTCATGTTTGCGGCGTGCATGTCATATGTTTTGCACTCATGTGTGCAGAAAAATATTTTTTTGCATAAACTGTTGCATATCTGTTGCACAAAAGGTCCGTAATCTCAATAATTGGTCAAGGAGTTTTACACATGGCTTATTATTACGAAGAGCTGAGCAGGACTTTTTCAGAATACCTGCTTATCCCCGGTTATTCTTCATCCCGGTGCATTCCACAGAACGTCTCACTGAAAACCCCGCTCGTGAAATACAGAAAGGGGCAGGAGGAGTGTCCGCTCACACTCAATATCCCGATGGTGAGTGCCATCATGCAGGCCGTTTCCGGCGAGAAGATGGGACAGGCACTGGCCCGTGAAGGAGGCCTTGCCTTCATCTACGGCTCACAGAGCGTGGAAGACGAGGCAAGGATGGTCGCACGTGTAAAAAGCTATAAGGCCGGTTTCGTTGTTTCAGATTCCAACATCAAGCCGGATGCCACGCTGAATGATGTTCTTTCCCTTACTAAGAGGACAGGACATTCTACCATTGCCGTTACTGACAACGGTGAGAGCGACGGAAAGCTTCTCGGTGTCGTGACCAGCAGGGATTACAGAATCTCAAGGATGAACGGAGACGAGAAGGTTGAGTCATTCATGACTCCGTTCAGCAAGCTCATAATGGGAAAGGAAGGAATAACTCTTTCACAGGCAAATGACATCATATGGGAGCATAAGCTGAACCAGCTTCCTGTCGTCACTGAAGACGGACATCTTGTGGCCTTCGTCTTCAGGAAGGACTATTCAATCCACAAGGAAAATCCCAACGAACTGCTTGATCAGTACAAGAGATACATCATAGGTGCCGGTATAAACACCAGAGATTATGAGGAAAGGGTACCTGCTCTTGTAAATGCAGGTGCGGATGTCCTCTGCATAGATTCTTCCGAAGGTTTCTCAGAGTGGCAGCAGAGAACACTCTCATGGATCAGGGAGAAATACGGGGACAGTGTGAAGGTCGGTGCCGGAAATGTTGTTGATGCCGATGGCTTCAACTTCCTTGCCGAGTGCGGAGCCGATTTCGTGAAAGTCGGTATCGGCGGCGGCTCGATCTGCATCACGAGAGAGACAAAGGGAATCGGACGCGGTCAGGCAAGTGCGCTTATCGATGTCGTAAGGGCCCGTGATGAGTATTTCCAGAGGACAGGTGTCTACATTCCTGTCTGCTCGGATGGCGGAATTGTCTACGACTATCATATGACGCTTGCGCTTGCCATGGGTGCGGATTTCCTTATGCTCGGCCGTTATTTCGCACGTTTTGATGAATCTCCGTCAAATCTTGTGTCAATAAACGGCAATTATATGAAGGAATACTGGGGAGAAGGTTCAGCACGTGCACGCAACTGGCAGCGCTATGATCTTGGCGGTGACAAGAAGCTCAGCTTCGTTGAAGGTGTCGACTCCTACGTTCCTTATGCCGGAAGCCTGAAGGAGAATGTCGCACTGACCATACTGAAGATCAAGTCAACGATGTGCAACTGCGGAGCACTCAATCTTGATGAGTTCAAGGCTAAGGCCAAGCTGACAATAGTCAGCCCGACTTCAATAGTCGAGGGCGGTGCCCACGATGTCGTCCTCAAGGACCATCAGAAATTCGAAATCAAATGAAATTCAGAAGTCCTGCTCAGCCAGGACTTCTTTTATGCCTTTCAGTTCAGGTGGATTGCTGCTTTTCCCGTTCAGCACCTTGATGAACCAGATGACATCAATCCACTTTCCATCCTTTATTCCGCTTTCACTGAATGTCGCAAAGTCCTTGAAGCCGCATTTCCTGTGAAAATGGATTGACTGCCTGTTCGGGCCCGTCACAAGCGCATATGCATTGACCACATTCATTTTCTCAAGATAGAAGAAAAGCCTTTCATAAAGCATTTTCGCCGTTCCGTTGTGATGCGCCTCCTGAGAGACATATATTGTGGTTTCCACATCGAAGCGGTAGCTTGAGCGTTCGAAAATCCTGTGGGCATATGCATAGCCTGTGATCTTTCCTTCCTCATTTTCAGCAACAAGATAAGGATAGAATGAGGAATAAGTCTCGATACGGCTTGTGAATTCCTCAAGAGATGGAAGCTCCGTTTCAAATGTGATGGGAGTTTCGATATACTGATTGTAGATGTCAAGGATGGCAGGTGCGTCTTCCTTTGTCGCAAAACGGATATTCATGCCAGTGATTATATTCATGAAACAGGTTTAGAAAAAGACACTTTGACTGATAATGACTGGTTTGTGTCTGAATTTAAGAAGATCTTGACACATTTCACATTGCATCATTCAGAACGGGCTTCTGGAGCAGATCCACCATCTTCTGCACTGCAATCGGTACATAGGCATTGCTGGCAAGCAGGATGTGAAAGGTACGTGACGACAGAGGAGAAGCAAGAGGGTAGAAGAGAAGACGGTCGTCCCACTTCTTCACCAGCCTGTCGCTCGTGAAAACAGATGCCATTCCAGCTTCTGCCAGGTGATATGCTGTGACCAGCTGATTGAGGTCCAGCCTGACATTGGGTTCAATGTGTTCATCTCTGTACATCTGCAGAACTCTCTCATATAGATTGTTTCCCTTTCTCAGGAGTATGATCTCCTGGTCTCCGATTTCCTTTATGGAAAGTTTCGGTGTATCAGGCTTGAGATGGCGGCCTGCGATGATGTCTGCGGCATTGAGGGCCTTTTCCCTGTACCTGTCATTGAAGCTGTCATTTACAGGCACTGCAAATATTACGTGATCTTCGAACATTCTGATGTTCGGAAACTTTCTTATTTCTTCCGGATTGCAGCTGAAAGTCAGATCTATGTCTTTGGATGACAGCATGTTTTCCATCTCAAAGGAGCTCCGCTCATAGATTGTCAGAGTGATACCGGGATACTTTCTGCTGTATTCGGCAAAATACTGAGGAAGAATATATGCGTTAAGGAAATGAGTGCCTCCAACCCTGACAAGACCTGTCGAGAGATTTTTGATGTCGTCCAGTTTCTGGTCTCTTTCCATTTCCAGCAGCTGGGTTTTCTTTATCGTATCAATATAGACTTCTCCCGCCTCCGTCAGCTTAAGCGGTTTGCGCCTTCTGTCAAACAGAGGCATGCCGATTTCATCTTCCACTTTTTTCACGGCTATGCTCAGTGCCGGCTGGGTGATGAAGAGCTTCTCCGCTGCTTTTGAGAAGCTGCCTTCCTGATAGACTGTGAAAATGTACTTCATCTCTGGCGACATTCTTTTTCTCCTGAATATAAATATGATTTATATAAACATTAAGAATATAAATTTGACTATAGCCTGAAAACAGCACAAAGTAAAGTAGAACCCAGATTTAAAGCTGGTGGAGGAGATACTATGCAAGTTAATGCGCTTATGATGGACAGCAAGGACAATGTGGTCACCTGCGTAACCGATGTGGCGGCAGGGGATGAGATTGTCTATCAGGATGGAGACAGAACAGTCACACTCATAGCCGGTGAAGATATACCGTCCTGCCATAAAGTTGCCCTTGTCGATTTACCTGAAGGCGGAGTTGTCACCAAATATGGCGAGATGATCGGACAGACCAGCAGGCCAATAGCCCGTGGACATCTCGTCAACCATGAGAACATACACAGTGTGCCCCGCGACTATGACAGCGAGCTGGTACCGGAGGATGGTCAACCTGTTCCTGAGTTCAGTAGAACAAAGGAGGGCATCAAATTCTGGGGCTACAGGAGGACTGAGGGCCGTCCGGGTATCAGGAATCATGTGCTGATTTTACCCGGCTGTGCATGTGGCAGCGAGTCTGCACGCATTGTCGCCTCACAGGTCAGTGGCGCAGTGAACATCATTTTCAACACCGGATGCTCGGATGTGGCAGCCAACACCGACATGAGCCAGAAGGTCCTCACCGGTTTCGCCTGCAATCCGAATGTCTATGGTGTTGTCATCATCGGTCTGGGCTGTGAGACTGTCGGTCACAGGCAGCTGAAGGAGAAGATTCAGAAGATGACGGGCAAGCCTGTCGTATCCTTTGGAATACAGGAGGAAGGCGGAACCGTCAAGACTATCGAGAAAGCAGTGAGGGCAGCACGTGAGATGACTGCACAGGCAGCTTTGCAGCAGAAGGAACTTTTCGATATTTCCGAGCTGTTCCTGGGCATTGAGTGCGGAGGTTCTGATGCCACTTCCGGCATTGCGGCCAATCCTGCTGTCGGAGAGTTAAGCGATCTTCTGGTGGACTACGGTGCAACCAGTATGATCAGTGAGTCAATTGAGTGGATCGGAGGTGAACATGTTCTTGCAAGGAGGGCAGCGAACGCGGAAATCCACAATGAGATCATCGAAGTATGCCGGGCATATGAAGAACATCTCATGAAAGCCGGACAGGACTGCCGTGCAGGTCAGCCGACCCCGGGCAATAAGGCAGGAGGACTTTCCACGCTGGACGAGAAGAGTCTTGGCTGTATCCGCAAAGGTGGCAAAAGGCCGATTGTCGAGGTCCTGGAGCAGGCCGCACGTCCGGCAAGGCACGGTGCAATTGTCATGGACACCGCCGGATATGACATCTCTTCTGTCACGTCTATGGTGGCTGGCGGCTGTCAGGTTGTCATATTCACCACAGGACGCGGCACACCGACCGGCAATGCCATTGTACCTGTCATGAAGGTCACCGCGAACGAATACACATACAAGCACATGGAAGACAATATGGACTACGACCTTTCCCCGATTATCAGGGGAGAGAAGACCAGTGAGGAAATGGGGAAAGAACTTCTGGATGAGATTGTCGCAATCAGCAATGGCAAACTCACCAAAGCGGAAGCTTACGGTTTTTCCGACATTGCTGTCGATCATGTATGCCGCTTTGTATAAATAAACGTGTATGTCTGCTGGAGAAATGGCTCCTGCAGACAGCATTTCGATAAATTTTATTTATACAAACATTAGGATTATAAATTTGTCTGCTGATTGAATGCAGTCCATAATGAAATTGTGAACAGACGGGAGGGTCACTGCGAAATTACAGCGGACTCCTGTTACTTTGAAACAGAATACAAAAAGGAGAGGAAAAATGAGTCACTTAGTAATCTGTCTGATTATCTGTGTCCTCACAATGGTCAGTTACATCATCGGCAAGTGGCCGATGGGACTGACTGCTCTGGTCAGCATGCTGGCCTTTGTGCTCACAGGCTGTCTGGATCCTGCCACAGCCGCAGGGTATTTCGGCAATTCCAATGGCCTTATGATGATGTCGATGTTCGTTGTTGCAGCAGGCTTCAACCGGACACAGTTCGTACGCAAGGTCGCTGCCAGTGTCAACCGTATTGCGAAGGGATCCCTGACACGCGTCATGTTCGGCTATATCCTGATCACGATGCTGCTGTCACAGTTCATCCAGAGCTCTGTTATCGTCTATGGTATTATGGCACCGATGCTTATCGCAACCTGTGAGGAGATGAACATAAGTCCGTCCAAGGTGCTGTTCCCGATTGCCATCGCCTGTATTTCAACTGTATCAATTCTGCCACTTGGTGCCGGAGCAACGGTATTTGCCGAGATGAACGGCTATCTTGAAGCAAACGATTACACAACATATGCGGTGGCACTGACCGACTGCATGAAAGCCCGTCTTCCGTCCATGATCGTGATGTTCATCTACTGTGTGTTCTTCTCTACAAAATTCAGCCCGGCAGAGTCTCCCCTTAAGGGAAAAGCCATTGAGAGCCGCGCTGACAAGCGTGAGCCACTGTCTCCTTTCAAGGAACGTGCAGGTTACATCATATTCATCGTCACAACCCTTGCCCTGCTTTTCCAGCCGCAGCTCGGAATCCAGACCTGGGTGATCTGTATGACCGGTGCTGTTGCAATGGTCCTGTTCGGAGTTCTGTCAGAGAAGGAAGCTGTCGCAGCAGTCAATCTGCCTATGGCATTCCTCTTTGTCGGATCCCTTGCGATGGGTGGAGCTCTCAGTCAGACCGGAGCAGGAGAGGTTGTCGGAGGCATACTTGCCAGCTTCGCCAACAGACTGTCCAACCCGTATCTGATCGGTTTCGTCTTCTTCCTCGTTCCGTTCCTGCTCACTCAGGTCATGATGAACAGAACCGTCATCATAATCTTCATCCCGATTGCAATCCTCGCATGCAAGGCAATGGGTGCTAATCCTGTGGGAATCGTTCTTCTGGTTCAGTCAGCCTGCCTCAGCTCATTCATGACTCCTATGGCCACACCTGCCATCCCGATGTGCATGGCCAACGGTGGCTATGATCTGAAGTCTATCATCAGGCAGTCTGTCATCCCTGCCATCCTGCTGTGTGTTGTCAATGTCTCGTGGATAATGACTGTTTTCCCGATGTATCCGTAATGCGGTAATTGAACAGGAGTGAACAGCTATGCTTGAAGTAAAAACTTTCCCACGGGACATGAGTGTCCTGGGTGTGGACCATAATGAGCCTCGCAGGTGTCTGGTCAATGGACTTTTCGAGGAGTCTGTGGAAGTAAACGGCAAGATCCGTACTTTCTATACATATATCACTGAGGGGCTTGTTTACAACCAGCCCTGCGTGGTGGTCGCAGCACCGGACACTGAAAGTGCTACTGACTATCTTGAGCACAGTCCGTGGCTTGATTTTGCCGACAGACATCATGTGTTCCTTCATGTGCTGGTTAGCGGCCCCGGAGGCTGGAGTCCTGACGGAGATGATGCCGACTACATGAACCGGGTATATGTGCAGATCAATGGACGTCGCGGCTATGTTACCATGCAGGACAATATATATGCTTTCGGTGTTGACAGAGGGGCAACCGTTGCACAGCAGGCCGTCATGAAGATGTCGAGTGAGTGGTCCGGACTGGCTACGTTCGGAGATCTTGATGACAAGGTGACTTTCAACGGAACAACAAGCGCAGGGGCACAGAACACAGGCAAGACAGAACTTGTGATTTCCGCAGCGAAGGTTGCGGTACCTGTGTGGATGGCCTGGAAAATGAAAAAGGGAGCCAATGAAGCTGCATTCAGCTACTGGATGACTAACAACGCATGCACAGACGAGTGTTTTTCCAGCCAGTGGGCTGATGAGATCCATTTTCCCTCAAGTGTCTGCCTCAAAAGTCAGACAAATGAGGAGAACATAGCACAGGTCCGTGTTACAAATGGGTATGAAGGACGACTGGAATCTCCGTTCCTGGACGCAGTCTGGAATTATCTGAATCAGGCTTGCCGGCACCGCGGTTTCGGCACCAAGCAGCTGCGCCGCCGTATTGATCCTGCCGCCTATGGCTTCACACGTCACACGATGGAAATGGATGGCTGGACACGTCTGTGGTATGAATATGTGCCAAAACGTGTGGCAGAGAGCGGCAAGAGCGCTCCTCTTGTAGTCTGCATGCATGGGCGAGGAGGCAGTGCAGAAAGCTTCATCAGTCTTTCAGATATGAGCCGCGTGGCAGAAGAGAGAGATTTTATTGTCGTGTTCCCCGAGGCATGTGTCTCGCAGCAGAAACCGGGAGCTCTGAGAAATCTTCTCTTGTGGGAAGGATCCTACAAAGGTCAGAAGATTGACGATGTGAAGTTCATCCTTGCAATTATCGATGACGTGAAGTCCCGCTGCTGCATTGATGAAAGCCGCATATACGCCTGTGGTCAGTCAAGCGGAGGAATGATGACCTCGACACTTGCCCAGAAGACTCCGGATGTTTTCGCGGCAGTGGCTCCATGGTCGGCTCTTGTAAGTCCAGATGAAGAGCTTTGTCTGCCTGAGAAAATAGATCCGGCTGTACCTTTTTTCTTTCTTTTCGGAGAGAAAGACTGGCTGTGTGCAGACCTTGAGCATGGAGAGCTTGAGTATCATGCGGCTCATGACATCGCTTCATTTCTCAGGAATCTGATGAAAATATATGCTCTGGATGAGAAGCCGCTGAAGTACACCTGCGGTGAAATCAGCTATTACGTCTATCTCAACAGCAGGAAAGTTCCGATGCTGACTGTGGGCACTGTGCGTGATATGAGTCATGCCAATTACCCCGGTGAGAGCTGGGCTTCCTGGGATCAGTTCATGTCGAAGTTCTCCAAAGTGAATGGGAAACTGCTGTACATGGGATCTGATGCTGTCTGAGCTTTGCCAGCTGAAATCATGCTCCACACTGCCCAATGCAGTATGGAGCTTTTCTGTTGTGGCGAATCATATTCAGATCATATGAAAACTATTCATTGAAATGTCATTGAGGGTAAAACGATTATGAAATATCCGCATTTGTGCGAGCCGATCAGGCTTGGCAACATCACATTCCGTAACAGGATGTTCTCTGCCCCCATGGGTGGAACCGATATCACATCTGACTGCTGTGTCGGTCCCAGAACGCCAGGCTTTTATGAGCTGAGGGCAATGGGCGGGGCTGCGGCGGTAACCGCCAGCGAGCTTGTCGTACATCCACAGACAGATGCCTCCCATATGTTTCATCTTGATTTGAAGACTCCTGGCTGTCTGGCAAGCTGGACATTCGTAGCTGATTCAATTTCAAGGCATGGAGCTGTGCCCAGCGTCGAACTGAGCCACAGCGGACAATATGCTGGTACCTATCTCATCGATAAGGACAGAAAACATGGATTGACGCAATATGGACCCAGCGACTGGGTACGTCCTGACGGCATTCATGTCAAAGCGCTCACTGCCCAGCAGATTGATGATATCATACGTTCCTACGGCGAGAGTGCGGCTCTGGCGAAACGTGCAGGTTTCCAGATGGTCATGGTTCATGCCGGTCACGGCTGGCTGATCAACCAGTTCCTCTCTCCTGCTTTCAATCACCGTAATGACGAATACGGGGGATCCTTGGATAACAGGCTCCGTTTTGCGCGTCGCGTGCTGCAGTCGGTCAGAGATGCGGTAGGGGACGGTTTCCCGATTGAGCTGCGTATGAGCGGAGCTGAGTTTTTTGAAGGCGGATACGATATTGATGGTGGTATTGCAATTGCACAGGGGCTTGAGGATCTTGCTGATCTTATACATGTGTCGGCAGGCAGCTATCAGTTCGGCTTCTTCCGGACTCATTTGCCGATGTTCGCACCCCATGGTGATAATGTCTGGCTGGCAGCCGAGATAAAAAAACATGTTTCCAGACCTGTCGCTACTATAGGTGCCCTGAATGATCCGGCTCAGATGGAAGAGATTATTTCCTCAGGCAAGGCAGATGTTGTGGAAATGGCCAGAGCTTTGCTCGCTGATCATGAACTGCCCAATAAGGTTATTGCCGGGCGTGAGGATGAGATTGTACATTGTCTGCGTTGCTTCACCTGCATGGCCGAACGTCCCGCAACCGGTACGAGACGCTGTGCTGTCAATCCTCTTATAGGACGTGAGATAGAAGGAATTCATCTTACACCAGCTCCCTGCAGGAAGAAGGTTGTTGTTGCAGGAGGAGGTGTTGGCGGTCTTGAGGCAGCCATAATTGCAGCCAGACGCGGACATCAGGTCACGCTGCTGGAGAAAAAAGATGTGCTTGGAGGAATCCTTGTCAGTGAGCAGGCAATTCCGTTCAAGTATGAAATGTACCGGCTTGGACTGACACTGGAGCGGCAGGCCCGTCTTGCAGGGGTGGAGGTGAGGCTGAATACAGAGGCAACGCCTGAGCTCATTGAGGATCTTAAGGCCGAGGCCCTGATCATAGCGGTCGGAAGCAGGCCTGTCATTCCTCCGCTTGATGGAATTGACGGAGATAATGTCATCATAGTCAATGACTACTATCTGCGAAAGAACAGCGTTGCTGATACTGTCGTTGTCCTTGGCGGTGGACTGGCAGGCTGTGAGTGCGCGGTTCATCTCGGTATGGAAGGCTATAAAGTCGCCATCGTTGAGATGAGGAATCAGCTGGCACCGGACTGCAATATCCGACATCGTCCCATTCTTATGGATATGGTCAACAAATATGCGTCGGTTTTCCTGAATCATACTGCTGTAAAGGTAACAGATGACGGCGTAGTATGCATGGATAGCTCAGGCAGAGAAAAACTTGTTTCAGGAAAGAGCGTAATATGTGCCGCAGGACAAGTATCAGAGAGAGCATGTGTCGAAGCATTGCGTACATCTGCTCCCTGGGTTCGTGAAATTGGAGACTGTTCCAGAGTGGCGAATATCACGGCAGCTATCTATCAGGGGTACCATGCAGCACTTGATATCTGACAACATGCGAGCTATTCTTTGGTTTTGTACGTGAACCATAGATAGACAAATAAAAATACAGCCCGGACTTATTCATTATCGTTCACTTTGTTTCATGAACAATTGTCCGGGCTCTCATCTGTCCTGGAGGCTTGTTCTTTATAATAGAGATGGGTTCTCATTCTGGCAGCCTGCTCATGTCTGTCAGCACCAAGCTATCCTTTCCGGTTTACTCACCATCATGGGCTTATGATGCTTTTCCTTATATGAGCTGCTAGAGTTCTTTTCTCTATTGCCTCCCTGTGCTTACATCTTATTAGGGGATTTCAGAAACTGTCAAGAAAAAATTTCGTAAAACTGATAATTGTTTTTAATATAATTATTTGGTAATAAATTGTGAGAATTTTTCTTCTGCTTTTCAGCTTATATGGAAAAATTTTATTGACATGTGAAAATATCAGATGAATAATTAATTCATAGTTTGAATGAATTAAAAAAAGGAAAGGTAAATTGAACAAGCAGAATGAGAGACACAACAATCTCTTGAGAATTATTGATGTACTGCGTACACGCAAGGTGACAACGCAGGCAGAGCTGAAGGAAATATGCAGTCTTCAGGCTTCCACTGTCTCGTATCTGATAAATGATCTGAGAACATTCAATTTCATCAAGGACAGCGGCAAGGCAGCCAGCAGTGGCAGGAAAGCAGGCAAGCCCGGACTCGCAATAAGCCTGAACAATGAGGCGGCATGTTTTCTCGGTATTTATCTGATTGACAATGCCGTTGAGCTGTTTGTATACGGACTGGACGGGGAGGAGCTTGAGGAAAGCAGGATATGCTTTGAAGCGGACAAGCTTATCGAGACACTTTATAAAGGGATTGATGAAAAGCTGTCAGCATATCCCCAGATAAAGAAGATCGCCATTGCCGTCAAAGGCATAATACATAATGACGGACATCTTGAGTCGGGTGTGAGGCATACTGAGAGCGGGGCTGAAGAGCATTGGGATATCGCGAATTTCGTAGAAGAAATAAGGCAGAGGTATCCTGAGTATGAGATCATAGTGGAAAATGATGCCAACTGTGCCGCTATTTATTACTACACAAAGAATAAAGATAAATATGAAAATGTAACGACAGTCACGTACGTACTTAATGACCAGCCTTTCGGAATAGGATTGGGACTGATCATTGAGGGAAAGCTTTTCCGGGGTTCTGACGGGTGTGCCGGTGAATACTATGAAAAGGATTCTTTTCTCAAAGAATCAAAATTCGGTGTCAGGGACAATCTGGTTCCTGTTGTTGAAAAACTTTTGAACCATATGAAGATGACTGCGTATCTGCTGAATCCCGTGAAGCTGATCATATGCGGAAATGCTTTTTCCGCTGTCAGTAATGATGATATGAGACAGCTTGAGAGGGTCCTTTCATCTCTTCCCTGTACGGCTGAACTCAAATGCGAGCCCCATTTCTCAGCGCCTGCATGCGGTGCCGCCCTCATCGGTGCGGATTCCTATGTCAGGGAAATTGTCGGAGGTATTGAGAAGCGATGGTCATGAATTCCACACTCAGGTATCTGCTTAAGAAAATCTTCAAGATGATCTTCACGATATGGGTTGTCACTACATTGATTTTCGTTCTGATAAGGCTTATGCCGTCCAATCCGGTAGACCGTTACATAGAAGAGCAGATGATCATTTACGGTATCGGATACGAAGAGGCCACACTGAGGGCTCAGTCTCTTTTCTCAATGGAGCTTGATGAGCCGATCCTCACTCAGTACATATCCTTCCTGAAGGATGTTGTTCATCTTGATTTCGGACAGTCGCTCCTTTCCCCGGGTGTCGATGTTATGTCAATCATAGCTGCAAGACTGCCATGGACCTTGTTTACTGTCGGACTGGGGCTTCTGTCTTCTTTTATAATAGGTATAGTGCTGGGAACACTTATGGCGTTCAAGAGAGACAAGTGGTATGAGCCGCTTGTATCTGGCTTTGCCTCGTTTCTCAGTGCGATTCCGGACTTTCTCATTGCCATTTTCCTCCTGCTTATTTTCGGTGTTTTCACCTTCGGAACCGGTCATACGATAATTCCGATCACCTCGCTGAGGGGAAACTATTCCATGTTCGTCACACCCGGCTGGAATATGGTTTTCATAAAGGATGTCCTTCTTCATGGTCTTCTTCCCATCCTCACATACATGTTCTCACAGCTCGGTATCTGGATACTGCTCATGAAGGGCAGCACGACAAGCACTCTCAATACCGACTATGTCACGATAGCGAAGGTGAGGGGGCTGAAGTCATCGACCATACTCACCAATTACATAGGACGTAACGCGATGCTGCCGATCGTGACGGAATTCGCAATGAGACTGGGTTTCATAATCGGTGGATCCCTGATAATCGAACAGCTGTTTGTCTATCAGGGTATAGGACTGGAACTGCTTAATGCCACAAACGGAAGGGATTATCCTCTGATGCAGGGTATTTTCCTCATAATGACTTCTGCAATAGTTCTTTGCAATTTCCTTGCCGAAGTGCTGTATGTCGTGCTTGATCCGAGAATCAAGCTTCAGGGAGGAAGAAAGGCAAATGGCTGAAAAGACTTATAAGACACTCTCCTCATCAGGCAGGATTCATAAGGCATTGAAGCAGGCTGAGTATGCGATTGTGCATGACAAAGTCGGTTTCATCGGATTTCTCATACTGCTTGCGATCATAATCCTCTCACTGATTTCCCCGTTTGTCTTTCCTGTGGATGTTGAGTCAGATCCCTCAATGATCCTGCAGGGACCGTCCCGCGAGCATATCCTGGGAACTGATCATCTTGGCCGTGACATATGGGCACAGATCGCAAACGGAGGAAGGGAACTTCTTTTCCTTTCATTCGTGACTGCACTCTTAGGCATGCTCATCGGTGTGATACTCGGTGCTTTTTCTGCTGTAATTGGCGGAAAATTCGATGAGATCATGCTTTTCCTTGCAGATGTGTGGCTTTCGATTCCACGATTCCCTCTTCTGGTAGTGTTCTCCGGCTTTTTCACATTGAACAACGCGACGCTGTCAATTGTGCTTGCTGTTCTCTCCTGGGCTGGAATATTCAGAACGGTGCGCTCCCAGGTCCTGTCGATAAAGGAGAGGGATTATATCGAAGTGGCTTTCATGCAGGATCTTTCACTTCCTCATATAGTAATAAAGGAAATCCTTCCTAACATGATGGGCTTTCTTGCAGTAAACTTCACTCTGCTCATGAGAAGCACGATTTACTCTCAGGTCGGTCTTGTATTCCTCGGTCTGCTTCCTCTTGAGCAGAACTGGGGTGTCATGATCAACCTCGCATGGACACAGGGCGTGATCTACAACCCGAGAACGATCATGTATCTTCTGGCACCGACAATCATGATCTGTCTTCTTATCCTTTCGCTGGTATGGATCGGCAAGGCTCTTGAAGATGTATTTGATCCTTCACTCAGGAAATAAGGGAGGAGAGAATGGAAAACTGGATTCTGAAATTCGAGGATGTCTCCATTTCATATAAAACCAAACGCGGATATCTGCAGGCAGTGAGCAATGCCTCATTTGAAGTCGGGCAAGGTCAGTCCGTTGCACTTATCGGAGAGTCGGGCTGCGGAAAGACTACAATTGCAACTTCAGTTGTCGGCATTCTTCCTCTTGCAGCACGCATTGATGGCGGACATGTGCTTTACAGGAAGGGTGATGGGAGCATTGCCGACATGTATTCACTCAGCAGGAAGGAAAGGAGGATCCTGCTGTGGAAAGACATAGTCATGATGTTCCAGGCATCACAGAGTTCTTTCAATCCTGTCCGCAGGATCTATACCCAGTTTCTGGATACGGTGAAGGCTCACGAAAGCGGGAAGAGCGACAGGGAAATCCTTGAGCGTTCAAGGGAACTTCTTGAGATGGTCATGCTTGATCCTGATAAAGTTCTCTATTCATATCCGCATGAGCTTTCAGGAGGAATGAAGCAGAGGACTCTTCTTGCACTTACCATGATCCTGAATCCGCGTATACTGATTCTCGATGAGCCTACAACAGCTCTTGATCTGATCACCCAGGAGAAAATACTCCGTCTGCTCAATGATATGAGAAGACGTTTCAATTTTTCCCTCATATTCATCACGCATGACCTGTCAATTGTGTCAGAACTTGCGGACAAAGTAGTGACCATGTATGCGGGAGAGGTTGTTGAGACGGCCCCGGTCAGGGCTTTCTTCACTCATCCTCTTCATCCCTACAGCGACGGACTGCTGAAAGCCATTCCGCGTCTCACGACTTCATCTGACAATCTTTTCTCGATACCGGGAAACACTCCGGATCTTATTGACAGGCCTTCCGGCTGTCTCTTTCACCCCCGCTGTGCATATGAGGATGAAAAATGCTCACGGTGCAGACCCTGTACAACTTATCTGGAAGACAGAAGTTTTTCCTGCTTCCATCCTGCAGGAGGTGATGAGTAATGGCGCTTGTGGAACTTAAGGACATTGTCAAAAGCTTCAGAAACGGAAAAACGGAAACGACGGTTCTCCGCGGAATCGATCTGAAAATAGAAAGCGGTGAGACATACTGTGTAGTCGGTGAATCAGGTTGCGGAAAGACTACGCTTGGAAAAATACTTGCAGGGCTGAGTGACTACAGCGGTGGCAGCTATCTGTTCGAAGGAAAGGAGGTTTCCACACTGAAAGGGGAAGAGTGGAAGCATTTCAGACAGAAGGTGCAGATGATACACCAGAATCCCTATGAGTCTCTCAATCCGTCCATGATGGTCTTTGACATGATAGCGAATCCTCTCAGAAGGCATAAGGGAATAAAAGATACGGGCAGACTGTACAGTGAAGTTTCCCGGCTTCTTGAGGTAGTGGGGCTCACACCGGTTGATGATTTTGTCGACAAATATCCGGCATTCCTCTCAGGCGGACAGAGACAGAGAGTATCCATTGCCCGCATTCTCGCACTTGATCCTTCATTCATAGTTGTGGATGAGGCAACCAGCATGATAGACACATCGCTGCGCATCAGTCTTCTTACCACACTGAAGGAAATACAGGAAAAGATGGATGTCGCATATTTCTTCATCACTCATGATCTGGCACTGGGCAAATATTTTGCATCCGGCAAGAAGATGATGATCATGTACCTGGGACAGGTAGTTGAGGAAGGCGACACACAGAAGATCGTTTCATCACCGGCACATCCTTATACAAAGGCAATACTTACTGCTGCCAGGGGAAACACCGGAATCCTTGAGGAGAAGGCAGAGGACAGGTTTGAGCTTCTCGGTGTCGATATCCCGTCATTCAGCCAGATTCCCTCAGGCTGTCCGCTTCATCCCCGCTGTCCTCTGGCTGTGAAGGGACTGTGCGATGTCCGGAATCCTGAAATGCACAGGCTGGATGATTCCCGTCTGGTGAGCTGTCTGCTGTGTCAGGGAGATCAGAAATGAGGAAATTTTCAGTGTTCGTAGCTGCATTCGGCATTGTGATGATCGCTCTGTCTGTAATGACACTGGCATACAGCAGCAGAGGGGAAGACGGGTATATCCTGTCAATCATTAACATAGGTATCGGTATTCTGCTTTCCGTGAGCGGAATGATTGTATATGTGAAAACCAAAAATAAAGAAAAGGAGTAGAGAAATGAAAAAAGTGTTTTTGTCTCTTCTGGTCGCTCTTCTGGCTGTAAGTTCTGTTTTTGCCGGCGGATCTTCTGAATCGGCCCCGGTCGGAGTGAGTGACGCTGCCGCGGAAACCGTGTTTGCGGGAGGCTGGCCTTATTCAACTGTGCCTACAGGACATTTCAACATGTTCGTCTCCAATGCAATCGAACTTAAGTTCTGGAGAGAAGTCCATCAGCTTCCGCTTGCAACATATGATGCATCGACAGGTGAATACAATCCGATGCTTGCAGAAAGCTGGGAAATTTCCGATGACGGAACTGTATATACCGTGCATCTGCGCGATGATGCGAAATGGTTGAGCGGTGAAGACTTCACATCAAAAGATGTGTGGACCACATTCATGATTTACCGTCTTGTGGGAAATCCTGTATGGAATTACATCAGTGGAATGAACATTGTTGACGATTACACCATAGAATTCTCCATCTCCAACCCGACCACAATGCTTCACAGGTATATCCTGAGAAAGCCCATAGTGGACTATCTTACATATGGAAGCTTTGCCGACAGGGCTGATGAAATCTTCTCTGCGGGTCTCGGCACTGACTCGGCAGAATACAATGAGCTGGTATCACAGTTCAACACATTCCGCCCGGATTTTGTCAATGCGACAGGACCTTATTATCTTGACCCGGATCTTGTAAGCCAGTCATATGTCGAGATGCCGAAAAATCCGAATTCATTCCTTGCGGATGTGGTTCAGTTCGACAAGCTCATAATTTATAACGGCGATGTTCCCGATCTCACCCCGCTTGTGCTCAACAAGCAGGTAGACTATCTGACACACCAGTTCCCGTCATCTTCAATAGAGACATTCAAGGCACTGGGATACAAGACAATCCAGATCCAGGGAATGGACGGAATTGCCATGTATTTCAACTGTGCACTCGAGCCTCTTGACAGCACTGCTGTGCGTCAGGCGATTTCCTATGTCATCGACAGGGAAAGGGTTGGGCAGCTTGCTCTTCCCGGCGTCACACGCGGAGCTAAATATGTGAGCGGACTTGGCGATTCAATGACAGAGACATGGGTCGACACATCACTTCTCGATAACTATGATGTCGATTATGACAAGGCTGCCGCACTTCTTGAGGGTGAAGGCCTCTATAAAGAAGACGGGCAGTGGTATCTTCCCGATGGAAAACAGTTCACACTTCAGGTGCAGTGCCCCGCATCATGGTCCGATGCCTCCGCTGCTGCCAGCGAGATTGCACAGCAGCTCACCAATTTCGGTATAAAGACAACATTCATAGGCATTGAGGAGTCACAGAGACAGACGAATATCAACGAAGGCAATTTCCAGCTGGCACTTTCATTCTTCGGAACTGCACAGCCTCATCCGATGTTCGCTTTCGAGACACCGCTCCTGATGAGCAATGTGAATGCATCTCACGGACTTGGCTATTCAATGATTCAGGAAACCGAGGATTACGGAACTCTTGATCTTGAGGAGCTTATCTATGAATCCACAGAAGGCTGGGATGAGGAAGCCCAGAAGGAAAGCATTGAGAAGCTTGTTGTGACACTGAACAAGACTGTTCCTTATCTGCCGCTTTACACAAAGTGGTCTCAGAATCTTTCCTCAGATGGTCTGAGGACCCAGTGGACAGGCGATGAAGGTATCTATCTCAACTCGCCAGGTGATGACAGCTTTACTGTAATCAAACTGCTGAGCGGAGATATCAGACCGCTTTGATAATTAAAAATGTTTACCATGCAGCCGGAGTTAATCCGGCTGCAAATAAGGTGATTGGAAAATGAGCATTCCTGAAATCAAATGGAAAGAACGTAAATCACATATCAGCGTACGGACATTCCGCCTTATATGTGAAGATGAACTGAAATCAGCACTTGTGCATACTCTCTCAAGGCTTCCGCTTTCAGATGAGGGGACGCCTCTTTATCTGCTGCTGGATGCATCAGTCTGTGATGATGAGAGTTTCTCCGTTGAGAGTGGGGCTGACGGTGTTGTTGTCCGCTCACAGCAGCCTAAGGGCATCCACTATGCACTGAACATACTCGCACAGCTTGTTTTCTCAGATGAGCTGTATGAGGGCAGTTTTGAGATGAAGCCTGCCTTCAGGAGCCGGGGACTCATGCTTGATGTCTCACGCGGCAAGATGGCAGATCTCCCGTATATCATGGAACTGATAGATTTCATTTCATCTTTATCTATGAACGTACTGCAGCTTTATATGGAGGACAAGCACAGGCTTTCATCATACCCTGAAGCCGGTTCCCTGTACGGGGCATATACTGAGGATGAGATAAGACAGATCGATGAGTACGCAAAGGCGAGGTTCATTGAACTGCAGCCCAATATACAGACATTCAGTCATATGCACGGCATACTGCGTTTCCCGCAATTTTCCCATATGTCTGAAAACGACACGCTTTTCTCTTTCTGTGCTGTGGATGACGACGTGCTGACTTTCCTTGACAGGGAATTTGAAGAAGTCCTGCCATGGTATTCATCAAAGACATTGAACATAAACATGGATGAGGCATACGACCTCGGCAGCGGAAGAAGCCGGCAGGCAGTTGCAGATGAGGGGAAGGCTGAGGTGTTCTTCTCCTATCTTGACAAAGTGATCTCGCTTGCCCGCAGGCATGGAGCTGAGAAGATCCAGATATGGGGAGATGCAGTCCTCAAATACCCTGAATATGCTTCTCAGCTTCCGGACTACGTGACAGTCATTGACTGGAATTACAATCCTTCGGATTCCTATGACAGCATCAGATCTTACCCGGGGGTTGTGAAAAACTACTGGGCTGCACCGGGTGTGAGCAGCTGGAACTCCATCTTCCCGCGTGTATACAACAGCATGAAAAACATAAGGAACTACTCCCGCGACGCTTTTGATGCATCGGCTCAGGGGTATCTTGTGACCGACTGGGGAGACTACGGACATTACCAGATGCACGGACTCAGTCTTTTTTCCTATATGTATGCTGCTGAGTGTGCATTCAATATTCACAGAAAAGACGACAGCACGCAGTTCTGGATTCAGGCATGCAGGTATTTCTTTCCTGATGAACATGTGAGTGAGGCTTTCAGGTATCTTATGGACTCAAATGAGGCTCAAAACATCCAGACCGGCTTCAAGAGCATGAGCATATATGCCTTTTTTGACGATATGTTCACCGGACTTTCCATGAGGGGAAACGATAAATACCCGAAGGTGACTCCTGAGGCATTCAGGACGCTGAAAGACCTTGGCGGCAAGGCATATGAGTCTCTTATGAAAGCTGGGAATTCTTCATCATACTGGCCATTACTCACCGGACAGACTTTCCTTGATGAGCTCCGTCTCGCCGCACTTATGACAGAGTATACCGGAGACAAGGGAATTCTTTCATACAGGATAACCGGTGAGTTCGAAAATGGAACGGTGAATGAGGAGAAGCTCCTCGGCTTCATCATTGATATCAAGAGACTGTTCAGAAGATTTACGGACATAATGCTTGAATTCGTCCGTCTCTGGAGACTCCGTGCGAAAGAGGATGGAATGGAAGCGACACTTTTCATATTCGAGAAGGCTGCCGTCCAGCTTTCGAAAGCTGCTGTTTTTCTTGCGCGGGAGCGGGAAAAGCTCATTGCAGGTCTTCCTGTCAGCATGAGCGATTACCACGACGGTGATGATTACGAAGTATTATGGACCAGCGATTTCAGGAACATGTGGGACAGAGCCTATCCATGGCAGTGAAAACGAGGGGGAATATTGTGGATATAAGAAAATATGTAAGGGAATACAAAGAGTGTGAAGGGACTCTTGAACTGAATGAAAAGACAATTGTGATCTCAAGGAAAATTGATCCTGTTTTCCTGAGGTTTCTTACTCCTTCTTTCACTGTCACAGTCAGTGAAGATGATTCATACCATGCTTACTGCGGCTGCATTCATGAATGTGCGCCAGTATCTCAGAAGGAGTCATATGCACTTGACGTCCATCCAGACGGTATTGTGATGAATGCCTGTGACTATAACGGTCTGTGTTATGGTGTTCTCACTATGTCTCTGCTGCTGGGGCAGAAAGATGTATCCTGCTGCCGTATAAAAGATTATCCTGCATTGCCGTACAGGGGGCTCATGCTTGATGTGTCCCGTGGCAAGACATATAGGCTTTGTGAGCTGAAAAGAATAATCGATGTCCTTGCTCTTGCAAGATACAATGTGTTCCAGCTTTATATTGAGCATACATTCGCCTTTGAATGTCACAGACAGATATGGGAGGGAAGCGATCCTTATACCAGAGAGGATATTCTGGAGATAAAAGAGTACTGCAGAAGCAAGGGAATAAGTCTTCAGGGCAATCTGCAGTCATTCGGACATGCAGAGAGGATACTTACCAGAAAGGAGTTTTCACATCTCAGGGAAAGCGACATGTTCTGGACGCTTTCTCCTGCCGTGCCGGGAACGTATGAGCTTCTCGGAGAACTGTATGATGAGTACATGCCGCTTTTTGATGACGTGTATTTCAACGTCTGTTCGGATGAGACTTACGATCTTGGAAGCGGAAAGAGCCGTGATCTGTGCAGCTCTTCTTCTGTCGGTGAGGTGTACAGGGATCATCTGCTGCGCCTCCATTCTCTTGCCGCACGGCATTCAAAGAAGATAATGGTTTTCGGCGATATCGTGGTAAAACATCCTGAACTGATTTCCTCAATGCCCGATGATGTTGTGTACCTTGACTGGATTTACGATCCGAAAGAGAAATACGAGACTCCTGAAATCTTTGCCCACAGCGGCAAGCCGTTCTGGGTCTGTCCCGGAACAGGGCAGTGGAATTCTCTTTTCCCGCGTCTGGACGGTGCGCTGATGAATATTGAAGGTCTGGTTCTGACCGGTATCAAAAATGGTGCACAGGGCATGCTGCTGACCGACTGGAACGATCATGGAGGATACGCTGTATCTCTTTTCGCATCATACAGCTATGTTTTTGCTGGTCTTGTGTCCTGGATGGGAAGCCGTGCTGACAGGCAGACGGCCGACCAGCTTTGCAACATGGTGATGGGGGAGGATGTGTATTCATCCCTGATGCATCTGTATGCATCAATATATTATCTTCCTCCGATCTGGTCCAAAAACAGGAGTGAATGCGTGATGGCCCTGTTCGATGAACCTGTATTCGGAAAGGCTGTCAGGGGGAAGATTCCTCCTGAAGGTCTTGAAGCTTACAATCTCCGGCTGCCTGCCGGAGTCTCAAGTGTGCTTGAGCCGCATGCAAAGCATCCTCTCCGCCCTTACTTCTCGATACCGGAGACAACACTGGAAGGAATAAGGACTGCAGTACATGAAAGTGAAGCGCTTATTGCAAAACTGCATGATGAAAAGACAAAGAGTGCCTTCACTTATGTGCATGATGCATTCCTTCTTATGGCTGACAAGCTGGATCTTTCAAGGAAAATAATCTGCAAGGTCAGCAGCGGCACTCTGGGCGTCGAGGATTACGTGAGGCTGGAAGATGAGGTCAGAGTTCTCATAAAACGCTTTGTCAGGCTGGAACTTTCCTTCACTGCTTTGTGGCGACTCATTGCCAGAGACAGTGAAATTGAGATCCCTCTCACATATTTTGCAAATATAATCTCACGTCTTGATTATCTCCGCTCCTGGCTGGCAGGGCAGAGAGAGTCTGTTGAGAAGGGGTATGAAGCCGACAGTTCATTTGAAACGTATGATACCTGCGGCTATACCACATTACCTACATTCTGAATCTGGTTTCCCCTTGCGGTCCGGAGGTGTGCATGTACTTCCTGACCGCCTTTTTTCATTGTATGCTTTCTCCTGTAGATAAGGAGCACACCTATGATTGCACTCACACTCGGAGATCCTGCGGGAATCGGACCTGAGATCATTCTCAAGGCACTTAAGTCTTTCAACACTGATGATTTCATCATTTACGGTGATACGCGGATACTGGAAAAGACAAACAGGGCACTCGGTTCTGACTTTGTTTTCAATGCCGTAGATGATGTCAGATCTGCTGTTCCAGGCAAAGTGAATGTCAAGGATCTTCATAATCTTTCCCCATCAGATTTCAAGATGGGAGAGGAGTCTGCCTTATGCGGCAGGGCGGCATATGAATACATAGAGAAGGCCGTGAAGGACGCAATGGACGGAAAGACTGAGTGTGTCTGCACTGCACCGATAAACAAGGTTTCCCTTAAAATGGCAGGAGTCCCGTACATAGGACACACTGAAATATTCGCATTCCTTACCGGCACGGACGATCCTCTTACAATGTTCCAGGTCGAGAACATGAGGATATTCTTCCTCTCCCGTCATGTGTCTCTGCGCAGGGCCTGCGATATGGTCACATACTCCCGTCTGATGGATTACATACCCCGCTGCGTGAAAGAGCTGGAAAGACTTGGCGTAAGGGGAACTTTCGCAGTTGCCGGACTGAACCCTCACAGCTCTGACGGAGGCCTTTTCGGTGATGAGGAAAAGGAAATAGAAAGGGCAGTGGAAGAATGCCGCAGGATGGGACTTGATGTCGTGGGCCCCGTGAGCGCGGACAGCGTTTTCCACCAGTGCCTGAAAGGAAAGTATTCAGCTGTTCTGAGCCTTTACCATGATCAGGGACATATCGCGGCAAAGACATATGATTTTGACAGGACGATAAGCCTCACGCTCGGCATGCCTGTCCTGCGTATCTCCGTGGATCACGGCACCGCCTTCGATATCGCCGGATGCGGCATTGCCGATGAGACAGGCATGAAGGAGACTCTCAGCTGCGCCCTGCGCTGTCGACCAGCTTTCCTTCGCTGATCTTTCTCACAAGCCTTGTCAGCGTCATGACGGCAAGAAGAGCCATGACGGATTCCGCCGCCGCCTGTGAATAGGCAAGACCGTAAAGAGGGAAAAGCGTATTGAGTATTATGATCGCCGGAATTTCAAGGACAATCTTCCTCATTATTGCAAAGCAGAGTGAATAGAAGCCTTTTCCCACAGCCTGGAAAACGCCGACGGCAAGAAAGTCGACGGCAAGAAGGGGAATGCCCAGACAGAAGCCTCTGAGGAAGCGTGTTCCGTAGGAGACAACAGTGCCGTCTGACATGAAAAGAGAGATGAAGAAAGGAGATTCAATGCTGTATATGACTGTTACGGCAAGAAGCGATGTGACTACCACTTTTGCCGCGAATATTATCGCCTCCTTCATTCTTTTGTGATTCCCGCTTGCAAATGTATAGCTGACAAGCGGCATCACTCCCTGCGTGAAGCCGCTGGCAATGCTGTAGGGGACGTTGTTCAGCCTCTGTGCTATTCCCATTGCGGCAACGGCATCGGCACCGTAGACGGATGTGAAATTGTTCAGAAGCGTCATTCCAGTCACATTCAGCAGATTCTGTATGGATGCAGGAATGCCGACCGCGCACACACCCAGAACGATATACCGTTTCAGACAGATGTGCCTAGGACTTATGGTGACAAATGTCTTTCCTTTCCGGACTGTTATGAGGATAAGGAAATAAAGTACGGCAAAACAGTTTGATATGAGTGTTGCAAGTCCTGCGCCTTCCGCTCCCATGCCCGCAAACTGCGGAAGTACGAAAATGGGATCGAGAATGATGTTAAGCGCACAGCCGCTCATTGTTCCTATGCTTGCATGCATTGCAGAGCCTTCGGCGCGGACAAGATAGGCGAAGACTACGTTGAGGATTGACGGAGATGCACCGAATACGACCGTCCATTTCAGGTATGCCCGTGTAGCTTCCATTGTGGATGCATCGGCGCCTATAAGCACAAGCAGCTCGTCATTGAATATGAAGCAGAGAGATGAGAAAAGAATGCCGCTTACGATCGAGCAGTAAAAGCCGAAGGCCGAGCTTCGGTATGCGGTTTTGTAGTCCTTGCGCCCCAGAGCCCGGCTCATCATTGAGGAAGAGCCGACGCCGAAAAGGTTGTTGACGGCATTGAATGCAAGAAGGACAGGTGCGGAAAGCGTGACTGCGGCGTTTTCGATGCTGTTGTTAAGCATGCCGACAAAGAAAGTGTCGGCAAGCGAATATATTGTCATTACAAGAGAGGAGAGCACCGTAGGTATGGCCAGCTTGAGCACGGCTTTCGGGACTCTTTCGCTCTCAAATAGCATAAGGCGTTGTTCGGTCATGGAATCAGTATTAGCAGGGAGAGTGAAAAAATTCAATTGCGGGAGGGAAAATAGTTTTCCTCGGAACCGGAAATCCTTGCCAATTTGTCTTCGGCGTATTAATCTGAATAAAGAAAACAGTACTTGAGGTCAATGTATTTGCTTTCAGCAGCACGGCTTATCTGGCTTTCTCATTTTTAATCGGTTTTCTATTGACTTAAAATGAGATTTTCTGCTAAGTTAATCATCGTTGCTGAGAGATCAGGCAATTACGGAGGATTAGCTCAGCGGGAGAGCGCCTGCCTTACAAGCAGGATGTCACAAGTTCAATCCTTGTATCCTCCACTGGAAGTCAGGTACATGTTACCTGACTTTTTTTTATCTGGAGGCTGGTATGTACAGTGTTGACACCTTTGTTCTCAGTTTCTTCATTTACTGCGTGCTCGGCTGGATCTGTGAAGTCGTGTACTGCTCGGTACCCAAGAAGAGATTCGTAAACCGCGGTTTTCTCATAGGACCGTATCTTCCCATTTACGGTTTCGGCGCCATGATCGTGATTGTGGTCCTGTATCCTTTCCGTGAACACTGGTATCTTGTTTTCATCTGCGGAGTAGTACTCACGTCAGTTCTTGAATACTTCACGAGCTTTGCCCTTGAGAAGCTTTTTCATGTGAAGCTGTGGGACTATTCAACTTATCCTCTGAACATAAACGGAAGGGTATGCGCCCTGAATTCAACGCTTTTCGGACTTCTCTGCCTTTTCATTGTCTATGTCGTCAATGATCCCATATACAATTTCCTGGCGGGGCTCAACATGACGCTGGTCAATGTCCTGTCACTTGTAATTGTGGGCCTCATGTCCGCTGACACAGCCGTGTCTGTATCGAAGATGAGCAAGTTCCAGGAATTCGTGAAGGAAATCAACGTGGCAAAGGCCAATGCGGAAGCATCCCTCAAGGCCCTCAAGTCAACTCTTTCCCCTGAAAGTTTCGCACAGGCGAAGGAAAGATTCGCCCTTGAGCTTGAAGGCCGCAAGAAGCGTTACTATTCTTATGGAAAGAGAATTTTCGAAAGCAACCCGTCTCTCACACTGCGTGATGGTGCGGAGCAGCTTGAAAAGGCCCGTGCTCTTGTCAATGAGCTGAAAGAAGAGTACAAAGCAAGGAAAGCCGGGCATAAGGCTGCAAAGAAAGCCGGCAAGGAAAGAAAGAATAATGGTTAACATAAAAGCTGTCAGAAAAGATGTTGATGAATGTGCCGCTGCCTGCAGCCATGATGTTGTTCTCATGGCTGTCAGCAAGACGCATCCTTATGAGGACATTCTTGAGGCATATGATCAGGGCCAGCGGCTCTTCGGAGAGAACCGGGTGCAGGAGATTGAGGCGAAGTTTCCTCCTCTCTGTGAACGGCCGCAGGGAATGAAACTGTGTCTTATAGGACATCTCCAGCGCAACAAGGCTAAAAAGGCACTTTCCCTTGTCGACCGCATTGACAGTGTGGATTCAATTCCTCTCATGGACGAGCTTGAAAAGCATCTTGCCGGGGCGGACCGTGTAATGGACATACTCTTTGAAGTGAATTCTTCAGGGGAAGAGCAGAAGTCAGGTTTCGCTGATGAAGATGAGCTCATGAAAGGTGTGTCCCATCTGGCAGACTGCCCCCATCTGAGGCTGTGCGGTCTTATGACAGTGGGACCGCTGGGCTTTGATGAAGAGAAGAACAGAAAGGCGTTCCGATACGTCAGGAGACTTTACGATAAGCTCAATGCCGCAGGATATCATCTTGCCGTCCTCAGCATGGGCATGAGCGCGGACTACAGACAGGCGATAGAGGAAGGCAGCAATGAAGTGAGGATCGGAAGTGCGATCTTCGGTGCAAGGAACTATGATGCCTGAAAAACTGATTGCTTTCTTTCTTGTCATAGCCATTGTTCTTTCCCCTCTTTCTGCCGAGGCGAAACTCAGCTATGAACCATATGGGGAGGATGAGTTTCCCATATGGACGATGAAGCTCCGCAGGGCCGAAAGTCTTTTCTTCGGTTCGCTTGTCATCACGCTGCCGCTTTCGGTGCTCGCATGGAACCTCATGGAGAATGCGGGCTGGGTGAGTGCGGACGGTATTCAGGAATTCGGCTGGCAGCTGCTTATTGCGGGCGGTCTGTCGCTTTCAATTTCCGCAGCTGACTGGATCATCGGGGAACTGAGCGGATGATAAGGAAGGAAAGTCTCTCATTCACGGCACAGAGTGCAGGACGTGTTGACAAGGTCTCCACTGAGATTCCCCGTTCGGTTTTCTCATATCCTTCCTGCACGATCTATGTGAACGACAGGGTTGTCAAGAAAAGTTTCCGCGTCAGTGCCGGCGACATTGTGACCGTCACATGGAGCGAGGAGGTTTTCGAAGGTCTTGAAGGCGAGGATATACCGCTGGACATTCTTTACGAGGATGATTCCATCCTTGTCATAAACAAGCCCTGCGGCATGGTGGTGCACCCCGGTGCGGGGAACTGGTCCGGCACGCTTGTCAATGCGCTGTTGTACCGTTACGGCGAGGATTTCGCAACAAGCGAGGATGAGGAAGTGAATCTGATGCGGCCCGGTATAGTCCACCGCCTGGATAAGGACACATCAGGTGTCATGGTGATCGCTAAGACGGCAGATGCACACAGGAATCTTGCAGGACAGTTTGCCTCTCATACCACAGAAAAAATATATATTGCCATTGCAAAAGGGTATTTCGAGAAGAAAAGGGGAACGGTGGACAAGAATATCGTGAGAAACCCCTCTGACAGGAAAAGCTTCATCACATGTGATGATGTGAGGAAGGGAAAGAGCGCAGTGACTCATTACACAGTCCTCAGACAGAGCCTGCACTATGCATTCCTCCGCATCCGGATTGAGACAGGGAGGACCCATCAGATACGCGTGCACATGAAGAGCATCAACCATCCTCTTCTCGGTGATGACATATATTCAAACAGAGACAGGAACTTCCCGTCCATCCGGCTGTGTCTTCATGCGCTTTCCCTCAGCTTTGCCCATCCTGTCAGCGGACAGAGAATGACGTTCTATGCCCCTATGCCTGAAAGGATAAGAACTGTTTTAAAACAGATTCTCGCTTAGCTGCACCTCGCTTTCCAGCAGATCATGGTTGAAAAGACGTTCGATCCTGATCTTTGTCGGACATCCGTGTCCGGGAAAGATGAGGAAGTTGTCGTCATACGTCATTATTTTCTGAGAGATGTTCCTTGTGAGTATTGCATGGGCAAGGTTGTTTGTGGTCGTGGAAACCCTTCCCGCGGCAAGGGTGTCGCCGGTGAAGATGCAGTTTCCGATGACGAATGCAAGCGAGTCGGGCGAATGTCCCGGCACATACAGTATATCCATGGAGAAATCTGAGATCCTTACGCCTTTTCCTTCCTTCAGCCTCACAGTGTCAAAGCTCTGGACCGAATCCTTGAAGGCATACACAGGGCAGGGGTAAACCTTCTCGATCTTTCCGATTCCCCTCACATGCTGCTCATGGTCATGCGTCACGAGAAGCCCTGCTATGTTCAGCTCATACTTCTCTATTATGGAAATGAGATCGGCATCCAGATCGGCCGGATCTATTATGAGGGCATCGCATTTTCTCTTTCCCTCTGTCACCAGATATGTGTTCACCTGTCCCTGAGGACAGAAATGGGAGAATATTTTCATGACATCACATCCTCCACCTCATCTTTGAAGAATGCCTCCTCCGGATTTGAATAGCGGAATGAGACGTTTTTTATCGCACTGGCACGGAAGTTGACCCTTTTGAGATTGCAGTCATCGAAACTGGTATTGAAGATCTTGCTCATGCTGAAATTGGAGAAATAGAGATCCGAGTGGGAGAAATCATTGCCGACGCTGTCGATTCCCATGAAGTTGCAGTTGATCAGAGATGAGCCGGTGAAAGAGCAGCCTCTCAGATCTGAGCCCGAGAAAATCGAGTAGCTTGCTTCAAGGTTGTCAAAGCGGCAGTTTATGAAGATGCACATGTCGAAGAAGCAGGTGTACATGTCGCAGGAGGAGAAATCGCAGCCGGTGAAGGTGGAGAAGGCGAAGTTGGATGCTGTGAGCCGTCTTTCCCTGACATTGACATTCTCGAAGTCTCCCCCGACTATCGTGATATCCTTTATGTTTTTCTTCTGGCTGAGGATCTTCTCAAGATTGCCGAGGATTATCTTCCTCTCCTGGCTGTCTGAATGGTGGAAACAGGTGTCAAAAGGCGGACTCACATAGCTGTTGCAGCCCGGGTGGGAACATATCTGCGCACTGAACATACAATAAGGATCAGACCTTGCGTGAGGTTTGTCAATCAGCATCACTTGTGCTACACTCATCTTCTGTGAAAGCACAGATCAGAAAAGCGATCAACAATCTTTATGACGCATATGATGAGGAGGGCGGAAAGCATTACACCCTGCGCATCAAAGGAAAGAAACTTCCGCTTGAGGATTTTGAGTACAATCCGCTTGCCGTCGGTGACTATGTGGAGTTCACCCCTTACAGTGAGACCGAGGGGCTCATCACGGCGCGTCTTGAGAGGAAGAGCGCTTTCGTGCGCTGGAACGTGAAACTTGAGAAGAACCAGACAATTGCGGCGAACATGGATCAGGTTGCGATCATAACAAGCGCATTCGAGCCGCCATTCCGCCCGCGCTTCCTTGACCGGGCCCTCAGCTGTGTGCAGTCCTGTGACGTTATCATAGTGATGAATAAATGCGACTTTGACCTGACTGAGGAAGAGTTCGAGCGCTGGGCGCTCTACCATAAGCTTGGCTACAGGATCATTGCCGTCAGCGCTGCCACCGGGGAGAACATTGAGGAGTTCAAGGATCTCCTTCGCGGGAGAACAACTGCATTCGTCGGTCAGAGCGGGGTCGGCAAGAGCAGCCTTGTCAATCTCATAATCAGGCCGGAGAAAAAGCAGGTGACGGGGGAAATAAGCCAGAAGTACCAGAGGGGCAGGCATACGACGAATCATGCGCTTTATCTGGAAAGGGATGATATCAGGATAATAGACACACCGGGTGTGAGGGAACTGCTTGTTCCGTATGAGGACAAAAGCGTCCTTTCAGAAAGTTTCATCGAGTTCTCCCGTTATGCAGGCGAGTGCGAATACTCATCCTGCACCCATTCTACAGAACCCGGCTGTGCCGTCATCAGGGCGCTTGAGGAGGGCCTCATCGATCCTGACCGTTATACAAGCTACCTCGGCCTTCTTGACAGCCTTGAGTCAAGAAAGCCCGGGTATCTCAGAACTAAATTCAGAAAGAACAAACAATGATAAGAGAAAGAACAATCGCGGATCTTGAATTTGAGCAGGTGCTCTCGCTTGTCAGGCGTCACAGCCTGAGTGAGGGTGGAAAGGAGAAGATAAGCCCATCTGCATTCACAAGCGATGAGAGCGTCATCGCATCACGTGCCGCTAGAATTGAGGAAATACTGGAAAGGATAATTGAAGGAAAGGTGTCCCTTTCTCCCTTCGTGTCGCTTTCATCCCTTTTCGAGACATACGAGAGGAAGGTTCCCGATTTTGACGGACATGACATCTACCTTGTCTCCTCATTCATTGCAGCGGCGAATCTTCTTGCGGCCTTTGAGGAAAATGACTCGCTGCTTTCAGATGAACTGCGTTCTCTCGGAAAGGAAATTTCATCATCACTCTCACCGGATGGCAGCGTTCTTGAAACCCATCCTCTGCTCAGGCCCCTTTACCGCGCTCTTGAAAGCGAGCGCCTGAGAAGACAGACTTATGCCCAGTCCTTCATGGCTGCAAATTCATCTCTGTTCCAGTCCGGTGAGGCCGTGTACAGGAATGAGCGCATCGCTCTTCCTGTGAAGAGGGAGAGAAAAAGCGAGGTTGCAGGTTATGTCCAGGGATCATCCGCAACAGGTTCGACTCTTTTCGTCGAGCCTTTCGAGCTTGTAGAGCTCAACAACAAAGTCGTGCTTGCTGAGGATGAGATAGTGAGGATGAAGCATAAGATCCTCTCTGATCTTTCCAGAAAGGTGAGGAATGTGATCACAAGCCTCAGGGAACTTGACTCCTATGCCGCTGATTTCGATTTCCATTATTCCTTTGCGCTTTTCGTCAAGGAAACCAGAAGCAGCAGAGTCACTTTCTCCAGCGTGATAAACCTTGAGAATGCACGCCATCCGCTGCTTTTCGACAAGGCGGTTCCCATAAGCCTGTCTCTTGGGGAAGGTGTCAGGGTGGTTGTCCTCTCAGGTCCAAATGCCGGAGGAAAGACCGTCACGATGAAGACAGTGGCGCTTTTCTCCCTGCTTGCACAGACCTGCGGCTTTGCTCCCTGTGACGAAGGCAGCAGCCTTCCTCTTTTCACTTCTGTCTATACTGACATAGGAGACGGACAGTCGATTCTTGAGAATTTCTCGACATTCTCATCTCACATGGCCAATGTGGCATCAATCTGCAGAGTCGCGGATGAGAAGTCACTTGTACTGCTTGATGAGATAGGAAGCGGAACTGATCCGGCTGAAGGAGCGGCCCTCACTGACAGCATACTCGATTATTTCAAGACAAAAGGCAGCATGCTTTTCATAACCTCCCATTACTCACAGGTGAAAATGCATGCATACAGCGACAAGGCAATGCTGAATGCGTCTATGGACTTTGACGAGTCATCAAGCAGACCCACATTCCGTGTCATTGCAGGACTGCCCGGAGATTCACATGCCATTGCGACGGCAAAGAAGATGGGTCTTCCTCCTGTCATAATAAAGCAGGCGAAGGAAAGCCTGTCCTCATCGTCTTCTGTCGCATCTCTTATTTCCGCCCTGAACGGAAAGTCCCGTGCCCTTGACAGAAAAGTGAGCGAGCTTTCACTTGAGAAGAAGAAGCTTGAAGCCCAGATAAGGAAGAGTGAGGAGAAGGAAAGGGAACTTGATGAAATGCGCCTGCGTCTCCAGAGGGAAGGGGCGGATGAGCTCAGAGTCTGGATGAAGGACAAGAGACGTGAGCTTGAGCACCTTGTGAAGGATGTGAGCACCGGAGCCCTTACAAAGGAAAAGACAAAGGCTGTGCGCACATTCATTTCCTCTCTTGAGGAGAAAAGCAGTGCTCTTGATGCCGAAGTTGACAGACAGCTTGAGAAGGCGAATGTGGATGCCGACCGTGATTTCAAGCCGGGAGACGAGGTTCTTTGCGGAAGCTTCTCCCGCCGCGGCATAATCCTCAGGGCACTGGGCAAGGGACGTTATCAGGTGTCGATCGATTCCATGAAGATAACTCTTGCCTCATCAGATCTCAGACCTGCTCCACAGGAGAAGAAGACAACAGTTTCTCCATTCAAGTCCAGTACGAAGATGCCAGCCCTTACTCTCGATCTCAGAGGAAAGACTCTTGCAGAATCCCTTGATGCGATAGCCGAGGAGATAGAGGCCTGTCTTGTCCATTCAGCCTCTTCATTCTCCATCATCCACGGCTATGGCAACGGAATCCTCTCACAGGGCATACATGCATACCTGAAGAAACAGAAGGATGTGAAGGATTACTACTTCGCCAACCCTGAGGACGGCGGGATGGGGAAAACGTATGTCCTGCTGCAGTAGATGTTGAAAACTGTGCAAGTGTAACAGAAGAAAGAGGAGGGGATTGTAAAAAGATTCTGCTGGTCATCATTGTTGCTGTTCTGATTTGGGCTTGCTCAATTGAAGCTGATGTAAAAATCAGCCTCAATATAATTGCCCATCAGACTGACAGAATGCATTATGATGCACAAATGAAGCCTGTCACAAAGGAAACAGTGGAATTCTTTTTGTATGATGTTGAGAAAATAGTGCATGCGAGAGATGGTGAAGTGAGAAAGACTGACTGATCATATATGCCCTGATTTCTGTCGGTAAAATCTTTCTTTCATATCTTTTTTCTGTATGTTAGAATTAAAGCCTGTTCATTGGAGGAAACATGACTGATTATACAGAAGGAAGCGGACTGCAGTATCATCTCAGGATAGGAAAAGGTGATGTCGGCCGATATGTGATCCTGCCTGGTGATCCCAAAAGAGTTCCATTGATCGCATCCCATCTTGATGATGCGAAAGAGATCGCCGATTCAAGAGAGTTTGTTACGTACACTGGCTATCTGGAAGGAGAGAAGGTGAGTGTCACCAGCACCGGTATCGGAGGGCCTTCCGCATCCATTGCGATGGAGGAGCTTTATAAATGCGGAGCCGATACGTTCATCAGAATGGGCACATGCGGAGGTATTGCACTTCCTGTCATGGGCGGTGATATTGTCATTGCGACAGGCGCCGTGAGAATGGAAGGCACAAGCCGTGAATACGCCCCGATTGAATTTCCTGCGGTTGCAGATTTCAATGTGGCTATGGCTCTCCGTGAGGCTGCTGTCAGGCTTGGCATGAATTACTATATGGGCGTCGTGCAGTGCAAGGACAGTTTCTACGGCCAGCATGATCCTGAGGAAATGCCCGTAAGCTATGAGCTGCTGAACAAATGGGAAGCATGGAAGAGACTGGGCGTTCTTGCAAGCGAGATGGAAAGCGCGGCGCTTTTCACGGTTGCCGCACGTCTCGGAGTGAGGGCCGGTTCCGCATTCCTGGTCGTCGCGAACCAGGAGAGGGAGAAGAAAGGTATGGACAATCCTCAGGTGCATGACACATCCAGTGCAATACGTGTTGCAGTGGAGGGTGTTCGCCAGCTGATAATAGCAGACAAAGCTCAGCGGTAGACGGTTGTTCCTTTATCTTCAAGCTGTTTCTCAAGTTCAGCTTTCAGTGTGACGAGCTCTTCAGTCTCGTCACTTTCTTTTATCGTCTCGATCACGAAAAGCTCAAGCCCGGTTTTTGTGTAGTCATCCTGAAGTGTTCTGCACGGGTGCATCCCCAGGTCGAGGCTGAAACGTTCTTGTGCGCACACATTGCCTTTGCTGCTGCTTATGCCGAAATAAGAGGCGTCCGTCTTAAGGTTGTATATCCTGTAAAGTGTTTTCTTGTTCATTTTATTTTCCTGACTGTGGAATATTATTGGTTCCCGTGCGTTTCTTCAACCTTCTTTCACCGTGGATGAAAAAATTCACCTGTGAAATACGGTTCATATAATTTCTTCAATTATAAGCAGTTCAGGGAACGGAGATTTTTCATGAACATATTCCCATAAAAATATGTTTCGTGCTGCAAAAAATGAACATTGGAGAAACATGTATATGAGTGAACTCAATCTGAAACTTGTCTATAACGCAATGGACAAAGTTACAGCTTCACGGATTGCTCAGGAACTTGACGGCCGCGGCATACCCTGCATGGTGAAAGATGCTGCAGATGCCGAGTTTATGAACATCATTGCAGATTCCTCTCAGTTCTGCCGGCAGTTTTATGTCAATGAATTCGATCTGGGTGAGGCCGAAGCGGTCATCACTGAGATCATCGGAAATTGACAGATGACCTTGAAGGACGCCGGCTGAAGGCTGAAATCAGGATTTTTCCTCCGTCAGGGCGCTGCGGAGGATTTATTTTTTTTCTGCTACTTATTAGAATTTTCCTGTCCGGACTTGCCAGTGAATATTTGATCAGCATGTCTGGTCAAGGAGTGATATGTCCTCAGATTTGACTTATTTAACAGACTTGAACACTTTCTGTGTCAATAGAATGGATGCTCACTCGGATCATATCCATTACCGGAATGAGGACGAGGCGCGAAACGGTGTATCCGGCTTCTATCTCTGTCTTGACGGAGAGTGGGACTTTCTCTACAGTCCTGACTCTGGAAAGAGGGAAGAGGAATTCTACAGGGAAGACTTTTCCGGCAGCAAAGTGGAAAAGATAAAGGTTCCCTCCCACGTCGAGATGAACGGATATGGACAGATACAGTACATCAATACCATGTATCCGTGGGAAGGGAAGGAAATGCTGCGCCCGCCGGTGATTCCTTCCGTTAATCCTGTAAGCCAGTACATCAGATACTTTGATCTTGCAGACTGCATGGAGAATGATAGGATAATCCTCCGTTTCGAAGGTGTTGAGAGTGCAATGTATGTTTATCTCAACGGAGAGTTTGTCGGCTACAGTGAGGACAGCTTCACACCTAGCGAGTTCGACATAACGGATAAAGTCAGAAAGAAGGGCAACAGACTGTGCGTTGAGGTTTTCCGCTATTCGAAGTCAAGCTGGCTTGAGGATCAGGATTTCTTCCGCTTCTCGGGTATCTTCCGTCCTGTCTATGTATATTCCGTACCGGCCTGCCATGTTGCTGATATGGCGGCACGCGGTGATTACCAGAGAGACGGAAGCGGGGTTTTCACTCTGAAACTCAGGCTTTCATACAAGGATTCATTCAAAGGAAAGCTGGTCTGGTCGCTTGGGGATATCGCATCGGGTGAGGCGCTGCTTGACGAGACTGTGCTTTCTTATTCTTCTGATGAGATAAGGATAGAAAACATAAAGCCTTACCATTACAAAACACCGCATCTTTATGACCTGAGGATAACTGTGTACGACACTGATGGCACAGTGGTTGAGTTCATCCCATATAAAATAGGTTTCAATCATATTGAGATAGAAAACGAGATGGTGATGTACAATTACCACCGGCTTTTCATCTGCGGCGTCAACAGACATGAATGGAATCCTTCTTCCGGCCGTGCGATTTCCCTTGATGACATGAAAAAGGACATTGAACTCATCAGAGGCTGCAACTGTAATTCCGTGAGGACCTGCCATTACCCTGACAGGGTGGAGTGGTACAGTCTCTGCGATGAGGTCGGCATTTACGTGATGGCTGAGACGAATCTTGAATCGCATGGGTCCTGGCAGAAAATGAATGCCGTTGAGCCGAGCTGGAATGTACCGGGTGATGATCCTGCATGGAAGGCTATTGTGCTTGACAGGGCAAAAAGCAATTACGAACTGCTGAAAAACCATACAAGCATAATCTTCTGGTCTCTTGGCAATGAGTCTTACTGCGGTGAGAACATAAAGGCAATGAACGAGTATTTCAAGAATGCGGATCCGACACGTCTTGTCCATTACGAAGGTGTGTTCCATTACCCTGAGTACAAGAAATACGTCAGTGATGTGGAATCACAGATGTATGCTCCGCCCCAGAGGATAAGGGAGTATCTTGAGAAGGACGGATCCAAGCCCTTCCTTGTGTGTGAGTACATGCACTGTATGGGCAACAGCCTTGGCGGTTTCAGGGAATACGACGATCTCTTTGATGAGTACCTGAGCTATGCCGGCGGCTACATATGGGATTTCATTGATCAGGCTCTTTATAAGAAGGACGAGGCAAGCGGTGAGTATTATCTTGCCTACGGCGGGGACTTCGGCGAGAAGAGAAGCGATTATGAATTCAGTGCCAATGGTATAGTAAGGGCGGACAGAGTGCCGAAACCGGCGTATGAAGAAGTGAGGGCAGTGTATGGAAATCGTATTCGGTGATTATTCTCTCGGTATCAGAAAGGCTGATGTGTCTTATATCTTCGCATATAACCTCGGCGGGCTCGACAGCCTGAACAAGGGTGGAAAGGAATTCTTCTACCGTGTTCCGTCCCTGGCTTTCTGGAGGGCGACTACAGACAACGACAGGGGAAACGGCTTTTCCCGCCGGTCCTGCATGTGGATGGGCGCTGATCTGTTTTTCAATGTTGATGACTTTTCTGCTGTCATTGACGGAAAGGAACTTAAGCAGGGTGATCTCAGGGCACCCGGGAACAACAGCCTTCTTGATTCTCCGCTGCGCCATGCTGAGGATGCGTCAGTGACATTCTTCCTCTCAACCTGCACGTCTCCTTCCGCGAAGGTCTGTGTGAAATACAGTGTGAGCGGCAAGAGTGATGGAATCAGGGTCGACTATACTTACACAGGATGTGAAGGACTTCCGGAGTTTCCGCTGTGCGGTATGAGATTCATTCTTCCCTTCAGGACTGAGTCTTTTGACTGGGATGGCCTTTCCGGTGAGACTTATCCGGACAGAATGGATGGAGGAGAGAAGGGAACCTGGCACAGCGATGGCATTCCGGAATGCCCGTATGTCATGGCACAGGATTACGGAATGCATATGAACACGGAGAGCCTCACTGTGAAGAGTACGGATGGCAGATATCTTACAGTGGAAAGCCTTCCTGATTCTGCATTCAATTTCTCCCTGCTGGCATGGACACCTCAGGAGATTGAGGCGGCATACCATCCTATCGATCTTCCTCTCAAGCGCAGAAGCTACCTTACAATAGCGGCAGGTGTACGCGGGGTAGGCGGCATAGACAGCTGGGGGAGCGATGTGTCTCCTCAGTACCGTCTGGATGCGTCAGGGGAATACAAAACAGTTTTCATTTTAAAATGAAAGACAGGCTGGTGCAGACCTAAATCTGCACCAGCCTGTTGCTATAGGAAATGATAGAAATCTGCAGGTGTCATAATGATTTCTTCATTTGGATAATCTTTGATATTTCCTGTTATCAACAATGCTCCTGTGACTTTTGCAACTTCATAGAGCTTAAGATCGTCTGGGTCTTTAAATGTTATATCAATAGAAGGGGCATTAACTAATATTCCATCACGCAAGATCAAATTAAGTACATCTGAAATGTCACTTTCTTTGAATTTAAACTTTTTATAATGCAAAACTGCATTGTACTCTTCAATTATTCTATTGTCATATACAATAACATTTTCTCCGCTGAGAACAGACTGAAGAATCAAATATGGCTTACTGTTTGCAGATAGAAGGGCTGATACGATAATATTTGTATCAAGAACCAGAACATATTTACTCTGTCTCATCTTTCAGTTCTTTCCTGATTTCTTTTATCATCATAGTGATTTCTTCATCATTCATTGCCCCTTCTTGAAGTGCTTCCTGCCTCATTTCAGAAAGTGCAAGCATTGCTTTTGCCTGTCTGACAGCTTTTGTCACTTCATCAAATTTTCCTTCAGGAATATTGATCATCATTGCTGCAGGTTTTCCATTATTTGTAAGTATGATTTCATTTTCACAGGCCAGTTCACTCCATATTTTTCGGCTTTGGGTTCTTAGTTCTCTTACAGAATAAAAAATTGTACTCATTTGTGGTCTCCTTTGGTACTCGAATGGTATACGATTGTGTGCCAATATGTCAATCAAAATTCCATTTTTTTCTTTGTGCAAATTTTTCTTGTTTACTTTCATGTAAAGAGAAAGTTATTATAGAAATAAATTTGATTTTCCAAATGTAATTTTGTCTTTTCGCCACGTATGTGACGGACAGTCCCGGAAAAAAGGAGAATGCATTGTTATGGAACAACAGATTCAGGACTTGGTCGATTCCATCAGAAAGGAAGGGCTTGAGGAAGCTGAAAAACAGAGAAATGAAATAATCCAGAAAGCAAAAGCTGAAGCCGACAGAATAATAAAGGAAGCCAAGGACAACGCCGCAAAGATGATTGATGATGCCGCCAAGGAATGTGCGCTCAGAGAACAGAGTGCAAAGGCATCCATAAGCCAGGCTGCCCGTGATGTGTCTCTTTCCCTCAGGGAGGAGATCAACAGACAGCTTGCCGCAATCCTCTCCGGCGAGATCCGCTCTTCTTTCGACAAGGATCTTGTGAAGAAGGTTGTTCTTTCTGTCATTGAGGCTTCCCTGAAGGATATTGACATCGAGATCAGCGGGGAAGATGCCGCATCAATGGTCAAAGGTCTTTCCGGTGAGCTTGCATCAAAGCTCAGAGGCGGTCTTGAACTCAAAGTCGGAAGCGGTGCATCTGGTCTCCGTCTTGTGTCAAAGGACGGAAGCGGTTATGTGGACTTCTCCTCATCCTCCCTCAGCGAGATACTCATGCCTTATCTGTCCCAGTCAATAAAGGAGCAGATCTTTTCAGAATAAGGAAGGAAAGGGATTATGACTAATTACTACTATCTGGTGCCGTCCCTTCCTTCCATAAAGAGTGGGAGCGATTCATATATGTCCGTCGAGACATTCCTTTCAATGTGCAGGGGAAAGATCACGAAAAAGGATTATGCGACGCTTGAGAAAGTCGCGCTCAGCGATGAGGTTGTCGAGTCCAACAGTTTCGTGAAGGCATATACTCGTTTCCGCTCCTGTGTGGAAAAGGAACTTGCATACCAGAGAAGTCTTGCCCTCGGCATTGACAGCGATGAGTACAGAAATGACGGTCCAAAGGACAATTACATAAGCAGCGTGGTCAGGAAAGCTGTGAACGAGCTTTCCCCGCTTGAAGGGGAGAAGCTCATTCTCTCCCTCTATTTCAGTTTTCTGGACAGGAATGTGAAGACAGGTCACAACTATGATGTCACATTCTTGATCAGCTATGTGCTCAAGCTCCAGCTTCTGAGCCGCCGCTCCTCATTCGAGAAACAGAAAGGCAAGGTAGAGTTCAACAGACTCTTCAATACGTTGAAAAAGGAAATATTCCAGTAAGGGGATTAACATATGTCAAAGAAAATAGGTCATGTTGTTTCAGTCAACGGCAACATGGTTAATGTGGAATTTGATACAGCCGTGACCAAGAATGAGGTTGCCTACATTCTTGTGGATGATACAAGGCTGAAGGGTGAAGTCATCCGTATCAATGGAAACATAGCCTCCCTGCAGGTCTATGAGATGACCACGGGTGTTGCTGTTGGGGATGAAGTGGAATTCTCCGGAGAACTGCTTTCAGTAGAGCTGGGGCCGGGACTTCTGAGTCAGGTCTATGACGGCCTTCAGAACCCGCTTCCGGAGCTTGCGGATAAATGTGGATTCTTCTTACAGCGCGGTGTATACCTTGACGCCATTCCCGACAGGGACTGGCATTTCACTCCTGTCGTGAAGAAAGGAGACAAGGTCAGTGCCGGCGATACTCTGGGTACAGTGCCTGAAGGGGTTTTCACCCATCATATCATGGTGCCATTCGATGTCAGCGGGCAGTGGACTGTCGACTCAGTCGTGGCGGAAGGCGATTACAACGTCAGAAGCGAGATTGCCGTTATTTCAGATGAAAGCGGTGAGAAGAAGTCCCTTTCAATGGTGTTTGAATGGCCGGTCAAGAAGGCCATAAAGTGCTATGAGGAGCGTCTGATGCCGGATGAGCCGATGGTCACCAAGATAAGGATCATCGATACCTTCCTTCCGGTTGCCAAGGGCGGTACGTACTGTACTCCCGGACCGTTCGGTGCAGGCAAGACTGTTCTCCAGCATCTCACCAGCCGAAATGCGGATGTGGATATAGTTATCATCGCGGCCTGCGGAGAAAGAGCAGGTGAGGTTGTTGAGGTTCTCAAGGAATTCCCCGAACTTGTTGATCCGAAGACCGGAAGAAGCCTCATGGAGAGAACCATCATCATATGCAATACATCTTCAATGCCTGTTGCGGCACGTGAGGCTTCCGTATATACGGCAGTGACACTTGCAGAGTATTACAGGAACATGGGCCTTGATGTCCTTCTGCTTGCGGACTCGACATCACGCTGGGCCCAGGCTATGAGGGAAATGAGCGGAAGACTTGAGGAGATACCGGGAGAGGAAGCTTTCCCTGCATACCTTGAATCGAGGATCGCCGAATTCTATGAAAGGGCAGGCAAGGTCCGCCTGAAGGACGGCAGCATAGCATCCGTCACCATCGGCGGTACGGTTTCACCTGCCGGCGGAAACTTCGAGGAGCCGGTTACACAGGCGACAGTGAAGGTCGTGGGCGCATTCCACGGACTCTCGCGTGAGAGATCAGATGCGAGAAAATATCCTGCCATCGATCCGCTTGATTCCTGGTCGAAGTACAGGGGAATCATTGATGCGGATAAGGTCAGAAAGGCTTATTCGATCCTTGTGCGCGGCAATGAAGTCAACCAGATGATGAAGGTCGTTGGTGAGGAAGGTACGAGTGTGGATGACTATATAATCTACCAGAAGGGTGAACTCATTGATGCGGCATACCTTCAGCAGAACTCCTTTGATCCTGTCGACTATGCGGCTCCGCCTGAGAGACAGAAGGATATGTTCGATGTCCTTTATGATATCCTCATGAGTTCCTTTGCCCTTGAGACGAAGAGCGATGTGCGTGTTTTCTTCAATGAAGTCAGACAGGCCTTCCTCGACTGGAACGGCATAGCTGCAGACAGCAGTGCATACGAGGAAGGAAAGAAAAAGCTTGTTGAAATCTATAAGGCAAAGGTGAGGTCATAGTTATGCAGAAGATTTATACGAAAATTGAGAGCATTGTCGGCAACGTAATCACTGTACGTGCCACGGGCGTCAAGAATTCTGACCTTGCGGAAGTGACGACAAAGACAGGAAAAAGCTATGCCAACGTCATCAAGCTGGACAGGGACCTTGTGTCGCTTCAGGTCTTTTCCGGCACTCAGGGCATAAGTACCGGCGACAGCGTGCGTTTCCTCGGCTATCCCCTGCGCGTGAGCTATTCGGATGCGCTGATGGGACGTGTGTTTGACGGTGCCGGCAGGCCGCGTGACAACGGCCCAGAGCTGAATGACAACATGATTGATATCGCAGGGCCTTCCGTAAACCCTGCAAAGCGTATTGTCCCCAAGAGGATGATCAGAACCGGTATCCCGATGATTGACATGTTCAACACACTGGTTGAATCGCAGAAGCTTCCTATCTTCTCTGTCTCGGGAGAGCCGTACAATGAACTGCTTGCACGTATCGCACTGCAGGCTGAGGTTGATCTGATCGTTCTCGGCGGCATGGGGCTGAAGTATGATGACTATCTTTATTTCAGGAACACGCTTGAGAAGGGCGGCGCGATGTCGAGAACGATCATGTTCGTCCATACCGCAAGCGATCCTACAGTTGAATGCACACTGGTTCCGGATCTTGCCCTTGCCGTTGCAGAGCGCTTCGCCCTTGACGGCAAGAGGGTTCTCTGCCTGCTCACCGACATGACGAACTACTGTGATGCGCAGAAGGAAATGGCAATCACAATGGATCAGGTTCCATCCAACAGAGGATACCCGGGTGACCTCTATTCGACACTGGCAGCACGCTATGAGAAGGCTGTCGACTTTGAAGGTGCCGGCTCTCTCACGATTCTCGGTGTCACCACAATGCCGGGCGATGATGTCACGCACCCGGTTCCTGACAACACCGGATACATCACGGAAGGACAGTATTACCTCAGGAACGGGCACATCGAACCTTTCGGTTCCCTTTCAAGACTCAAGCAGCAGGTCAACGCAGATACAAGAGCAGACCACAGGGCGCTCATGGATGCCATGATCAAGCTCTATGCCGCTTACAAGGATACGATTGAGAAGAAGTCGATGGGATTCATGATGAGCGACTGGGATGAGAAGCTGCTGAAATACGGGCAGCTGTTCGAGTCTGAGCTCATGGATCTTTCCGTCAACATTTCGCTTGAGGATGCGCTTGATCTCGGCTGGAAGATTCTTTCCCAGTGCTTTGAGAAGAATGAGACCGGCCTCAAGAGCGAGCTCATTGAACAATACTGGCCGGGGGAGTGATGAGTCATGGCTGTGAAGCTGACGAAAAATGAACAGAAGAAGCAGAAAGATGCTTTGAAACAATTCAATCGTTATCTTCCGACGCTGCAGCTCAAGAAGCAGCAGCTTCAGCTCTTCATCCGTCAGATAGAGGATCAGATCAGGAAATACGAGGCCGAGCAGCAGAAGCTCATCGATTCCCTGGATCCGTGGATTGCCGTTTTCGGCGAGAATCCTCTTCTCGGAGACAAGGATATTCTGAAGCTGGTGCAGATCGACACTATCGTGAAGGGTAAGGAGAATGTCGCCGGTGTCGAGATTCCCGTTTTCAGGGATCTCACATTCAAGGATGTGCCTTATTCCCTTTATGATTATCCACTGTGGATAGATAAAGGCATTGTGGCGTTGAAAGAGTGTTCCCGTTACGACGCTATGATCAGGACACTGAAGGAACAGATAGAGCTGATCTCGAAGGAACTTAGAACCACGAGCCAGCGCGTGAATCTGTTTGAGAAGGTCAAGATCCCCGAAGCGAAGGAGAACATCAGAGTCATAAGTATTTACCTGGGCGATCAGGACACAAGCGCTGTCGTCAGAGGTAAGATCGCAAAGAAGAAGCTTGTGAAGGAGGCATAGGACAGAATGATTGAAACAATGAAGGTCGTGACTCTTGTCGCCTCCTCGAAGAAAAAGAATGAGATGCTGACATCCCTCCGCGATGCCGGTCTGCTTCACATCAAGGAGCTGAAGAAAACCTGTGAGGCAAGTGAGCAGAAAGCCCAGAGGATACACTCCCTGATGACTGTGCTCAACGCGATAAGCGATGAAGGGGACAGAAAGAAGGAAGTGAAGCAGGAAAATCTTGACAGTGATTCTTTCAGCAGGCTTCATGAGGAAATCCTCAGGGCGCTTGATGCGAAGAAGAAGGCTGAAGATGAACATGTCAGGCTGGCCCGTGAAATCGGCAGAGTCTCTGCCTGGGGTGATTTTGATCCCTCTGAGGTCAGAGCGCTGCGCGGTCAGGGTTTCGATCTTTCCTTCTATACGCTTGATGAGAAAGCTCTGGACAGGCTGAGGGAAGATGAGAATGTGAGATTCATCTGTCTCTCTGATGTGGGCAGACAGAAGGCTGTCGCATGCCTTGGCAGCAGGCCTGATCCTCTCAGCGGTGCACGCGAGTTCACTCTCCCGGAAAAAAGCCTTTCGGCCCTTGAGGCTGAAGACGAAGAATGTCTGAAGACCATCAGGTCTGCGCATGAACTGCTTGTCTCAAGTGCTAAATACACAGATGAGTACAGAAGACAGATAAAGCTGCTTGATCAGGAGGCGATGTTCGAACGCGTCAAGGCGACAAGCCGTGATGAAGATGATGCCATCACCCTGATCACGGGTTATGTTCCTGAAGACAGAAGTGAGGATATAAAGACTCTTGCGAAGGCGAACGGATGGGCATATCTTGTTGATGATGTCAGTGATGAGGACAATCCACCGACAAAGCTCAGATACAAGGGACTTGTCAGGATCATCCAGCCGATTTATGACATACTCGGCACAGTTCCCGGCTACAGGGAGTATGATATCTCCTCATGGTTCCTACTGTTCTTCTCGGTGTTCTTCGCCATGATCATAGGTGATGCCGGCTACGGGCTCATCTTCCTCATAATCGCAGTTGTCATGAATGTGAAGGCGAAGAAGTGCAGTGACATCAACATACTGCTGTATTTCCTCAGCGGCACCACGATAGTCTACGGCGCCGTGACCGGAACATGGTTCGGTTCTCTGACCGTGCTTGAGAAGCTGCCGTTCCTGCAGGTGTTCATCATACCCTCGATATGCAACTACTCGATGGAGCTATATGGCATAGATTCCGTTTATGCACAGAACAATGTCATGCAGTTCTGCTTCATCCTAGGTGCTGCACAGCTGGGCCTTGCCTGTGTCATCAATGTGATAAACAAGGCAAAGGTGAAAGACCTGTCCCTGCTGGGCGACATTGGATGGCTCATTGATGTCTGCGTGCTTTACATGATGGCTCTCTACCTTGTAATCGGTGCCGAGGTCAATTTCAGCATTGTGATCGCAGGTGTTGCTGTCGGTTTTGCTCTTGTCGTTGTTTTCGGCTCGCAGAGCCCGGGGCAGAGTTTCGCTTCCGGTCTGAAATCAGGACTGGGAGGTTTCTTCACTTCATTCCTCGACACGGTAAGCTGCTTCAGCAACATCATGAGCTACATAAGGCTTTTTGCCGTAGGCATGGCTTCCCTTGCAATTGCCCAGTCATTCAACAACATGGCTGGAATGGCAGGACCTGTGTTCGGCTTCCTCATTGTGATACTCGGTACATTGCTTAATATTGTGATGGGGCTTCTTTCAGTTGTCGTACACGGCGTCAGGCTGAATCTTCTGGAATTCTCCGGTCAGCTCGGAATGGAGTGGACAGGATACAAATACGATCCGTTCAGGAAAACGGTCGAAACAAACGAAACAAATAAGGAGTTACAAAAATGACTAATCTTGCTTATTTAGGTATGGCATGCGCACTCTGTCTTGCTGCACTCGGTTCAGGAATCGGAACAGGTATTGCTTCTCAGGCTGCTGTAGGCGGCTGGAAGAAGTGCTATGCAGAAGGACGTCCCGCATCATTCATCATGGTTGCATTCGCAGGTGCACCTCTCACACAGACAATCTACGGCTTCCTGCTGATGAACTTCATCCGCTCCGCATTCCAGGAAACAGGAAACTGGCTCATGGCTCTGTGTGTCGGCGTTTTCGGCGGTGCTGCAATCGGCTTCTCCGCATACATGCAGGGTAAGGTTGCGGTTGCAAGCTGTGATGCGCTTGCCGAGACAGGTAAAGGTACAGCAAACTACTTCATCGTTATCGGTATTGTTGAGACTGTAGCTCTGTTCTCACTCGTATTCTGCATGCTTCTTCTGAACTAGTCAGAAGGTTGAAATATAAACGGTCCTGGTGCATATACACACTCAGGACCGTTTTCATTTTCTTTTACTTTTACCGTGAAAACTCCTCTCTGATTTTCACAATGTAGTTTTTCTTCCTCTCACTTGCTTCGGGTTGATCTCCATCGATATAGCCCAGGGCCAGCGCACCGACACCCGTAAGAGTGGTGGGAAGATTCCACTTCTCGAGAAGCTCTTTTCCCTCCCTGCGGTCAAACATTTCAGCTTCCCTGTTGATCCAGCATGAACCGAGACCGAGAGAATGAGCGGCAAGCATCATGTTTTCAAGAACCAGACAGCCGTCCTGGATGTATGTGGAAACAGATTTGTCACCCAGAACCAGAATTATTACAGGAGCGCTGTAATACGGATCCCTGTCTGTACCCATTATTTTTGCATTCATACGTGAAAGAATATCTCTGTCTTTCTTGTCCGTCACACATACAATTGTTGAGGGCTGTCTGTTCATTGCGCTGGGTGCCCATGTTCCGGCTTCAAGAACCAGATCAAGAAGTTTTCCATCAACAGCATCGCTTCTGTATTTCCTGATGCTCCGTCTTTCCCTTATGTTCTTCAGTACTTCGTTGTCCATCTTTTTTCTCCTGTATGAATGATACAATGTATTGAGGAGAAAATGGCAGGTGATTTTTCAGGAAAACATCAGCATGGAATAGAAGTTTGTTGTAAAATTCTTAAGTTTATTTGACATTCCTCTATCTTGGAGTGAGACTTGAAACACAAGGAGGTTAAGCTGTGCTGGAGCTTGTTGAAGTAAGCAGGATCTATGAGATGGGAGACAATATCGTTCATGCCCTCAGTGGTTTCTCATATACTTTCCGCAATGGTTCCATGACAGTTGTATCAGGGCCCAGCGGCTCTGGCAAAAGCACATTGCTGAACCTCATTGCCGCAACAGATGTCCCCCACATCCGGAGATATAAAGCTTGATGGCAGAAGCACAGTCAACACATCTGACAAGGAAGCATCCGCTTACCGCTTCAGCAATGTAGGTTACATTTTTCAGCAGTTCAGGCTGATACCTGTTCTGGATGTGTTTTAGAATATCCTCCTTGGTGCTGTTGCAGGTGGTGTCAGACGGGCAGACCGGAAGGTGCTTGAGAAGGACACAGAGGCAACTATGGAATGTGTCGGCCTTTCGGACAGACGTCATCATTGTCCCGGTGAGCTTTCCGGAGGTCAGCAGCAGCGTGTCGCCATTGCCAGGGTTCTTGTGAAGAAGCCATCGATTATTCTGGCAGATGAACCGACAGCCAGTCTGGATTCATCTACAGCTGAAGACATCATGTCCCTGCTTGAGGAATTGAACAGGGAACTCTGCTCAATTTGCATAGTGGCGACACATGATAAAAGAATTGTTGATTCTATTGGTGACAGAATCAGACTTGAAGATGGGAATGAGCGCATCTGAAATCGATGCTTTCAAATCCAAGGCTATGGACTACATTCGCATGGCAAAGGAATATGATTCACATATTCAGGACACTCTGGATGAAGAAGATGCAGGAAGCAGGATACTCAGAAAGCTTGAATCATCTGCCTGTCAGATGAGCCGTATGACGGTGGAACGCATCAGGGCAATGTGGAACACTGTGATAAAGTCGGAAGGTTCAGATGACGATGTGGATAAAAAGCGTCTTCAGGTTCTGTCTCAGTTTGCTGACATGAAAGCCGTTCCTTTCACGGCACATGATATTTCCAGAGCCCAGAAGGAAATGAATGCGACACATTTGGGGATGGAAAAACTGAGGACATTCATGCTTGACGAGATCGCCTCAGCAGCTGCAAACGGCAGAAGTCCTCATCCGCTTCTGCTTGTAGGAAGTCCCGGATGCGGTAAGACAAGTCTTGCCTCCGCCTTCCCTGAAAGAGGATCTGCGCTCATAAGCATGAGCGGAAAATCGGCGGCATTCGAACTGTGCGGTTCCGATCAGTCATGGCGAGTATCTGACTTCGGCCTTATAATCAAGGCATTTCTTCAGGCAGGTTCCCTTTTTCTCCTGTCATTGTGTTTGATGAACTTGACAAAGCCGGAACCACTGATACTCATTCACGTGCGGACAGTGTTTTCCTGGAACTTCTTGAAAGGGAAACGGCACGTCTGTTTACAGACAATTTCCTCTCTCTTCAAGTGAATGTCTCAAACGGTTGGTTCATATTCACGGCGAATAGCCTTCCAGGCATACCTGAGCCGCTGCTTGACCGGCTTACTGTTTTCTTCATGGAACCATACAGCTATGAAGAACTTCTCCGTATTGTGGAAAGTATCGTGGCCCGGCTCAATAAAAGTGCGAAGTGCCCTGTACATTTTTCAGTTTCTGTTATGAGGAAACTTGTTCTCTGTTCGTATGGAACAAGTTCGTCAGTACAGCCGCTTCAGCAGAACATCGAACGTATTTTCGCACTCAAAGCCAAGAGAGGCACTGTCCGTTAAACGGAAAACAGTACTGGAAGTTAGTAATGAAGAAATAAATAAAATCCTTAATCGGAATGAATATTCCGATCTTGTAAAAGATTTCATCTATCACCCGGAATTGTCAGCGGAATCGGAATTGCCTGTGACAGAGGTTTCATGCAGCCTGTGGAAGCCAGGAACATCAGATCTTCCTTCCGCGAGATAAAAGTGACAGGTATGGTGGGGAAGGTGATGAGCGAAAGTGCCGATATAGCATATGAACTTGCTGATTCATATGCATCGCAGCATCTTGGCAGAACTCTGGAGGCCGTGACCGTCAACTACACATACAGTTCTCATAAAGGAGGGGACTCCGCATCTCTTGCAACCGCACTTGTCATCATATCTGATCTCCTTTCAATCTGTGCTGATAAATCCACTGCCGTCACCGGAGCTCTGTCGCTCAAGGGGATGGTTCTTCCTGTGGGATGCATACTTGCAAAGATCTCAGGTGCCGCAAATCAGTGGGCAGTGAGAATAATCCTGCCGGAAGGAAACAGAAAGGAGGTTGAATGCATTCCATCCCAGCTTCTTCCCGATGCTGAGCTTGTCTATGTGTCCACATTTGACGAAGCTGTTGAGGCACTTCTTCATATCTCCGGACTTGAAGTGAGGAAGGGTGCATAGTTTTCTGATCCTGTGTTCTCATTCAGTGGAATATTCACGGATTTTCCTGAACATGTGTTCATGAATCATGCCTGATGATGCGTGAAAATTTTCAGGAGAAATATGTCTCAGGCTACTTGTTTATGAGCACATGTTAAGTTAGTCTTAGTAAGAATTATTATTGATAAGGGACAATCATGAATATAACAAAGATAAACGGCAGGGTTGAGTCTTTTGACTCTGCCAAGATCAGAAATGCCATTTCAAAGGCTTTTCAGAGCTCATCGGTATTTCCTTCAGATGACAGGCTCGATTCCATTGTCGCTTCCGTTGTGACTCAGGCTGAGACAAAGGATGCGGTGACTGTCGAACAGATTCAGGACATCGTTGAAGAGAAGCTGATGGAAGCCGGCTATTACAAAACAGCTAAGGCATACATCCTTTACCGTGAAGGCAGATCAAATCTGAGAAGCGAGAGGAATGAGCTTATCTCGCTTATCGGGGATGATGGACTTGAAAGTGTGCTTTCATCCATACAGAAGGATTATCCGGAAAGCGAGTATTCCCTTTCTGCGCTGAAGACAAAGGTCGTGGTGTTCATCAATCCCGGTATGAGCGATGACGAGAAGCTTGAGGCCCTGACAAAGGGAGCAGTCGAGCTTGCCAGCGCTCAGGAGCCGAAATGGGAGTACATCGCAGCACGTCTTCTTTACTATTCCTTCAGGAAGAAAGTGCTTGCCCAGATGGAGAGACTCAACATCGCCACATTCTACGACAAGCTTCGTTACCTGAACGATGAAGGGCTTTATTATAGCAGGATACTCTCTGCATATACAAAGGCGGAGATAGAGGAAGCCGCGTCATTCATGGATGAGACGAGAAACAATCTTTTCACATATTCCGGTCTTGACCTTCTTATCAAGCGCTATGTGATCAAGAGTCATCAGAACGTGGCTCTTGAGCTTGTTCAGGAAATGTATCTTTCAATTTCCCTCTTCCTCGCAATTGATGAGAAAAAGGAAGAGAGGATGAGATATGTGAAGGAGATCTATGATGCGCTTTCACTTCTTGAGATAAGTCTTGCAACACCGACCCTCTCAAATGCCAGAAAACCGTTCCATCAGCTTTCAAGCTGCTTCATTGACACAGTTCCCGACAGTCTTGACGGAATTTACCGGTCTCTTGACAACTTCGCCAAGGTTTCAAAATTCGGCGGCGGCATGGGGCTGTATTTCGGCAAGGTCAGGGCTGCCGGTTCCGCAATCCGCGGCTTTGAAGGAGCGGCCGGCGGTATCATAAGGTGGATACGTCTTGTAAACGACACGGCTGTCGCTGTTGACCAGCTCGGCGTGAGAAGCGGTGCTGTTGCTGTCTATCTTGATATCTGGCACAGGGATATTCCGGAATTCCTCAATCTGAGAACAAACAACGGTGATGACAGGATGAAGGCTCACGATGTTTTCCCTGCGATCTGCTATCCCGATTATTTCTGGAAACAGGTGGAGGAGAACATAAACGGCACATGGTACATGATGTGTCCGTATGAGATAAAGAAATTCAAGGGCTACTCGCTTGAAGATTACTACGGAGATGAATGGGAACGCCGCTATCTTGACTGTGTTGCCGACAGCCGCATCAAGAAGAGAAGCATGTGCATCAAGGATCTTGTACGTCTCATAATCAAGAGCGCAGTTGAGACCGGAACCCCGTTTGTCTTCAACCGTGATCATGTCAACAGGGCAAACCCGAACGGTCATAAAGGCATGATCTATTCATCCAACCTCTGCACCGAGATTGCACAGAACATGAGCGAGATAACAGTGAAGGAGGTTGCCCTGAAGGACATCAACGGGGAGGAGTGCCTTGTAACCGTGACCAGGCCGGGCAGCTTCGTTGTCTGCAATCTCGCATCCCTCGTGCTTGGCAACATTGATACTGACAACAGGGCGGAGCTTGAAAGACTCACACGCCTTGCAATCAGGATCCTCGACAATGTAATTGATCTGAATATGTATCCTCTTGAGTATGCCCGCTATACGAACAGGCAGTACAGGGCTGTCGGTCTCGGTGTTTCCGGCTATCATCACATGCTTGCCAACAAGGGTATCAGATGGGAAAGCGAAGAGCACCTGAAGTATGTAGATTCTGTCTTTGAGACCATCAGCAAAGCTGCTGTGGAAGCTTCAAGCGATCTAGCAGATGAGAGAGGCTCATATGAGTTCTTTGAAGGTTCTGACTGGCAGAGCGGTGCCTATTTCGACAAGCGTTCCTACAACGATGCTGACTGGAACAGGATAAGGCAGAAGGTCGCACGCCAGGGTATGAGGAATGCCTATCTTCTTGCCATCGCGCCTACAAGCAGCACCAGCATCATAACAAGCACGTCTGCAGGCATCGACCCTGTGATGAAGCGTTTCTTCTACGAGGAGAAGAAGGGTTCCATGCTTCCACGCATCGCTCCGAATCTCAATCCCGATACATGGTGGTATTACAAGAACGCCCATGAAATAGACCAGAGCTGGTCGGTCAGGGCGGCGGGAGTGCGCACACGTCATATTGATCAGGCGCAGTCCATTAATCTTTACATAACAAATGATTACACAATGAGACAGGTCCTTGATCTCCTGCTGCTTGCATACAGGGAAGGTGTGAAAACCCTTTATTATACACGCAGCAAGTCGCTTGAAGTCGAGGAATGTGAATCCTGTTCATCCTAGGAGGTTTATATGAGTGAGATTCTCAAAGAGAAAATGCTTTTCAACCCTGACGGGGATATTGAGCTCAATAAAAGACGTATGATCGGCGGCAACACCACCAATCTCAATGATTTCAACAATCTGCGATACCAGTGGACAAGCGACTGGTACCGTCAGGCTATGAACAATTTCTGGATTCCTGAAGAGATCAACCTCTCCCAGGATCTGAAGGATTATCCGAATCTGAGTGAGGCAGAGAGAAGGGCTTATGACAAGATCCTCTCATTCCTCGTCTTCCTTGATTCCCTTCAGTCCGCAAATCTTCCCAATATCAGCAGCTATATCACTGCCAACGAAGTGAATCTCTGTCTTCATATCCAGACATTCCAGGAATGTATCCACTCCCAGGCATACTCATACATGCTTGATACGATCTGTGCTCCGGAGAAGAGGGATGAGATCCTGTATGCATGGAAGACTGACGAGCATCTGCTGAGGAGGAACACATTCATCGGGGACTGTTACAATGACTTCCTCTACAACAGGGATGCAGAGCATCTTATGAAAGTCCTTGTCGCCAACTACATTCTTGAAGGTATCTACTTCTATTCCGGCTTCATGTTCTTCTATAACCTTGCCAGAAACGGCAAGATGCCGGGTTCCAGCCAGGAGATCAGATACATCAACAGAGATGAGAACACCCATCTCTGGCTCTTCAGGAACATAATCCTTGAGCTGAAGAAGGAACGTCCTGAGCTTTTCACAGACGATAAGGTGGAAGTCTACAGGCAGATGATTAAGACCGGCGTCGAGATGGAGATCGACTGGGGCCACTACGTCATCGGTGATGATATCGCGGGCCTCAGCAAGGATCTCATCACTACGTATATAAAGTATCTTGGTAACCTGCGCTGGACAAGCCTCGGCTTTGAAGTGCTGTATCCGGGCTACGAGGAGGAGAGTGAGGATCTTGCATGGGTAAGTCTATACTCCAATGCCAATATGGTCAAAACGGACTTCTTTGAAGCAAGAAGCACTGCATATGCCAAGAGCACAGCCCTTGTGGATGATCTTTAATCGACAGCTTATCACCATTTTCATGCCTCTTCTGTCTTTTCGGCGGAAGAGGTTTATTTTATGATTTTCATATGAATGAAGAAATCAACGTACTGCTTATAACCGGGGCCTCTCATACTGGAAAGACGAATTTCAGCTGCCATCTCATGAATAAGCTTTTCATACCGTATTTCTCGATGGACTGGCTCAAGATGGGCCTGATCAGAAGCGGAGTGTGTCCGTACACTGTCAGTGAGGATGAGAGGCTTACTGAATACCTCTGGCCTGTGGTGAGGAATATTATGATGACTGGTATTGAAAACAGGCAGAAACTGATCATAGAGGGCTGTTATGTTCCCTCCTCATGGCGCAATGATTTTGACAGTCGGTATCTCAGTCATATCCGGGGTATCACACTTATAATGAGTGAAAAATATATAAGAACGCATGAAGGACAGATCAGGGACTTTGCTTCATGCAGTGAGAAACGTATTTGTGATGACATCAATACAGACAGGCTCATCGAAGATAACCTTCGCCTTCTTGAGGAAGCGGAAAGGTTTTCAGCTCCATATCTTCTTATAAATGATGAGTATCCTTCCTTGGCTTATATGGACCAGATATTCTGTGGAGATTCTATGTAATTTTTACGTTTAATAATTAAGTTCAACTGTTGAATAAAATTAAGATAAAACAAAAAAACCACTAAATACTTGAAAAATGTATTATTCTGGATTATAGTCAACAGTATCAAGAAAAAGAGAGTGAACTCTCTGATTTAGAATTTGTCCCCTCTGTCCCATTACCTTGCTTCTTAATAGCAGGTTTTGGGACTTTTTTTAACCTCATGAAAGACGGTTACATGAAAAAGCGGCAGGATTTGCCTGCCGCATATCTGATGTGAAACGTCATCAGTTCTTCTTTGCAATCTTTCTCTGGATGAATTTCTGAACTTCAACGATAGGAATGATCAGTACAGCCATTATGAGGGCGATTGCGAATTCCATCAGCGAGATGTGCTCGAAGCTGAACGCATCGCGTAGGAACGGAATGTAGAGAACACAGATCGTGAGCACGAATGCTCCAACAAGGGTGTAGAGCAGGTACTTGTTGTGTCCCTTTATTGAGAAGAGTGACTTGTCAAGACTTCTCATGTTGAATGAATGGAACAGCTCTGCCATTGAGAGGGTGAGGAATGCCATTGTCATTCCGTGTGTGCTGCTGACTATCTGCAGATGTCCTGTCTCAACGAAATCGCCGATGAAGTAGCTGACAAGTGTGATTATTGAAACGGCAACGCCCTGGATGAAGCAGTTGACACCGAGTCCTCCTGCGAAGATTCCTTCGTTCTTCGGTCTCGGCTGACGTGTCATGATATCGTCATCACCTTTTTCCATACCGAGTCCGATTGCGGGGAAGCAGTCAGTGATGAGATTGATCCACAGCAGATGGCTCGGGCGGAGGATTGTGAAGCCCATGACGGAAGCCACGAAAATCGAAATGACCTCTGCCATGTTGCTTCCAAGCAGGAACTGGATGGCCTTTCTGATGTTGTCGTAGATCTTCCTTCCTTCCGCAACGGCAGTTACGATGGTTGCAAAGTTGTCATCGGCAAGAACCATGTCGGCAACATTCTTCGTGACATCGGTGCCAGTGATTCCCATGCCGACCCCGATATCAGCATTCTTGATTGACGGAGCGTCGTTGACACCGTCACCTGTCATTGCAGTGACCTTGCCGCGTGACTTCCATGCCTGGACGATTCGGACCTTGTGTTCAGGCTGTACACGGGCATATACAGAGTACTGCTCGATCTTCGAGTCGAGTTCCTCATCGCTCATCTTGTCAAGGTCAGCGCCTGTGAGAGCCTCGGCTGCAGACTGGATGATGCCAAGTTCCTTTGCGATTGCGACAGCCGTATCCTTGTGGTCACCTGTGATCATGACTACGTGGATGCCTGCGCTCTTGCATTCCTCAACCGCGATCTTGACTTCCGGTCTGATGGGATCGATCATGCCGACAAGACCGATGAAGGTGAGGTTGTCCTCAATGTATTTCGCATCATAGTTCACCGGTTCGACTTCCCAGTCCCTGTATGAAGCGGCAAGAACACGCAGTGCCCTGTCGGCAAATGCCTTGTTCTGTGCAAGCACGTCTTCCCTGTCTTTGTCAGTCATCGGAACGACTTTGCCGTCCTTGAGAATGGATGAGCACTTCTTGAGGATCTCATCCGGAGCACCTTTTGTGAACTGGATGAAATCATCTCCTCCGTTGTCTGTATGAACAGTGCTCATCATCTTTCTCGATGAATCGAAAGGAGCCTCTCCGACACGTCTGTATACGCCTTTTTCTAGTTCGTTCTTGTTGATGCCGAGTGTGTATGCATAGTTCACGAGAGCGCATTCGGTAGGCTCTCCGATAGCCTGGTTGTTCTCATCAAGCTTGCTGTCGCAGCACAGTGACATTGCCTTTGCAAGGAGTTCCTCATCGCTTGTCCACTTGTCGACGACAGTCATCTTGTTCTGGGTGAGGGTGCCTGTCTTGTCTGAGCAGATCACCTGAGTACAGCCAAGAGTCTCAACGGCGGTGAGCTTTCTGATGATCGCCTTGTTGCGGCTCATCTTCGTGACGCCGATTGAGAGAACGATCGTAACGACCGCGGCAAGACCTTCGGGAATTGCGGCAACCGCAAGAGAGATTGCAACCATGAAAGTATCGAGGATTCCGTTGAAGGAAACCGTGCCGTTCACGATATACATTCTGATGATGTCGATTGCGAAGATCACGACACAGATGCCGAGTACGAGGTAGGTGAGGATCTTGCTGAGCTGGTTGAGCTTGATCTGAAGCGGAGTGAGCTCTTCCTTTGCAGTCTGGATTGCGCTTGCGATCTTGCCCATCTCTGTATTCATGCCTGTTGATGTGATCACGGCCTTTCCTCTTCCGTAAACGACAGTTGAACCCATGTAGACCATGTTCTTCCTGTCGCCGAGCGGGACTTCACCGTCAGAGGATGCGCTGAGAGCCTCAACCTGCTTGTCTACCGGCACTGATTCACCGGTGAGAGCGGCTTCCTCGATCTTCATTGAAGCGCATTCGATGATTCTGCCGTCCGCCGGTACTGAGTCTCCGGCTTCAAGTATCACGATATCGCCGGCTGCGAGATCTTCGGAGTGGACGCTTACCTGTCTTCCGTCCCTTATGACCTTGCTGGTCGCGGCGCTCATTTCCTGCAGTGCCTCGATTGCCTTTTCCGCTTTGCTTTCCTGGACGACGCCGAGAATGGCGTTGAGGAGAACAACGACGAGAATGATGATGGCGTCGGTGAATTCGATCTCACCGGAAGCTGCGCTTGTGATGACTGAAAGCACGGCTGCGATCATCAGAATGATGAGCATCGGTTCCTTGAGTTCGTCAAAGAACTTCTTGAGCATTGAATCCTTCTTTGCCTCAGCGAGCTTGTTCTTGCCGTCTCTTTCAAGCCTGGACCTGACTTCACTTTCGCTCAGACCCTTTTCGGCATTGACTTTCTGACTGTCAAGAACCTCCTGATAGCTGGAGAGGTATTCTTTCATGTTTTTTTTCCTCCAGATGTTTTAGAAATAACCAGTATAAATTATTTAAAAAAACGGACTTTGAAAAGGTTGTAGATGATTTATAATAAAAATTTCACATTTTTGATTGAATTGAAACATAAGTGCCTCCCTTTTGTTTTCATTCCGTAAAACGGATGAGATGTGTTTCCGTCGCATTTCTGCATTTACACTGAGCTTTAAAAACAATAGAATTGCACCGTTATGATTTTCGACGAAACGGCAAATCTTGAAAAGTATTACCCGGTCTGTGAATCTCTGAGGAATCTGTCATCTGTGCTTTCATCTCCCGCTGAGGACATGGAGATTTTTGACGTGAACAGAAAGTACTGCACGCTTTTCGTGTCTGAGGAAGATGGCAGTCAGGCGGCAGTAAGCTGGAGGGAGAACAGCATCTCGAAAGATGTGCTTGCGGCAGTCAGCCTCACAAAGGGGACTTTCGCTCTTTTCCTTCCGGGAGAGAGATTCATCTTCAGGGGCAGTGCCCGCGTCAGGAAATATGTTCTGGAGTAGTTTATGTTCAGTGGAAAGGTTGCTCAGGTAAGAGATATCTTCATAGGCGGAGATAATCCGGTGGCGGTTCAGACAATGTATGACAGCCAGATCGCATCATGCGATGTGGAGGAGGTCCTTCACAGGCTGCGCGTCCTCAAGTCGATGGGCTGTGATCTGATACGTTTCTCCTATGTCTCATCAGCTGACAGGGAAAACTTCGCCGCCATCTGCAGCGGCAGTCCGATGCCGGTCGTTGCCGATATCCACTTCGACTATAAAATGGCACTGGAAGCAATACAGGCGGGTGCCGACAAGATAAGGATCAATCCGGGAAACATCGGTCCGAAATGGAAGACGGAGGAAGTGGTGAAGGCTGCCCTTGACCACAGCACGGCCATCAGGATCGGGCTGAACAACGGCTCTCTGCCAAGGGGAAGGGAAGGTGACAGACCGGAAGACATAATGGCTGACAGCGCGCTTGAGTATCTTTCATGGTTTGCCTCCTGGGGTTTTGACAACACAGTTGTCTCCCTCAAGTCCTCTGACATCGCGACGACGATAAGCGCGAACAGAAAGCTCAAGGCGGCATGCGACGTTCCCCTGCACATCGGTGTGACTGAAGCCGGAGGCGTGGTCTCATCATGCATCCGCTCCACATATGCCTTCACAAAGCTTTTCGAGGAAGGAATCGGCGACACGATGAGGGTGTCGATCACGGGAAGCATAGAGGATGAAGTCCATGCAGCGGTCGAGATCCTGCGTGCGCTGGGCTACTCAAAAGGCGGTGTCAGGATTGTCTCATGTCCCCGCTGCGGACGGCACACCTTTGATTCCCAGGGCTTCCTGAAGCAGGTTGAGAACAGGCTTCTCACGGTCAATAAGGACATAACGGTCGCAATCATGGGCTGCCAGGTGAACGGACCGGGTGAAGCTAAAAATGCCGATGTCGCGATAACCGGTATCGGAAACAAGGTTTTCCTCTACTACCGCGGACAGCTTTACAGAGATGTGGATGTCAGCGTTGCCGAGGACAGTCTTTTCGATCTTATAGATAAAATCTGAATCACGATGAATGACAGCATAGTTATAAAAGGTGCCAGGGAGCACAATCTCAAAAACATAGATGTTACGATACCCAAGAACAGTCTTGTGGTAATTTCGGGACTTTCCGGATCGGGAAAGTCCTCTCTTGCCTTCGACACGATATTCGCTGAGGGACAGAGACGTTATGTCGAGTCTCTTTCCGCCTATGCGCGCCAGTTCCTGGGACGTCTGGAAAAGCCGGATGTCGACTCAATCGATGGTCTTTCCCCTGCAATAGCAATCGAACAGCGATCGACACAGAAAAACCCCCGTTCAACGGTCGGAACCGTTACGGAGATCTATGATTACTACCGCCTGCTTTATGCGAGGACAGGGCATGTGCACTGTCCCGAATGCGGCCGTGAGATTTCCGAAATGTCGGTTGACCAGATCATCGATGCGATCTTCACCCATGAGGAGGAAGGCCGTCTGATCATACTCTCTCCACTGGCGATGGGAAGAAAAGGCGAATTCAAGAAGATATTCTCCGATGCGCTTGCCGCAGGCTATACCCGTGCCGTTGTGGACGGAAAGACATACATGCTTGAGGATGAGATTCCTGTTCTTGACAAGCAGTACAAGCATACCATCTCCATAGTCGTTGACCGTCTCATACTGCGCCGCAGCGACAGGGCGCGTCTTGCCGATTCGATCGAGAAAGCCTGTGAGATGAGCAGCGGCCTTGTCGAGGTGGAATACGTCAGCGAGGGAAAGAAGGATTTCTTCAGCGAGCGCAATTCCTGTCCTTTCTGCGGCATAACCGTTCCGGATCTTGAGCCGCGTCTGTTCTCATTCAACAATCCCTACGGTGCCTGTCCTGACTGCAACGGGCTCGGTGTGAAAAGCGAATTCGACATCAACAAGATCATACCGGATCCTGAGAAAAGCTATAATGAAGGCGCAATAGTCACCCATAACCCTGATGCGAAAGTCAGCCATGCCTGGATCTGCGCACTTGCGAAAGCATACGGTTTCTCACTTGACCTGCCGCTTGTGAAGTGGCCCGCAGAGGCCAAGAAGGTCCTGCTGTACGGTGGCGGCAAGCTTCTTGACGTGAAATATGAGAACAAGAAAGGGACCGCGGCATATACAAAGAAGGAACAGTACCCGGGAATACTGGTGGAACTTGAACGGCGTTACATGGAAACCCAGAGTTTCGCGATGAAATGGATGTATGACCAGCTCCGCTATTCCCATGTGTGCAGCACCTGTCATGGACAGAGGCTGAGAAAGGAAGCTCTGAGTGTCAGGGTGGGCGGCCTGAATATATGGGAGCTTTCGAATCTTTCAGTGAAGGACTCCGTCGCATTTTTCGAGTCTCTTGAGCTCACTGACATGGAACAGGACATTGCCCGCCAGATACTCAAGGAGATAAAGAGCCGTCTCAACTTCCTCATGAATGTCGGACTGGGCTATCTTACGCTCAACCGTGCCAGCGCCACGCTCTCAGGAGGAGAGGCCCAGCGCATCAGGCTTGCAACCCAGATAGGTTCGGCCCTCTCCGGCGTGCTTTACGTTCTTGACGAGCCTTCCATAGGCCTGCATCAGAGGGACAACACGAAACTCATCAACACGCTGATCAACCTGAGGAACCTCGGAAACACCGTGATTGTCGTCGAGCATGACGAGGATACGATCAGAAGTGCCGATTACGTCATTGATCTCGGCCCGGGAGCCGGAGAAAAGGGCGGTCTCATCACGGCACAGGGAACTCCTGCACAAATCGAGAAAAACCCCGCATCAATCACTGGTGCGTTCCTTTCCGGACGTCTCAGCATTGATGTGCCCGGGCAGAGAAGAAAAGGCAACGGTCATTTCATTGAGGTTCTGGGCTGTACGAAGAACAACCTCAAGAACATCGATGTCAGGATTCCCCTCGGCAAGCTTGTCACCATAACAGGAGTTTCCGGCAGCGGTAAGTCCACGCTGCTCAATGAGATCCTGATACCCGCAGTCGAAGATGCGATCACAAGGAAGAAGAAAGTCGAGCTTTCCGGTTACCGTGAGGTCCGCGGCATTGAGAACATCGACAAGATAATAAACATAGACCAGAGTCCAATCGGAAGGACTCCGCGTTCCAATCCCGCAACTTATGTTGGCTTCTACACTCCGATCAGGGAGCTTTTCGCAAAGCTGCCTGAATCGAAGGCCAGAGGCTATACAGCCTCCCGTTTCTCATTCAATGTGGTCGGAGGCAGATGCGAGAACTGTCAGGGAGACGGGAATCTCAAAATCGAGATGCACTTCCTTCCCGATGTGTATGTCACATGCGATGTCTGCCACGGCAAGCGTTTCAACAAGGAGACTCTGCAGGTCGAGTACAAGGGAAAGAACATTGCGGATGTCCTTGACATGACGGTGGCGGAGGCTGTTGAGTTCTTTGCACCGGTTTCATCCATCAGGACCAAGCTTGAAACCCTCGTCAGTGTCGGTCTTGACTATATCCGTCTGGGACAGAGCGCGCTGACTTTTTCCGGAGGTGAGGCCCAGAGAATCAAACTGTCACTGGAACTCAGCAAGAGGCAGACGGGAAAGACCCTTTACGTGCTTGATGAGCCGACGACAGGTCTTCATTTCGCAGATGTGAAGAAACTGCTTGAGGTGCTGAACCGTCTTGTCGACCAGGGCAACAGCGTCATCCTCATCGAGCACAACCTTGATGTCATAAAGTCGTCAGACTATCTCATAGACCTCGGTCCCGAAGGAGGAGATGAAGGGGGACGGATCGTTGCAGCCGGCACACCTGAAGAGGTCAGTGACGTTGAGGAAAGCTATACAGGACAGTTCCTGAGGAGATATCTTGGCAGAGAATAGGAAAGCTGTATTCGTCTTTATCATCCTGCTTTTTTCCTGCCTTTTTCTGCATGCGGAAGGCGAGGTCAGCTATTTCATAGCCAATGCGGATGATGAGACCATAAGGAATATGGCTGAGGTGCGGGGACTTGACACCTCGCAGAGCACAGCATCTTTGAGGAACACACTGCTTGAAGGCGAAGAGGCTTTTGAAAGCGGGACAGTTGAGGAGACTGAAGGCTACAGCCTTGAAATCGTCAATGCCGGGAACATGGATGTCTCCCGTGACGGTCTCATAACGCTGTCCGGCAATGTGGAAGTCATCTTCACTCTTGAGGACGAGTCATCAGACAAGACCCTGTATGCCGATCATATGCTCCTTGACGGTGACAACGGCCGTCTCACCGCCTATGGCAATGTACGCTATGAGGACAGTGAGGAAGACTCATCGCTTGAAAACATCTCTGCAGATATCGTGACGTATCTTTATGATTCAGGAGACCTGCTTGTATCAGGCGGTATGACAAGCAGCCAGAGAACAAACAATGAAGATGAACCTGTCACATTCTACACAACAGGCAGCCTGCTCAACTACAGAAGCAGTGACGGGGGAATGTTCTTCAGGGATGGCTATCTCACATCAAACCCCGATACGGCATATTCATCCATCACTGCGGAAAACATAGCTCTGCTTGAAGGCGGAGACATGTTCCTGACAAATGCCTATCTGTCAATCGGGCGTGTCCCGATAATCTATCTGCCGGCATTCTTCTTTCCCGGCAGCAGGCTCAGCATGAATCCCGCTTTCGGCTTCAATTCAGAGCGGGGCATGTTTGTGTCTACCACAACTGAGATTTTTGGCCGCTATCCGAATTTCGCTGATGCGGAGGAAAGCTCATTCGCCTCTCTCCTGAGGAGTGAAGGTGATGAGAACATGGTCTCAAACGGGCTTTATTATGAGGCCGGCACTGCTGAGGGCGGTGTTGCCCGCTGGGCACAGGAGAGTGAAAGCTATCTTGCACTTCTTGCAGATGTCTACCAGAGAACAGGCTTTCTGCTTGGTTTTGACACGCAGCTCAATTTCTTTGATGATGCGCTTTCAGCCGCAAGCGAGACCTCATTCATCCTGTCTCCCGAAGTTCCGTATCTTGATGGAAACTACCGTTTCTATTCCATCAACAGTGTTGATGTGTCTTCTTCATTCGCCGATCTGAGGCTTTCCCTTCCGATGTATTCTGATCCCTATGTGCTTCGTCAGTACAGCAACCGTCTCACCAGTTTCTCCATTGATTCAATACTTGGCGGCACCCAGGAATTCCCCGCGACGAGAACCAGCACTGTTTCGAATTATGAGGCACGCCTTTCAGGATCCATACGTCTTCCCTCCAGCCTCACAAATGATTACATCAAAACGCTGAGGATCTCAAATATAAGTGCGGATGCCGATTTCTCATGGTCAGGTACAGAGCATCGCTATGAAGTCAGTGACATAACCCTGCCTGCATTCACCTTAACGATGAGCGGGGATCTCTTCAATCTGTCATCAAGCGAGAAGAGTGATGAAGGGGAGGAGAGTGAGGAATTTGACCTCACTGAGCAGTTCATCATCGAAAATCCCCTGCTTTATGATCTGTACATTCTTGAGAAAGAGGAGGAGCGGAGCGTTTTTGGAAGCGGCAGCTACCTGCGTCTTTCCTACAATCTGAGCGAGCGCTTCTCCAACCAGTTTGAATACGATATGGACAGGAAAAAGGCTGAGGACAACGAAACGGACTCAACTTCAAGCCTTTCACTGACACTTGAAGGCGGTTTCAGTCAGATTCTCACATTCTCCCAGCGGTTCACGCCGAGCTACAGCTACGAGTTCGACGAGTCAGATGACGAGATGAATGAGCATGATTTCTCACTGCTGTCGGCAAGTACTGTTTCTCTTCCTGTCATAGGCCTCACATACGACTTCAGCGCATACCTGTACCGTTTCAATCTGCAGGAGGATCTTCACAGCAGGGAGGAAGAGGAAATCCTGTATGCATTTGACAAGGACAACGTGAGGGTTCACCGCCTGCGTTTCTCAAAGTCGTTCGGCTCAAGGGATAACTACGGTGTCATAACACCGTCTCTCAGCTATACGCTGCCGCCTCTTTCAGCTGTCCTGACACCTTCGCTGAGCTACAGGCTGGGAGGCCTTTCAGCGGCATTCAGCTGGAGATTCGAAGAGGAGAGCGAGGATGCCGGGGGGCTCAGAAGCGATGACATCGATTTCTCTCTTTCGCTGAACTACACGCATTTCACATTCAGCTATTCAATGAACTATGAAAGCGCACTTTTTGACAGAGACGATCTTCTGCTTCCTCTTTCGATAAACACTTCGGCTTCACTGAGAAGCGAGGACCGCCTCTGGTCCATAACCGAAACACTTGATTTCGATTTTGAGAACAACGGAGATAGGAATGTGGTCAACAGCCTCAGGACATCTCTCTCCATTCCGTATTTCGACATCGTGTACAACATGGCGACGAAGGAAGGACGGCTGCAGAGCGACTATCTTGAGATCAGAAGCGATGTTGACAATATTGAGCTGTATGCATGGAAGAACAGAATATATCTTTCGGCAATACTGGATGCCCGCCTGAGATATGACTTCATGAATGCCTATTCCTCAAGCCTTTCCATCAAAGCGGGCCTTGAGTTCTCAATTGCCGAGTTCCTTTCGCTGGAACTGTCATTCACGACAACGAACAACGGTTTCTACCGCTATATGGAGAATGGCAAATTCTCTTTTGATCTGATGCTTGATGACCTGTGGCGTTCCTTCGATTTCTTCGGGGACGGAAGGATGAACACGCAGTTCAACCTCCAGAGCTTCGACATGGAACTTGTTCATTACATGCATGACTGGGATCTTCATCTGCGCTATACTGCCCAGCTTGAGGATACCGGCAACAACACATACGGATGGGTCCCCACATTTGCAATTTATCTGAGATGGGCTACAATGCCTGATCTGAAGGTGGATGAGACCTATCATGAGACAGCAGGCGGATGGCAGAGAACCGGAAGCCTTTATGCCAGCGAGGACTGAAGCGGGGAATTATGACGATATATTTCAATGACTCAAATGAAATGGAGAAGATACTTGGAATAAACGATTCCAATCTTGCATATCTTGAATTCCTTCTTTCCGGTCAGATAACGACAAGGGGCAACCAGATGACGTTTTCTCCGGACAGCGGGAAATTCTCATCGTACATGGAGCGTCTCATAAAGCTTTCGCATCTCAGGGATGAGAGTTTTGCCGAGAATGAGCTTTATATGGAATGGCTTGCCGAAGGAAACGGCGAGAAGGAGAGCATACACTCATACGATCTTTCCGTGAACGGACGGAGCATATGGCCGAAGACCACTGTGCAGAAGAAATATGTCGCATCTCTTTTTGAGAATCAGATCTGCTTTGCCGTGGGGCCTGCCGGCACCGGAAAGACCTTCCTTGCAATCGCATATGCCCTCAGCCAGGTGCTTGGCGGGAAGAAACAGAAGATAGTGCTCACCCGTCCTGTAGTGGAAGCGGGTGAAAGCCTCGGCTTCCTGCCGGGTGATCTGTCCCAGAAGCTCAATCCTTATCTCAAGCCGCTTTATGATGCAATGGAATATTTCATTCCTCCAGTCCAGATAAAGAAGATGGAGGAGAGCGGCATGATAGAGATATCGCCGCTTGCATACATGAGAGGCCGTTCCCTTAACAGGAGCATAATCATCCTTGACGAGGCCCAGAATACAACAAAGGGACAGATGAAGATGTTCCTCACCAGACTGGGGGAGGATAGCAAGGCTGTGATCACAGGCGACATCACGCAGATCGACCTGCCGCACAGACGTGAAAGCGGTCTTCTGCATGCTCTTTCGATTATTCATGACATTGAGGGCCTGTCTGTGGTAGAATTCCATCGTGATGATATTATCCGCTCAAGACTGGTCAAGGCGATCATAGCCTGTTATCAGGAGAATGAGGAGGAAGGGTACTGATGGTTCTGAAAAACAGTCCGCTGCTTACGAATGGAGATGAGAAATACAGCCTGCGTTCAGTTGTGTTCCTTGCTGTGTGCTTCATTTTCATTGTGCTCCTCGGTGTGGCAATTCCGATCCTCATCCAGTCAAATTCACTTTACAGTGTCGAGCTGCTTTACGATTACCAGCCCGGTGAGCTGGCCAACGAGGATGTCATAGCTCCATATGATTTTTCCTTTGATGACCAGATCGCAACCGAGAAGCTCAGGGAGGAAAATGCGGCAGCTGTCATCCCGCGTTTCACTTTCTCAATGGCCGAGACACAGCATGTGAAGGCGAAGCAGGAGAGGCTTGATGAAATTCTCAGGGGAGAGCCGTCACAGCAGAATGCACTTCTCAAGGATGAGTTCGGTGCTGATGAAGCCTCAATGATCACAAGGTGGAACCTTATCGGCGATGCGGACAGGAACACCGTGCTGCTGCTTTTTGCCGATGCCATTGATAATTTCCTTTACAAGGGCATTTTCTCATCCGCTGATATCGCAAATGTGAATCACGAGGGATACGAGCTTATCTACGGAGATCTTCCATCAGATGCCGAATACAATCTCCAGCAGAGTCTTGTCTACACTGACAATCTCATAACAGAGAAGAATATCTCTGATTCTCTTCTCGATTTCCTCCAGTCCTATAATGTCAGTCTTTCTCCTGCGTGTTTCTCCGTTCTCTTCAATCTTCTGTCCCTTGCCGTTGAGCCGAATGTGCATTACGACGCGCTGGAGACCCAGAAGCTGAGGGACGAGGCGCGCGCGAACACTGAAGTTGTCACGGCCGAGATCCACAAAGGCGATTACATCCTGCGTTATGACACTATTGTCACAGAACAGGCTTTGCAGACAATCCAGATGATCAACGGAATAACAGTTGATGTCTCAATCATACAGATAATAAGCCAGATCATCTTCCTCTCAGTCATACTTTATGTGTCGCTGTATTTCATGAGGGATTTCATTGAGCGTAAGTACAGAGTGTTGCTTTACACCAACATATATCTCATAACGCTTGCAATCATACTCATTGTCACATATATTGCGGTGTTCCTCTTTCAGAGTGTCGCCCATGCAAGGGATCAGCTAATCCCGTTCCTCTTCCTTCCTGTCCTTATGTGCCAGCTGACCAGCAAGAAGAGGATCGGTTTCCTTTCCGGAGCTGTGTATTCCTGCTTCATTATATTCTTCCCGACAACGTCGATAATGACATTCTTTTACCTTATCTTCAGCATTGAGATCTCGATGCTGCTGATGAAGTTCTCAGTCACGCGTCTCGATACTGTCTATCAGACTTTCTACACGGCTCTTGCCAATGTCTGCATAACAGCAGTCTTCCATTTCATACAGGGCAAGGAGCTTATCTATCTTTTCAGCGAGATCGTCGCCATCACGCTGAATGTCACAGTGACATACATACTGATTTCCATACTTCTGCCGCTGATGGAGCATTTCCTCAATATTCCGACTGTCTTCCGCCTGCATGAGCTCAGCTCAACTGACAGTCCTGTCCTCATCAGGCTCAGGACTCAGGCTATCGGAACATACAATCATGTGCTCAATGTTTCCAACATGGCCTACAATGCCGCCAAGGAAATAGGGGCGAATGCAGAGCTTGCCCGTGTCGGCGCCCTTTACCATGACATTGGAAAGGCCGAGCACCCTGAATACTTCATCGAGAACCAGGGCGGCGGACCGAATGTCCATGATGATATGAAATACACGCTTTCCGCTGCCGTTATAAAGTCTCATGTCAAGCTCGGTGTCGAGAAGGGAAAGGAAATAGGCCTTCCGCAGGAAGTCCTGGACATCATCGACCAGCATCACGGAAACGACATCATATTCTATTTCTACAACAAAGCCCTTGAGGAAGCCAAGGAAAGCAAGACGCCGATGCAGGTCAACGAGGAGGATTTCAGATACACTTCTGACATTCCCCAGTCCAAGGAGGCCGGCATCGTGATGCTTGCCGACTGCTTCGAGGCGGCTACGCGTTCGCTGAAAAAGCCGACGACACTGCGTTATGAAAAGGTTTTCACATCAATACTTGTGGGCAAGATGAATGCAAGCCAGCTTGATGACTGCAAGCTTTCCATGTCGGAGATCGAGAAGATAAAGAAAGTCTTTGTCCATCAGGTGTTCGGCCGTGACCACAATAGAATCCAGTATACGAAGGAAGAAAATGACTGAATTTGACGTTTTCTATGAAAATGAGGAGTACGAGAAGGATGCTCCTCCTTCTCTTGTGAACAGGGCGCTTGAGATCGCAGCGGGAGAAATCCTGAAAGAAGGGACATTCTCCCTGAGTTTTGTCAGCGAGAAGACGATTCAGAATGAGAACAGGGAGTACCGCGGAATTGACTCTGTGACGGATATCCTCACATTCGCACTTGATGACGGGGATGATTTTTTTCCAGTTCCCGGCGAGGAGAAAGAGTGGGGCGACATACTGATATGCACGGCGAAAATGAAGGAAAACGCGGTGGAATTCAATGTCCCGGAAGAAGAGGAACTCCTGCGTCTTCTCATTCACGGACTGCTGCATCTCAGCGGTCTTGACCATGCGACAAATGATTTTTCAACTGAACCGATGCTGAAAAATCAGGAAAACATATTACAAAATCTCAAAAAAATGCTATAAGGTCCTCATGACTATTGAAGAATTGAAAGAAGAAAAGCCCTGGATCAAGCGGGGTACTGTTGTTTTTATGTCTGATTTCGGCACTGTTGACGGTGCTGTGAGCGCGATGCACGGTGTTGCCGATGAAGTCGATCATTCTCTCAGACTTGAAGATCTGACACATGAGATTCCTCAGTTCAATATCTGGGAAGCAAGCTACCGCCTCATCCAGGCGATGACATACTGGGCACCCGGTACGGTGTTCGTTTCCGTCGTCGATCCCGGTGTGGGCTCCGACAGGGCTTCCGTCGCCGTTCTCACAAAAAGCGGACACATTGTCGTGACTCCCGACAACGGAACACTGACTCATCTGGCGAAGCAGATCGGCATTCTTGAAGTGAGAAGAATCTCCGAAGCCGAGAACAGACTGAAGAACAGCCAGAGAAGCTATACATTCCACGGCCGTGACGTTTATGCATATACAGGTGCCCGTCTTGCTGCCGGAATAATCACATTCGATGAGGTCGGACCTCTTCTTGGCAGAGAGACAGTCTCCCTGCACATGCAGGATCCTGTTATCAGGGACAATGCGATATACGGTTCGATCGATATCCTCGACACACGCTACGGTTCGCTCTGGACGAACATCCAGGACACAATGCTTACAGAATTCGGTGTAAGCTACGGCGATATGCTCCGTGTCACGCTGGCATATGAGGAGAGAATCGTATACAGTTATACACTGCGTTTCTGCAAGAACTTCACGGAAGTGGAGAAGGGCGATGCGCTCGTATACATCAACAGCCTGCTCTGTGTGGGCATTGCGATCAACCAGGGGTCCTTCGCAGCCGAATACCGTATCGGCACGGGAGAGGGATGGCTGATCAAGCTAGAGAAAATCTAAGCCTTATTCAGGAGGATGAAAATATGGCAAAAAAGAATATTAACTACGTGAAGACCGTAGTTATCATCGCAATCGGTGCAGCTCTGTACGGATTCGGAGGTCTCCTCTCAATCCCTGTATTCACAAACACCTATCTCAAGCCGGCAATGGCAATTCTCGGTCTCTTCGCAGCTCTGTGGGGACCTGTTGTAGGTATTCTCGTGGGTTTCATCGGTCACTGCATCACTGACCTCGTATACGGCCAGATCTGGTTCAGCTGGGCTCTCGGCTCTGCAATCGTAGGCGGCCTCATGGGTCTGTATCCTTACATCACAAAGAAGAATCTCGAGCAGGGTGTTTTCGGCGGCAAGCAGGTTGCAATCTTCACTGTAATGTCTCTGATCGCAAACTTCGTAGGTTACGGAATTTCTGTTGTATTCGACGTCATCGCATACGGCGAACCGTTCCTCAAGTCCCTTACACAGCAGCAGATCACAACTGTGTCCAACACAGTCGTCATGGGTATCATCGGCAGCGCGCTCATGCTTCTTGTTGCAAAGAAGTTCTCTTCAAGTATCAGCCTGAGTGAGGATTCCAACGTATAACCATGATTGAGTTTTCTACCTTTTCCTTTCAGTACAAGTCCCAGACGAAACCGACCCTTCATGAGATAAATCTCAGGATACGGGACGGAGAGAAAATCCTCATTGCCGGTGCATCCGGCTCCGGCAAATCAACTCTCGGCAGTTGCATAAACGGACTTATTCCCCATTCGCTTGGCGGACATATTGAAGGGAGCCTGAAAATAAACGGGGTAGAAACCAAAGAAAGTGATATATACGAAATAAGCAGGGAAGTCGGCACTGTCCTTCAGGATACTGACAGCCAGTTTGTCGGTCTGACAGTAGGAGAGGACATTGCCTTTTCCCTTGAGAACCAGTGCATTGACAAAGCGAAAATGCATGAAATCGTGATGAAGAGTGCTTCGCTTGTGTCAATGCAGGACTTTCTCGACAACAGTCCCGAAGACCTCTCCGGAGGACAGAAACAGAGAGTTGCGCTTTCCGGCGTGCTTGTGGATGATGTTTCCATCCTGCTTTTTGATGAGCCTCTTGCCGCACTTGATCCCGCGACAGGCGAGCTTGCCATCGAGCTTATCGATGATCTGCACAAGCAGACCGGAAAGACTGTGATAATAATCGAGCACAGAATTGAAGACGTCCTGCACAGGGACATCGACAGGATCGTTCTTGTCGATGAGGGCAGAATCGTCATGGATGACACTCCGGCCCATGTGCTCCAGTCCGGCATCCTTGTTGACAAGGGTATAAGAGAGCCATTGTATGTGGCTGCGATGAAAAACGCAGGCTGCGATGTGTCTGGAGAAGAGAATCTTGACAGCATAGAGCGCATGGACATTTCTCCGTACAGGGACAATCTGCTGAAATGGTTCAGCGCAAAACGCAGAAAGCTTGAGCAGAAAGACACTCCTGCCGCGCTTTCTTTCAGAAACGTATCCTTTTCATATGACGGCAGACGCAATGCGCTCAACAATATTTCATTTGACGTGCACCGCGGTGAGATGATCTCGATTCTCGGCAAGAACGGTGCCGGGAAATCCACACTTGCGTCTATTTTGACAGGAATATATTCACCTGACAGCGGCCAGATATTCATAGACGGAAAGGATGCCAGCAGGGAAAGCATTGCTGAAAGAGCCCAGAAAATAGGGTATGTGATGCAGAACCCGAATCACATGATCAGCAATTCCATGATCTATGATGAGGTTGCCTTCGGTCTCCGTCTCAGAGGCGCGGATGAGGATACTGTAAGAGAGAAGGTTATGGATGTGCTTAAGTTATGTTCTCTTGCCCAGTATCATAAATGGCCGATCAGCGCACTGAGCTACGGTCAGAAGAAAAGAGTCACAATCGCATCAATCCTTGTCATGGAACCGGAAATCCTCATACTTGATGAGCCGACTGCCGGTCAGGATTACAGACGCTACAGTGCGATGATGTCATTCCTTTCCAGAGTGAACAGGGAAACAGGTGTCACCATTCTTTTCGTGACCCATGATCTTCATCTTGCACTTGAATACACACCGCGTTCAATCGTGCTTGCTGACGGACAGCTTCTGTGTGATGCTCCGATCAGCACCATATTCTCCGATGAGGATCTTCTCAGAAGTGCCAATCTGAAGGTCACATCTCTCTTCACTCTTGCCCGCAAGCTCGGTCTGGAAGGAAGTGATGTCGCATCTTTCATTGAAACCTTCATTGTTGAGGAAAAACACAGAAGAGGCGAGGCTGAAGCTGTAGTTGATGAAAAGGTCATACAGAAAGACAGACCTGTTGTCAGGAAGAAGGAAGAAGGGGAGGCAAAGCGCAAGCAGCTCAAATTCGATGTTGAGTATTTCCCTGCCGACAGCTGGGTTCACCGTCTCAACGGAGTGACTAAGTTCGGACTTCTCATCACCTGGCTGCTTGTGAGTCTCATGACATTTGATGTGAGGGTCTTGTCAGTCACGCTTGTCGCCGGACTGCTCACACTTGCCACATGTCATGTTCCGATAAGAAAATACAGGCCGATCCTCATATTCGTTTTCCTCTCTGTGCTGCTCAATGCGCTTTTCATATATCTTTTCTCTCCGCAGCAGGGACCAGAATATATGGGAAGCCGGACGATTCTCTTCAATCTTCCTGACACGCATTACACGCCAACGGCAGAGACTCTCTGGTATCTTCTGATTGTGGTTATGAAGTATTTCTCGATCTCTCCGATTGCGATCACGTTCATCTACTGCACCCAGCCGAGTGAATTCGCATCTTCACTCAACAGGCTCAGGATAAGCTACAAGATTTCCTATGCGGTGAGTCTTGCATTCAGATACATTCCCGTGATCATGAAGGATTATACGAACATACGTGACAGTCAGGCATGCCGCGGTGTCGAGATATCGAGAAAGGCGAAGCTCAGCCAGAGGATCAGCGGAACCACAAAGACCCTTGCTCCGCTCATCCTTTCTTCCATCGACAAGATCGACATAATAACAAATGCCATGATTCTCCGCGGTTTCGGCAAGAAAAGGAAGAGGACATGGTACCGTGCCGACTCTCTCAGGACGGCGGACTGGATCCTCATTGTTTTCATGGCTGCGCTTATAGCACTGACTGTTTATCTGCGTTTCGGTACGGGAGTGAAATTCTTCTATCCGTTCTGATTGGCTGTTGATCAGACCTTCTGAAAGAATTGTTTTTTCAGTATCGGAAATATTCACTGGCTTGAATGATAAATGTGAAAAGGGCGAAAAAACGCGCTCACAAATCTCTTTTCGTTGACGGAATATTTCTGATTCGCTATATTATTGATGATTAAACTGAATTCTAATGCAAAGGAGAATAGAAATTCATGAAAGTTGGAATTAACGGTTTCGGTAGAATCGGTCGTTTTGTTTTCCGCGCAGCTATGGCTCGTCCGGAAGTTGAAATTGTAGGCATCAATGATCTTTGCCCAGTTGACTACCTTGCTTATATGCTCAAGTACGATACAATGCACGGTCACTTCGATGGCACAATCGAGGCAGATGTAGAGAAGTCACAGCTCATCGTAAACGGCAAGGCTATCCGCGTTACAGCATGCAAGGATCCTAACGAACTCGCATGGGATCAGGTCGGTGCTGAATATGTTGTCGAGTCAACAGGTCTCTTCCTCACAAAGGAGAAGGCACAGGCTCATATCAACGCTGGTGCAAAGTATGTTGTCATGTCAGCTCCTTCAAAGGACGACACACCGATGTTCGTTGTTGGTGTAAACGAGAAGACATACGTAAAGGGAACTCAGTTCGTTTCCAACGCTTCATGTACAACTAACTGTCTCGCTCCGATCGCAAAGGTTCTCAATGACAAGTTCGGCATCGTAGACGGCCTTATGACAACAGTCCACTCAACAACAGCTACACAGAAGACAGTTGACGGACCTTCAATGAAGGACTGGAGAGGCGGCAGAGCTGCCAGCGGCAACATCATCCCGTCTTCAACAGGTGCTGCAAAGGCAGTAGGCAAGGTTATTCCTTCCCTCAACGGCAAGCTCACAGGTATGTCAATGAGAGTTCCTACTCTTGATGTTTCTGTTGTTGACCTCACAGTCAACCTTGCAAAGCCTGCAAAGTATTCAGAAATCTGCGACGCAATGAAGGAAGCAAGTGAAGGCGAACTCAAGGGCATCCTCGGTTACACAGAAGATGCAGTTGTTTCTTCAGACTTCCTCGGCGATACAAGAACATCAATCTTCGATGCAAAGGCTGGTATCGCTCTTACAGACACATTCGTCAAGGTTGTTTCATGGTACGACAATGAGATCGGTTACTCCAACAAGGTTCTCGACCTCATCACATACATGAAGAGTGTAAACGGCTAATTGAAGCCGAAAGCAGAAGATCCGGCTTAATGCCCGGGTAAAATTGGGCCTGCCGACAATGGCGGGCCTTTATTTTTAAGAGGTGAAAATATGCAGCTTAATACAATCAAAGAAGCCGATTTGAAAGGTAAGAGAGTCCTTATCCGTGTTGATTTCAATGTTCCTCTCAAGAACGGTGTTGTGACAGACAACACAAGAATCAAGGCAGCTCTGCCGACAGTCCAGTACATTCTCGAACAGGGTGCATCACTTGTTGTGATGAGCCACTTCGGACGCCCGAAAGGACAGAAGAATCCTGATTTCTCAATGGCTCCCATCGCAAAGGAATTCGAGAAGCTTCTCGGCAGGCCCGTCAAGCTCGCTCCGGATGTGATCGGTCCTGAAGTCGAGGCTGAGGTCAAGGCTCTCAAGCCGGGTGAGGTCCTTCTTCTCGAGAACGTGAGATTCTACAAGGAAGAAGAGGCAAATGATCCTGAATTCGCAAAGACTCTTGCTTCTTACGGCGACATCTACTGCAATGATGCTTTCGGAACAGCACACAGAGCTCATGCTTCAACAGAGGGTGTTTCCCACTATCTGCCGAGCTATGCAGGTTTCCTCATTGAGAAGGAAGTCAAGTTCATGGCTCCGCTTCTTGAGAATCCTGAGAAGCCTTTTGTCGCTATCATCGGTGGTTCAAAGGTATCAAGCAAGATCACTGTTCTCGAGTCTCTTGTGAAGACATGTGACACAATCGTCATCGGCGGCGGTATGGCATACACATTCCTTTCTGTTCTCGGCAACAAGATCGGAAAGTCCCTCTTCGAGCCTGACTACGTCGATACAGCAAAGGCATTCCTCGAGAAGGCAAAGGAGAAGGGTGTCAAGGTCATTCTTCCTGTTGACAATGTATGTGCAAAGGAATTCAGCGAGAATGCTGAGCCGATCCTTGTCGACAGCGACAATATCAGCGACGACCTCATGGGTATGGACATCGGTCCCAAGACTGTCGCTCTCATCACAGATGCTCTCAAGGATGCGAAGTCTGTTGTATGGAACGGCCCGATGGGTGTATTTGAATTCGATGCATTCGCAAAGGGAACTGAAGCAGTTGCCAAGGCTCTTGCAGCAAGCAATGCAACAACAGTTGTAGGCGGCGGTGACTCTGTGGCTGCTATCAACAAGTTCGGTCTTGCAAGCAAGATTTCCCACGTTTCAACAGGCGGTGGTGCTTCCCTCGAATTCCTCGAAGGAAAGACACTTCCCGGCATCAAGGCTCTTGAGAAATAAGAAGGGCGGAAAATCTGAACATGACAGGATGCATGTCCTGCCATTGTAATGTAAGGATGGAAATAATGAGAAAGGCATATATCGCAGGAAACTGGAAAATGAACATGACGCCGAGCAAGGGCGCCGCATTCGCTTGTGAACTTGCAAAGGCAGCAAAGGAAGCCGGAGCTGATGTTAAGATCATGGTTGCTCCTCCTTTCGTGACAATCCCTGCAGTAGTTGAGGCTCTCAAGGGTTCAGACATCATTGTCGCGGCCCAGAACATGAACGACCACAAGAGCGGTGCATATACAGGTGAGGTCGCTCCCGAGATGCTCAAGGATCTTGGTGTCAGCACAGTCATTCTCGGTCACAGTGAGAGAAGAAGCTACTATGGCGAAAGCGATGAGTTCATCAACAGGAAAGTCCTTCTTGCAATCGAAGAAGGAATGGATGTTGTTCTGTGTGTAGGTGAGACACTTGAGGAAAGAGAAGCCGGAAAGCTTGAGGAAGTTCTCTCAACACAGCTCAGCGGAGACCTCAAGGATGTGAGTGCTGAGGCTATGAGCCATATCACAATCGCATATGAGCCGGTATGGGCGATCGGAACAGGAAAGACCGCAACTCCTGAAGATGCAGACAGTGCACATGCATTTATCCGCTCTTTTGTTGCAAAATTGTACTCTTCTGATATTGCAGAAAACTTGATTATACAGTATGGTGGTTCTGTTAATGCTTCGAATGTCAAAGCATTGATGGCAAAGGAAAATATCGACGGAGCCCTGGTCGGCGGTGCATCACTTTCCGTTGAGAAGTTCCTGCCGATCATTACATACAATAAGTAAGCGGAGAAAAATAAAATGGGAGTACTTAGCATTATCCTTCTCGTTCTGTTCGTGATTTCAGCACTTGTTCTCATTTTCCTTGTTGCTGTACAGGATGAGAAATCACAGGGCCTCGGCGGAATTTTCGGCGGTTCGTCTGATTCCACATTCGGAACAGGTTCCTCAAAGTTCCTCACAAAGGTCACTTCAATAATGGCAATTGCATTTGTCGTGCTGGCTCTTCTTGTAGGCATTACAAGCAGATCCAATACATCAGATTCACTTGTCGAAGCTGCTGCGACATCACAGAGCAGTGCATGGTATGACTCAGGTTCAGCTTCCAGTGCTGAGGTAACTGAGTAAAAAAAGGACAATGCAATCATTAATGCCGGCTCATTTACGGGGTCGGCTATTTTTTTCGGAGGTAGATAATGCAGGTTTGTTGTGTTTATGCGGGAAAGGACAGGGATGACAGAAATCTTGCCGACATCTGCAGGAATTTTGCCAAGGGCCTGGAATCGCAGGGCCATAATGTCGATATAGTGAATATCAACACGGATCCCGATACCAAGCTTTCCTTCTATGACTATATAATTGTCGGAACGGTTGCAAAGACCGCTTTCGGCGGTTCCATTCCCGAGTCTCTTGTGAAATATCTTGCAAGAGCAGGTCAGGTAAGCGGAAAAAGGTGCCTTGCATTCGTAACTAAAGCTGGTCTAAGAAGCCAGAAAACATTATCTTTATTGATGAAGGCTATGGAGGGGGAAGGTATGTACCTCAAATACTCAGAGGTCATAAAGAAGCCGGATGCTGCCTTAGCTTTAGGGAAAAGATTAAACGTAGAAAGGAATTTGTAGGATTATGAGAAAAGTCGTTTCAACAATTTTGGTACTCGCACTCGCACTCACATCACTTTTTGCCGTTCCGGTGAATTCTTCACCTGCCGCAACTGTGAACCTGATCAGGAACACAGTGATCACAAATGCCGATCTTGCCGCACAGGTAGAGGCACTCGGCGCAACTGATGATCAGGCTCTCGAGGTTCTCGATATCATGATCAATGACGAGGTTTTCCTTCAGGGCGCAGAAAGAGACGGAATTACGGTCAGCAATACACAGCGCGATGCTCTCTATACACAGCAGAAGGCCAGCATTGAAGCTCAGCTGGGAATGAGCCTCACTGAAGATGAATTCGAACAGATTGTACTTCAGTCCTATCCGTCAGTGGATGAGTACAAGGAAGCTCTTAAAAACCAGTACATACTTCAGGCTTATCTGATGCAGGAGAAGGGAGAGGAGCTTCAGAATGGAAACTATGCTCCCACATCAAGTCAGGTTGAGACATTCTACAAGAGAAACGCAACAGCCTTCACCCAGGCTGAAAACGTGAAGTTCTTCCAGATCTACATGGCAAAGACCGATGATGCTGATGAGTCTGCAAAGAAGCTTGCAACCATGGAGGATGTCGCAGAGAAGATCCATAACGGTTCTCTTACATTCGAAGCTGCTGTAAACCAGTATACCGAGGATGAGGAAAGCAAGGCAAACGGCGGTGAGATGGGCTGGCTCAGCAGTGACAACACAACTGTCCGTCAGTTGTGGGGCGATGACTTTGTTGACACAGTTCTCGCTCTTCCGCTCGGTCAGGTTTCCGATGTTATTGAATCCAATACCGGCTATCATATTGTACGTGTGACTGTTCACAATGATGCAAGACTTCTTGGTATCGATGACAGAATCCAGCCGGATGTTGACTACACAGTACGTGACTATATCACTGAGATTCTTGCAAACCAGAACATGCAGGTTGCAACCAACAATGCACTCAATGAAATGGTTGACACACTCAGAAGCGAAGCAAGAGTCAGAATCCTTTATAAATAAGATTTTTTATGAGCGATAAACATATAGAAAAACATGAAGCACGTCTTCTGGCTGTTGAGACGCTTTATGCACTTGATTTCAACAAACAGCTTCAGGAAGATGTTGATCTCACTCTCCTCCCCGGTAAAAGCGAGGAGGAGATGCTTGCATTCCCTGAGGAGACACTTTTCTATGCGCGTTTCCTGATTCACGGAACACTTGATCATCTTGAGGAAGTTGATTCCGTGATTTCAAAATATTCCATCAACAGACCGATCGAGAGGATCAATCTTGTGGACAGGAACATACTGCGCATTTCTGTTTTCTCCCTGCTGTACTGCAAGGATCTTCATCCGTCAATCGTCATTGACGAAGCCGTAAAACTGTCACAGGCCCTCAGCACCGATGTGACATACAAGTTCATCAACGGTGTGCTTGATGCCGTGAGAAAAAATCAAGAGAAGTGAAATGATCCAGCTCAAGAATTACAGAGAAATTGATATGATCCGTAAGAGCGGGAAGGTGCTTGCAGAGTGCCTTCTTTCTCTTGATGAAGTGATAAGTGAAGGTATTTCCACTTATGATATCGACAGAATAGCGCATGAATTCATTGTGAAGCATCACGGCTATCCTTCCTGCCTGGGCTACTGCGGATATCCGAATGCGACATGCACTTCTGTCAATGAAGTCGTGATCCACGGTATTCCGTCAAAGAAGAAGATTCTCAAGGACGGGGATATCATATCTGTTGATATCTGTGTGACACTCGACGGTTTTGTCTCTGACTCAACCAGAACATATGAAGTGGGCAAGGTGAGTGATGAGGTTCATAAGCTCAATGTCGTGACAAGGGAATGCCTTTACAAAGGTATCGATGCTGCAAGACAGCCTCATGCCAGACTCAGCGAAATCGGCAAGGCAGTGTTCAAGCATGCTTTCACTGATAACGGATATGGTGTTGTCAGGGATTATACCGGGCATGGTGTGGGCTTTAGCGTTCATGAGGAGCCTGAAGTTGCCAATTTCGTCAGCCCGATGCTGCCGAATCCCCGTCTCAAGCCCGGCATGGTTCTGGCCATTGAGCCGATGATCAACATGGGAACATGGAAGGTCATTGATCTAAAGGACGGCTGGACAGTCGTTACGGCTGACGGCAAACCGGCATGCCACTGGGAGCATACGGTTGCGGTTACCGAAAATGGAATAGAGATCCTTACAGAACTCTGATTGACAATACATACGGCCGGAAATACCGGCCGATTTTTTTCAAATCATATTTTCATTTTCTTTTTTTTGTATTAAGACTTTCTCATATACGTACGGGAGGAATGATGAAAATACATCAGACAGACTTTTCGAATCAGAGTGTGACAAAGTCAATCATGTATTCATCTTTTCCACTCATAGTCGCAGAGCTCGTGAATCTGCTTTACAGCCAGGTTGACCGAATATACATTTCCCATATGGAAGGAGTTGGCGCAGTTGCCCTGACTGGAGTCGGACTGTGTCTGCCGATCATTTCCCTCATTTCCGCGTTTGCCCGTCTCTACGGATCAAACGGAGGAGGTCCTCTTTGTGCGATAGAACTTGGAAAGGGAAACAATGAGGAGGCTGAAAAATATCTTTCTGCATCATTCTCTCTTACCATTATCACCGGGATAATAATAACAATCGTCGTGTTCGTCTTCTGTGAGCCGATCCTCTATCTTTTCGGTGCAAGCGAGCAGACTTTCCCGTATGCTGAGTCATATCTCATGATATATGCACTGGGTTCCGTCCCTGTGCTGGTTTCGCTTACGTTGACCCCTTTCATCAATGCACTTGGCTATTCTTCCATAGGCATGATAGGAGTTGTCATAGGTGCAGGAGCAAACATAATTCTTGATCCTGTATTCATCTTTCTTCTTGATTTCGGTGTCAGAGGCGCGGCCATCGCAACAGTGATAAGCCAGGTGCTTTCCGCTGTGTTTGCTGTCGTATTCCTCAGAAGCAGGAATCTTCCCATAAAACTGCGTTTCACGCGTCTTGAAGGCAGAAGGGTCTCTAAGATATGTCTGCTCGGCACAAGCGGTTTCACGATGGGAGCAACGAATTCAATTGTCCAGCTGGTATGCAACAAATGTGCTGCCATCTGGGGCGGTGATCTGTATGTCGGTGTGATGACGATCCTCAACTCGATAAGGGAAATCTTCTCAACTCCGATAAACGGATTCTCCGGCGGTGCGAGCCCTGTCATGAGCTACAATTACGGTAAGGGAGACGGGAAGAGAGTTCTTCAGTCCAGCAATGTGCTTCTTGTCATGATGCTTGTCTATACCGGTGCAATATGGGCGCTTCTCTATCTTTTCCCGCTTCCATTCATCCACCTCTTTACAAGTGATGTCATACTGATGAATGCGACACAGCATGCACTTCAGGTTTATTTCTTCGGCTTCATTTTCATGTCGTTCCATATGACTGGACAGCAGACCTTTGTTGCACTGGGCTATGCGAAACAGGCGGTATTCTTCTCGCTTTTCAGGAAAGTCATCATCGTTGTGCCTCTTACCATAATACTGCCTTACTTCATCGGTGTTGACGGTGTTGTCATGGCTGAGCCGATCAGCAACGTGATTGGGGGAATAGCAACCTATACAGCAGTCAGAATGGTCGTTTTCAGTCGTCTGAAAAAGGAAATAAGCTTGCAAAACCAGTAAGTCATATCTTAGAATTTTCACAAGAGGTTAACTATGTCAAAAGAATTTATCACATGCGACATGATCCGCGATGCAGCGCTGAAGCTTGTATACAGGATGTACAAGGAAGACGGTTTCGTACCTGATGTGATCTATGATTCGCTCAGAGGCGGAGCTTATATGGCAAACGTTATGAGTGAGTTTTACAAGCTTATTGCACTCAAGCAAGGCAAGACGCCGGTATTCTATGCTGCTGTCGTGGCCAGAAGCTACAATCTTGTGAAGGATCATGCAGGACATGTCGATATTGACGGATGGACATGGTCGCCGAAGAATCTTAAGAAAGGCCAGAAGGTCCTCATTGTTGATGATATTTTCGATACCGGCATGACAGTCAACGCACTTGTGAACACTGTGATGCAGGCCGGTATTCCCAGAGAGGATATAAAGGTGGCGGTATATGACTACAAAGTTCCGGTATTCAAGCATGAGGAACCGCTTCCGATCCAGCCTGACTATTACTGCAGAAAGCATGTGCTTGAAAAGCCTGAAGATGAGAGATGGATTCATTATACCTGTCATGAATTCATAGGACTGACCCATGATGAGATCGAGGAAGTCTATCATGATGAGGAAGTGCGCACCATCCTCCATGACATTCTGGAGCATTGAGTATGCCGAAGGGATCAGACGCGCTTGTTGCAAAACGCAGGGATGAGATCATAAACGCATGCGAGTCTTTATATGAGAAGATGAGCTTCAGGGAAATGACAATCCAGAAAATAGGGGAGGTCACTTCCTTCACAAGAACATCCATCTACAACTATTTCCAGACCAAGGAGGAAATTTTCCTTGCTCTCCTTGGAAGGGAATACCAGGAGCTCAGCAGATGTATCAGGGAAATAAGGGACAAGAATGACAGTCTTTCTGCTGAAGAGTTCGCATCCCTTCTTGCCCATACACTTGAGAAAAGACCAAAACTTCTGAAACTTGTCTCAATGAATCATTTTGAGATTGAGGAGAACAGCCGGCTTGAATCGCTTGTCGAATTCAAGAAACTTTATGCACAGGCCATCAATGAAGTGAGAATGAGCGTGCATAAGTTCTTTCCCTCAATGACGGCAGATGATATTGAATCTTTCATCTATTCTTTCTTCCCGTTCCTTTTCGGTATTTACCCGTATACAGCCGTGACTGACAAGCAGAAGAAGGCAATGGATTTTGCCGGTTTCGATTATCCGACACTGTCTGTTTACGATATTACATATCAGGAAGTTGTGAGGCTTCTGAGAAGTTGAAAAAAATGGAGAATATGAATTGCCATATTCTCCACAGTGTTGAAGTTGATTACCAATCAGCGTCTTCTCAAATCAGGAACAGGAGTTACTGAAGTTTCATCTATTCTGAATACGCCTTTATCTTTAGTAAGAATAAATACATTGTTATCAGCTAAGAAGAATGCTTCAGCACGTAAGCCTGCCACATCTGTTGTATAACTGTTTGCAGAGTAATCATCAAGATTTACAATATAAAGCTCAGAAGATCTGGCTGAATTGTACTTGAGGAAATAAAGCTTGTTATCATGTATAAAAGATGGGACAGTACTAAGATCTTCGGAAAAACTTTTAACCTGTTTCAACGCTATTGCAGATCCCTCTATTGTTCCTTCGTAAATATAAACATATCCGTCATAGTAACGTAGAACAGTCATTTTATTGTCATTAACTGTTACAGATCTTATCTGATCACCATCATTATCGTCATTATCGATCCAGAAATTAACTGTTTTACCTGTTGAATCGTTAAAAGTTACAGCAGTGTTCAGATATTTAAAATTTAATTTGTTATTTTCTTCAAACCAGACAAGTCCGTTCATTTCATCAACAAAGTTTTCAATAACATTTCCAATTGTTATTAATTTTAACTGATCATTATCATCAAGCACAGCTTCAAAGATTTGAATTTTGTTGAAAGTTCCGTTACTTCCAACCAACATCTGTTTGCTGTCAGCACTAACAAAAGTACTTATGATTCTGTCAACAGATTCTCCAAGATTTGGCTTTGAAATATTTTTTAAAGAATTGTCGTCAATATTATAGATGTAGTAATCCTGATGATTAATGTTGCCACCAGAAGGAACATAATCATTGATATAAACAATTTTATTTCCCGAAATCCATGCCCGGTCATGAGAATTATTGATAAAAATATGATCACCGCTTATAACATGTTCTGAATTTGAACTTTCATTGGAAGGATCAAATTCAGAAAGGCCATCTACTGTTGTGTAGTAGAGCTTACCTGTTCTGTATCCGATAAAGTTCCTGTCTTTATCATCCGATGGATAACGGTTCACACCGGTCCAGAGAATACCGTTATTGTCAAGATTGCATGAGACGAAGGATATAAGCATTAAAAACGTAAGAACTGGAATGAATATTTTTCTCATTTCTGTTACCCCCCCCCCCATTTATTGTCTGTATGTTACTGAAAGTGTCAGTGGTATGAATGTCTGAAGTGCGTTCTGATATGACCTGCTGCTGTCAAAATAAAGTTCAGGAATCACCCATAACCCTGACTTTACTCCGATACCCCAGTTGTCTGTGATGTACCAGTCGAGACCTGTCTCAAATGAAAGGAAGAAGGGCATGTATGCACCACCGTCAGAGACAGACATATAAGAGAAACCAGCACCAAGCGAAAGAGGAATTTCAATTGTTCCCTGAAGCGGAATGAATGATACCTTGAACTGCATCGGAACATTGGTGAGCAGAGCATCATCAACATAATAATTGAAGCCATATCCGATTTCACCACCGAGTGCGAAGTATGGATTTACAAACATCTGATATGTAAGTGAACCATAGCCTCCGAGAAGAGTGAAACCTGTTTTGTTTCCACCATACCCAGAACCAACATAGGTATGATTCTCATCAAACAGCGTAGTTGAAATAGGAAAGTTCACACCAGCTGTTATAGTGAAACGCTGGCTGCCGTTGTCATAATACGTTGCACTGAATGCAGGCATGCATGACAGTATGGCAAGAAGCACTAATGTGATAATCATTGTTCTCTTTTTCATAAGTCAGAATATAACCGAAAAACACATAAAAGTCTAAAGAATAGTTGGCTTTCAGCCTCAATTGCACATAAATTACACACTGCAGATATGCAGATGTTTCATTATTTCATTATATTATTTGTTCTTATAAATCATCATGACCTTTGTCTCTCCATTCATGAATTGTAAATTTCCTGATTTTTCAATATAAAGATGACATGGCAGTAAGAATAAACGGAAAGGAAGTCGCTGAATTCTACAGACAGCGCATCAAAACGGAAACAAGCAGATTCTACACATATTCGAGAAAGAAACCCTGTCTCGCGGTTGTCCTGGTCGGTAATGATCCGGCAAGCATAAGCTATGTGAGCAGCAAGAAAACCGCATGCGAGGAAATGGGCTTTGAACATCTTGATTACACTCTGGATGAAAACACAAGCGAGGAAGGGCTTCTCTCTCTTGTTGACAAGCTAAACAAGGATGAAAGGGTTGACGGGATTCTGGTTCAGTTTCCGACTCCTGATCAGATTGATGATGACAAGGTGATGCAGGCAATTGATCCGTCCAAGGATGTTGACGGTCTGAATCCTGTCAATGCCGGGCTGACACTTATGGGGAAAGAGAGTTTTATTTCCTGTACTCCCAAGGGGATACTTGCATTGCTTGATTACTACAAGATTCCAACGGACGGGAAGAAGGTCTGCGTGATAGGAAGAAGCAATCTTGTCGGCAAGCCTGTTGCGAGCCTCCTGATGCAGAAAGGAAGGGATGCAACCGTAACTGTATGCAACACGCATACAAGGAATCTCAAGGAAATAACGCTCTCCAGCGACATCATCATAGTTGCTGCAGGCCATGTGCACACACTGACTTCTGACATGGTTGCCCCCGGTGCTGTGGTAATCGATGTAGGCACCAACCGGGTTGAGGACAAGACTCGGGAAAGAGGCTGGAGACTTGTTGGGGACTGCGATTATTCCGCCATAAAGGAGATTGCATCATACATAACACCTGTTCCCGGAGGCGTCGGTCCGATGACGATCACCATGCTTATGGACAACACTCTTATTGCCGCCGAGAAAAGATTTGAGGTTGAAAAGTGAAAAACTATATTCTGGAATCATACGGCTGCCAGCTCAACATGGCAGAAGGAAATGCCCTTGACATCCTACTTAGGGGTGCAGGTTTCACAAAAACAGAGGATTCAGCAATTGCAGATGCAGTCATTCTCAATACATGTTCTGTAAGGAAAAGTGCCGAGAACAGGATCTGGGGCCGTCTTTCTTTCTATCATCACATAAAGAAGGATGTTCATCCTCTTACGATAATAGTCACCGGATGCATGGCCGAGCGGCTAAAGGATGAGCTGCTTGCCGAGGCTCCGTATGTCGATGCTGTCATCGGCACGAATGAGAAAATGAATATCGTGACATACCTTCAGGGCAACGGGCTTGAAAGTGAGGAGAAATACAGGTTCATGTCAAGCTATTACAATGAAGGCGATTTCTCAAGCTATGTTCCGATAATGAACGGCTGCAACAATTTCTGTTCATACTGTATCGTGCCTTATGTGAGAGGAAGGGAAATTTCACGTCCTGTGGATGAGATTGTCAATGAAGTGAGGGCACTTGATGCAAAAGGCGTCAAGGAGATCACCCTGCTTGGTCAGAATGTGAATTCATATAATTACAACGGCACTGTTTTTCCCCAGCTGCTTACAAAGATCTGCCGCAATCTTGACAACATCGAGTTCGTCCGCTTTGATTCTCCGCACCCGAAGGATTTCTCGCCGGAGCTTATCGATGTGATAGCCCGTGTGGAGAGGGTATGCAAGCACATCCATCTGCCCATGCAGTCTGGAAACACGAGAATACTCCAGCTCATGAACAGAAAGACGACAAGGGAGAAGTTCTTCTCACTTGTGGACAACATGAGGGAGAAGATCGAAGGCCTCACATTCTCAACTGATGTCATGGTCGGGTTCCCCAGTGAGAGTGAGGAAGAGTATGAGGACACGCTTTCTGCAATGGAATATCTTTCTCCCATCGAGGCATTCATGTATTATTACAATGTCAGGGAAGGCACACCTGCCGCTTCGATGAGCGAGCAGCTCAGCGATGAAGAAAAGGTCGCCCGTCTTGAACGTCTTATCAGCGAGCAGCTTAAAAGGGCCTCTGAGCTGAAGACAAAGCGGGTCGGCATGATCAGCCGTGCCGTGGTTACCGGTGTCACACGCGATGACAAGTCTCTTTTCCTTGCCAGGAATGCGCACAATGAGATGATTACTTTCAATCCGGGTGACACAGGAATAAAAACCGGTGATATAGTTACTCTCAGAACAAACAGACTTAAAGGCAATACCTATATCGGAGAACTGGTGAAATGAAAGGTGAATATCGGGAAAAGACTGAAGTGTTTGAAAGGAAATTCAGTGAATTCTTGAAGATACTGGATTCATCGAAAAAGACCGCCGTTTTCACAGGTGCCGGAGTGTCAACACTTTCCGGCATTCCTGATTTCCGCGGTAAAGGCGGTGTGTACACCCATGACTATGACGGAATGAGTGTTGAGGAAATCCTTTCAATAGACTATTTCTATTCCCATCCCGATATCTTCTACCGCTGGGCGGAAAGCGTCTGGTATCATCTTGAGGATTATGAACCGAACATTGTCCATTATACTCTTGCGAAGATGGAAGAGAAGGGGATGCTGCCTGGTGGAATATTCACACAGAACATAGATTTCATGCACCAGAGGGCCGGAAGCCGGAAAGTATATGAACTGCACGGTTCTGCCAGAAGTGCGTACTGCACGAATTGCAATGCATACTATACATATGACCAGATTGCTCCGGTCGTCAGAAGCGGTGAGGTTCCGCGATGCAGAACCTGCGGCGGCCTGATAAAGCCCGACATAGTTTTCTATGGTGAAAGCCTTTCATCAGATGTGCTCAAGCGTGCCGAGATAACATTCTCTCAGGCAGACCTGACTCTTGTGCTGGGATCCTCGCTTACCGTCTATCCTGCTGCGGCTTTCCCGCAGCTTACCCGTTACAACGGGGGAAAGATCGTGATCGTCAATGCACAGCCGACAAGTCAGGACAAGGATGCAGTGCTGACATTCACCGACCTTGAGCAGTTCTTCACTGCCCTTGATCATCATATTAGCTGAGTCATAGCCTGATTATGGAAAAGCCTCATTTCTGATGCAAAAATGAGGCTTTTTGAGGTAGTGGAGGTGAGGAGAATCGCACTCCTGTCCTACCGGGGCATCCTGAAACGTCTACAGAGCTTAGCCGCATTTTAATTTTTCCCATACCGGTAACGTAATGCTGCCAACGCACCTGTACGGTATTTGCCTTAGTGTCCCTCAGCCCCGGCAACTGGAAAGAGGCAAGACCCTGTTGGTGTCGGACAGTCTCGGGTTAGGATCAGCACCTTCAACGCCGTGCTCTAAAAACACTGCTTAAGCAGCGAGAGCGAGTGCTTCGTCAGAGACGTATTCGTCTTCTTTCTTTGCATTTAATTTTGGTGATAGTTTTACAAGTTGTCGCTTGGCCTGCAGTCTCAAGCCTGCTCTGCCGGCAGTCGAAACTGGAACACCCCCGTTTCGCTGTCTGAAAGCAGAATAAATTTAACAAAATGTCCGTTTAAAGGCAAGTACAGATTGCAAACACTTGTCTCATAGAGTAGGCTAAGAGGCTGAGGCAGCTGAATGAAAGAAAGCGGTAAGCGGAAAAGCGGAACAAAGAAGGACGCAAGGGTCGTCAGGACAATCGACAAACTGAAGAAGACAATGCTTGATCTTCTCAAGGAACGTTCATATGACGAGATAAAGATAACCGAACTGTGCGAGGCCGCAGGTGTCAACCGCAATACATTCTATGCCCATTATAATGAACCGGCTGATATCCTCAAGGAAATCGAGGATGATCTTCTTGCAAAGATATGGCAGCCTCTTGCCCAGATAAATACGGATGTGTCAAGGACAAGAGACTTTGTACATTCAATACTTGCCACGATAATGGATAACCGTGAGATATGTTCTATCATACTTTCCAGACGCAGCAACAGACACTTCATTGACCAGATAATAGATGCACTGCATGACAGCATAATAAACACATCAATATCGAAAGGACTGAGCGGTATTGAAGCCGAGATTTCGTACCACTACAGCGTAGCCGGTGCCCTTGGTGTGATTGACTGCTGGGTAAGAGACGGCTACAGGATAAGCGTGAGCAAGCTTACCGACATAATGTGTTCACTGCTTGAGAACGGACAGATACACGCACCGCTGTTTCTTTAATAGCCGGAATTCCTGAGTTCGCGTCTCTGTTCTCTCTGAAGATCGCGGGCCTTGATGGCTTCCTTCTTGTCGTATACGGCCTTACCGCGTGCCAGCGCTATTTTCATTTTGACAAGGTTGTTCTTTATATAGATCTCAAGAGGAACGATTGTCATTCCCTTTGCCTCGACTTTTCTTCTGAACTTTTTTATCTCCTGCTTATGTGCAAGCAGTATCTTCACCCTGTCGCTTTTATGGTTGAAAACCTTGCCGCCGTGGGAGTAGGGCTGGATGAGAAAGCCGATGAGCTGAAGCTCGCCGTCCTTGATCTGCACATAGCTGTCGGAGAATGAACATCGTCCTTCCCTGACGCTCTTGACTTCTGTGCCGACAAGAGCCATGCCGCATTCAAGTTCCTCTATGATCTCATAGTTGAACCAGGCTTTCTTGTTTTTCTGTATTAACTTGAAGTTCTCTTTATCTTTACTCATATGTTTTCTCTTACCAGACGAAGTCCGGTGTAATCACTGCAGACTTCTCTTCTCATGACACCCACAGTCTCTTTAGAAACATCTGACGGGTCATTGATGTAGCTGCCGCCTTTCACGATAATGTCGCTTGAGGAAAGGGACTCCGCATCATATGTCATACCTTCAATTCTCGAAAGCGGGACATATGCACTTGATGTGAATTCCCAGAGCCCGCCGAGCATTGAAAGCGGAGATGTGTGTGTGCCGTCATCAAGACTCAGTATGCTTGTCGCGTATGGTCTGTCCTCTGCACTTGAGGCGGCCTGGTACCACTCAGCCTCGCTCGGCATCCTGTATGTTGTTCCTGTTTTCTCACTCAGCCATCTGCAGTACGCATCGGCGGCATACCAGCTGATGTTCCTCACCGGCAGGTTGGAGACATATGCTGTCGAAAGTGTTATGCCCGCAAGGTAATAGTCATCTGCCATGCCGTCAGCGATAAGGGTTTCAAGATTGTCTTTCGCCCAGTATGGATTCTCCCTAACGAAAAGCGCGTATTCATACTCAGTCACATAGAAGCCGGCGAGATCAAAACCGGAAGTGGAGACACGGATGGGAAGAGTGTTCATGTTCTCTGTGGAGACTTTGCCGTTGACTCCCATTGTGAATGACTCTCCGCTGTATGAATAGAAACCGTCAGATGTGTAATGAGTCTCGCCGGAAGGTGAGACAAGAGTGACATCAGTGTTATCTCCGTTTCCGCTGATGAGCGATTCAAGAACAGTGATGTCGAGTGTCGAATACTTTATTCCGTTCTCATCAAGGATTGCAGCTGCGCTCTTCAGATCATCAAGCATCTCCTTTGTGGTCACGAAGGATGAGAGAAGATGGAAATCGCTGCTCACATCACTGATGCCGAGAGCGGAAACATCCCTGGCGTAAGATGTGTAAAGCGGAGGGTAGTTGTAAGTCTCATCATAGGACAGGACCGCTGAATAGCTGACAACTCCTTCAAGCGTATTGTCAAGAATGCTTTCATAAAGACCATCGGTCTGTGAAGGGACAATATCGACAGTCTGTGTACGGCGGATGAAAAGCGTTGCGAATACAGGATGGTCGATCACAAGTGTCTCTTTTCCGATTGTGATACCGTTCTTTATGTACTCAGCCTCATGGCTTCCGGATTCAATGAAGTAATTCGTCCCGCTTGTCGAACCGGTGTACTCCCCGTCGATGATGACACCGACACCGCACATGCTGCTAGTGAATGTGACATAGCGTCCTCCTTTTATGATTCCGGGCAGGAAGAAGAGGAGGAAGAGTGCAAGCAGAATGACTGTGATGAGTGATATCAGTATATATTTGCCGGGTCTCATCGGGCCGAGAGATGGAAGTCTCACAGGCTCGACATCAACCAGTTTTTCTTCTTTTTTCATAACGCACTAAGGGTAATTAAACACGTCTCTATTGTCAACAAATATGACATTATGTTATTTTTCCCGCATGGATAAAGTTTATGCTTTTCTAGAGGAAAAGACGGAAAAATACCTCACATACCGCAAAAGGGTCAGGGAAACCGAAAAACGCAGGAAGAAGACAGTGAAGGGTGAGATCTTCTCATGGGTCGATGCCTTCGTTTTCGCCATCATAGCGGTTCTCCTGATCAACCAGTATCTCTTCCAGCTGTTCGTGATTCCCTCTCCTTCAATGGTGGATACGATTGAAGTCGGCGACAGGGTTGTCGTGAGCAAGATGAGTTACGGAACCGAGCTTTATCCTGCTGGAAACAAGATCTTCGACTCGACGAAGCATGTGAGCCGTGATGACATCATCACTTTCTACAATCCGGAATATGATTCAAAAGGACCTGTTTTCGATGTCCTGTCGCAGATTGTCTACATGGGAACGCTTTCACTCGTGAACATCGACAGGAATGAAGACGGTACGCCTGCCGAGCGTCTTTTCGTGAAGAGGGCTGCCGGTATGGGCGGAGACAGTGTCAGATTTGAAAACGGCGAAGTCCTCATAAAGCCTGCCGGTTATTCCGGATATATTGATGAGAAGAGATTCAGGGCGGAAAACGGACTCTCTGATGCGCCTCAGCGCCTGATCGGGCAGGATTATTATCCTGGGCTTCAGGCATTCGGACGCCTGTATGCACTTCAGGAGGCCGGTATAACCAGTGCTCCGAATCATCTTCTCAGTGCATACCAGACAATAGCAGACAACCAGTACATCCTGGATTCATATGAATTCACCAAGGAACAGACTCTCTATGCCTCGCTCATTGATCCCAGCGATATGAACGCAAGAAGCGCAAATGCCCGCTACAATGCCGGCATCTATGTGCCTGAAGGCTATGTGCTGCCGCTTGGCGACAACAGGGACAACTCCAGGGACGGCCGTTATTTCGGTCCTGTAAGTGAAAGCGTGATCAACGGAAAGGTCATTTTCCGTTTCTGGCCGTTGAACAGAATCGGCTCCCTTGACTGAGAGAAGCAATGAAAGAATACCTTGATCCGCAGAAAGATGTTTCCCTGTATCTTCACATTCCTTTCTGCACAACAAAATGTGATTACTGCGCTTTTTATTCGCTTCCTCTTTCAAAAAGAAAGGATGCTTCCTGCATCACAGATCAGTTCTATGAGGTGCTGGAGAAGGAACTGACAAGTGTGGTTGAGGAGCTGAAGAGGCCTTTCAGAACCATCTTCATCGGAGGAGGAAACCCCGGGCTTCTCGGTCCGTCCAGAATAAAGAATCTCCTCGACATTGCCTATGCATACGGAAAGAGCGATGAGACTACGATGGAGATCAATCCTGAAACTCTGGATGAGTCTTTCGCATCTCTTCTCTCTCATGTCAGCCGCATTTCAATCGGGATCCAGTCCTTCAGTGATGCGCATCTGAGGACACTTGGCCGCAATGCTGACAGAGATGCCAACATAAGGGCTATGAGACTCCTTGAAGCTTTCAAGACGGAAAGCGGTTTCAAGATAAACGGGGATCTCATAACGAACATTCCCCGCCAGAGCATAGAGGAGGCTCTTGAGGATGTTGAGACCCTGTCATCTTTCAATATAGATCATCTCTCGCTTTATTCCCTCACATTTGAGGAAGGTTCAAGACTCCTGGAACGGGAGAAGCCTCTTGATGAGGATGAGGAGGCTGACAATCTCTGCATCCTGTGGGACAGGCTTGCGTCACTGGGCTTTGAGCAGTATGAGGTCAGTGCCTTCGCAAGAGGTGGAAACTACTGTGCCCACAATCTTGTTTACTGGAATCTCGGCCAGTATATAGGACTCGGGCCTTCAGCGGAATCCTCTCTTGGCTATTCATCCCTTGTCTCAATGCGGCAGAACGAGGATGTGGAGTCTTTCATCTCATCTCCGTCATTTGATGTCCTTCCGCTTTCAAAAACGGAGGCAGTTGAGGAGTATCTCCTTACAACACTGAGAACTAAATGGGGTGTGAACAAAAAGGAATTCTCTCTCCGCTTCGAAGAAGATTTTGATGAATTGTTCTCGTCAAAAATCAGGAAACTGAATGCAAATTACTATTCAGACTCCGAAGATGTCTTTACATTGAAAAGAGATGGAATACTTGTCATGAACCAGATTATCCTTGCGATGCTGATGGATCTTTAGGTTGACAGTCTTTTTTTCTTTGTGGTAGCTTATTTAGCGTTCAAAATATTGAAGTAAACTTTTCAGATAAAGAGGTTATTATGTCAGGCCATAGTAAGTGGGCAACAATCAAACACAAGAAAGGTCTTGCGGATGCCAAGCGCGGTCAGAAGTTCACCAAGCTTATCAAGGAAATCACGGTGGCTGCCAAGATGGGCGGTGCAGATCCGGATTCAAATGCAAGACTTCGTACAGCTGTTCTCAAGGCAAGAGCCGAGAACATGCCTAAGGACAATATCGAGAGAGCAATCAAGAAGGCAAGCGGTGAAGATGCCAACACAACCTTCTATGAACTCACCTATGAAGGATATGCTCCGGGTGGGGTTGCCATCATCATCGACACACTTACGGACAACAAGAACAGAACTGCTGCTGATGTCAGAAGCACTCTCACAAAGCTCGGCGGTTCACTTGGTGCCACAGGCTGTGTTTCATACATGTTCCAGACAAAGGGTGTCATCACATATGATGCTTCAAAATATACAGAGGAGCAGATCTTCGAGGCTGCGCTTGAGAACGGAGCAGAGGATGTAAGCACTGAAGACGGAGTGATCGAAGTCACAACTTCCGCATCAGACTTCGCCAGCGTGCTTGAAGCCATGCAGAATGCCGGTTTCGAGCAGGATTCAGCCGATGTCAACAAGATTGCCGACACAACAGTCACACTTGACAAGGAGAAGGCAAACAAGGTTCTCAAGATCGTCGAGCGTCTTGAAGACCTCGAGGATGTCCAGCAGGTTTCCACAAACCTCGATCTTCCTGATGACTTTGAAGAGGAATGACAATTGATTATCCTTGGAGTTGATCCGGGGCTGGCTAATACGGGCTGGGGTGTTGTCGAGTATAACAATCAACGCTACCAGCCTGTTTCTTTTGGTGTCATAAAGACAACAACGGAATTCAGCCTGGTGGACAGAATATATTCGATCGCATCCAGAATAGGTGAGATTGCCGATACTTATCATGTTGATGCAGTGTCCATTGAGGATATTTTCTTCGCCCAGAACATTTCCTCATCGATCTCAGTCGCGAAGGTGATAGGAGCCGTCACGCAGGAGATGAAGAGAAGGGGACTGGATGTACAGTATTTCACTCCACTCCAGATAAAAATGGCGATAACAGGGGTCGGCCGTGCGGACAAGAATCAGATACAGCAGATGGTGATGCTGCTTCTGAAGCTTTCAAAACCGCCTAAACCCGATCATGCTGCAGATGCGCTTGCGGACTGCATCACATATGCGGTGATGAACAGCACAAGAGAGAGAATGGGAGGCCGGATAAAATAAATGATCAATGCGCTTAACGGTGTCATAACACAGACAAGTGAGAACAATGTCATCGTGAATGTCTCGGGGGTTGAATACATCCTTGAGACAAGTTCTAAATGTTCAGCCTATTATTCCCGTTTCACTGGCAAGGAACCTGTCAGGGTTCTTACTGTCTTTGTTGTAAGGGAAGATGCCATGATCCTGTACGGTTTCATTGACAACGCCGAGAGGGAATGTTTCAACCAGCTTCTCAAGGTTCCCGGAATCGCAGGAAAGGGTGCATTGAAAATCCTCTCCGCGATAAGCGTCAGCGAACTCATAGGCGCGCTTGACCGCAGGGACCTGTCAACTCTTTCCAGAATACCTGGCATCGGCAACAAGACGGCGCAGAAACTCATTCTCCAGCTCCGCGATACTCTTGTCTATGTTGATGACTCCCCAAGCGGTGTTGAAAACGCTCATGTCACCTCATCCAAAGATTACGAAGATGTGATAGAATCATTCACTGAGATGGGCTTTGACAAGAAGCTTGTCGTCAAAACTCTTGATAAACTCCTTGAAAAGGAAAAGGATAATGTCAGGAGCATGAATAAAGAGCAGGCCGAGAACTATCTCTTCCCGCTTCTCTTAAGGAGCTTGACTTGAAGCAGGAATTCAATGATTTCAATCCGGAAGAAGACAGCCCTGTGGCAGTCACCTTCCAGAGAGCTGATGAAAAAACGGAAAACGTGTTGCGTCCCCAGTATCTTGAAGACTTTCAGGGACAGGCACAGCTTAAGGAAAACCTTTCAGTATTCATCAAGGCTGCACGCGAGAGAGGCGAGGCTCTTGACCATACTTTTCTCATAGGTCCTCCCGGACTTGGAAAGACGACTCTTGCCTCAATCATCGCAAATGAGATGCACTCCGAACTGAGAATGACAAGTGCGCCTGCTCTGGACAAGCCAAAGGATCTTGCCGGCATTCTGACCAATGTCACGGAGAATTCAATCTTCTTCATCGACGAGATCCACCGTCTCAAGCCGGCGCTTGAGGAAATGCTTTACATAGCAATGGAAGACTTCGAGATCGACTGGGTCATCGGACAGGGGCCGAGTGCCAGGACAATGAGGATACCTCTTCCCCGTTTCACTCTCATCGGTGCCACGACAAAGGCCGGTTCCGTTTCCACACCTCTTTCAGAGAGATTCGGAATAACGGGGCATCTTGAATATTACAATGATGAGGAGCTCAAGAAGATCGTCCTCCGATCTGCCGACATACTCAGCTGCAGGATCGATGACGAGGCAGCATCGCTTCTTGCGCACTGTTCAAGGGGAACACCAAGAATCGCGAACAGGCTCCTGAAGAGACTCAGGGACTTTGCCGATGTGATGAAGGGCGGCTGTATCGATACTGATATCGTAAGATACGGTCTCGACAAGCTCGGCATAGACTCAAACGGTCTCGAGAAACAGGACAGGGCGATACTCAGAACCATAATACAGTTCTATCAGGGAGGACCTGTGGGTGCCGACACTCTTTCCATTTCTGTCGGTGAGGCCGTCGAAACCCTTGAGGACTTCTATGAGCCATATCTTATCCAGCAGGGCTACCTGAAGAGAACACCTAGAGGAAGAATGGTCACGAGAAAGGCCTATGACCTGTTGAATATTGAATATAACGGAGGCAGCACCGATGCTGACCAGGGACTATTATTTTGATCTTCCCGAGAACCTGATCGCACAGGTTCCGGTCGAGCACCGCGGAGATGAGAAACTCATGTATCTCAACAAGAGAAGCGGTGAATACAAAGATCTGACGATGAAGGATATAGTATCTCTCATCGACAGCAACTGTGTCATGGTCGTCAACAATTCAAAGGTCCGCAAGGCCCGCTGCTATGGTATCAGCGATACCGGTGCCAGAGTTGAGTTCCTTTTTCTTGAGGAGAATGAGGATCATACATGGACTGCAATGACATCAAAGGCCCGCAAGCAGAAGAAGGGAAAATCATATTCATTCTTCGACAGGGACGGGAATCTTGTCAGAAAGGCTGTAATCACGGGAGAAAACGAAGACGGAACACGCATTGTGGACTTCGGCGGTATCCTCAGTGAGGATTTCTTCTCTCTCTGCGGCCATGTTCCTCTTCCTCCATACATAAAGAGGGAAGATACATTTTCCGATGAAAGCCGTTACCAGACTGTGTATGCATCACAGGAAGGATCTGTTGCCGCACCTACGGCCGGTCTTCATTTCACGAAGGAGATCCTTGATGAGATAAAAGCCAGAGGCGTGAAGATTCTAGAAGTCACGCTTCATGTCGGAGCCGGAACATTCCTTCCGGTGAGAAGCGACAATATTGAAGACCATCACATGCACTATGAACGCTACACGATAAGCGAGGAGACTGCAGCCCAGTTCAACGAAGCCAGAAGAAGCGGAAAGAAGATTGTGGCTGTCGGCACAACAAGCGTGAGGACGCTTGAAAGCGCAAGCGATGAGAATGGATTCATCAAGGCGGGAACACAGAGAACCAACATCTTCATCTATCCCGGATACCGTTTCAAGGCTGTCGACAGCCTGCTCACGAATTTCCACACTCCCGAGTCAACGCTGCTGATGCTGGTCAGTGCGCTTGCAGGCAAGGAAAACATATTCAATGCGTATCACCATGCCGTTGAGAAGGGATACCGCTTCTTCAGCTACGGTGATGCGATGTTCATAGACTGACGAAGGATGCTATCTTTTCTCTCTGCTCATCGACCGGTGCGCTTCCGTCAACACGGAGGAAACGTACTTCAGGGGGCAGTGCGGTGAAGATGCTGTCAAAGGAGTCTTTCACCTTTTTCAGGAACTCAGTCCTGTCGAAAAGCTCTTTTCCTTCACCTCTGCTTGTTATTCTTGCCATGCATACATCCACCGGCGTGTCGATGTAGATCACGTATTCAGGATGAGGATATGCATTGATTGTCCTGATGTAGCCGACATCAGCTGTGTTTCCCTGGTATGCGATGGAAGAATAGAAATACCTGTCACTGATGACAACTCTGCCATCCCTGATGTTCCTGACTATGCCGTCTTCCTCATTGTAGAGATGGTGGTTGCGGTCCGCCGCATACAGTAGGGCAAGCGCACAGGGCGTCGTCCTGACCTCATGACGCAGCACCTGACGTATCAGACGGCCGATCGCACCGTCTGTCGGCTCTGCCGTGAGGAATGTCTTCCTTCCTCTTTTTTCCAGTTCTGAAGCAAGCAGGCCTGCCTGCGTGCTCTTACCGCTGCCGTCAAGGCCTTCAAAGCATATGAAGGATGAAAGAATATCTGACATAAAAGTTTTTCCTTGCCCATCAGAATGAGTTTTTTCTATTCTTCAAATAGGATTTTTCCCATATAATAACGTAACTAGAGATGAAGTACCATACTACTTTTTCGACAATTGTGATATCACTGCTGGTCCTGCTGACATTCCTGGCTGCAGTGCTTTTCTGTATCTTCTCTCTTAACATAGACTCACCGGGACTTCTGCTCGTCAACCAGCTGGCAGGATATGTCAGCAATGACAGCGGTTTCACTTTCTCATACTCCTCGATTGACAGGAATCTTTCACAGAAGATAAAGATCAATGACATAAGCATCGAATACATGGATGAGGAGACTGTTCATATTGACAGCCTCACGTTATACCAGAATCCGTTCTCTCTCATCTATTCTGTGTTAACAGGAAAAGGAAACATGAATGTCGATGTGGACGGTCTTACGGTGACGCTTGAGAATCTCATGAATGATGATGGGGATGGAGAATCTTCAGATGCAGAAGAAGCCCGGCTGAGCATAGACGACGTGAACCGCTTCATCAATTCGATAGACGAGAGACGGCAGTCGTTGAGTGGAACTTTTTTCTATGATTTCACATATTCAGTGAATATAGAGAACTTCGATCTAAGGCTTGGCGAATCGATGTCTTTCGAAGATTTCAGGATGAATCTGAGACTCGGACGGGGACTCCAGCCGGAAAGCTTTGCTTTCAACGCTCCGTACATAGATGTTGCCCTCCGGGAGCTGGGCTTCAGCTCATCCAATCTTTCACTCAATCTCGACTATGACGGAAGCTACAGGATCAGCCTTTCCCTTGACAGTACGGAAGGCTATTACGGCAGCATGAATGCATCCTTTGATGATCTTGCGCTCATCATCGATTTTGAAAGCCTTGAGACTCTTGATGTAAGACACCTTCCCCTGACGGTTTCCGCTAGCAGCGGTAAGCTTTCATACGGGGCATACAATGTATCCCTTACGGGCATTTCCGCATATACCAGTTCAGACGGCATTGAACTTGTACTTCTCTCATCCGCACTGGAAGGAGAGGGGACATCCGTATCAATCTCTCGTGTTGATGCCCGCATTGATCTTGCAGGGGATGAAGCTGCCCTCAACATCAGGAGTGAGGATGGAGTCAGGGCATCATATGGTGATGTAGCTCTAAGTGTTAAGGACATCGCAGGCAGCGCCAGAGCAGCTTCCTCCAGTCTGTCGTTCGATCTGACAACAGGTGAGATAAGCGCAGATGGAACAGGAAGCCTGTCGGACAATGTCGTGACAAATGCATACAGCAGCGGCATAACTGTTTCCGGCCAGATGAACGAGAACAACATCTATGTTGAGGGAGCTGCCGGCGTGAAGGCATCCTCAGATGTTAACTTCCTTGACGGCAGCGAGCTTGATGTTTCCGCTTCCGCGATTTTCTCCGGTTCAGAGGTGAATGATTTCACGATCAGCATGAACAGACTGAGGTTCATGCCTCTTGATGATGATTTCACGGCATACCTGACATACAATGATTCCGGCCTTTCCGGGAATCTGTCATACGGAGATGTCATACAGCTTGTGTACACAGGAGGTGCAATGCATGATCTGAGACTCAGCGTGAACTCATTCAGCCTGAACAGCCTGAGCTCACTTTTCGATCAGTATGTACCTTCGATAAGTGCATATATTGATGATGAGACGACCCTTTCCGGATCACTGGGAATGAATTTCAACATAAATGATGCCTCACGACCTGTGGGAAAGATCATCAGTTCATTCGCTTTCAACAACATTAATTTCAATGGCCGTGACTTCGGTCTTGCATCCAGCCTTGATGCCGGCATGGACGATGATGCGATAATAATCAACAGCTTCACGATCACATCACAGTGGATACGTCTCCTGTACAGCGGCAGCATTTCATATGAAAGCCTGATTCCTGAAGGAAACCTCTCGCTTGAGATGACTGAAAGCGGCACGAAGTTCGTCAACATAGACTTCCTTCTCGACAGCACCGATGAATACTACATCGATGTTTCGACTCCGTTCTTTGAAAACAGCTACCTAAGGGGCGCGATCAACTGGGCAAGGGAAGGTGTTGTGAGCTCAAACGGCGAGCTTAAGAGCGGCATCACCGTCTATCCGTTTGATCTTTCCGTCGATTTCAACAATGCAAGGGCCGACCTCATCTCGGCAGGTCTTGTGGCATCGCTTGACTATTCAGAGAATCTCATGCTTTCTCTTTCGTTCTCTGATTTCCGTCTTCCGACTCTCAATCCTTATAACAAGGAGCAGTCCATGCTGGATGGCAGCTTCTCCTATTACTTCGACTTTGCCGCACAGTCGTATTACGGCAGTGCGGAGGACTTCAGGATAAGTTCGCTCGGTTTCATCCAGTCACGTCCGGATGTCAGCTTCTCTCTCACAATCGATCCTGAGAGGATAACCTTCAGCGGAATAAGACTTTCCGATGTCTACGGCACATATACCGGCGAGGCTGTCTATTTACATGATGGAAGGCGCTTTGCAATGACGCTGGGCAACACGGATGAGAGAATCAACCTGTCGCTCCTCCTGAGGAGCGGGGACTACTCCGGAATCCTCACGGCAGAGAATGTCTCCCTTGACCGGCTCGGCCTTGCAGACTCGATTCTTGACACATATCTTATCGGAAGAGGCGAGAACGGCTCTGACTTCTCGTTCTCCGGAAACCTGTATCTGCATTCAAGTGACGAGAACATCACAAGCTATGCCCTGAGGGCAGACGTCATACTCGACAATACCGGATTTGTAGCCAATGACGTCTCATATACAACTGACAACCTGACGCTTTCAAGTGATCTTATATCATTCGGTATTCAGAGCGGACATTTCAGCACATCAATCGGCATGCATTACGAGAAAGTCAATGTGGACAGGGTATACCCTGTGGACGCCGCCATCACACTGACTCTCGATTACCAGCCTTATGAAGGCCTTTTCGAGCTTGTGAGCGAGACGGTACGGAACATAGATGAGATCAGCTTTGACTCACAGCTCAGCATTGACAGTCTGTTTGTGGACGGACGGTCCCTGCTTGAGGACCGTTTCATCGATCTTCACTATTACGGCGGCCGTGTCGACATGGATGGCAATTTCATCACAGGCTATGTCGATGTTCCGTCCCTGACGGCCGGTCTCACCATACTTGAAAACGATGTGCTGTACGGATCCATAGAGGGGAACTTCAATCTTGAAGACATCAGCCTCGAGCTGAAAGGAATAAACTTTGACCTCTCTGTCCTCAACTGGCTCTACCGTGTTCCCTTTGTCACGTTCGAGAATCCTGCATGGGTATACGGCGACTTCCTTGTATACGGCACACTGGAGGACACTCATCTGTACGGGGACGGAGGTTCCCTCGGTTTCGACATGCGGGTCTGGTGGCTTGAGAATTCAAGGATAAGAGTGGGGAACACACAGGTTTCCGTTGTCGACAACCATGCAACAACGAACAGGACGCAGGTTGTCGTCATCGATGATGACAACGGGGATCTTCACAGCGGCTTTGCCGTTGCGCAGGCTATGCTCAGCAATGCAGACATACTGGACTATTATGATGTCGAGGTCTGGGTTCCTGAAGGCGATACCGTGTTTGTCCGTGTTCCTGTATACAGTAAGGGAATACAGATTAAAGGTGACGTTGACGGTTATTTCAGGATATACTCTGATCTTGACAAGATTTATCTCAGCGGAGACCTGAATCTTCACAACGGCGTGTTCTCCATGGGAATGGATCCTCTGCCGGAGTGGTGGTACTCCAGCGGACGCCTCGTGAGGAACGAGTTCGACGTCACACTGAAGGAGAACTGCTCATTCGTAATGCCGCTTCAGGGAGATCCCATCATAAGGGCTTACTTCAATGAGGACAACAGCTTCCACTTCCTGTATGACAGCGAGAGCTCTGAAATAGGACTTGTGGGTGAGCTGTCATTCCGCTCCGGTGAGATCTACTATTTCCAGAAGAACTTCTTCATAACGGAAGGAAGCTTCAATTTCCTTGACAGCAGGACAGGGGAGCTCACTCCTCTGATCAACCTCAGGGCAAGACTGCGTGACTATGACAGCGACGGTGAGAGAGTGGATATCTATCTTGTGCTGAACAATGCATCCCTTGATAACTTCTCGCCGGTATTCGAAAGCACACCGCAGCTTTCAATCGAGGAGATCATGTCGATTCTCGGCAACTCGATCCTGCCGTCCACTGCCTATGGCAGCAGCAATATTGGGTCCATCGCTTCCCTTGTCACCTCAGGTGTAGACGTGCTGAGCAGGATGGGTGTCATCAACACGGGTAACGGCGGCAATCTCGTCAACATCATACGTGAGAGCCTCCATGTCGACATCTTCTCACTGAGGACGAACATTATCGAGAATTTCCTTCTCACCACGATTTTCCCGGACGCGGAACACAGCTACAGTCCTCTTGCGACCTATCTTAACAACACATCGATCTATCTTGGTAAATATCTTTCCGACAATCTGTATTTCCAGATCATGTTCTATCTTCAGGCAATGGACAACAGCGTCAATGAGGCAAGCTTTCTCACCGATGATCTTTCGCTTGATCTCGAGATCTCGTTCGAGTGGGAGAACCCACTGGGCACGTTCACTATCTTCTCGACTCCGGGCTATCTGTCACTGCCGAGCCTCATGGACAACTTTGGCATAAGATATACCAAGACGATTGATTTCTGATCCTTGTGTGAAGATTGCGTATAGAAAAAGGAAGGGGAAAGCAACTAATGTTTGAGTTTTATTGTTTTTTTGGGTATATTTCCTCACAGGAGAAATTAAATGGTTAAGAAAATCGCTTATCTGGCTTTAGCGATTCTGTTTGCTTTTGTTCCTCTTTATGCGGCAGATGGTCAAAGTGAAGAATTGACAGGCACCTGGTGGTATGACAGGAATATTGCCTCATTTACATATCAGGGGCTGCAGAATGTCAGCGCAAGGACAATCAACGGCTTGCTCAGGGATTTCATCGGACAGCCTTTCACGAGTGAAGTGGAAGGAGAGATCAACAATATCATGTATTCACAGCCGTGGCTTGAATACATTGAAAGCTATGAGATGAGCCCTGCTGAAGACGGCTCGTCAGTAAACATCAACATGATCATCCATGAAATACCGATGATCGACGAGATAGTTTTCGAAGGCAATGAGGATATACGTTCCCGTGTCCTTGAAGGCGAGCAGAACCTCAAGGAAGGTGACTTCCATTCTCCGGGCCTTCTCAGGGCGAATGCGGCTCTTGTTGAGGATTACTACAGATCACGCGGTTACGCTGATGCATCAGTTGATGTCTACAGCGAAATTGACGAGACTGACAATACCGTGAAGATCGTCTATACGGTTGAGGAAGGTCAGCAGTACAAGATTGCAAACATAAACTTCACCGGAAACAATTCATATCCTGCAAAGGATCTCAAGAAGGAGATGTCTCTCAAGGAAAGAAGCTTCTTCCGCTCGGGAAACTATGTGGCCTCGACTCTCCAGACTGACCTCCAGAGCCTTATTCTTTTCTACAACGACAACGGCTATGTAGATGCACAGATCGTCAGCTACGAGGTTGTCGGTTCTCCTGAGACCCATGAGCGCTATCATATGGTCGACATAAATATCGAGATCAGTGAAGGCGAGCAGTGGCTTATCGGAAAACTCTCATTTGAAGGCAACAGCGTAATCTCTACAGAAGAGCTTGAGAATGCTGTATATCTCAGGGAAGGTGCAGTGAACAACTACAGCGAGGTCATGGCCCAGATCCAGGCTCTTGCCTCCCTGTATTACAACGAAGGCTATATCCAGACACAGATCAATCCCCAGCTGACGCAGAATGAGGATACACATACAATCGACTACCATCTCGTAATTCAGGAAAGCGGGCAGTCAATTGTCGAGAAGATCGTCATCACAGGTCTTACAAAGACCAAACCTTATGTTCTTGAAAGGGAACTTGAACTCCATGTAGGCGATGTCTTCAGCCAGGAGGCTCTCCAGGCTTCAGGAAGGAACATCCTCAACACCGGCATCATCACAGATATCTCCACGGGACTCTATCAGGGTGAGACCGAGAACGGTGTCGTACTTGAGATTGCGGTCGAGGAAGGCAACCAGATGCAGCTTCAGTTCGGTGCGACCTTCGGCGGCAATGTCGGCGGGTTCCCTGTCTCCGGCTTCCTCCAGTGGTCTGACAGGAACCTCTTCGGCACGGGGCGTGATTTCGCGATCACCACAAACCTTTCTCCGGACAATCAGCAGATTTCCCTCTCCCTGTCTGACGACTGGGTGGGCAATGCCCGCTGGTCAAACGGCATCTCACTCGGTTTTGAGAGAAGTGTTGTTGACAATGTGCTCCAGCTGAATACTGGTTCTCCACATTATAATGGACGAGATGAGGAAGGAACACGTAAAAATGATGATGATCTGATGAGTTATGATTTCTACACAATCTCTCTCGGCTATTCCACCGGTTATACATTCACATTCCGTCCGGGCAACCTGACTCTTTCCGGCGGTGTGTCAGTCGGCCTGTCACATGCGGTTTATGATGATAACTATGATCCATATGAACTCCTGATCAGAAAGTACCATGACAAGTGGCAGTTCTCCAACAAGCTGAATCTTTCACTTACATGGGATGGAAGGGATCTCATCGAGAACACGACAAAGGGCTACGTCCTTTCGCTCGGCTATACATATGCCGGCGGTATCCTCGGCGGTCTTTCAAACTACAACAGGATCAATGCGTCAGCCGCAGGTTATGTGCCGCTCTTCACATATACGAATGAGGAAGGGGAATCAAGAAGTCTCGTCCTTTCCGGTACAACAAGTGTCAGTGTCATGCTTCCCCAGTACTGGAACAGCAGGGAAGAGCATGGCTGGGACTGGTATGATTCAAAGCTCGGCACAACACGTTATGAGAGAATCTACCTTGACGGCATGAACACGGCAAGAGGTTTCTCTCCGGTTCTTGACCTCGGCTTCCTGTGGCACAACCAGGTTGAGCTTTCCTATCCTCTGGTGAGGAACGTGCTCAACATAGAAGGCTTTGTCTCTGCTGACGGAACAACCCTTGAAGGCGGTGAAATTTCCGATCTTCACGGCATAAGCGATCTCCAGTGGTACTTCGCAGGCGGTTTCGGCATCAAGCTCAGGATCCCCGGATTCCCGCTCGGTCTCTACTGGGTGAAGAACGCAACGCTCAATGAGGCAAACGGATTCGACTTTGTTGACGGCTCCATTTTCGGCGGCAGCATCGTTCTTGCAATCACGACATCCATTTATTAAAATACGCGTCTGAATGGCTGACAAGAATGAACTGACTCCGATGATGAGACAGTATCAGGAGATAAAGAAGGATCATCCTGATGAGATACTGTTCTTCCGTCTGGGCGACTTTTATGAAATGTTCGACGAGGATGCGATTGAAGTGTCCCGTCTTCTCAATCTCACACTCACACACAGGGGCAGTGCCCCTATGTGCGGTATTCCGTATCATGCAGCAACCAACTATCTCAAGAGACTGCTGGATGAGGGAAAGAAAGTCGCTGTATGCGAGCAGCTCAGCCTTCCTGAGAATTCCAGGGAACTTGCAAAGAGAGAAGTTATTCAGGTTTACACACCTGGAACTGTTGTCGAGGATGAATATCTTGATTCCTTCTCAGACAACTTCGTTCTGGCTGTCGATCTTGTGAAAGGCGAGGTCTACACCGCGCTGTGTGACATCTCAAGCGGAAAATTCTACGCCAAGCATCTTGCAAAGGATTCCCGTTTCTCAACACTTTCAGCCTTCATCAGCTCATTCAGCATCAGTGAGATTCTCGTGAACGAGGATCTATATTTCACAAACAAGGATTTCAGAAACGTCCTCGACATGCAAGGCAGGATCATAACAAAACTCCCTGCCTGGTATTTCACGCTCAAGGAAGGACGATCACAGATCAAAGAAAACCTCGGTGTTGCAAGTCTGTCTCCATTCGGCCTCGGGGAGAAAGACTCTCTTCTGTGTCCTATAGGTGCGCTTTTCCATTACGTCAGGGACATGTCGAAAAGTGACCTGAGACAGATTGAGAACATACAGGTCCTCACTGATGAAGGATTCCTCCTTCTTGATGAGGCCACAGAGAAAAACCTGGAGATCGTCAGATCACTGCAGAGCGGAGGAAGTGCATTCACTCTTTTCTCGGCTGTGAACAAAACACGCACGGCAGCCGGAAGCAGACTGCTCAAGGACACTCTGCTCCATCCTCTGTGCGATATTGATAAGATAAACGAACGCCTCTCCTGGACTGAAAAGCTTGTTGAAGATATCGACGAGAGAAGGAGAATAAGAAACCTTCTCTCATCCTCTGCTGACCTGATCCGTCTTTCGACGAAGCTTGAGATGAACCGCTCGGTCGTAAGGGACCTGATTGCAATAAAGGAAAGTCTTTTCTCATTCTTCCGTCTGGTAGGAGAGAGACAGGAGTACCTGAAACTGCTGAAGACAAATCTTGAAAATCCTGATGAGCTTCTCTCTCTTGCATCTGAAATCGACAAAGCCATCAATCCCGAATGCACGAACGTAACCCACAGCGGGACAATCATAAAGGACGGATATGATGAGAAGCTTGATGAACTGAGGAAGATACACCTGACAGGATCATCTCTTCTTGATGAGTATCTTGTGAAAGTGAAGGCCGAGACCGGCATCACGATAATGAAGTGCGGTGAGAACAGGATCATAGGAATGTATCTTGAAGTTCCCAAAGGCCAGCTTTCAAAAGTGCCTGAGTATTTCACGAGACGACAGACCCTTGTGGGAGGGGAGCGGTTCACAACAAACGAGCTTTCCGCAATTGAAGAGAAGATAAACAGCGCTGAGAACGACTTCAATCTGAGGGAGAGAGAACTCTACAACAGCATAGTCGCTGCTGCCGTAAAGCATTCACGCGATCTTTTCTCGATCGGCAATATGTTCGCCGAGCTGGATGTCTATCAGAGTTTCGCCGAAGTTGCATCACTCTACAACTATGTAAGGCCCCTTCTTACGGACGGCGGACAGCTTGAAATAGCAGACGGCCGGCATCCTGTTGTCGAACAGTATATCGAGCACAACAGTTTTGTCAGAAACAGCTTCAGCACAGATGAAAGCCGCTTTGCGCTCATAACAGGCCCAAACATGGCCGGTAAATCGACATTCCTCCGCCAGAATGCCCTTATTGTCCTGCTTGCCCACTGCGGATCTTTCGTTCCGGCTTCAAGTGCCCGCATTCCCCTCACTGACAGAATATTCTGCCGTGTGGGTGCGAGTGATAACCTTGCAAGAGGGGAGTCGACCTTCCTTGTCGAGATGCAGGAGGCAAGTTTCATTCTCCGCAATGCGACGGAAAGAAGCTTTGTCATCATGGATGAAATCGGAAGGGGAACCTCCACTCAGGACGGCATGAGCATAGCCTATGCGATCATGATGTACCTTCTTGATCTGAACTGCATCACTCTCTTTGCAACACATTACCATGAACTCACCATGATAGACACATCAAGAATGCAGCTTCTGACTCTTGAAGTGTCTCAGGACAGGAACAACATCGTGTTCCTGAGAAAAGCGGTCAGGGGTGTTGCTGAAAGCAGCTATGGTCTTCATGTCGCGAAACTTGCCGGAATTCCCTCATCTGTCATCCGCACGGCATCGAATTTCCAGAAAAAGCATTTCGCTGATTACAAAATGAATATAAATGACAGTCAGCTGGATCTTTTCGTCGATACCAACAGTGTCTCATCCTCTGACAAGGATCATCTCATTGATGAGATTTCCGATTTCGATATCTCGAATTCCACACCTCTTGATGCCCTCCTGCTTGTCCAGAAACTTCAGAGCGAGATAAAGGAAATGTCAGCGGGAAAGTGAAATTATTCTGAAAAAATCACATTGTCTATTTCGGATGATGATTTTAAAAAGCTGGTGCAGGTTAGTACTCCGCTACAATTTACTTGCAGCTTTCGACGATGGCATGATAACTCTATTGACAACAACTACAAGAAAACACTATTCTTAGGATAGTTCAATTTTCTAGTGAAAAGGAACCCAATTACTGGTGTTCCTTTTTTTATGGATTAAGGATGTTAAGAAACGAGATAAAGGAAAATTCATTGTTCACACAGGTGCAGGATCTGATCGCACCTATGGGGTACAAAGTTGTGGACGTGCAGAAGAGGGAGACTCCGGGAGGTGTGGAACTCTATCTCACCGTCTTTCTTGCAGACAGGGATGTGACCACTGATGATCTTGCCGAGGTGTACAATATCGTGTACCCGCGCTATCAGGTGATTTTCGGAAGAAGGGATCTGACGCTTGAGGTCTCAAGTCCCGGAATGCAGAGGAATTTCAAGGATGTGTATGAGTTCACGCTTTTCAAGGGAAAACTTGTAAAGGTTTACTCATCAGCATACTCATCAAACATTGAGGGAACAATCAACGATGCTGATGACAACGGTGTCACGCTGACATCAGCAGTCGTGCAGGATACGGGAGAGGGTTTTGAAACTCTTTCTCTTTCATATGATGAAATACAGAAAGCGAAACTGACATACCGCTGGGAGGAAAAGAAGTAACATGAGTACTGATTTGAGAGATGCTATAAGAAGCATGATAGAAGAGAAGAACTATACCCGTGATATGGTTCTCGAGACTGTCAGAGAATTCGTCAAGGCAGCATACAAGAGAAGATACGGCACTGATTCCAATGTCGAAATTTCTTTCTCCGATGATGACGAGCTTACTGTCTGCTCAAGGAAGATCGTTGTGGATGAGGACAACTACTACAACGAAGTTACTGAAATTCCTCTCGACGAGGCAAAGGAACTCAGCGAGGATGCAGAGATCGGTGACGAGCTTCTCATCCCCATTGATCTCTCGACATTCGACAGAGGTGCCGTACAGTCTGCAAAGCAGAGAGCACAGCAGACATTCAAGGAAGTACAGAACAATAGGACATACAAGGAATTCAAGGCCAAGGAAGGCGAGATCATTCTCTGTATCGTCAATTCAATCCTTCCCAACGGTGATATAAGGCTGAATGTCGGAGGTGGAGTTGAAGGTCTTCTTCCTTATAAGAACCAGTCTCCGAGAGAAACTTATGATCAGGGTACTGAAGTCAAGTGTTATCTCGAAAAAGTCGAGAATGCTGACAGTGCGAAGGATCCTGCCGTGAACCAGAAGGGAAGAAAGCAGAAGAAGGATGTCAGGATCATCCTCTCCCGTACTTCCCCGAAGCTTATCGAGAAACTTCTCACAATCCAGATTCCCGAGATTTACGACAGGGAAGTCGAGATTGTTAAGATTGTCAGAACCGCAGGACAGAGAACAAAGGTTGCCGTTAAGAGTAACAGCCGCGATATCGACCCAGTAGGTGCGACAGTCGGTCTCAAGGGAAACAGAATCCAGAGCATCATCACTGAAATCGAAGGCGAGAAGATCGATGTGATTCCATATGATGATAATCCTATCAACTTCATTGCATCTGCACTGACACCGGCTCATGTCGAGAAGGTTTATCTCATTGACTTCACAACAAAGAGGGCTGTTGCCATCGTGAACCAGAAGGATGTAGGTCTTGCCATCGGCCCCAAGGGGGTCAATGTCAACCTTGCCAACAGTCTCTGTGACTGGATGATCGAGGTTATGACACAGGAGCAGTTTGATGCTCTCGACATTTCTCAGGAGACAAGGGAGAAGGCTGAGGCCATCTTCACAAACGGTATGCCTCTTGATGTCAATATGGATGTTGCATCCGATAAGCCGCTTACGGCTCAGGAGCTCGGAATCGATGAGAATGAGACACTGCTTTCAGAACTCAGCATTTCTCCCGAGCTTGTCCAGAAACTCAACTTCCGCGACATCTACACAGTTGAGGAATATGCAAACCTTACTGATGAGGAGCTTGACGACATCGGTCTCACTCAGGAAGAAAGGGATTCCATCAATGAGTACATCTCTGTCGAAGAAGAAGTTGAAGAGGAGTTTGAGTGTCCCAACTGCGGTCATAGCGTCAAGGTCGGGACAACTGTATGTCCAAACTGCGGCGTAGAGTTCGAATTTGAAGAAGAGTAATTGAATAAGGGTGAGTATGAGCGAAGAAAAGACGAAAATCAGAGTTATTAAGAAGAGCCAGACTCCGGCGCAGAGCGCACCTGTGCAGAGTGCACAGCAGTCTGCCGCATCTTCAAATCCTGAGAAGAAGGTCGTTGTCATCAAAAAGAAAATCGTGACGGTCAAGGCCAAGGTCAAGGATGAGAAGAAGGAGGAAACTGCCGCAGCAGCTCCCGTTCAGCAGAACGTGCAGGCAAAACCAGAGGTCAGGAACACCCTTGTGCAGCCTTCTGTGTCACCTCAGATCAAGCAGGCTTCTTCAAGCGGTAACAGCCGTCTTTCTCCTACCGTTCCTGCAGCAAACAGAAACCTTGTCGGAGGAGAGAGGGTAAACAGCATTCTTCACAACGGTCCCGTTGTCATAAAGGCCAGCAACCTTCCGCCGGTTCCCGGTCAGGTTGTGTCGACACCTCAGCCTTCAGGAAGACCGAGGGTTGCAGGAATTGTAGGCGGCAGACCGACACGTCCCACGGGTCAGCGCTACAACAATAATAACAATGCCGGCGGCGGCAGACGCTTCTCAGGCGGTGCTTCCCAGCAGGGCGGTGACGGCCGCCGTCCGTTCAACAGGGAAGGCGGTTCACGTTTCGGCGGCAGCAATGCCGGCGGACAGTCTTTCAACCGTCAGGGCGGATCTTTCAATCGTCCGGCACGTCCTTCAGCGGGTCCTGCAGGAGGCGGGGAGAGCCTTGATCTCAATCAGAAGAGCGGAGCAAGGAAGTCCGGCGGAAAGAAGAAGGATACAAACGACTACAGGAACAGAAGGGATCAGGAAGTCGATTTCCAGTATCAGCAGAAGAAGAAAGAGGAAAGCAAGCTTGCTGCTGTTCCGAAGTCAATTGACATCATGGAGAACATCACGGTCAGCGATCTTGCCAAGAAGATGAACCTCAAGGCGAGTGACATCATCTCCAAACTCTTCAAGATGGGAATGATGGTCACCATCAATCAGCAGATCGATCATGAGACTGCAGAGATCATCGCATCTGAGTTCGGTTGTTCCGTTCATCTTGTCTCCCTCTATGATGAGACAGTCATCGAGAATGAGGAAGACAGGGAAGAGGATATGGTGCCGCGTGCTCCCATTGTCACTATCATGGGGCATGTTGACCATGGTAAGACAAAACTTCTTGACGCCATCAGGTCAAGTAACGTCGCAGAAGGCGAGTTCGGCGGTATAACACAGCACATCGGTGCATACAAAGTCAATGTTCCGGGAAGAGGTGATGTTGTATTCCTCGATACTCCGGGCCATGCCGCATTCTCAATGATGAGAGCCCGCGGTGCGCAGGTCACTGATATCGTAGTGCTTGTTGTCGCTGCGAATGACGGTGTCATGCCGCAGACAAGAGAGGCTATCGACCATGCTCAGGCTGCGAAGGTTCCTATAATCGTCGCAATCAACAAGTGCGATCTTGCCGACAGCAATCCTGACAGGGTCATGCAGCAGCTTTCTGAAATCGGTCTTGTTCCTGAGGAATGGGGCGGTCAGACACTCTACTGCAGGATTTCTGCACTCAAGAAGGAAGGTATCGATGATCTTCTCGACACCATCCTGCTTCAGGCCGAGATGCTCGAGCTCAAGGCCAATCCGAACTGCAGGGCAGTGGGCAAGGTTCTTGAATCCCGCATCGATCAGGGCCGCGGTACAGTTGCGACTGTCATTGTCCAGAAAGGCACTCTGCATCAGGGCGACTACTATGTTGCCGGTATCTATCCTGGTAGAGTCAGGGCCATGTTTGATGACAAAGGCAAGAAGATCCAGAGTGCAGGTCCTTCAACACCTGTCGAGATCATCGGTCTTTCAAACATCCCCTCTGCAGGTGATCCGTTCCAGGTAACGGAGGATGAGAAGCAGGCAAGGATGGTAGGTGCCAAGAGACAGGAACTTGAGAGACTTGGCAACACAGGCGGCGGCAACAAGGTCACGCTTGAGAATCTCTACGACAAGATCAAGGAAGGCGAGATCAAGGACTTCAACGTCATCATCAAGGGTGATGTTCAGGGTTCCGTCGAAGCTCTTCAGGGCACGCTTGAGAAGCTCAGCACAAGCGAGATCCGCCTCAACGTCATACGTGCATCCGCCGGTGCCATCATCGAAAGCGACATCACACTGGCTGCCGCTTCAATTGCACTTGTCATCGGCTTCAATGTCCGTCCGACTCCGCGTGCACAGGCTCTTGCCGAGCAGGAGAAGGTCGAGATCAAGAAGTACAACATCATCTATGACGTTGTTGATGATATCAAGGCTGCAATGGAAGGCATGCTCTCACCTGAGATCAGGGAAGTCGACCTCGGCACCGCCGAAGTCAGGGAAGTCTTCCGTGTGCCGAAGATCGGTCTTGTCGCAGGATGCTACATCCTCGAAGGAAAGGTCACAAGGAATGCTTATGTCAAGGTTATCAGGGACAGCATCCAGATCAACAAGGAGAACATCAAGATGATGTCTCTCAAGAGATTCAAGGATGATGTCAAGGAAGTCACGGCCGGCTATGAATGCGGTATCGGTCTTGAGAACTTCCAGGATCTCCAGAAGGGAGATATCCTTGAATTCGTACAGATGCAGGAAATTGCAAGAAAATTGGATATACCGGAATGAGTCAGTATTCAGAAGAAAGACTGGAATCAAGGATACTTGAAAGTATTTCCACAATGATAGTGACGGGTGTCATAAAGAACCCGTCGCTCTCCCGTTTCTGCTCGGTCACGGAGGTCTCCCTGTCGCCGGACAATGCCTATGCCGATGTTTTCGTCTCCTGTCTAATGGAGAAGGATCTTGCCAGGAGCGTGAAGGCGCTCAACAGCGCGGCGGGCTTCATTCAGGGACACCTTGCGAAAATACTGAAAACCCGCAACACGCCGGTTCTCAGATTCATCCCTGACACAAGCTATCAGGAAGGCGAGAGAATAAACAACCTCATTGACAAAGCACTGGGAAAGCATGAGTGACTTTGCGGTAATAATCACTAAAAAGGAAAGCGGAGTCACGAGCTTCCAGTCCCTTTCACCGATCAAGAAAATCTATAAAGGCAGCAAGGTCGGTCACTGCGGAACCCTTGACAAGTTCGCATCCGGCCTTATGATCGTACTCACGGGTGAAGCTGCAAAACTCAATCCCGTGTTCTCCGGTTTCGACAAATCATACAGAGCCAGAATAATGCTTGGATGCGAGACAGACACACTGGATCCGGAAGGCGAAGTCGTAAGACGTTGTGATCATATTCCATCCATGGATGAAATAGAAAAGATCCTTCCTTCTTTCACGGGAGAGATCGAGCAGGTTCCCCCCGTATATTCGGCGATCCATGTCGGCGGCAAAAGGGCATATGAACTTGCTCGCAGTGACAGGGAAGTGGAGATGAAGGCGAGAAAGGTGAGAATACATTCTCTTTCAGTCCTTTCCTATGAGGCTCCCTATCTTGTCATCGACTGCCGTGTAAGCAAGGGAACCTACATCCGCTCCCTTGCCCGAGACATAGCTGCGGCAGCGGGAAGCGCCGGTCATCTCACGGCTCTCGAGCGTTATTCAATCGGGCCTTTCGGCTATGGGGACATCACAGGCATCCCGTCATCGGCAGAAGAGACGGAGGAAAGGCTGAAAGCCGTGATAGACGGTGTGATTGATTTTGCCGATTCCGGACTCTTCCGTCTCAGGAACGGCTATGTCCAGCCGGGTGCGGTGAAATATAAAAGCGGATCTTCAAGCGGCTACTATCTTCTGTACAACAAAGGCAGGCTGCTTGGTGTCCTTTGCGATAAGGAGGGCGGCGGTTATTCGATAACGGCCATGGTGAACCGTGAAGATATATGACTTTTCGACATGTCTCAGGGAAGGACTGCTCAAAGGCCATGACATAGCACTTGCGATTGGAGTGTTTGACGGCGTGCATCTGGGGCACAGGAAAATATTCACGACTCTGTCCGATTACAGGCTCACGCATCCGGGATGCGAGACCTGTGTCATCACTTTCGCCGTCAATCCGAAGAATATAAACACACCGTCACTAGACACTCTGAGGCTCAGATGTTCATATATTGAAAGTTTTTTCACGGATTACACTCTGGTTATTGACTTTTCCCGGGATTTCAGTATGATATCAGGTCGTGAGTTCATTCACTTGCTATGTACGATGTGCCGTGTAAATGCCGTCATAGTCGGGGAGGACTTCAGATGCGGTTACGCAGGGAACCAGATTACGGCTTCAGAAATGTCCCTTGCGTTTGAAAGCGAAGGCGTCAGTGCGGATGTCATGATAATTCCGCCTGTTCTTGATGCCGGCCGCGTCAGAATCTCTTCCACCAGACTAAGAAAGCTTCTTGCACAGGGAGACATCGCAGCTGTGAACAGACTCGCGGGCAGTGCCTACCGCTATGATCTGACAGAGAACGTGTTTGTCAGACAGGATGGATGGTACACCAGCACGGCAGTGACCGGGCAGGGGCTGCCCGGGGACGGAGAATACAACGCTGTTCTCATCTTTCTCAACAAGTCCAGCGAGGACTGTGTTCTGAAAGTTGCGGGCAGGAAGCTGTTCATCCGCTCTTCAGCTCCTCTGTACAGGATCACAGCCGACTCGATAATGATATTAAGTTAAGGAGAAAACTTAGATGATTACAAAGGAAACAAAGCAGGAAATCGTTTCACAGTATGGCGGCAACACAACCAACACAGGTGATGTGGCTGTTCAGGTCGCGCTTCTCACAGCAAGGATCAATGATCTTCAGTCTCACTTCAAGACTCATCCGAAAGATCATGCTTCAAGACGCGGTCTTCTCAAGATGGTAGGTCAGAGAAGAAGACTTCTCCGCTACATCAGGAACCGCAACATCAACGAATACAGAGAGCTCATTGCCAAGCTGGGTCTCAGAAAATAGATTAATTATAAGCCAGGCTGTTTCAGTCTGGCTTTTGCACACAAAAAAGAACAAAAAAAGAACAGAATAAGGATTATTTTATGTCAAACGTCACTTCAGTCTCCGTCATGGTTGGAGACACCGAGCTTGTCTTCGAGACAGGCAAAATCGCAAAGCAGGCCAACGGAGCCGTCTATGCACATTATGCGGGTTCTGCAGTCATCGCAACAGTATGCTGCGGCGCAGCACCCAGCGAACCTATCGACTATGTTCCGGTTTCAGTCGAGTACAATGAAAAGTATTATGCAGCCGGTAAGATCCCAGGAGGCTTCCTCAAGAGGGAAAGCCGTCCGAAAGACAAGGAGATCCTCGTCTCCCGTCTTATTGACCGCCCGATGAGACCTCTCTTCGACAAGGCATTCGGCCGTGAGATCCAGATCGTACCGACAGTTGTTTCATCAGATATGTCACACACCCCGGATATCGTCGCAATCAATGCGGCCAGCTGTGCGGTGACAATTTCAGACATTCCCTTCTATGGTCCTATCGCAGCTGTCAGGGTTGCGCTGATCAACGGAGAATATGTCATCAATCCGACATTCCAGCAGATTCCTTCCGCTTCACTTGATATCGTTGTCGCAGGTACTCATGACGGTATCACAATGGTTGAAGGCGGTGCCAAGGAAGTAAGCGAGGACGAGATGCTCGGCGCCATCAATGCGGCACAGCCTGTCATCACCAGGATCTGTGAGGCACAGATGAAGATGAGAGAGATGTGCGGCAAGGAGAAGCTGCCTCTCATGGAGATCAAGGAAGACCTTTCATGGCTCGAGCCTGTCAGGGAATATGCCACTCCGCTTGAGAAGGAAGCCAGCTTCGTGAAGGGCAAACAGAACCGCTATGCGGCTCTTGAGAAGGCCCATCAGCAGGTAAGGGAGCATTTTGCCGACCTCATCGCTGAAGATGAGAAGAGAGAAGGACAGCTTGCTGCAATGTTCGAGGATCTTGAATACAACATCCTGCGCTCCTCAATTCTCAATGACGGACTGAGAACAGACGGAAGAGGCGTGAGGGATATCCGCCCGATCACATGCGAGGTCGGACTTCTTCCCTGCACACACGGCTCAGCGCTCTTCACACGCGGTGAGACACAGTCTCTTGCAGTCACCACACTCGGCACTGCCAATGACGAGCAGATGTTCGACACCATCGACGGTGACAAGACATACTCCAACTTCATGCTTCATTACAACTTCCCGCCGTATTCGGTCGGTGAGTGCGGACGCCTCACAACAGGAAGAAGAGAGATCGGTCACGGACATCTCGCACAGAGAGCCCTTGAAGCTGTCATTCCTTCAAAGGAAAGCTTCCCGTACACCATCCGTGTCGTATCTGAAATCATGGAATCCAACGGTTCCTCCTCCATGGCTTCAGTCTGCGGCGGATGTCTCTCCCTCATGGATGCAGGTGTTCCTATAAAGAAGCCGGTTGCCGGTATTGCAATGGGTCTCATCACTGAAGGTGCCGACTATGCAAAGTATGTTGTCCTTTCCGATATCCTCGGTGAAGAAGACCACCTCGGCGACATGGACTTCAAGGTTGCCGGCACAAAGGACGGTATCACCGCATTCCAGATGGATATCAAGATCGCAGGTGTCACACCGGAGATCATGTCAAAGGCTCTCTCTCAGGCCAAGGAAGGCAGAATGCATATCCTCGGCATCATGGCAGAGACTCTTCCTGCTCCGAGAAGCGAGCTTTCAGAGCTTGCTCCGAAGATCCTTTCCTTCAAGGTTCCTGAAGATGCAATCGGTGCAATCATCGGAACAGGCGGAAAGAACATCAAGGCCATCGCACAGCAGACAGGTGCAGAGATCAACATCGATGATTCCGGTATGGTCACTGTTTACGGCAAGAACAATGCATGTGCACAGGAAGCCAAGAGACTTGCACTTGCCATCATCGAGAAGCCGGAAGTCGGCAAGATCTATCACGGTACAGTAAAGAGGATCGTCGATTTCGGTGCATTCATCGAGATTCTTCCCGGCAAGGAAGGTCTGTGCCACATCTCCAAGCTTGCAAAGACAAGAGTTAAGCAGGTGAGCGATGTGCTCCAGGTCGGCCAGCAGGTTGATGTCAAGCTTATCGACATTGACAGGATGGACCGCCTCAACCTTTCCTATATCGACGCACAGCCTGATGCCGGAAAGAAGGACGATAAGGAAAAGAAATGAGTGAAGTGGTAAAGATTACCCTTCAGGAAGGCGCTGCAGTTCCCAGCTTTGAAAGCCGCGGAGCTGCCGGTGCTGATGTGCGGGCCTGTCTTCCTGATGGGCCCGTTGTTATTAAAAGCGGGGAGGCGAAGCTCATTCCGACCGGCATTGCCGTGGAAATTCCTGAAGGCTTTGAAATCCAGGTGCGTCCCCGTTCCGGCCTTGCCCTCAAAAAGGGCATAACCGTTCTCAATACGCCGGGTACGATTGACAGCGACTACCGCGGACAGGTCGGTGTAGTCCTCATCAATCATTCAAAGAACGACTTCACCGTGAACCACGGAGAGAGGATCGCGCAGTTCGTCTTCGCAAAAGTTGAGTCCGTCAGGTACGAAGTTGTCAGCAGTCTGAGCGAGACAGAGCGCGGAAGCGGGGGCTACGGCTCCACCGGAGTCTGAAATTGAGGGGTAGAAGAGCTCGGTTTTTCTTACTTGATTTTCATGTGGCAAGGGAATTCATTCTGAATTTCCTTGTCTCGTTCATGTTCTTCTTCTTCATATTTTTCATCAACCAGATTCTTCTGCTGGTCCAGCAGGTTCTTCTGAAGAATGTTGATATAAAGACAATCATCATTCTTGTCCTTAGCGCTGTTCCTCAGTTCCTGCAGTATGTTGTGCCATTTGCGACACTTTCCGCATCTTCAATGGTCCTGGGTGATCTTGGTGCCAACAATGAGCTCATGGCACTGCGTTCAAGCGGAATAAACCTGACAAGGGTGTATAAAGTTCTCATAATCCTCTCCATTGCACTCTGCCTTCTCACATTCTATATCTCGGACTACCTCATGCCGCTAAGCAGCAGGACGTATCAGGAGATGCTGACAAACGTGATGAGGGATCTTCCCACCTTCGAGATAACTCCCGACACGACAAATGCGGTCGGTGATGTCGTCATGAGGAACGGGGATGTTGAAGGTGATGAGATCAGCAATATAATCCTTTTCACAAACAGCAGCGAACCCTACATGAGTGTCACAAGCCCGCGTGGAAAGCTGGAACTCATAGATCCGGCAAACTTCATCTATGCTCTCTCTCTTGATGATGCCCGTCTGCTGCTCAGTGAGGACAATATAAACTCATCGATGCTGAGTGACAGCGAAAGGGCAGTCATGTATCTCGATTTCTCAGATCAGGTGCCGTCCCTCACCAGCAGTGATCCTTCAAACCTCTCAAACAGGGAACTGTGGCCTCTCATGGAGAGCCGCAGGGAAATGAGGGACAGGGACGTGGAGGAATTCCACAGACAGAGAGAGGAAGGTCTCATGAGACTCGCCTCAGATGTGGTGTCTCTTGAACATGTAGAGGATCTTGAGATGAAGGAAGATTCGCTTGAACGGGAGATGAACCGTCTTGAAGCCCTGGGGGATGATGAGCCGATACAGTTCTATTACCAGTATTATTCAGCGGAATTCAACAAGAAGTTCGCACTTGCACTTGCGCCGCTTGCCCTGACGGTTGCAACACTTCCTCTCAGCCTCATCAAAATAAAGCACGGACGTCTCGTAGGTTTCGGCCTCAGTCTTCTTATTGCCGTATCCTACTGGTACATCCTTTTCTTCAGCCAGCTGAAGATTTTCGATTACTCATTCAACGCCGGAATCCTCATGTATATTGCCGATGCCGTCATGATTGCTGCAGGTCTCATCCTGCTTTTCCTGAAGAGGAGGACTTCATGAAAATTCTTGACAGGTACATAGCATTCTCCATCCTGAGGACATCCCTTGCAGCACTGGTGATCTGCACGCTGCTCATCATAGCCGTGAACATGTTCTCATCCATGAATAATTATGTGACGAACTCGGTTGATCTCATGACGATCCTCTATCTTGCTGTCCTCGGTACGCCTGAGTACCTGATGATGGCATCATCCGTCTCATTCCTTTTCGGCACGACTTTCTTCCTCTCCCAGCTGGAAAGCAACAACGAGATGATCATGCTGCTGAATGCCGGAATAAGCTATCGCCGTGTATGCGGTACGGTAATGATCATGACGCTCATTGTCACGCTGCTTTTCTCACTCTTCAGTGAAACGGTCCTCATAGATGCTTCGGTCGAGCATGACAGGCTTTCACGTGAACTCTTCGGCCAGAGCTCTACTCAGGACAGCAGGGACATAAGCCTCAGCGATCTGGAGGGACGATATATAATCAACGCATCATATTACGAGGAAAACAGCCAGAGGCTTTTCGACGTCAACGTGATTGAGGTTGATGAGAACCACAGCCTGACACGGAGGATGGAAGCTTCCTATGCGGATTTTGAGGACGGCAACTGGGTGCTCAATGAAGGCAGGATATATGATGTGCTTGATGATGCGACCGTTTCAGCGTCCTTCTTCGATTCCTGTGATGCCGATGAGCTGACTCTCCAGCCGTCAATGTTCCGCAACCAGTCGAGGAACATCTCAACCATGGCGATTTCCGACGCGCTTGACTATCTTGCGCGCATGAAGGTCATAGACAGGGAAGTGTGGTATTCAGTCCAGACCGATTTCTATTCACGGCTTTTCTCGCCCCTTGCCATCTTCACCCTTGTCTTCATATCGCTTCTTATGAACTACCGCTTCAAGAAGAATGTCTTTCTTTTCTCAATCATACAGTCACTTTGCACGGCAGTTGTGTATTATGTGTGCGAGATGGTTGTCACGATAATGTGCAGCCAGGCTATCATCGCACCCATATTTTCTGTTATCATACCGAACGTGAGCACACTTGTGCTCTCATTGATAATCAGATTGATCGGATCAGGAAATGCATAAGAAAATTTATACATGTACATTACAGGACAAGGACAGCAATGCCCGTCTGGGCTATATCGATCTTCCGCACGGAAGGGTTGAGACTCCGGCCTTCATGCCGGTAGGCACAAATGCGACAGTGAAGGCCATGTATCATGACAAGATAAAGGATATCGGCTACAGACTCATTCTCGCAAACACCTATCATGTGTATCTGAGACCGGGGCTTGATGTCATCAGACAGTTCGGCGGTCTTCATGAGTTCTGCTCGTGGGACGGCAACATACTCACGGACTCCGGCGGTTTCCAGGTGTTTTCCCTCTCGGGGCTGAGAAAGGTGAAGGACAGCGGAGTCACTTTCCAGAGCCATATCGACGGTTCCCGTCATGTTTTCACACCGGAGAAGGTTGTCGATATCCAGTCGGTTTTCGGCAGTGACATCGCAATGGTTCTCGATGTGTGCACACCTCCCGACATCGAGTACAGGAATGCGAAGGAGGCATGGAGGGTAACGAAGCTCTGGGCAGAGCGTTCTCTGGAGGAGAGAAACCGGCTCGGCGAGCAGTTCAGGGGAAATCTCTTCGGCATAGTACAGGGCAACTTCTATCAGGATCTGCGCAGGGAAAGCGCACTCACCATAAGCGATATGGATTTCCCGGGTGTGGCGATCGGCGGTCTTTCAGTTGGAGAAAGCAAGAACATGTTCAATGACTTCCTCGGCTATACAAGCGAATACATAACGAAGGAAAAGCCACGCTACGTCATGGGCATCGGTTCCCCGGACTATATCTTCGAATGCGTTGCAAACGGAATCGACCTCTTTGACTGCGTTCTCGCAACCCGCATGGCCCGTAACGGAGGACTCTTCACTGATGACGGTGTCATTACAATGAAGAAGGCCGTGCATAAATTCGATATGAGGCCGATTCAGGAAGGCTGCACATGCACTGCCTGCACAAAGTATACGAGGGCATATGTCCATCATCTCATCAAGTGCAACGAAATATTCGGGGCAATGCTTGCAACCGAGCATAACCTCACGTATCTTTACAACCTGATGGAAAGAATCAAGGCATCCATCAGAAACGGCACGTTCGTCAGTTTCAAGAAGGAATATCTGGAACGATTCTATGGAAAGAAAGAGTGAGTCATCGTCCCTTGTGATGATGGCTTCGACCTTCATCTCAAGACTGCTGGGAATATTGAAGAGCAGGGCACTCGCCGTGTTTTTCGGCGCTGGTGCACTGAGCGATGCGATCAACTTCGCATACAATATTCCCAACAATTTCAGGAAGCTCTTTGCCGAAGGCTCTCTTTGTCAGTCCTATCTTCCGCTTTTCTCATCATTCACACAGGACAGGGAAAGAAGCAGCAGGCTGTACAGCCAGCTTGTGAGCTTCCTGCTTCTGATCTTTCTCCTGCTGTTCATCCTTTCCATTTTCTTTTCAGAATTTCTCATAAAACTCATTTCCGGCTTCAGTGATGAATACAGGACAGGAATCGCCGCATCTCTTCTTCCTTATTTCACTCTTTTTCTTTTCTTCATCTCGCTGTCCACGCTTGTCAGCACGATACTCCAGACGCGCGGGAGATTCATCGCATCAAGCATCGCACCGATCTTCTTCACACTTGGAATACTTGTCTCCCTTCCTCTGCTGAGCGGGAAACTGAGCTATTATTCAATGGCCGCCGGTGTGATAGCAGGCTCGGCTGCCCAGTTTCTGGTTGTTTATTACAGCTTCAGGAAACTTTCTCTCCGCTTCCGATTTGACTTTTCCTTCTCATCTCCCGATTTCCGCTGTGTGCTTTCACACTGGCTTCCATCCAGCATCAGCAGCATCATTGCCATAGTTTCACAGACGATCACACTTTATCTGGCATCAAGCCTTGCGGAAGGTTCAGTGACAGCATTCAGCAATGCCGTTATTTTCTATCAGGCTCCATATGGAGTTTTCTTCGCATCAATCGCAGCAGTCTATTCCCCCCAGTTCTCACAGGCGTCAGACGAAAAGGAAAGGGCAGGTCTTCTTTGCAGATCGATGGGGTATCTGTATACATTCCTCCTGCCGTCAGCGCTCATACTTCTGACACTGAGCAGGGAATGCGTTGCAGTCGTCCTGCAGAAAGGCGCATTCACGCTTGAAGATACGTATCTGACTGCCGGTGTTCTTAATTTCTACCTCATAGCGATGCTGCCCCTGTCGTTCTATTCAATCCTGCAGCGCTATATGTTCAGCATAAACAGATATTACACCAACCTGATTGTATCTGCACTTGTCACAATCACAGATCTGGTGCTCACGCTTTTCTTCATAAGATGCGGTTACGGGGTTTCATCCCTTGCAATCAGCTATATCTTCTCATCCCTTTCCGGTGCACTGATACTCTTTGCTTTTGTAAGGGAATTTGAATACGGAAAACTTTTCAGGCAGCTTCTGAGGCTGACACTCATAAACCTGCCGCTGATCATACTGTGCGCGGGATATAAAATATGGAACCCGTCATTCTATGAGACAGGCTCCACACTTGCAAATTTCATCAGGACATGCCTGAGCGGGCTTTCATTCGCGGCAGTCACTGTGATCATGTATGTGATCTGCCGTGTTGATTTCCTTTCGCAGCTCAGAAGGAAGCGGTCCTGATGGAAAGCACCTTGTAGCTGTACGGATTGCCGTTGATCGAGAAGTCAAGTTCATCGCCTACAGTCTTGTTCAGAAGCTTCATCCCGAGCGGTGTCTTGAAGTTCAGTATTCCGTTGTCAGGGTCGGACTCCCACTGGCCGAGAATGGTGTAGGTGATGTCCTTGTCCTGCAGATTGTCATGAAGGGTGACTTCGGTTCCGAAACTGATCTTCGAATCATTGACCATGTCCGGAGTGATGACCTGGGCCTTCTCAATTTCATCGGTAAGGGTTCTGAGCCTTGCATTGAGGTTCTTCTGTTTGTCCTTGCCGTACTGGTATTCAGCATTCTCCCTGAGGTCTCCAAGTGCTCTCGCATCGGCGATCTCGCTTGCGACTTCCTGAAGTTCGACATGCTCGATGTGATCTTTTTCCTTTATCTTCTCATCAAGAGCCTTTTTCGTGCACAGGAAGCCCATCGGGATGAGGCTGTCCTCATCGATTGTGATGTGCTGGTCATCAAAGAATGTGAAGTTCGGATAAAGCTCGCCGATGAAATGCTTGACCTCGATCACCAGTCCCTTGTCGATGTTTCTGTCATTGGCGATGATCGAATAGATCTTGGTTGCAAAACTCTCATCACCGTTTCTGAGAGCCTTGTAGATCTGCTTTTCCCTGAAGAGGTAGTTCACGACAAGATCCTTTCTCTTCTTGTTCTCGCTGACATCCTTCTTCACATCAATCAGGGATGCGGTATAGTCAAGAACGAGGAGAAGGGTGAGGATGAGTTCATCGGCACTTATGCCGGCCTTTGTCCACTCTGCCTCGCTTGCGTTCTTGTAGTTCCACAGGAACACATCGACGTTCTCCTTGTAGGAGCGTACGCTGGATGAGAGGATGTCCAGATAGATGCTCTCCTTGCCGTTTGCCTTGAGAATGTTCGGAATCCAGGAATAGGTGTAGTATGCAAAACATTTCCTGAACACATCCGGCCAGTTCTTGTCGCAGTTCATCACGTTCTCAAGATAGCTCTTCTTGAGATCGGCATTGTTGATGGAATCGAAAACTGCAATCTTGTCCTCGCAGTTCTTGTAAAGATCCGCGAAGGAAACACTGGTCTCGATGACCGCTGTCGGGATATGGAGCTGGTTCCTGAAATTGTCAAGCAGCAGGAAGGATGCCATGACTTTGTCATCGACTCCGTTCTTCATGTTGGCAAGCTCGCTGTTGAAATACTTGACCATCTCCGAGAAAGCCTCTGACTCCGTATCCAGATCAAGGGCGATGAACTCCTTTGCAATCCTGATCCTGCCGTAGAAATCCTTCTCGCCGAGGAATGTGACAAGCTGCTTCTCCTCCTGCGTGATCGGAGTTGTCCTGAGAGTGTAGGTGTCATTCTCGCCTGCAATCGAGGAGAAGTAAGGGTCTTCCTGAAGGATCTTCTTCGACTTTGTCTTGAAATCCTCCCATTCAGATGCAGTGAGGACGGAAGGAACAAGCTCTTCCTTGATCTCCTTGATAGAGCACTTGTTGTTACGGCTTTCCATGATAGTCACAAGAGCCCAGCGCGTGTCAGCCTTGACCTTTGCGGCAAGCTTTGCGGGGATTGCTGTCTTGAGAACCAGGATATTGTTCTTGGGAAGCGGAGTGAGAGCCTTGAATGCCATGTCGGGTGACATTGAAATCTTGCTGGCCTTGTTGAAGGCAACCACGACTTCCCTGTCGTTTATGCTCTGGATGAGGCCGAGCCTGTTCGTGCTTCTCTGGTATACGAAACTGCCCACATCGAAACCGATGTCGGTTTCAAAGAAGCTTATCGCCTTGTTCACATCTTCCCCCGGATTTGCAAGACCCGAACGCTCGATGCACTTGCCCAGGCGTGCAGACTTCTCATACTTCTTCCTGTATACCTTGATGAGCTCTTCCCTCGGTCTTTTCTCGGAAGGATCGATCTCAAGAGCCTTCTTCAGGATCTGTATGGACTTGTTCACATCACCTGCGAAATGAGTGTAAAGATCTGAAAGCAGCTCGATTGCAAGCGCCTTGCTGATTGATGCCGAGACCTTTTCACCGATGCCGAGGAAATAGCCGAAGTCATCGTTCTGGATGGAAAGCAGGACTGACCACATGTTCTTCACCCCCTCCGCATCCTTTGCGCTTATGTAGCGTGTCAGAGCACGGCGGTAATAGAGGAGGGCCTTGTCCTTGTCTCCTTTTTCCATGAAATGATCTGCAAGGTTCTTTGTGATCTTTTTTTCCTCGAAGTCGACCTTGACGAGTCTTTCAAGAATGCCCCATCTCTCCTCATCACGGCCTTCTTCCTCATAGCAGTCGGCAAGTATGCGCAGTGCGAGCTTGTTCTCGCTGTATGAAAGGATCTTGCGGCAGAGGAATTCCACGACAGTCCAGTTATGATTGTCATAGAAAGAGATAAGAAGGTTCTGCATTATTATGTTGTCTTCATGGGGACGGCGGATGAATGCGATCGTGCCAAGCACATAGCGTGCATAGACGGAATTCTCCCTCTCACCCGTGATCTCAAGCGCCTTTGCTGAAAGCTCGCTCAGGTCTTCGTAGTCAAGCTTGTTCGCGCACTTGTCGATTTCAAGGAAGCTGTCAGTCGGGAATGAGGCAAGCTCAGCCTTTGAGAAATCCCTGTCTTCCTTCAGTATTTTTGTAATGGAGTTGCTTCTCATACACAAACTCTCCTTAAATTTTTTTATTCCGGATAATCGAAAAACAAACCGGGCAGGGCATTCCTGCTCGGCTGTTTACAACATAATGATAACATTAAATTTTTTCTTTGGCAAACAATTCGTATCAAATATTCATATGCTGTTTTTACACCGGTCCTGACGGCTTTTCCCTGTCTTTTCCACTCATGATGCATTTTTCTTTCTCAGCATGCTTCGATACCCTGTATTCCTTCAGCAGAGTGAAACAGATCGAGCCGAGCGGTATGACGAAGAGCATGCCCGCAATGCCGAAAAGCGCACCTGAGAGGGTGACGAGGGTGAATGTGTATACGGATGGCAGGCCCATTGATCCTCCGACGACCTTCGGATATATGAGGTTGCCCTCCAGCTGCTGCAGGATGATTATGAATACAATGAAGAAAACCGCCTTGAGAGGCGAGGATGCGGCAATGATCAGGGCTCCGAAGACGGCTCCCGCATATGCCCCGTATACCGGGACGAGGGCGGTTATGCCGGTGAGCACGCCCACTGCCGCTGCATCCGGAAGGCGGAAGATGAGCATTCCGGCTGTGCAGAGACTTCCTATTATGGCGGCTTCCGTCACCTGTGCGCTTATGAAGCGGGAGAATGCGCTGTTCGCTAGACTGGCGATGTGGATCATCCTGTTCACGGTCTTATCGCTGAAGACAAGCGAGATGAGTGTTTTCACGTGACGGGAAAGCAGTTCCTTGGAACTTATGAAATAAACGGCGAAAATGAGAGCGATGAAGAATGTCACGATGGACGACACTGTGAGCATTATCGTGTTTATCGTTGTCCTTATGAAGGCAGGTGAGCTGTCCTTCAGATAGGATGTGACCATTTCTTCTGCTTCCTCAATGCTCATGCCGAGCCATGCCAGGAGATCTTCAACAAGATCGGCAAGCTGTGTTCCTCCTTCTGCTGAAGTGTTCAGCTTGTATATGAGGCTGTCAATTGAAGAGACGAGAGTGCCTACAGCCTGGGTGAGGGACGGGATGATGAACATCAGCAGCGCGGCACACAGCGCGATGAGACATACAAGGGATATCACAATGGAGAAAACCCTGCTGTATTTCTTCAGAATTCCGTTTCCTTTCGTCTTTCCTATCAGTCTTTCAATGAAACTGACCGGTATGTTGAGGATGAAAGCTGTTATGAAGCCGAGTGTGATCGTCGTGAAGCCAGTGGAGAGAAATGAGGTGACATCACTCAGTGCAGATGTGAAATTCTGGAGGAATGTGTACAGTACAATGAAGAATGAGCCCAGAAGCAGAACTGCGAGTATCTGTTTTTTGTTCATGAGGATGATGATAGTTTCTAAAAGCTTTTATTTCAATTATTCTTCATTTGGGTTATACTCATTCACATGTACGACAAGCGAATAGAAATTGCACCTTCAATTCTTTCCGCCAGTTTCGCATCAGTGCTGAACGCGCTCAGGGATGCGGAAGAGGCCGGAGCCGAGTATCTTCATCTTGACGTGATGGACGGAGTCTTCGTACCGCAGATAACTTTCGGTTCGAAATTCATCAAGGACATAAGGCCGTACAGCGACCTGCTTTTCGATGCCCATCTGATGATAGTCAACCCGGAGAACCATATCGATGATTTCATTGATGCCGGCTGCAATATGATAACAATCCATCAGGAAAGCACTGTTCATCTGCACAGAGTCCTTTCTCATATAAAGGAAAGGGGAATCAGATGCGGCATATCGATCGTGCCGTCAACGCCGGTGAGCGCGATAACGCCGCTTCTTGACATGGTTGATCTTGTGCTCGTCATGACGGTTAATCCGGGCTGGGCCGGACAGAAGCTGATTCCAGGCTGCATCAACAAGATAGTCGAGCTCAAGGAACTGCGTGAGAGTGAGGATTATGATTACGCTATCAGTGTTGACGGAGGAGTTAATCTCTCTACGATCCAGGATGTCGTGGCGGCAGGAGCCGACATCGCAGTGGCGGGATCCGCTTTCTATAATGAAAGCGACAAGCTTTCCTTCATGCAGAAGATGCAGGAGCTTGCAATGGAGAGTTTCAAATGATAGCTGTCATCCAGAGTGTGGAGAATGCATCCGTGTCTGTGGACGGCCCTCCTGTCTCTTCCATCGAGAAGGGCATGCTTGTCTATTTCGGTGTGGAAAAAGGCGATGATGAATCCGTACTTGACAAATTCCTTGAGAAAATGATGAAGCTCAGGATCTTCAAGGATGAGAACGGGAAGATGAATCTCTCCCTTTCCCAGGCCGGCGGAGATGTCATGATGATCAGCCAGTTCACCCTTGCCGGTGACATATACAAAGGCAACCGCCCCGGCTTCGACAATGCCGCAGCTCCTGCTGATGCCAGACGGATTTACGAGAAGGCTGTCAGCATGCTCCGTGATATGGGATACACGGTCGCGACCGGAATGTTCGGGGAACATATGAAGGTGGTGTATTGCAATGACGGGCCGGAAACTTTTATTCTTGACTCCGCACGTCTTTTGCACAGATCTCAGAAAAATTTTGTATAGGTATTCAGTAGGAGTTATAAAATGTCAAAGATTACTGAAATTTCAAGCGACGTACAGAAAGCCCGCTCGGAAGCACTTGAAGCGGCAAGAAGCCAGATCGACAAGCAGTTCGGCAAAGGTTCCCTGATGAAGCTGGGGGACGCGCAGGGCACGCTGGATGTCGATGTCATTCCAAGCGGTTCCCTCTTGCTGGATGAGGCGCTGGGAGTAGGCGGATACCCCAAGGGAAGAATCATTGAGATATACGGACCGGAAAGCTCCGGTAAGACAACCCTTGCGCTGCATGCGATCGCGGAAAGCCAGAAGCTTGGAGGAATCGCAGCTTTCATCGATGCTGAACATGCTCTTGATCCGACTTATGCCAAGAACCTCGGCGTTAACATAAATGAGCTGTGGATAAGCCAGCCGGACAACGGAGAACAGGCTCTTGAGATCACGGAGTCCCTCGTGCGTTCCGGTGCTGTGGACATCATTGTTGTCGACTCGGTTGCCGCCCTCACGCCGCAGGCGGAGATAGACGGTGACATGGGTGACAGCCACATGGGTGTTCAGGCCCGTCTCATGAGCCAGGCCCTGAGAAAACTCACCGGCATTCTCGCAAAGAGCAACACAACGATCATTTTCATAAACCAGCTGAGAATGAAAATAGGCGTCATGTTCGGCAACCCCGAGACTACCACCGGCGGAAATGCTCTGAAATTCTACGCTTCCATCAGAATGGATGTCAGGAAGGTCGAATCCATCGGCAAGAGCCAGGATGATCTTGTCGGCAACCGGGTGAGGGTGAAAATCGTCAAGAACAAGGTTGCTCCTCCTTTCAAGAAATGCGAGCTTGATCTTCTTTTCGGCAAGGGTATCAGCTATGTGGGCAGCATGCTGGATGCCGCGCTCAAGTACAACATGATCGAGAAGTCCGGTTCATGGTATTCATACAACGGAGAAAAGGTCGGACAGGGCCGTGACAAGACGATTGAGTACTTTGAGAACAATCCTGATCTTGTTAATGAGATAGTTGCGAGCCTGAGGGAAAAGATGTTCCCGAAGAAGGCTGATGAGAATGGCAGCCAGGAAAAGGGCAGGGAATAAAAGTTGCAGGACGACAGGGACGATCTGATATTTGACAGGGAGGAAAAGCAGGTCTTCGTGACGCAGGAGTTCGAAGGCCCGCTTGATCTTCTTCTCTACCAGATACAGAAAGCTGAGATAAACATCTATAACATTCCCATTGCCGAAATAACGCAGCAGTTCCTCTCCTACATTGAGGAACATAAATCAAACCTGAAGAATCTTGCCGATTTCTACAAGATGGCGGCTGATCTGCTTTACATCAAGTCAAAGATGCTGCTTCCTGTCGCAGGCGAGATTGACGAGGAATATGAGGATCCGCGTCAGGAACTGGTCGAGCGGCTTCTGGAATACCAGAAATTCAAGAAATACACAGATCTTCTCACAGGTGCGGCGGTTGGAGACAATTTCCATATTCCCCGCAAGGAGAATTTCTTTGCCCTCCCGTTCCTGGATGAGGATCTCTTCCGCGGCGTGAGCATAGAAGATCTTTTCAACACTTTCCGCACCATACTGGAGAAAAAGGCTCCGACAAAGCTCTTCAACGTCTATGAGGAGGTCTCGGTAAAGGAAAAGAGAACACTCATGCTTGAGCTTTTCGAGACAAAGGACCAGATCACGATCAGCGAGGTTATCATCCATTTCGACCAGCCGCTTCACATCATCTGTTCCTTCATGGCCATCCTCGAGATGGCAAAGGACAAGATAATCGTGTTCCAGCAGAAAGAGCCGAACGGGGAAATATACATAGTGCTCCGTCCTCAGGACTGGCGGCCTGAGCTTGCCGATGAATACGACAAGGATTACGATGAGGTTGTCGACAATGATCTCAGCGATCCGGATGACTATTCCATAATATCTCCAGAGAGGAAGGCCGAAGTCGACGAAGAGCTTGATGAAGAGGACAGACAAGAGAAAGAGGCGGAGGAATACGTCGGAGATGAAGAGAATCTTCTTGACGACGATGAAGAGTGATGGTTATGGCAAAAACTGGTAATACAGGTCTGATGAGCACGGATGCCAGACTGGTTGAAACCGTGCTGTTTATCGAAAACGAGGCTCTTGACGAGGAAAAACTTTGCAGCATGACGGGACTCGATGCCAGGGCTGTGCAGAGGGCGCTCAAGGAGCTTGGCGAAGTATTTGAGGAAAAGGGGCATGGCATAAGGCTGAAAGAGAATTCCGACGGCTCTTATGAATTCGCCCCATGTACTGATCTTTATGACATGCTGCGCTCAACATACGGGCGCAAGGTTGACCGCCGTCTCACACGTGCTGCACTGGAGACACTTTCCATTGTTGCCTATTCTCAGCCGATAACAAGAAGGGAGATTGACAACATACGCGGTGTTGCATCAGACTCGATAGTCCGTCTTCTCAGGGAAAGGGAATACATAAAGGTCGTGGGCCGCAAGGACGTGCAGGGCCATCCCTGTCTTTACGGCACAAGCCGCAAATTCCTTTTCGAGTTCGGTCTCAAGTCGATAGGTGATCTGCCTAAGCTCAGCGCAATCGACAGGATGCGTTTCGACAAGGAAGAAGATGAAGAGGGAGAAAGTGAGGGAGAGGATAACAATGAGTGAAAATGATCTCAGGCTTCAGGTCTACATGGCCAAATGCGGAGTCGGCAGCCGCCGTTTCTGTGAAAGCCTCATCGAACAGGGCCGTGTCATGGTCAACAACAGGACAATAAAGGAGATGGGTGTCAAAGTCGGACCGGCTGATGTCGTACAGGTTGACGGCGAGACGATAGAGCCTGTGGACAATGTCTATTACATAGCCCTCAACAAGCCGCGTGGCTATGTCTGCACCAACTATGATCCCAATGAGGACAAGTATGCCAGATCCCTCATAACAATCAGGGACCAGCATCTCCTCTTCAACGTCGGCCGTCTGGACAAGGATTCAAACGGACTCATCATATTCTCAAACGACGGGGATTTCGCGAACAAGGTCACACATCCGAGAAACCAGATAGAGAAAGAATATGTCGTGCACCTTGACAGAAAACCTCAGGTTGAAGACCTGAAGAAGGCCCTTCAGGGACTTTACATAGACATGAGCCAGCCGTACAGGATAAAAAGCTATGAATTCATTCCCCAGAGAAGGGATTATATAAAGGTTGTCCTTACCGAAGGCAAGAACAGGGAGATAAGGAAAATCTTCAGCTTTCTGGGCTATGAGGTGAAGGGGCTGACTCGCATAAGGATAGGCTGCATTGAGCTCGGTTCACTCCAGCCGGGTGAATTCCGCAATCTTTCCAGAAAAGAGATAGAGGGTCTCATTGAAGGAAAGAACACTCTTGTTGTCAGAAAGAAATTCGGTGCTGCCCTGAAAAGGGAAAAGGCCGCAAAGGCAAAGAAAAACGAGGGGAGGAGTGAAAAATGATCGTTGCAATTGACGGACCTGCCGGATGCGGCAAAAGCACGGTGGCAAAGCTTGTGGCATCACGGCTCGGCTATTATTTCCTCAATACCGGCTCATTCTACCGTGCAGTGACATACGCCCACCTGATGAAGGGCGGTGACTGCAGTGACAGGGATGCCTGTCTTGAAACGGCAAGGAAAGTGAGCATAACGGTGAATGACGGTGACATATGTCTTGACGGAGTCGATGTTGAGGACAAGCTTCATACTCCGGATGTTGACATGAATGCGAGCATCGTTTCATCGGATCCCCGGCTGAGGGAGATCGTGACTTCTGCCGTAAGGAAGATCGCCGGCAGCATGGACATCGTTACGGAAGGCCGTGACACAACCACCGTGATCTTCCCGGATGCGCAGTGCAAATTCTACTTTGACGCTTCCAGCGAAGTGCGTGCCCGCCGTCGTACTGAGCAGCAGAATGACGGGCAGAGCTATGAGGAAGTTCTCGCTCTCATAGAGAAAAGGGACGCCAATGACAGGAATAAGGAAGTAGGTTCGCTAAAAATTGCAAAAGACGCTGTATATATAGACACTTCTCACTTGACGATAAATCAAGTTTGTGAGAAAGTTGTTTCAGTTGTGCAGTCTAGACTCAGGGACTGCCCGGCTAAGTAATTGGTTAGGAGAAAAAGAAGTGGAAGATGAAACTCAGATGACTGACATGCAGACTCTGCTGCAGGAGCAGTATCTAAAGTCACTTGCTGGCATTGAAGACGGTCAGATCGTAACCGGAACTGTTGTACAGTTAAATAACGACTATGTGTTTGTTGACGTAGGCTACAAGAGCGAAGGAAAGATTCCTGTGGACGAGTTTATCGAGCTGCCGAAGATCGGTGACAAGGTGAACGTCGCAATTGTCAACAAAGAAGGAAAGGGCGGACAGGTAATTGTCTCAAAGAAGAAGGCCGATGCAAGAGAAAGGGCAGAGGCTCTCAGAGAAGCTACGGAAAGCGGCACACCTGTTCTCGGAAAATTCAGTAAGGTTATCAAGGGAGGCTATGAGGTTGACCTTGGTGCTGACTATAAGGGATTCTGCCCGCTTTCAAAGGCAGATATCGTAAGAATCGAGGATCCTGAGACTCTGATCGGAAAGACAGACTACTTCATCATCGACAAGTATCATACAGGAAGCAAGATGAAGAGTGTTGTATCCCGCAAGGAATACCTCGAGAAGATCATTGCACAGAACAAGGAGAAGTTCTTCTCCTCAGTTCAGATCGGCGATGTCGTACAGGGTGTCGTTAAGTCATTCACAAGCTTCGGTGCCTTCATCGACCTCGGCGGTTTCGATGGTCTCCTCCATATCAACGATATGGGCTGGGGCCATGTCACAAAGCCGAAAGATTATGTGAAGAAGGGCCAGGTCATCCAGCTCCGCCTGATCAACATCGATCCTGTCACACAGAAGATCAACCTCTCTCTCAAGCACATGACAGAGGATCCGTGGACAAACTTCGAGCAGCGCTATCAGGTAGGCGATGTCATCAAGGCTCCTGTCACAAAGATCACATCATTCGGTGTGTTCATTGGTATTGAGCCGGGTATTGAAGGTCTTGCACACATTTCCGAACTCAGCTGGACAAAGAAGGTTACAAACCCTGCAGAGATCTACAAGATCGGAGATGTTGTTGAAGCCAAGATCCTCGGTTACGACCTCGACAAGAAGCGTGTTTCACTCGGCATCAAGCAGCTGCTTGAGAATCCATGGGATACAATCGCAGAGCGCTATCCAGTTGGAACAGTTCTCAAGAGAAAGGTTGTCAAGCTCACCAACAGCGGTGCATTCGTGAATCTTGAAGACGGAATTGACGGCTTCCTCCACATCGATGATGTATCCTGGACAAAGAAGCTCAAGAATATGTCACAGTTCTGCAAAGAAGGTGACGAAATTGAGGTTTCCGTTTCCAGAGTCGAACCGGAGAACAGAAGAATCCGTCTGTCAGTAAAGAATCTTGAAGGCAATCCGTGGCAGAATCTCAGAAGATCAAATCCGAAGGGCTCTGTCATCACAGGAACAGTTTCCAACGTTACTGACTTCGGTGTGTTTGTGAAAGTTCCCGGTGAAATCGAAGGTCTTATTTCAAAGTACAATCTGGTCGGACCGGATGAAGAATACACAGACAAGGTTCTTGAGAACTTCAAGGTCGGTGATGAAGTGACTGCAATGGTTGTTGAAATCAATCCGCAGACTCAGAAGCTCTCACTCTCTATCAAGGAGATGATCAAGAAGAATCAGGAGTCTGAAATGGCCAAGTACATGGCTGACGGTAAGGAAGATGACAACACATTCTCTCTTGCTGACATGCTGAAGGCTAAAGACGAAGAAATCTGAGATAGAGATATCCTGAATGGAGTAGGCGGGAGATAAACAGCCCGCCTATCTATTTCTAAGGGGGATTTATGAAGAAGGATAAGAATTTAACTTCATCTGAGAAAATAGCAGCCAGAACGGAGTCGTTCTTTGCAAAGAATGCAAGACTTCTTGCGATAATCGGAATTATAGTTGTTGTGTTTTGTGTCGTGATTGCTGTTGTATCCGTCACAAGCAACAGCAGCAGGGATAAGATTGCAACGGCAACATACAATCTTGAGCAGGATTATTACAATCTCCTGGTCATGGATGAGACAAGTGATGAGTACAATACAGCATCAAGCGAATTCATCGCTTCTGCCGATGCCATCATTGCCGAGGCTAAAACAGGCGACTATGCAAGCCTTAAGGCAAAGTATCTGCTTGGTCTGTATTACTACAATGCTGAAGACTGGGAAAATGCTCTCTCATATTTTGAGCAGGTCGTGAATGAGGGTGGGGACACATATCTGGTTTCCCTCTCAATGATGAACGCTGCTGCAAGCGCAGAGAATGCCGGAGACACAGAAACAGCTCTCTCATATTACAACAGAGTATGGGATACATATGCTGCAGAGGCTCCGGAAAGCCCGAAGGCTCTCTTCAACTCTGCACGTATCTATGAACAGACAGGTGATACAGGGCTTGCAGTTGCAACATATTCACAGCTCAGAGATGAGTTCACAACTTCTGAATATGCAGCTCTTGCTGAAGCACGCTTGCTCGTACTTGAATAAGGTTTAAAGTTTAAACCTACTACAAATACAGGAGGGATGGATTTATGAGGAAAGGCATCATACTTTTTCTTGTATCCATCCTTTTTCTTCCTTCCTGCGGTGTTCCTAATTACCGCGATTTCAAAGAATATATTTCTATATACGATTATAACTCTTCTATTGAAGGTAAAAGCTATGTCCGGGGTTTTAGGGTTGATATCTCAATTCCAGAATCAGATTTAGTCCATATGGAATCAGGATCACCATCTGCTCTTGTAATGTACAGCATAACACCATCAGATGGTTCTAGCTTGCTTGAAAGCCGTTTTGATAGATACATAAGGAACTATAACAACCATTATAATGGCTCTCCGGCTACATTTGACTCATCAACTGGCAGGCTTAATAATGTTGAAGCATCTTATGCTGAAAGAAAAATATATTTATATTCATTTACGAGTGATGAATCTCATCCTTCGTTATCACAATCTCCAAACTATACTTATCCTGATTTAACGCTTTATAGATCATATTTTTTCATGTTCAGAAAAGAAAGTGTGTCTGCCGAAAGTGAAAGTCCATTTTATCTTATTATGGATGTTTACGCTTTGGATGATACTGGCAGTTATATTTCTTTGGATAGCATCCCAATGTATCGCTTCAATAATGATCCATTCTTTTCAAGTGTAGATAATATTGATAGTAATAATCTGACAAATGATTATTCATATTACAGGGATCTTGATGAAACTGATAACAACAGTTATAAAATTAATTTATTTATATCTGTAGCTGTACAGTCTGAAAATTATAATAATATCAGCTGGTCCGATCTGGAATATCAATCAATAACACCATAAAATTTTACACTGAAATAAAAAGTTCTGCTACCAAAAGGTGATAATACAGTAGTGACTATTCACTTAATCCAGATTACTGACGTATTCAAATGAAGATCATTCATCTGAATATGTGATAAACATTGCTCTTTTATCTGAGAAAAATAAACCCATGGAAATCAAGTGAAATCCATGGGATTATTTTCAGAGTATTATAAAGAAGCTTAAAGAGCTGCTTCAATTGCAGAAAGGTTGAAGTTTTCCTTTGCTGAAGCTGTAGCAGCAACCTTACCGTTCTTATAGAGTGCAACAGTGAGAGGGGAACCGCCGAGGATTTTCATCACCTTGTCGCTCTTATAGATGTCAACCGGCTTGATATCGACATTATGCTCTTTAGCGAATGTTTCCATCTTGAGGAGGGTTGCCCTGTCGTTTTCCTCACTTGCGTTGTAATAGAAAACGAGAATCTTTTCCTTTGAAAGGATGTCGTCATGGATTGTCTCAAGATCGCCGATATAGCGCTCTGCCATATAACCGGCAACAGCACCGTCTCCTACAGCTGTGGAAACCTGGCGGAGAGTTTTGGAGCGTACATCGCCTGCGGCAAAAATACCGGGCTGGCTTGTTTCCATATCAACAGTTGTCTTGATGTATCCTCTCGGATCAAGATCAACGAGGCCTTCGAAAAGCTGTGTGTTGGGAAGATAACCGATGAAGAGGAAACATCCGTCAATATCAACAGGAATGATCTCACCTGTCTTGAGATTCTTGAGATTGACTCTCTTGAGCATGTCATCGCCTTCGAAAGAATTAACAGAAGTATTCCAGATGAAGTGCATCTTCTCGTTCTTGAATGCCTTTTCCTTTGCGACTTCGTTTGCATCGACATGGCCTTCATCATGAACTACAGATACCCATACTTCTGAGCAGAAGCGGGTGAGGAACATGCCTTCTTCGATTGCGGCATCACCGCTTCCGATGATGAGGACTTTCTTTCCTGTGTAGCGTGCTGCATCACATGTGGCGCAGAATGAAATACCCTTATCGAGGTACTTCTCTTCGCCCGGAGCGCCTGTGAGACGGTTTCTGCCGCCTGTTGAAATTACAACAGCCTTTGCATAGTAATCAGTTCTGAAAGTGGAAACATTCCATCTTCCGTCTTCCAGTCTTGTGACACCCTTGCAGTCTGTCAGCTTGACGTTTACACCGAACTTCCTGAACTGCTTGTCAAAGAGCTTCATGAGCTCTGTACCGTCAATTCCTTCAGGGAATCCGGGATAATTCTCGATTTCACTTGTATATGTTGCAAGACCTCCGATAAGAGACTTTTCCATGAGAAGTGTCTTAAGGCGTGCACGGCCTGCATACAGAGCAGCTGTCATGCCGCCGGCACCGCCGCCGATGACAACCACATCATAATCTTCAATTCTTTTTTCCATATTAAAATTATCTCCAGTTTAACAGAAATGTCCCCGCCGTGGGCGAGGACATTTTTAAGAGGAAAGAATCAGTTAAAGGAACTTCTCTTCTTTCCTTCCCACCACCATGCAAGGATCCAGAGGCCGAGAAGGGCGAGGAGCTGGATGATGAGGGCCGGAACAAGTCCGCCGAATACTGCGGGGAGGTAAACCTTTGAACCGGCTGTGAACCATGTGCCTGCTGTAGCTTTTGTGATTGCACCTGCAACTGCGTTTCCGAGACAGAAGAATGGGAAACAGATCCAAAGCTGGACATAGCCTTCACCCATTCTGACGAATGTACCGGAAGCACAGCCACCGGCAAGAACAGCACCGATACCGAAGATGAATGCACCGAGGCACATCTGGATATTGATAACATTGCCCGGCATGTTGTCGGCTGTGAGCTTTGAAAGATCAGTACCGAATGTGCCGGCATGCTTGCCGAAGAAGAAGATTGTTGAAAGTGCGAAAGCAACGATGACAGCTCTTGTGAGCTTTGTCTCACCTGTAAGGCCTGGATCTCTGTAAGCTGCTGTGAAGCAGAAGCGTGAGCGCTGGAGAGCATAGCCAAGACCGATACCGATGACCATCAGAAGAGGTGCATTGGGATAGGTCGGAGCAACAACGAATGCAACGATCATGAGAAGAACGATGATTACGCATGCTGCGATGATCTGGATTTTCTTGTTTCTTGCTTTCTGCTCAGCTGTGAGTCTCTTTCTGTTCGGTCTCTTGTTTGATACAGGAGGCATGAAGAGCTTGAGAAGCTTTCCGCCCACTGTAGCGCCAAGGAAGACAAAAACAAGGAAGAACCATGCGGCGAGAGAGAACTGGGGAAGCTGTGAGAACAGACCTCCGATGTTACATCCGCCGGCCATCTTTGCACCGATACCCATTGCAAGACCGCCGATGATTGCAGCGAGAGCCTGCTTGTAGTGCTTGATGTTTCTAATCTTCCACTGTGCAGCAAGAAGACATGCAATGAGAGCACCGAGAAGGATACCGATATCGGTGATTGAAGCCTGGTTGGCAAAGAACTTGTATGTGCTTGTATCTGTGCCGAAAACAGCTTTTGTGTCAATTCCGAAAAGGGAAAGGAACATATTGCCCCACATTCCGAGAGCACCGGAAACACCCCATGTGCTGCCGAACATGCAGAGGGCCATTGCAAAGATCACAATGAGAACGGAACCTGTGTAGTAGGACCATTCTTTCTTGAGAACGATATCATAGAGAGTAGGTTGAATCTGCTTTTCTTCCATTTTTGCGCCTCTTAGCAAGTCTTCTCAATGACAACTTCCCATTCGCCGTCACCGACTTCCTCGATTTCGACGTTGTAACCCTGTCCGCGTGCCCAGTCTGGTACGTTTTTCATTGCACATGTGTGGTCAATGCCTACAACAAGTACATCTCCGACATTCATTTCCTTGATTGCGTTCTGTGTCTTTACGAGTGGCACTGGACATGCTTCACCAAGACAATCAAGATACTTTTCTGCCATAACATTTTCTCCTTATATGTGTAAAAAATACTACGTAAAATTACATCACGTTAGAAGGTAAACTTCAATTTTAGCTTTGTGATATTTCGACACAAGTCAGATATTTTGCAGTCTTATGGGGTCCAGAATCTTGATTCTGCCTCTCATCATCTTTATTATGCCTTCAGCTTCAAGCTCAGAGAGAATGAATGAAACCTGTGAACGGGCAATTGCGATATCGCGGCTGATCTGCAGCTGTGTTATCTCAATGCAGTCGCAGTCGGCATTGTATGAGCAGTCATAAATGTAGCTTGCGACAAGCTGTTTGGAAGAAGACAGCAGCTTGGCCTTCATAATATAGAGAATGTCGTCAAAACGGTCCATGAAATTACGGCGCAGGAATGTCGACATCTCAGGATATTTGTTCTTGAGTTTGTTGTAGAATGCGCTTGGGGTTTTCAGAATCCTGACATCAGTATCGGCATACAGAGTGATTTTTGATTTTACGCCGTAAAGATCCTCACTGGCAGCCAGTGTGCAGATATCGCCTTCATTGAGATAATAGAGAAGAAGAGATCTGTGCCTGTCAATGAGACAGCTTTTGAGCCGTCCTTCAATGACAACTATTATGTTGAAGCATTTTTCCTCTGGAGATATTATGACATCTCCGGCATCGAATTCCTGTGTGTAGCTGAGATATGCCATCTCGCTCTGGTCTTCCTGTGCCAGATTTTCAAAAAAAGGAAAAAATGTTTTCAAAAGATTCTTCATAACGTTTAATATAATATTAAGGTAATAATATAATGTGCGAAAGGGGGTTCATGTGGTAACAGCTCAGGATTTCGACAATATTGTCATTCATATGCCCATACTGACGGAATTGGACAGTGATGACAGAAAAGATTTCATCTCGCGCTGTAGCAGAACTTCTTTTTCAAAAGGCACGATGCTGAGGGACAAGAAAAACTCAATTGATGCCGTGATGCTCATAAAGAAAGGTCTGCTCAGAATCTACACGACAGGATCGAATTCCAGTGAGCTTCTTCTGTATTATATTTCTGACAACACAGGCCTGCTGCTTTCAGCGCCAAGACTCTGCCAGAGCATGGCCATTGATTATAAGATCCGTGTAATTGAGGATACAGATGCCTATGTCATCCCAGATGAATATTTTTCGTATCTTGAGAGGAAATACTCAAAAATCCGTGTGATGGTCGACAGAGCTCTTGCTGTCCGTTTTGATTATCTTCTTACGGTCATCAGTTCGGCAATTCAGGATGACCTGTCGACAAGACTGAAAAAATATCTTAAATATATATGTAACGAATTCAAATCAAATGACATTAATCTTACACACGAGGCAATCAGCAGAGATCTGAACTGCAGCCGTGAAGTCGTTACAAGATTTTTAAGTGAATACAAGGCCGAAGGTCTTATTGAATTATCAAGGAATCACATCAAAGTCATTAATTTATGAAAAAAGCCCGATTGCGGCTCTTAAAGGCAGGATTTCTTAAATTGTATATAATCGATATTCTGTCAACTAGAATATTATAAAGCGTATTTTGACCGGTAGTGTTTAAACAGTCATAAAAAGATTCGGTCTTATTTTTACAGATTTACATTTTATGTCAGAAATAGGTATGTAATGTTTTATTGCTAATTTTTGTAAAGTTTTATATCAGACAAGTTTTATTATTTATATTTTCTAATAAAACCGTATTAAAATCTATATTCTATTATTTATTTACATTTTTTAATAATAAAACTTGATAATATGAAAAAATAAAGTTTTATTGCCATTTTATAGCAATAAAACTTAACATATCAGATTTTTACTGAAAAATCGGTTTTTGAGGGGACTTCAACCACTCTGTTTTCAAAACTTGCTATCAGCGCATCCTGAATATCGACACTGATGGCTGTTGAATTCTTGAGAGTCCTGTAAACATCATAACCTCCGGTTCCTGATGCTCTGTAACTGTTGAGGACAATTCTCATTTCCGTTTCAGGATTTTGAAGAAGATCAATATTTTTCCAGATCAGTCTTTTGACTCTTTCACCTTTCTTCTCGCTCAGATCAAACGTATATGAGACACCACGGTAAAAATCATAATTGTAGCGCTCATCCTTGCCAGGAGCGAAATCTTCTGCCTCAACGAATTTTCCGTTCCTGAAATCCACAAAGGAAGCACTGCGTTCCATGGCTGTTTTCAGCTGGCCTCCCGTGATATCAGCAGTGACAAGAGTATTTGAAAACGGATATGCCTGAAGAATATCCTTCATTGAAACCTCGTGTGACAATGATACCGGCGTATTGAAAAGCGAGGCTGCAGAGATATCCGCGCCGGTAATGGAAAGCTGGAGGTCGTTTATGTAATCAGCAAGAGAGGAACCATGGACAAAGCTGTATATTCTGCTTCTGTCTTCGAGAATGCCATCCACCTCCCCTTCTTTTCTGTCAAGGTAATTTTCAAGGTCTGTTTCCAGCCGGCTTTCATGTTCTCTGAGCTTTTTCATTTTGTCATTCAGCTGAAAATCCTTTTCAGGATAAATTATTTCAGCTTCCGGCTTCTTTCCTTTTTCAAGCCGTATGTGTGCGCAGCATGATGCTTTGCTTCCGGCCTGCAATGTCAGAAGTGAATCATGTATATAATAAGGTTTTATTATCTGATGCTGGTGTGCTGTAAGCAGAATGTCAAAACCGAGTTCTGCGATTTCACCGGCTCTGTTCTCCTTCAGACTTCCGGATTCATTGCCGAATCCACCATGATAAACGCAGATACGGAAATCAGCAGCAGCTGCATCTTTTTCCTTCAGAACTGCTTTCAGGGCATTCACAGAGTCAGTTATCCTGAGACCTGTAAGCTTGTCCTTGTCCCAGACATTGACATAATCGGTAACTGCACCGGTGACGAAGACTTTCACGCCGTTTTTCTCAATAACTGCATACGGCCTGATTTTCAAAAGTCCTTTCTCATCCTGAAGATTCGCACATACAACTTCAGCATCAAGTGAAGCTGTAAAGCTTCTGAGAGTTTCGTAGCCGAAATCAAAATCATGGTTTCCTGGGACGAAGACATCAAGGCCGGCCGTATTGAAAGCTTTTGCCGCCATGAGAGGACTGTTTCCTCTCTTCATCTCAAAACGGACGAGAGGAGAGCCCTGCAGGACGTCTCCTCCGTCGATTTTTAAAGCATCATCTTTGAACATTGAAGAAAGCACCATATAACCTGTTGCTTTATCTTCACGGCTCACATAGTCAGTCGGATATACATATGAATGTGTATCGCTTGTGTAATATATTTCCATCAGCCCCTCATGAGTTTTGTCCTGAGTCTGTTCGAGACCCATTCAACGATCAGAACCAGAATGATGAGACCAAGCAGAATCGCTCCGACATCATTCCAGCGGTAGCTGTTCATTGCAAACATGAGCGGAGATCCGATGCCGCCGGCTCCTACGAGACCGAGGACAGATGCATCCCTCAGATTCATGTCAAACCTGTAGATGAGAGTTGATGAGAAAGATGGCATCAGCTGTGGAAGGATGCCGTATCTTATCTTGTCGAATGTATTGCATCCCGATGCATCCAGGGATTCAAGTATTCCCCTGTCCAGTTCTTCTATTGATTCAGTGAACATCTTTGAAAGCATTCCGATTGAACATGTCGACATTGTCAGGAGACCAGCGAAAGCACCCGGGCCTGTAACCATGATGAACATGAGACCGTAAACAAAGGCCGGTATCGTTCTTATGGCCATCACCATGAGCCTGATGACAAGAGCCACAGGTTTTGGAACAATGTTGGATGCTCCAAGGAAAGCAAACGGAATTGAAAGGACAGCTCCTACCAGTGTGCCCAGAAATGCGATTGCCACTGTTTCAAAGAGAAGATACGGAACTCCGTCATCTCCGAGCGTCAGCAGAAGAGATGGTGTCGGATGAAGGATTCCGCTGATTATTCCCTTTGCCACGGAAAGGCCTGAACCGCCTGTCGAGTTGGACTGCAGTGCGCTCCCTGACCATGAGAAAAGAAGAACACAGATCAGGACTATCACCAGTGTGGATATCCACTTCCTTGGTTCCCTGCTCAAGGTTTCGGCATATGTAAGTTTGATTTCCATTCCTCTTCCTCCTCAGGCAAGTTTCGATCTCAGATATGAGCTTATGCTTTCGATGATTACAACGGTCACAAAGAGTGCAAGCAGGATCATTCCCACTCTTGCATACTCCATCCACCCTATTCTCTCATTCAGGATGAGACCAAGTCCTCCGGCTCCTACATAACCGAGGATTGAAGCATAACGCACATTTCCCTCAAAACAGAAGAGCACTGTTGATATGAACTGAGGAAGAACCTGAGGCCAGATGGCATACCGTATTGCTGAAATGCGGCCCATTCCAAGAGCCTCAAGAGCTTCATGGCTTCCCATATCCGCTGTTTCAATCTGTTCATAAAGGATCTTGCCGCAGTAGGCAAATGTGAACACCGCTATTGCAACGGTTCCGGCAAAAGTGCCGAGCCCGAAAATATATGTTGCTATCAGGGCAATAACCAGGGTCGGAAGCGTTCTGACAATTGAATAGAAAAGCTTGAAGAAACCCGTCACGAGCTTCGTCCTGATCAGGTTTGATGCACAGAGCACTGAAAAAGGAATGCAGAGAACAGCACCTATGAGGGAACCAAGCAGGCTCATCTTTATCGTATCCATCAGAGGCTGCCATACACGTGGCATATACGCCCAGTCAGGAGGGATCATATCGCGGAGAATGACAAAGAAATAATTTATTCTTTTAACAAGAGTTGAAAAGCTGAACCCGGTAAGTTCTCCTGAAACTACTGTTGCGATCAGCAGGATGATGAGCACAAGCGGCAGACGGGATCTTTTCTCCTGTATCTGCTTTCCGTCTTCAAGTGTATACGTCCTGGGCTTGAAGAGCCTGTCATACAAAGATAGATTATCACTCTTCATCCGCAACTCCGTAAATTGAATCAAGGACAGCCTGATCGACATCACTGGCTTTACCGTCATATACAATCTCGCCTGCCTTGATGCCGATGACGCGGTCACAGTATTCAAGGGCAAGCTCAACATGATGTATGTTGATGAGTACAGTGATGCCCATTTCCTTGTTGATTTTCCTGAAATCGTCCATGACAACTTTCGCTGTCACGGGATCCAGTGCGGCAACCGGTTCATCTGCAAGGATTATTGACGGGTTCTGCGCAAGAGTCCTGGCCAGTGCGACTCTCTGCTGCTGGCCTCCTGAGAGCTGGTCAACTCTTGTAAAAGCTTTCTCAAGTATCTCCACTTTATCAAGGCATTCAAGTGCCTTGAGCTTATCTTCCTTTTTGAAGAGGCCGGTGATTCTTCTCCACAAAGGAAGATCCGGGACAAATGCAGTCAGTACGTTTTTTATCACCGTGGTACGTGTGACAAGGTTGAATGACTGGAAGATCATGCCGATACGGCGGCGGAGGCTCCTGAGTTCTTTGTTTGAAAGCTTCTCAACATCAATTCCGTCAACCGTAAGTGTTCCCTCTGTAACCGGATGCATTCTGTTTATTGCTCTTATGAGAGTGGATTTTCCTGCTCCCGAACGTCCGATTATAGCGACAAACTCACCGTCTTCAATCGTCAGATTCACATCCTTCAGGCCAACTGTGCCGTTGGGATATACCTTTGAAACATTACCAAACTGTATCATCGTTAAAAACTCCAAAAGTGAGGCATGGTCATTGCCATGCCTCAGATTTCACAAATCAGCTCAGCCGTTGAGGCTTCTCATGATTTCCTGTGCAGTTCTCTCGTTGTCATAGTCAGAACTTGTAGCAGGAAGATAACCTGTATGGCTGTAAATTGCAATTGCCTGCCTGCCTTCTTCTGTCTTGTTGAGGTTCATGAATGCCTGCTGGAGAGCAGCAACGAAATCATCAGTCATTATTTCGCTTGTCTTTGAAACACAGACTGTGTCATTGTAGATCATAGGTGTTACACCGATAAGGTCAGTGTCTTCCCAGATTGAGTTCTGCATGCCGAATGTTGTGTTCCAGTCTTCCTCATAGTCTCTTCTTGCATCTGCAAATGTGCAAAGGACATCAACCTGGCCGGATGCGAGACGTGCGAAAGCAGACGGATAGGAGTCAACCTGGACAGTGTGTGCAAGGTCTGCGATTGTCTTGTTGTCGTAGTTCTCCATGATCCACATTGTCGGATATACATAACCTGCACTGCTTGTGCTGCTCATGACAGCCCAGTTTGCACTGTTGAGATCGTCCCATGTGAGAGCTTCGCCTGCATTGACCTTTGCAGCAAGTTCCTTACCCTTTTCAGAAGGACCTGCGACAATTATTGCTCTGTAGCCGACAGCCTGTTCGGTGCTTGCGGTGATGGGTTCGTTGTTGTTCCAGTCTCTCGGATCATCACTGTCAACGGAAAGTCCGTCTCTTGTAGCTGTGAGGATCACATCGCAGCCCTGATCATAGAGCAGATAGGTATTTGCCGGCATACCGACGGATACATCCGCACTGCCTGCTGTAAGAGCGACACCGACAGCTTCGTAGTTTGTACCGACGGAGATGTCGATATTCTCGACAGTATAACCCTGTGCGGCAAGTTCCTCTGTGAGAATCTTCTTAAGAGGTTCTGTGGCTGTGATGATTTCTTCCGGCTCACGGCTTGGAACATACATGATTCTGAGATTCTCAATCACCTTGGAATCTGTGCCTGTGCTTTCGCTTGAACCGCCTGCAAAGAGACTCATGGCAGCAAGAGCCACAAGACATACAGTCAAAATTTTTTTCATAAATTATCCTCCTACCCTGTAATCAGGGAGTAATTTCAATCAATGCCGAAGGTGCGTAAATGCTGTAGCTCTGCTTTCTCTCTCCTGTGATCTTCTCGACAAGCAGCTTCAGTGCCGTCTTCAGGATGTCAGAGGGGAATATGAGAAGAGCATAAGTGCTTTCAGCATCCTCAGCAAAAAAATTCACATATGTCACACTGAGTACATCTGCCTGCCTTTCCTTCAAAGCCTTCAGAGCACCTTTTGCGCTGTCAGGATCCCCGAAGATAAACGCCGGAGGCAGATCCCGTATTGACATGATGCTTTTGTATCCCGACTCCTGTCTCATTGCCGATACGGAAAAACAGGAGGGATCATACATGTCATACTTTTTCAGAAGGCTTTCAAACTGCCTTGCCCTGTTCTGCCCTATTTTCAGATTTGCCCTGTCGTATGTCCCGCCGATGTAACCTGCACGGCGGATGCCTTTGTCAAGGAACATCTTCACGACCATCTCCTCGCTCTGGGCATAGTCCATCATTATTGAATCGTGTGAATAGCTTGTACCGAGATTGTTTATCATGAGGAGATTTCCGCTGGTGCTTTCAAAATCCTTGACCTCATCCCTGCTGAATTCTCCGATTGCGATTATTCCGTCGCTTTTCTGGTTAGGATTATATAGCTGTATATCATAGCCCATGCCAGCTATTTCCCTGTACTTCTCAACCAGCCGGTCTTCAAAGCCGGGTTTGTCAAACGGAGAAAGAGCAAGTGAAATTGTGAATGTCCTCTCGCTTCTTTTCTGACGCGGAGTTCTGTAGCCGACACGGCGGGCTTCTTCTTCGACTCTTGACCTGACCGCACTGCTCACGCTCAGTGACGGATCATGACTCAGAATCCTAGAGACGGCAGTCGGACTGACATTGCACGCATTGGCGATTTCCTTTATAGAGGCCATATCTTCTCCATGTGATTTCATTAAACAATAGCAGTAACAAACCTGTCAATAATGTTAGTAAATTTTAGTAAATATTTTACGCTTATTTTACAAAACCGATCTGAAAAGCGGTTCATGAAACGGGAAATTCGATTATATAAAAACAAATATATACTTATTGTTATAATATAATTAAAATATTTATTATAAATAATAACTCTATAATTTATATAGGATTGTTTTTTCACAATAGGTGCGCTATCATTTCACCATGATTGAATATCAGCTGAAGAAAGCTGAGGATTCTTCCTCGGCGTTTGAAAACCTCTATGAACTCATTTCTCTTCTGAGAAGCGAGAACGGATGTCCCTATGACAGGGCACAGACAGAAAAGACCTCACTGGGCAATCTCATAGACGAATCATATGAATATCTTGAAGGAATCAACAAAGAAGACAAAGCCATCTGCAAAGAAGAGATCGGAGATATTCTCCTCAATGTCTTCTCCATCCTTCAGATTCATGAGGACAAAAAAGATTTCACCACCACTGATGTGATAAACGATCTGTGTGAAAAGCTCTACAGACGTCATGCACATGTATTCGGCAATGTGGAGGCGGCAACTGCTGATGATGCCGTTGCCTCATGGAACAGTGAGAAGGAAAAGGAAAGAAAGGATAATTCGATCAAGGCTGTCCTTGAACATGTCAGCACTGCCCTTCCCCCTCTTGAAAAGAGCTATGAGATTCAGAAAAAGCTCAGCAGATACGGTTTTGAATGGGAAAGCATTGATGATGTGATAGACAAGGTCTATGAAGAAATGGATGAGGTGAAGGAAGCCATAAGCGAGAACAACAGGGATCATATCGAGGATGAGCTTGGTGATGTGTTCCTGACGCTTGTCAATCTTGCCAGATACCTCAAGGTAAGGCCCGATCAGGCACTGGAAAGAGCAAACTACAAGATAACCAGCCGCTTTGTCAGACTCTGCGAACTTGCCGGTGAAAAAGGCGTTCCCGTTGACAAAGATCACCTGGCAGAACTTGATGAGCTCTGGAACGAAGTCAAAAGAAGTGAAACCTAGAAGCTGCTGATCCTGTTCTGCACCAGCTGTGGATATTCCTCATAGGCCTCGCTGTAATAAGCCGAGGCCTTGTTTATATCTCCTTCATTGAGATATATATCGCCGATGAGGACGGCAATAAGGCCGTTTCCTGACTCGTTGTAACAGGAGATTGCAAGAGGAAGGAGCATTGACGCATCACCCCTCTGCATCATCAGATTTGCCGCACTGACAAGTGCCCTTCTGAGATCATCACTGTATCCGCCTTCAGTGTACCAGGCTTCGAGATTTGATGTTATGAGAGTTGATGAGGAACAGGCGGCGATGCACATGAATGCGGCAGTCTGGGCGGAAAGGCTGCTTCTTATCTCATTGTAAAGATCTGCAGCTTCCTGAAAACGGCCGCCATCCATCAGGGCAATGAAATATGCGGCATAATCATCAGTACGTGCACCCTGTGCCTCTGTCAGCAGTCTGCCTGCGTATATCGACATTTCCACATCGTTTTCACTGTGATAGAGCATTATGCTCAGTGCATCATTGATCTCTTTGCCTTTGTCATCATTGAACATCGCGTAATAAAGCTGGGCACATTCCACCGCCTGATCATATTCGCCAAGACGGTAATGAGAAACCATTTTGTAATAGAGGGGTGATTTTTCTATCCGTGAGGCGAGCTCACTTTCAGCATGCGCTATTATCTCCTCATAATTCCCGCTTTCGTATGATTTCTCATAATTGAATCCTGGTGAACATGATGAGAAAAGAAAGAGGAAGATAAGAAATATGTTTTTAACAATCATTCGTTTTCTCATATTCTCATCTTCCTCTTAATATAGAAACCGGTCAGCAATAAGCCGAGTTCTGTATAACGACAATCATCTATCTGGACTCAGGATTACTCCTGAGCTCTAGCGGCTTACCCGCAGAGTATTGTCCAAGGCGGGACACTCCGCTGCTCAGCCTTGCTCCTGATGAGGTTTGCACTGCCGTCACTGTCACCAGCGACGCGGTGAGCTCTTACCTCGCCTTTTCACCCTTACCGTTTCCGGCGGTATGTTTTCTGTTGCACTGTCTGTTGCATTACTGCACCTGGGCGTTACCCAGCATCATGCCTTGAGGAGCCCGGACTTTCCTCTCCAACTTAATGAAGCGATTGTCTAGCTGACCGGAAAAGATCAAAGGTTATCAAGATCCTCGTCAGAGATAGCACCGGCAAAGAAGTCGTCGCCAGCTTCGCTCTCGAAGTCTGTAAGATCGATTGCCTCTTCGTCTTCCTTGTAGTACAGGATCCTGGAGCAGTACGGACAGTACTCAATGGTATTGGTACCAAGACGTACATCGTTCACGAACTGCATCGGAAGGATCATGTGGCAGCCTGAACATACCTGCCCCTGGATGATCGGAGTGATGCCGAGTCCTGACTTGTTCTTCACAATCCTGCAGAACTTCGCATAGATATCATCAGAAACGCCTTCTGTACGTATCTCATCACATCTGGCATCAAGCTCGCTAATCTTCGCTTTCTTCTGTGCAAGGAGATCATCAATCTTTGCCCTTTCCTCTTCGACCTCTGCCTTGAGGGAATCGCAGACCTCACTCTGTTTCTCAAGCTTGCCGGTAAGTTCCTCAACAAGCGCATTGGAAGCAGTACGTGCCTTGAGAAGCGCATTCTCAACAACTCTTGCCTCATCGATCTGCTTTGTTAAAGCTTCGTACTCTCTCTGAAGGGAGATCTTCTCGACCATCTTCTCCGCATCAGTTCTTGCTCTGACCGCATCATCATACTTGATTGAATTTGATGTAGCCTCCTGCTTTGCCTTAAGGCAGGCTTCATTCAGCTCAAGATATTTGCTGTTTGCGATATTGAGGGCATTTTCCTTTTCCCTGAGGTTTGCCGGAAGTGCCTCAATCTCGCTTTCAAGGGAGAACTTTTCCCTGAGAACGTCCTGAAGCTGTAATAAAAGAGTGTGTACGTGCTGTAATTCGTTTTCAGCCATTATTGTCAATCTCCTGTAATTTATACATAATCCTTGAGTTTTCTGCTTCTCTTCGGATGTCTGAGTCTTCTAAGCGCCTTGGCTTCTATCTGTCTGATTCTCTCACGGGTAACATCAAAATACAAGCCAACCTCTTCAAGTGTCAATGGATAACCGTCATCAAGACCGAAACGCATTCTCAGGACTTCCTGTTCACGCGGCGGAAGTGTCGTGAGAACCTCTGATATCTGCTCCTTCAGAAGCACATATGCAGTCTGTGTGGCGGGATTCTCGACATCCTTGTCCTCAATGAAATCGGAAAGGAGGCTGTCCTCTTCCTCTCCCACCGGAGTCTCAAGCGAAATCGGTTCTCTTGAAACAGACTTGACTGCCTTGACCTTCTTCTCATCCCATCCGAGCTTCTCGGCGATTTCCTCGTCGGTCGGCTCCCGTCCGAACTGCTGGAGAAGCGAGCGGGATTCCCTTACGACCTTGTTGATCTGCTCAATCATATGGACAGGAACACGGATGGTCCTTGCCTGATCGGAAATAGAACGTGTTATGGCCTGTCTGATCCACCATGTGGCATAAGTTGAGAACTTGAAACCCTTCCTGTATTCAAACTTCTCAACGGCCTTGATAAGTCCGATGTTTCCTTCCTGAACGAGATCAAAGAACTGAAGTCCGCGGTTTGTATATTTCTTTGCAATCGAAACGACGAGACGGAGGTTTGCCTTGATCAGCCTGTCCTTGGCATCCTTCATCATCTTCTGTCCCTTCTTGATCTTCTTCACGGACTCAAGGATCTTCTCAGTTCCGCTCTTGAGAACCTTATCAGGATCTGACGGATCGGGTTTGTCATCGAAAGACTCGAATTCATAGCAGATCTGCTTGAGTTTCTTCTCTGTCACCTGGAGGGACTTTATGTCTTCCTTGATCTCATCTGCGGAAAGAGCGAGACGCTCCTCAATGGACTTGGTCTTCGAGCGTGTTGCAAGATCACGTCCGAGCTGTCGGAGCTCACGGGCAGTCTCATTGGGATCATGGGAAATCTTAAGTCTGTTGATGAGATATGCCTCTTTCTGGTTGCATTCATTTATGAAATCTGCCGCTTCAACGAAACGGTTCGTCATCTCATCGATCTCATCCTGCTCAATGAGTATCGGATAATACCAGATAGGAAGCTTCTCACTGCCGGCAGCACTGCTTGCCTCAAGGATCTGTGAATAGTCGGCATCTTTCCTCAATGCATCTAATGTACCTTCGCCCTGCTGAGTTTCACCGCTGCCCTCTTCTTCTGAAGAAAGATTTTCCGTCTCGGCATCGAACTGTGCGAAAACCGACTGATCGTTCTTGTCAACAATATGATTCCGTGAGACAACAATCCTGTTTCCATACGGAGTGACTATTCTAACATACTGTCTGAGGGTCTCATCATCAGCATCCTTTGCCTCAAGTCCGAGAGCCTTGACGAAGTCTGCCTTGTTTGAAGGACTGAAGAACTCGATTTCATCTGCCCTGACCTCAAAACCGCCGAGATAGAGCTTCATGAGCTCATCTCTCTTCTGTCTGAATTTCTCATCATTGATGATATCTTCGCCAGTGAGGATGGCTCTCTGGATATTCTCGTTGTATTCCTTCAGCTGTTTAGTGCAGTCCTTCAGTGCATCCCTGTAGCAGCTGGTGTAGTGCTTCTGTCTGGAGAGAAGAACTTTGAGCTCCTCAGGAGAGATCGAATCATCTTCCTCATCAACCCTTGTCGCAAGCTGGTTGCTGATCTTGGTGAAAATCGAAATGAGGAGACCGCTTTCCCTGATTACGGAACGTATGACCTCGTCACCGGCTTCCATCTGTTTTGAAAGAGTGACTTCCTGAGCTGCATCAAGCAGGTTCTCCTTGCCGATTTCCTTGAGGTAAAGGCGAATCGGATCGTCACCTGATGCCTCCAGCTTGTCATTGCCGAGAATTGTATGGGACTTCACGTCATGATCACTTGAATCGCTTATCTGAGTGATGTCGACATACTGTACCGAAGAACCGATGTGGTCATCTTCGCTGCTTGCCAGCGAACTGAGAGACGGAGCATCGGCGTCGATATCATCTTCCCTGTCCTCATCGTCCTCATCATAATCCTCGTCTTCGTTTTCCTCGTCCTCGCTGTCGGAGGATTCATCTTCAACCGGGATATCATAATCGGCCTCGACATCATCAGAAGCAAGATCCTCATCATCCATCGGATAGTCATCAAGACTGTCCTCCTCGAGTTCCTCTTCAGTCATTGAATCGACATCGATATCACCGTCCTTGGCAGCTTCGCTGGCACTTTCATGGTATGCGATATCACTCTCGCTCAGCTCATTGATGATGTCATCAAAGTCTGTCGACTTGTTGATATCTTCTTCCCTGAGGTTAAGAACAGAAAGAACATCCTCCTTCAGCACATAACCTTTGACAAAGCCGATCCTGGACAGTTCCTTAATGTAATGAGTCTTTTCTTCTAATGTCATCAACTCTCTTTTCCCTTTCATCATGCCTTCTGAAGCTTTTCCTTAAGATCCCTGATGTCGCAGTCAATACTGACTTTCTCATTCAGGAGTTCCTTGAGGTCATCTTCATCAAGGCCTTCCGCTTCACCCTGCCTGATCTGCAGCAGTATAAGACGTCTGTCTTCTTCCAGTTTCCTCAGCGCCATACGATCCAGGATCTCGTTTATCACCCCCTCAGGGTTTTCCACCTTGAATTCCGGTAATTCAAAACTGGTGGCCACATCATGCCTGACCTGATCGTCCGCGATAAGGGAAAGAAAGAGTTCGTCAGTCTTACCGATCCCATCCCTTCTAACGTTTTCCAGAGCCAAATAGATGATCTGGGCTTCCCTGTCTTTAAGGTCCCCGAAACGGAAAGCCCTGGTATAGGAAGCAAACAGTTCCCTGTGATTTGCAAACATCAGCATGAGGTACAAATCAGGGGAAATATTGCCGGGTTTAAGAAATGCATAATGCTTCGGCTGATCCGCATCCTCCCTGACGCGGCCTGACGGCTGCCGGAAGGAAGTCAGATCCGATCTGATCTGCACCTCTCCTGTACCAATTATTTCCGCAATCTGTCTGACATATGCATCCTTTTCCACATTACTCTTTGTGGCATTAAGAAAAGGAGCCAGATATCCGACAAATTCAGACTTCCCTTTTGGCGTTCTAGTATTATACAAACTTAGAGCTCTGTTTACAAGATATCTGAATCCGTCAATTGACTGATTCAATGAGTTTCTGAGGGCCTCTCCTCCTGCCTTCTCAAGATATTCCGATGCATCCTTGAATCTGTCGAGGGAAAGCACCTCGCAGGGAATGTCCTTTTCCTGAAGCATCGTTATTGCCTTGCTTGTTGCTTCCATGCCGGCATTGTCTGTATCGAACAGCAGCTGGACACGGCTGACATAACGGCTGAGAAGTCCAGCCTGCTCGCTTGTGAAAGCTGTGCCGAACGGTGCGACCGCATATGTGAGTCCCGCCTGATTGAGCGAGATGGCATCGAAGTTTCCCTCACAGACTATGGCCGTATGTTCCTTCTTTATTGTCTCAAGGCATTCGTAGAAAGCATAAAGATTGTGCTTCTTGGAATAAATCGCAGTGTCGGGCGTGTTGATGTACTTCGGAGCATCATCCCTGAAAGAAAGATCCCTGGCACCGAATGCAACAACCTTCCCCTGCCATGATGATACAGGGAACATGAGGCGGTTGCAGAAAAGAGGATAAGGATACTTGTTCTTCGAGAAAAAGCCGGAATCCTGAAGGAAAGAATCACTGTAACCGGCTTTCACCATGTAGTCATGGAGCCATCTGCTGTCCTTAGGCGCATAGCCGAGGCGGAAGCGTTCTATCGTCTCCTGGGTTATCTTGCGCTTTGCTAGATAATCACGGGCGGCCTCTGCTTCAGGCGAGACAAGCAGCATCTGATGAAAAACTTTCGCCATCTGTTCGTTGAGCTCATAAAGGGACGTCTTCTCTTCCTTCCTCACCCTTTCCTGAGGTGTTTCGTCTTCTATGCTCACACCTGCCCTTGAGGCAAGTTCCCTCACCGCCTCCGGGAAAGTCATATGTTCCATTTTCATGACGAAATCGAACATGCTGCCATGTTCCTGACAAGCAAAGCAGTAGAAGCTGTTTCTCTCCAGATTGAGCTTGCAGCTTGGGGTGCGTTCATTTCCGTTTCCATGGAAAGGGCATTTGATCCAGAACCCGTTGCTTCTGTTGAAAACCTGAGTATATGAGGAGACAACATCCACAATGCTCAGTTTCGCTTTGATTTCTTCTATGGTTCTGTCAGAAAAGCTCAATTCTCAATGACCCCTGTTATCTAAAATATCTGCTTATCGCCGTCAAGGCAATGAAATTATTTTACTATAGTCAGTAATTTTTCCGTGAGCGTCGAGTGGATTCCTTCCCTTATCTCTGCGGCGCTTCTCAGTTCACCTATCCCCAGCCCGGGGCAGGCCTTTTTCTCTTCTTCAAAAAGGGCTTTGTCATCAAACACATGAGGCCAGAATGGATATGTCCTGCACTGAAGCGGCCTCACCTCATAAATCGAGCAGCCTTTATCCGTAAGGAACTCACAGTCGTAGTTCTCCCTTTCCTTCAGTGATACCTGGTAATATGTTCCCATATCGACAAGACGTGTGTGACTGGAAAGAAACTCATCCCTCTTCATTGAAAGGTATGATGATATCCGGTCGGCATCACTGCCGGAAATAAACACATACCCCGGTTCTCCACTGCAGCAGTGCGAACACCTGAGACATGTGAAACAGATTCCTTTATCATACCAAGCCAAGGCACACCCCTTACAGACAAGAAAACCTCTCAGTTCCTGAGAGGCTTTCATCGTGATGGAGAGAGAAGGATTCGGACCTTCGAAGGCTGAGCCAACAGATTTACAGTCTGCCCCCTTTGACCGCTCGGGAACCTCTCCGTCAAACACGAGCACTTTAACAAATAAACCGATAAAGTGTCAACAAGTTTTGTAAATATTTTTTCACCATTTTAACAACATTTTATGGTGCAAAAAATTAATTACTTGAGATCCGTCTTTTTCCTCAGGAGTTCTACAACCTGACGGGGAACCAGAGATGAAACATCAGCTCCGAAAGCCGCCATTTCCTTTATCTGGGAGGAGCGCAGCATGAAATAATTCGGGTCCGTAGGCATAAAAAGGACCTCAAGGTCATTCATCATCTGTTTGTTTGTCATAGCAAGTTCGAATTCATAGCCGAAGTCTCCCACTGCCCTGACACCACGGATCATGACACCCACATTGTTCTCCTTTGCGAAGTTCACCATGAGTCCGTTATAAGCCACGATCTCGATATTTCTGCTGTCATGGAAGATATCCTTCAGGACATCAACACGTTCATCTGCTGTGAACAGGCATTTCTTTGCTATGTTGTCCGCAACGACGACATAAAGCTTGTCATACAGCCTGAGGCTCCTTTCTATAATATTTATGTGGCCCAGAGTCGGTGGATCAAAACTGCCGGGAAACATTGCCACATGGGGATCAGTCATACCTTGTTCTCCTCAACGAAACTCTTCATCTTCGCATAGTTCTCGCCTGACTCATACGGAATGCGCCTGACTATTGTCCATTTGCCCTCCTCATCCTTCTGACAGAGTGCGAACTCACCTTTGCCGATATAGGAAATCGTCTGGTTCTCAAGAACTGGATTGGCTTCCTTTATTTTCTCAAGCACACAGTCAAAATGGGCATGTCCACCATCCGGAGTGACAAAACTGGAAGCTATGGATTCTATCATCTGCCCACAGTATGCACACTTTTCGAAAGGCTCCCTGACAAGCTTGGCTTCAGGCACGGGAATGCGCGAATGGAATGAATAGGGTTTGGGACCGCCGGCAACCTGATTGAGAGTCGTGAAATTCACAAGTTTGCTGTCATCCTTTTTCCTTCTGCCCCTTCCTTTGGCCTTTTTGGGATATGACTGTTTATCTTTATTTGTATTCTGATAGCGGGAATTTTTCTTCATATGCTTAATAATGAACAATTGAAATGAATATTACAAGTCAAAGCAAAAATAAACCGGACAGAAAAACTGTCCGGCCTGTGAAAAACTGATGGCTGCAGTTCAGTCAGCCTTCTTTCTGATAAGCTCCTTGACCTTTGCTGCCTTACCGACTTTGGAGCGGAGATAGTAGAGCTTTGCTCTTCTGACTTTGCCCTTTCTGACAACTTCGATCCTGTCAATTCTCGGTGAGTGGAGCGGGAAGATTCTCTCAACGCCTACACCGTAGCTGATTTTTCTGACAACAAATGTGCGGCGGATGCCTACATTGTTCTTTGCAATTACGATACCTTCGAAAACCTGAATTCTTTCTGTGGTACCTTCAACGATTCTGAAGTAAACCTTAACTGTATCACCGACAGAGAAGTTTTCTGCATCCTTCTTGATCTGTCTTGCCTCGATAGTCTTGATGATGTCCATAGCGACATTACCCCTTGATTTCATTTATAAGTTCTATCAGTCTTTTTCTGCATGCAAGGTCGAGAGAGGCCCTGCTAAGCACTTCCGGTCTGCTCAGCATCGTTTTTTCGAGCTTACGGAAAACACGCCAGGTAGCAATCCTTTCGTGATGACCAGACAACAATACACCAGGTACGGATTTTGTGCAATACCTTTCAGGCCTGGTATATTGAGGATATTCCAGTAATTGTGAAGAAAAACTCTCATCTTCCAGACTTTCGCTGCTGATGACGCCGTCAATAAGCCTGTAAAGCGCGTCAATGATGACAACAGTGCTGGTCTCACCGCTGGAGAGCACATAGTCCCCTATCGATATCTCATCATCGACATAGGTATCTATGACGCGCTGGTCAAGTCCCTCATAATGACCGCAGATGAATACGAGATTCTCTTCCTTGCTGAGATCTTCAGCATATGCCTGATTGAAAAGCCTGCCGGAGGGACTTGGAAAGATCACCCTCTTGTCCTTTGCGCCGATACTGTCAAGGGCAGCAAAGAGCGGCTCGCATTTCAATACCATTCCGGCTCCCCCTCCGTATGGAATGTCATCGCATGTCCTGTGGCTGTCTGTTGCGAAATCCCTGAAATTTATTATCCTGTAGCTTACCAGTCCTCTCTCCACGGCACGTGCCATGATGGAGGATGTGAAGAAGCTTTCAACCATCTGGGGAAACAGAGTGAGAATATCTATATGCATTTCAGGATTCCAGGAGTTCCTTCATCAGGATTGTGATCGAATTGTTCTCGAAATCAGGCTTTGAGACAAACGGCTGCATATTCGGTATGAGAATCGTTCTGCCGTCATTCTTCCTTATCATAAGATAATCTGCCTGCGCGCCGTCGCATACGGCTTCAACCGTTCCTATGATATCTCCGTCACAAAGAACGGAAAGGGAATAAAGGTCAGCGATATAATACTCACCCTTCTTCAGTTTCGGAGCCTGACTTCTTTCAATCAGCATGCGGCCGCCGGAGAGAACGGCAGCTTTTTCCTTTGTGTCGTATGATGCGAACTTCATGAGAAAGCAGTCAGCATGTTTCCTGGTCTCTAAGACAGAAACAGCTACCTGTTTCCCGTCACGCTTTTCAACGACACATTCCTTCAGCTTTTCAAGATGGCCTGTCTCCCCGCTCATCGGGTGAATTCTGAGAAAGCCTCCAAAGCCGTGTGTCTTTCCTATAGCGGCAGTAACAAGTAGCTTTTTGTCCATCAGTCAAGAATCTCCAGAACGGCACGCTTCCCGTCTTTTGTAGCACAGGCTGAAAGAATGGTTCTTATAGCCTTAGCAATACGGCCCTGCTTGCCGATAACCTTGCCAACGTCATCACTTGCAACACGAAGCTCAAGAATTGTTGATTTCTCGCCTTCAACCATATTGACGCTTACTTCGTCAGGATTGTCGACAAGACTCTTGACCAAGAATTCAACTAATTCTTTCTCCATACGCAACTCCGAAACAGTTTTCAGTTCTGGCTCTTGCGTGAAAGAGAAACACCCTGCTTATTAAGAATTTTCTTAACAGTTGCAGAAGGCTGTGCGCCCTTAGCAATCCAAGACTCTACCTTTTCCTTGTCAAGTGTGACCTGTCTGTCCTCAGCTTCAACCGGATGATAGGTTCCAACCTCATCAATTGTCTCGCTGGTTCTGGCAGCTCTGTTGTCCATTACAACAATACGATAGTAGGGTCTCTTCTTTGCCCCGAAGCGCTTTAGTCTGATACTAACCACGGTTTCTACTCCTTATTCTACATGATAAGCCCAGAATTATGAGAAATTCTTCATCATCTGAGCCATTAATTTCTTGTTGTTCATGACTTTCCTGAGCATCAGCTTCTGCTTTTCGAAAGTCTTCAGAAGTCTGTTCACATCGGCAACCGATGTTCCGGACCCCTTTGCAATCCTCTTCCTTCTGCTCGGTCCGATGATCCTGTAGTTCTCTCTCTCGAACCGGGTCATCGACTTGATTATGGCTTTCTGGATTTCGAACTGCTTCATGTCGATATCATCCTCACTGATGTTTCCCTTGGCTCCGGGAATCATTTCGATCAGCTTATCGACTGAACCCATTTTATTCATCTGTTCCAGCTGGTCAAGATAATCCTGCAGGTCGAAGGTGTTTTTCTGCATCTTCCTTGCAAGTTTCTCGGCCTCTTTCTCATCGTACAGCTCCTGAGCTTTCTCGACAAGAGATACGACATCGCCCATTCCGAGAATGCGCTGTGCGATACGGTCCGGATGGAACACCTCCAGATCTTCCATCTTCTCGCCGGTACCGATGAACTTCAGAGGCTTGCCGACAACACTCTTGAGAGAGAGTGCCGCACCGCCTCTGGTGTCGGAATCGAACTTTGAGAGCACGACGCCGGAAATTCCAACCTTTGACTCGAACTCCTGTGCGATGGAGACAGCATTCTGACCGGTCATGGCATCTGCGACAAAGAGAGTCTCGTCCGGATTAACGGCCCTTGCGACGTTCTGGATCTCATTCATCAGAACTTCATCAAGATGCATTCTTCCGCTGGTATCGACAATGACTGTGTCATAAAGCTCATGCCTTGCCGTTGAAAGTGCCTCGCGTGCAACCCTGACAGGATCCTTCTCTCCGGGGATTGAGAATACTCTCACACCCACCTTTTCACCGAGGACCTGCAGCTGGGTGACTGCAGCCGGACGGACGAGGTCAGCGGCGACAAGCATGACCTTCCTGCCTTCTTTGTTCTTGAGCATATTGGCAAGCTTCGCGGCTGTAGTGGTCTTACCTGAACCCTGTAGACCCATCATCAGAATGACTGATGTTGTATCCTTGCCCTTCAGATGAAGTCCCTGATCCTCGCCTCCGAGGAGCGCGACCATCTTGTCATAGACAATCTTCGTGAACTGCTGGCCCGGATCAACGGAAAGGAGAACCTTTTCGCCAAGTGCCTCTTCAAGGGTGGAATTTATGAAGCGTCTGACTACACGCAGATTGACATCCGCATCAAGCAGGGAGATCTTGATCTCCTCCATCGCATCGCGGATGTTCTTCTCTGTAATCTTGCTCTTTCCCGATAATGTTTTCATTACCGAGGTGAATTTCGTACTTAAGCTATCAAACATATACTTATATTCTTTCTCTGCCAGGGCAGAGTGCAACGAGGGTATTTATACACATTTTTCTTCCCACTCGTCAAGATTTTTCCTTTCTTTTTCCGTCCTTGTCGAAATCAACGCGTTCATTGTCCTCATCAAGGATGACCGGCTGGCCTTCAATATTGGCAAGCTTGTATGTGACTGTTGTCGACACACCTGCCTCCATCTGGGTGACACCGAGCAGCGATGTCGAACCCATAACGGTATGGGTGTTGTGTGTGATGATGATGAACTGGCTTGTCTGGCTGAAGTCCTGAAGCACGGAAAGGAAATACCCGATGTTCTTGTCATCCAGTGCGGCATCGATCTCATCAAGGATACAGAACGGGCTCGGCTTGACGAGGTAAGTCGCAAAGAGAAGCGCGACAGCGGTCATGCTCCGCTCACCGCCGGACAGGAGAGTCAGGCTGATCAGTTTCTTTCCAGGAGGCTGGGCGAAGATGTCAATACCGCTTGAAAGGATGTTCTCCTCATCCGCAAGAGTGATCTCTGCCCTTCCTCCGTTGAAAAGACGCTTGAACATGGCCTGGAAGTTGTCGCTTATCTGCTTGTAGGTCGTAAGGAACATCTCCTCGCTCTTCTGCTGGATTTCGTCAAGGACTTTTTCAAGATCCGCCTTCGCCTTGTTCAGGTCATCAAGCTGCTTTGTGTAGAAATTATACTGTTCCTCGACTTCCTTGAAATCATCGATGGCCATATGGTTGATGTTCGGTCCGAGCGCGGCTATCTGCTTGCGCACTTCATCAAGTTCGTTCTTGATGAGGACTTCCTCTGGAAGATCAGTTGCTTCCAACCTGTCCTGATACTCATTGAGACTTCTGTTGTATGTATTGAAGAAGCCGGTGAAAAGCATCTTGATCTGATCATCAATCTGGCTCTGCCAGAGCTCGGCCTTGTCAATTTCCGTCTTGAGGGTCTGTATTGTCTCTATCGTCCTGTCCTTCTCCGCCTCACGGCTGACAAGCGTGGAATTGAGAGCAGTGATCTCATCCTTGACAACCAGAAGGTCTTCCTTCAGATCTGCGATCTGCGAGGCAAGATCCTTTTTCTCCTCATCAGTCGCCTTCAGACTGTCACCGATAGTCTCGATACGCTGGGAGAAGAAACGCAGCTTGTCCTCGCTGTCCTCAAGATTCACCGTATTCTCCTCAATTGTCCTCTTGAGATTCTGAACAATGGTTTTGAAGGATTCAAGGCCTGCCCTTATGGAGCTTGCCTTGATCTCCATGGACTTCACGGTCTCCCTTAGGCTTTCGACTTCACCTGTGAGGGATGAGATATCCTGACGTGCCTGGGCAATGCGCTGACGGCTTTTCTCGATTCCGCTGCGGCATTTCTCCTCATTCTCCTCAATGCTTCTCTTCTTTGTCAGCAGGCCTTCCGGTGCGAGGAGAGAATCGATGAAAGGGGGAACTGCTGCCTTGTATGAATCAAAATATGATTTCAGAGTTTCAAGGGATTCCAGAATGGAGTTGAAATCGGCTTCAAGCTTTTCCCTGACATCGCTGCCGTCCGGAAGTGATGCATAGAATGAGATCTTTTCCCTGATGCGGCGGCACAGGGCATCAAGCCTTTCATTGAAGGAATCCTCACTGCTTTTCCTCTTCTGGTATGAGTATTCCTCTCCCATTTTCTGGTCAAGCTCAACGGCAAGATTCTCGATTACACTTTTCAGTTCATCGGAAAGAGAAGCGGTCTCATTCTCAAGGGCAAGTATGTTCTCCTCTTCCTGCCTGACAATCTTCTCAAGAGATGAGATCTTGTCAAGATCATCCGCTATCATCGCATTTGCGCGGTTGATCTGCTGGACGGACTCCTCAAGGATTTCCTCCTTCTCGCTCATGTTGGCCTGGTTTGTGTCAAGCTCGGCCTTGTCACGGTTGATTATGTTTCTCAAGGATTCAAGGGAAAGCTCGGTCTCATTCTTGTTCTTGAGATACTCACGGTACTGCTCCTCAAGCATCCTGACTCTCTCATTGCGGCTTCTGATGGCTTCTTCCGCCTTGTTTATGTTCGTCTGGATTTCGTAGGAACGTGTGTTCTTTTCTCTCAGGAGGATCTGTTCTTCCTCAATGTTGTTCTTGAAACTGTCAAGGGAGGCCATGAGGGCTTCAAGCTGTTTTTCATTGCTGGCCTTCTGCTCAGCGCGGAAAGTCTTCAGTTTCGTGAAGGTCTGCAGCTGGATGGCATGCAGCGTGATATCAAGGTCAAGCTGCTGTTTTATTAGATTGTTGTAGCTTATGGCCTTGTCCGCCTGCCCCTTGAGGGTTGTATAGCGCCTCTTCTCGCCTGCAAGCAAGTTCTCCACCTGGAGGATGTTCTCATTCGTCCTGTCGATCTTCTTCTGGGCCTCATTGCATTCAGCCTTGAAACGGGAGATGCCGGCAGCCTCTTCAAAGATGTAGCGTCTGTCTTCCGGCTTTGAAGAAAGGATCTGGTCGATTTTTCCCTGTTCAAGTATTGAGTATGCGGATTTTCCGATACCGGTATCGAAGAAAAGTTCCCTGATGTTCTTCAGAAGGCACCTCTGCCTGTTCAGGTAATATTCACTTTCTCCCGAGCGGAACACCCTTCTCTTGATTTCGATTTCTGTGAGCTCAGTCTGCAGTTTGTGCTCGCTGTTGTCGATCGTAAGGGCGACCTCGGCAAACTGCAGCGGCTTTCTGGTATCGGTTCCGTTGAAGATTACGTCTTCCATTCTTCCGGCCCTGAGCGTCTTTGTGGACTGTTCGCCCAGTACCCACTTGATTGAGTCTACAATATTCGACTTGCCGCAGCCGTTCGGCCCCAGCAGGCTTGTTATACCGTCGGCAAAATCTATATGGGTCTTGTCTGCAAAGCTTTTGAACCCGTTGATATCAAGAGACTTTAAAAACAAATGGAATTCTCCTTCTCACCTTGACTGATAAACAACACCACAATAACATTTTTAAACGTATTATGGAAGAACAACTTTCTCTTTTCGACTTTGACGCCAGCGACCTGAAAAACGGATGGATCTGCGGCTGCGATGAGGCAGGACGGGGTCCGCTTGCGGGTCCAGTGACCGTCGCCGCGGTGATACTCCCGTCTGATTTCGACACCTCCATCCTCAATGACAGCAAGAAAATGAGCGAGAAAAAAAGAGAGGAAGCCGCGATTGTCATCAAAGAAAAGGCCGTTGCATACTCTGTGGTCTTCATAGACGAGAAGACGATTGACAAGATCAACATCCTCCGTGCAACGCTGCATGGAATGAAGCAGTGCTATGAGGAAATAAGGAAAGAGCATGAAATCTCGGCATACTATGTCGACGGGAACAGGAAACCCGACATCAGTGACGGCACTTATGTGGAGGCTGTAGTGAAAGGTGACGGGAAAATACCGCAGATCATGGCTGCAAGCATTCTTGCAAAGACGGAAAGGGACCATTACATGAAGAAGATGGATGAGATGTACCCTTACTACGGTTTTGCAGCAAACAAAGGATACGGAACAAAAAGCCATTACGAGGCGCTTGCGAAATACGGTCCCTGCCCCATTCACAGAAAAACGTTTCTCCCCAAAGAAGAAGATTCCGCTCTGGAATTATGAAAGAAGTGCCAGGGTGATTCCCATGAGGAACATGCCGGCAATGACTGAATAGATCACCAGATGATGATGTCCGTAGTTCTCGGCTGCCGGCAACAGCTCGTCAAATGCAAGGTAGATCATGATTCCTGCGACAAGAGCATAGACAAGGGCGAATGTCGTATCGCTGAATACGGAGCGAAGGAAGAGAAAACCGAAAAGAGCGCCAAGCGGTTCCGCAAGTCCCGATATGAGTGTGTACATGAAAGCTTTCATACGGCTTCCGCTTTCATGATATATCGGAGTGGATACCGTGATTCCCTCCGGAATGTTGTGAAGAGCGACCGCAACGGCAATTGAAATTCCGCTTACAGGATCTGAAAGCGCGCTCATGAAAGATGCCAGCCCTTCTGGAAAGTTATGGATTGCTATGGCAAGAGCCGACATTATTCCCATTTTTCCCAGTCCTTTCGCCTCATGACCGAACTCATGGGGATTCTCATCTTCGGGAACCAGCTTGTCGATCAGGGCGATCACAGCGATGCCGGTGAAGAAAAAAAGAAGGGAGAGAAGTCCTGCCGTCCTGCTGCTGTATACATTTTCAAGCGAGGACATTGAATGCGCAAGCATTTCCATGAATGAAATATAGACCATCACACCGGCTGAAAGGCCGAGGGCGAATGTGAGGAATTTCACATTGGTCTTTTTCGTGAAAAAAGGGATTATGCCGCCTATGCAGGTTGAAAGACCGGCACCAAGCGACACAAGAAAGGCGAAAAGGTACAAGGATTACTCCTCCGCCTCTTCTTTTGAAGACTTTCTGGCATGCATCTTCAGGTAATCAAGGCTTTTCTGCATTTCCTTGACGAACTCGCCCACATCTTCCTGATAGACAAGCACGGACTGTCTGAGGAACCTTCCGCCTTCAGTCGGTTTGCTCTCCACTATGTTGAGATAGAGATCACCGTACATATTTTCTTTTACATTGAAGAAATAGGTTCTGTCATTCCTGACAAGTCTTGAAGAGAATAATTCACCACGCTGTCCCATAGAGACCCTCCCGAAATTGAATTTTTCTTGATTTAACCACCAAGCATATGTATCTGTCAAGTAGTTAATTCCTTACAAGAAAGGAGAATACAAAATATTTCAAAAAATGTGTTGACTAAAAGTCCGCACTTTGCTATGTTTTCTCTCGTTAATGCGTCTGTCGTATAATGGCTATTACCCCAGCCTTCCAAGCTGAAGATGCGAGTTCGATTCTCGTCGGACGCTTAAAACTGAAATGAACTCCCTGACTCAGGGAGTTTTTATTTTATATTCCGCTTTGAGAGGCCTTTTCAGATGAATTATCTTGCTGACAGGTATGCACACTACATCGTACACAGAATGCTCCGTCTTGAGGAGGGAGAAAAGCTTACGGTAAACGCAGATGAGGAAAGCATGGAGTTTTCCCATAAAGTCGCCCACGAGGCAGCCGAATTGACAGGCGTTGCTGTTTCCCTCATTTCTATTGAGAACGGCAAAGTCCAGTCGGCTGATGAGATCGAGCCATCCTACCCGGCAAGGGAAGCACGTGGCAATGTCATGCTTCATCTGGCCTCATTTATCCCAAGCGAATTCAGGGAAGATGAGGAGAATGATGCGGTAAGCCTTCAGAAGCACCGCCTGCTTGCGGATCCTATTTTCCTTGACCGGAGGATATCAATACCATGGGCTGTCGCATATGTGCCGACTGCATCCTGGGCTGAGTATGTATACGGAAGCGGCGCGACTGTTGACCAGCTTTATATCGATCTCGCATCGTATCTTGGCTTTGACGATGAGGATGAGGATTTCGATTCAACCAGAACCCTTGAAAGATCGCTTGCCATGCGCTGCATGACTCTGGAGAAGATGAAGATAAAATCACTTCATCTTGAAAGTCCGTCGCTTGAGCTCAATCTCTATCCTTCATCAGGAGCGGCAATCGGCACAAGCGCAGTGAGACTTGATAGCGGCAGATTCTTCTACCCATCCCTTCCCTGCGAAGATATCATATTCCCTCTTGATTACAGAAAGGGGGACGGCTGGTTCAAGTCGACGCTTCCCTTCCGTTTCTTCGATAAGTCGTTCCAGAGCGTTGATGTGAGGATCAGTGACGGCAGAATCACACGTTTTGAAAGCGAGGATGCGAAATACGTAAAGCGTTTTCTCAACATTGACGACAAATCCTCTGCCCTGAGTGAGCTCATATTATGTGAGAATCTCACAAGGTGTGCTGACTTCCCTCTCAGTTTCGGCATCCCGCTTCTTGACCGCATGAGAACAAGCGAGATCGTATTCGGAGGCGTCTCTCCTGAACATATCACCCTGAAGGATGAGAATGAACTTGATTCATACGGGCTCAACACAAGCTTCGCCCGTCTTGAAATCCCGGTGGGAAGCCGTGAGCTCTGTGTTACAGCGCTTCTGGAAGACGGAAGAGAGGAACTTATCTATGAAGATGGTCTGTTCGCTTCAGAAATTCAGTGATGCGATGAGACGCAGCCCGTTAAGGGTATGAAGCTTGTCAAGCATGTCTATTCTTGGAATAAGAGGTGAAATGGTCTTGCTGAGACCGCCTGTCGCAATGATGAAAAGCTTTTCTCCTGTCTCTTCTTCCGTTTTCTCGATTATGCTGTTTACAAGGCCGGCATAGCCGTACATTATTCCGGCCCTTATCGAATCCTCGCTGCTGCGGCCCAGAGCAGATGAAGGAATTCTCAGATCGACCTGCGGCAGCTGTGCCGTCGCACCGAAAAGCGCATGAACGCTCGTAAGAAGACCGGGAACTATTGCAACACCAAGCACTTGTCCGTCTCTGCTGACAGTAGAGAAAGTCAGCGCGGTACCGAAATCGACAGTCATGACCGTGTCATCCGGTTTCAGATAGTGTGCATAGGCAAGATTGCACAGAAGATCGCTGCCCAGCTCACCCGGAATCGAAGAGCGGACGAGACCAGTACTCACATCATGCGTGACAAGAAGAGCTTCCTTGTTGAAAAGTCTTTTCACATTCTTCTGTATGGAAAGCGTCAGATTCGGAACAACGGAAGAGATTATGACATTGTCTATTCTTGAGACATCAAGCTTCTCACTCTCAAACAGAGAACGGAAGATGACATAATACTCATCTCCCGTCTTCTTCTCGTCTGAATAGACACGCCATGTATGTATCCATGATTTTCCGTCATGGACTGCAAGCACTATATTCGTATTCCCGATATCGATACAGACCAGCATTACAGCAGCACCACGGTATGTTTGCCTTCGTAAGCCTTGTCACGGATCGCCTTGACTGACTCATCGTTGATGTAGTTCTCGAAGTTGGTGTACCTGTCGATGAGGCCTGCCGGAGTGAACTCGATGATTCTGTTTGCTACTGAATCGACAAACTGATGGTCATGGCTGTTGAAAAGCAGTGTTCCCTTGAAATTGATGAGTCCGTCGTTGAGCGCCTGGATCGCTTCAAGATCAAGATGGCTTGTCGGTTCATCGAAGATCATGCAGTTCGCACCTTCAAGCATCATCTTTGCAAGCACAACCCTTACCTTCTCGCCTCCTGAAAGGACACGGCAGCTCTTGAGAGCCTCATCCCCTGTGAAGAGCATCCTTCCGAGGAACGAACGGACGAAAGTATCATCATCCTCTTTGCTGAACTGCTGGAGATAGTCCGCGATCGAGATATCACTGTCGAACATCTTCGTATTATCCTTCGGGAAATAGCTGAGAGATGTCGTGACCCCCCATGTGTAGGAACCGGAATCTGGTTCCATCTCGCCTGCAAGAATCTGGAAAAGCACTGTCTTTGCGTAATGATTGGGGCCGACGAATGCAACCTTGTCGTTCGGGTTTATCGTCAGATTGAGGTGGTCGAATATGACCTGACCGTCAATCGTCTTGCAAAGATCCTTGATCTCAAGACAGTTCTTGCCGATTTCCCTTTCCGGCTTGAATGCGACATAGGGGAATCTTCTGCTGGACGGCTTGATATCATCAAGAGTGAGCTTGTCGATAAGCTTTTTCCTGCTGGTTGCCTGCTTTGCCTTGGCAACGTTTGAGCTGAAACGCTGGATGAATTCCTTGAGTTCGGCGATCTTCTCCTCCCTTCTCTTCTTCTCATCCTTCAGCTGCTTTGCCGCAAGCTGGCTGGACATATACCAGAAATCATAGTTTCCGACATAAAGCTGGATGCGTCCGTAGTCGATATCACAGATATGAGTGCAGACTGTATTGAGGAAGTGTCTGTCATGGCTGACAACAATGACTGTGTTGTTGAAATCGGCAAGGAAGTCCTCAAGCCAATGGACAGATTCAAGATCAAGGTGGTTCGTAGGCTCATCAAGAAGCAGGATATCGGGATTGCCGAAAAGAGCCTGGGCAAGAAGGACACGTACCTTCAGATTGTCTTCAATGTCCTCCATCTTCTTGTCATGAAGCTCGGTGGGAATTCCCAGTCCGTCGAGCATCTGGGCCGCTTCGCTTTCAGCTTCCCAGCCGCCCATTTCGGCAAATTCATTCTCGAGCTCTGCTGCCCTCAGTCCGTCCTCCTCTGAGAAATCTTCCTTAGCATAGATCTCATCCCTTTCCTTCATGACCGAATACAGCTTGTCATACCCCATGATGACAGTCTCGAGAACACCGTATTTGTTGAATGCGAAGTGATCCTGTCTGAGAGCCGTCATTCTCTCGCCCGGAGTAATTATGACCTCACCGCTGTCTGCTTCAATTTCCCCGGAGAGGATTTTCAGGAATGTTGACTTTCCGGCTCCGTTGGCTCCGATGATACCATAGCAGTTACCGGGAGTGAATTTGATGTTGACATCCTTGAAAAGGACCTGTGTTCCATAAGAAAGCGAAATGTTGCTGGCTGTAATCATAAAAATACTCCAAACGAAAAAAATGGCAATCTGTTTCAGTTCCAGATTGCCGTCATTGTTAGTTCCTAGGGGAATCGAACCCCTATTTAGAGACTGAGAATCTCCCGTCCTAACCGTTAGACGAAGGAACCGCTCATTTATCAAAAATCTGGGATGGAGGGATTCGAACCCCCAAAGGCAGAACCAGAATCTGCAGTGTTACCATTACACTACATCCCAATCTGTTTTCAATCCTCGTGTACCTTACAGAAAAGAAAGAGGACTGTCAATAAGATTTACAAAAAATATTTCAAAAAAATTTTTGAGCCGGATCCGGTGTTTTCCGTGTATATAAGTTGGAGGATTGGAAAATGTACAGAAAAATGATTAGCGAGGATGAGGCTTTCATCAAAAACAGGAAGAATTTCGCAGCAATAATCAACAGCATATGCTGCACAGGAAGGACGAAACTCAGGGCGGATGATCTTGAGAATGTGGAAAAAGACCTGCTGGACAGAAATGCCCAGAAACAGATCTTTCCCCATTATGTGCGCTGCATCACGATGCACTCCCCCAGAGGAGACATCAAGCTGATACAGCTGGATGCTTCAGGCCGCTAGCCTTTCTTGAAGGCCGCAACACGGGCACTTGCTGTCAGATGGACATCGTCACGGAAACCGTCGCAGAGATAGCGGTATGCAAGACCTGCGACCATCGCACCGTTGTCAGTACAGAGCTTGAGAGACGGGAAAGTGACGGTGTAGCCGCCCTTTTCCAGGTCTTTCAGCTCACTTCTGAGCAGACTGTTCGCAGCAACACCGCCTCCGGCTGAAACTCTTTTCAGCCCGGTATCCTTCAAGGCCGCCTTCACCCTCTTCATGAGAATTCCGACAGCGGCTCTCTGGAAAGAGGCGGCAATATTCTCAGGTGTTGCGGGAGCCTCCCCGTTGCGGAATTTGTCAAGCTGATTTATGACCCCTGTCTTGAGACCGCTGTATGACATGTCATAAGGATGCTCCTGGCGGTTCAGCGTCGGTCCCGGGAACAGGAAAGCCATGCTGTCACCGCTTTTGCTGAGTCTGTCGATGACGACACCGCCCGGATAACCGAGGTTATAGAATTTTGCGACCTTGTCAAAAGCCTCGCCAATGGCATCATCTATTGTCGTTCCCAGCACATCGATATCATCATATCCGTCAACACGGCAGATGACGGTATGTCCGCCAGAGACCAGAACGCCGAGATACGGATAATCAAGAGGAGTTTCTATCTGCGAAGCATAAAGGTGAGCCCTGATATGGTCGATGCCTATCACCGGGATATCAAGGGCATACGCAAAAGATTTTGCGAAATTCACGCCGACCAGCAATGAGCCGAGCAAACCCGGCCGGTTCGACACGGCAACGGCATCAAGATCGCTGTTCTCAAGTCCCGCCTGTGCTATTGCGGCCTTGACAACCTGGCTTATCCACTCGGTATGAAGGCGTGATGCCAGTTCCGGCACCACTCCCTGATACGGCTTATGCAGCTCTATCTGAGTTGCAATGACATTCGAAAGTATTTCCCTTCCATCCTTAACAACAGCTGCTGAACATTCATCACAGCTCGTCTCTATTCCTAAAATAATCATGTCAACTGTTAATACAATTCCATGCCGTCTTCGTCAAGATCATACTCCTCATCAAAGTCAAATCCGGCGAACTGGTTGAAATAAAGATAATTATAGAAGTCGTCAGCCAATATCGACTGATAGTAACCTGCTACGTCACTTCCGATCGGAGACCCGATCTGAACGGAAGGGCCTGGTTTTCTTTCAGTGACTATCGGTATAAGCATGTCAATCGGCTGGACTTTTCCGTTATATACTTCTCCCATAATTCATGCCCTCCATATATAAATTTGTAATTCCTATTTTTAAAATACACCAAAATCGCAAAAAGAAAAGGCTTTTCGCGATTTTTAATCTGCAATTATTATGGTTCAGACATAAACCAGCTTTTGAGAAGATTGTCAAGCAGAACAGAGGATCCGCATATCAGCAGATGCTATTCACTTAAAGAAATTTCCACAACCTTTTCAACCGGATCATCAGCAGGTCTGACAGAGAACTCACTGCTTCCGCTGCCGACCATTTTCTGGGCAGATGTATCATTCGTATCCGCAACGGTGATATTCAGCGTCCACTCTCCGATATCAAGCCTGTCATGATTTCCTGTCAGATTGTCAGCGTCAATTAAAAGCTTGAAATCATTACTCCCTGTCCTGTCCAGCACAAATGCATTTTCCCAGTCAATCTTGAATACATCACCACCTTCTGTATTGCTGAGTGTCCATACTGCGTACAACTTCTGCAGAGAATCATCAAAACCTTCGGGAAGAACAAGGGTGAATGTAAGATCAGGAATGACAAATGTGTCGATTACGACATGAACATCATATTCTTTTCCCGCCTCCATGCGGATGGAGCTGGTTCCTGTTGCAACCCTGATACAGCTTCCATTTTCCTTTTCCGTATAGGCATCAGCTCTTACTGTCCAAATGCCTTCAAGGAAGGAACCTGTGGAAAACAAAAATGTCTCATCAGTATACTGAGATGAAACTATCCGGGCTCCTGATGAGTTTTTTGTCATTGTGACAGTGCTGTAGTCAATATCATCATAGTCAGGAACCAGCGCCCTGCTGACAGAAACATTAACCTCATCAACGATTTCATCTTCAAAAGAAATATCGCAGGATACAAACAAAAATAAGACACAAACCAGAACAGCAGTGATTTTTCCTGCGAACGATAATTCTGACATTTCCTATACTCCCCCCCCCCATCACCGCTTCACTACAAATGCTGGGGAGAACAGTTTTCTATGGAATATTCTACATGTGCCCTGGCGGAAAATTCAACTCACAATATCCCTGTTGCAGAACTTTTCTCATGCTGCGGAATATTCCTGTATGAAAAAAGCTGATTCCCCATATCAAGAGAACCAGCTTTCAAGATCAAGCCGGGAAAGGGAATTGAACCCTTGACCTGCTCATTACGAGTGAGCCGCTCTACCCCTGAGCTATTCCGGCACGAACTTTAGTAGTTATAGCAGAAAGTCAGACTTTCGGCAACTTATTATTTTCCGGCAATTGAAAGGCTGTCAACAAGGATGGAAGGACTGCCTGTTCTGAAGGTGGAAACCGTCACATCAAACTCAAGATCATCAGCAATCCCCTTTATATCCTTAAGGAGCTGGAAGAAGTTTCCGGCCACGGTGAAACCTTCAACAGGACATCCTGTTTTACCGTCCCCTATCATGAAACCGGACGATTCTATCGAGAAGTCACCGCTCACTGGATCCGCTCCGGCATGAAAACCTTTCATTGCGGTTATATAGATGCCGCATCCGCATTCCCTCACAAGCTCATCGAATGTTGCATTCCCCTTTTCAACATAGAAGGAATAAGGAGAGATCACGCTGCCGGCACTTGTGGCGGCACCGTTTCCCGTACTCTCACAGCCGGCCTTCAAGGCCCACTGTCTGTTGTAGAGAAGAGTTTCAAGTCTCCCGTTTCTCACGACATCCTTCCTGTATGTCGGACGTGCATCACCGTCATAGGTCTTCTGCATCGCATAGCCGGGATAAAGAGGATCATCAATGACGGTCACAAGAGATGATGCGATCAGCTCTCCCACCTTGTCCTTATAAGGCGAGAGACCAAGCAGTGCGTTCTTGCCGGAAAAGGCAGAGGAATAAGCAGAGAGGAACATGTTGAAGCATTCTGGTGAGAATATTATTTTGTACACACCGCTTTCAACACTGCCGGAATGAAGACGGCAGAGGGCTTTTGAGACCGTATCTTTCATGTCAAGAGAACTGACATCACCCTCTTTCGCACTGAATGCAGTCTTGACATCATCTCCGTCTTTCACAACAACCTGGCTTGCAATATAGCTGGATGAATAGCTGTTTGAAAGTGAAAGTCCACTGCTGTTTTCGAGAAAGCTCTCACCGCAGCTTGATGCGATATCACTGCTGGTTCCCTGTGCAACTCTTTCATCACTTTCAAAAAGCGCTTTCTGAGTGGCAGAGAGGACCTTCTTCATTTCTTCAGCGGTGCAGGAAAATGAAGAAGGAGAATTCTTTTCAGGGTATTTCTCATCTGTATGGAAGATTTCAGGACTGTACGACTCATCAGTTTCCTTTATCAGAGAATTCTCATAAGCCTTTCTGACAAGCATGGGAATGATTTCCTCATCGACCCTGTCGCTTGTCACGCTTCCCTCCTTTCCGTCATGGATCAGACGCAGTGTGATGCCAGTATCCTGAGAGGATGAGAATTCCACAAGCTCATCATTGATCATGGAAGCTGAGATGGAAGTCCCTGAAGATGCAATGAATTCCCAGTCCGTAACTGTCAGTGCGCCACAGGCTTCTGCCACAGTTTTTTTAAGAATATCAATGCTGATCATTTTCATCTTCCTCCCACTGTAATCGATTTTACTCTTATAAGAGGCTGTCCGACATCAGTCGGAACGGATCCCGAAGAAGAACCGCACATTCCCTGTCCTGTAAGCATGTGCTTTCCGACCATGTCTATATCCATGAGGATCCTGCTGCCTTTGCCTATCAGGGACGCCCCCCTGACGGCTCTGCCGATCTTTCCGTCTTTCACACGATATGCCTCTGTGACGGCAAAATTGAATTCGCCTGTTGTAGGATTCACGCTTCCTCCTCCCATCTTCGCACAGTAAAGACCGTCATCCATTGATGCAATGATGTCTTCATCTTCGTCATTGCCGGCGGCAATGTATGTATTCGTCATGCGGCTTGTCGGCGTGTACTGATAGTTCTGCCGTCTTGCAGAACCGCTTGAAGGCTCTCCCATCCTGCGTCCGTTGAAGCGGTCCACCATGTAGCGTTTCAATATGCCGTTTTCAATAAGTATATTCTTCTGAGATGGAGTTCCTTCATCATCTATGTTGATGGATCCCCATGCATTGGCAATGGTCCCGTCATCAACAGCAGTCACCTTCTCATTTGCAATCTGCTGGCCCTTCTTTCCTGCAAATTCACTCAGGCCGTAAGCCACACGTGTTGCCTCAAGCGAATGTCCGCAGGATTCATGGAAGATCACACCGCCGAATCCGTTCTCGATCGCGACGGGATATACACCGCTTTCAATGTAATCAGCTTCGATATTCACAACAGCCTGTCTGGCAGCTTCCCTGCCGATCTCTTCAGGAGTTATGATTTTTTCCAGCATCTCCATACCCATGCGTCGTCCCGGACCGCAGAAGCCGGTCTGGCTTTCACCGCCTTTCGATGCAACTGCAGAACAAGCCATGCGGCAGCGTATCTGCCTGTCTTCTGTCAGAAGTCCTCCGGAGTTTGCAACAAGGATTCTCCTGTCAACATCGAGAAAGGTTCCAGTGACCTGTGAGATTAGAGGAGAATATGACTTTGCACTCAGACACATCTTCCTGACAAGCTGGGCTTTATCGTGAGAGGAAACGGAAGAAGGAACAATTTCAATTCTGTGTATGTTCGTATTGACTCTCTCTGTCAGTACGAAAGGCTCAGCACTTCTCTTTCCATCCCCGATTATGGCTGCGACATTCCTTGCCGCTGCGATAACGGCATCATCACTCAGATCACTGGTTGAGGCGCTTGCACTGCGCAGGCCTGAATACACTCTGATGCCAAGACCGGAGATAACGGCTGATGATACGCTGTCAACTCTGGAATCAACAAGCGAAACACCGTTGTTGAAACTCTCCTCAACGAAAACCTCGGCAAAGTCTGCACCGGTTGAAAGCGCGGTATCCAGTGCTTTTTTTATAAGATCAGGGCTTATAAGCATTCTTCATCCCTCCATCCCTTTGTCGCCTTGACTGTATATTCATCCGTATCGATTCTGTAGATGAGAATCGCACTCATTGCCCTCATGTCAAGATTGAAGGTCCCCCTGTCGTAATGTTCCATGATCAGCCTGACTGCCTTGTTTCTCTCATCCTCATTTTCAACAAGAGAGACTCTTCCCTTACCGATGAAAGATGCATAGTTCATATTGCATGTTCTCTTCTCCTCATCCATGAAAAGAGAACACCGTCCGGTGATTGAAAAGCTGCAGAGACATTCTTTTTTTATGAGACTGTTGAGCGTCCCTTCCTTGGCTTTATGGAAATAGAAAACGTATCTGCCGTCTTTCTCCTCTTCTCCGAAACACAGCGGAATGATATACGGAACAGTATCAGTATTCACTGCTATATTGAGGAGCTGAGCCTGCTTCAGACATCTTCTGACGATTTCAGGATTCGAGGTGCAGTCCCTGTCAATTCTTCTCATCCAGTTCTGCCTCCTTTACTGAAACAAAATATATAAGAACAAAGCCGAGTGCAAAGGAAATTACCGAATACAGAATTTCCATTCCCTGAGGTGTTCCAGGATAGACCGTATAAACGGAACCGATGAGGAACCCGAGTATAAGTGTATATGTTATGCTTGGATAGCGCTGCATGCAGATTTCCAGAATCCTTGTCAGGAGAATCACACCGAGAATGAAACCCAGTACGAAAGGTACAAGTGCGAGGATATCGAGAGAGGCAATGGATGCCATCACGAAATCGTAGGTTCCAAGCAGCAGAAGAAGATAGCTGGTACTGATTCCGGGAAGGATGAAACCTATGGCAACAACAATTCCCGTGAGTATCTGCAGAAAGAACACAGACAGGCTCATTCCATCCACGCCTGCACTATTCATCTGCGGCAGAAATGCCATTGCTCCGACTATTATCGCTCCTGCAAGGAATGAGACCATGTATTTCAGACTGGGCTTTTCTATCTTTGCCTTTTTATAGAGCATCGGCACGGAACCGAACACAAGACCGATGAAGAAAAACATTGATACTACCGGAAAGCGGTCTATGATTCCCATTATCGGCCGTGCGCACAGCACTATTCCGATAATTCCAGCAAGGCCGAACTGGAGAAGATACATAAAATTCTTCTTCATATCTTTGAAGAAGCTGCTTACTGATGAAATCAGCTGGTCATATATTCCGAGAATCATCGCCATTGATCCTCCGGATACCCCGGGGACCATCATTGTCGCACCGACAACAAAGCCTTTTATCAAAACACTGATTGAGAACATGGGGAAAATATATCATTAAATGAAAAAGAAGACCACATTGCTGCGGTCTTCCTCCATGTATTGATGAACAAAATGTATCTCTTTTACTCCCAGAAGATGTTCGCCCTGATTGTAAAGGCATCGACATCCTTGTCACCGAGATTCTCACCGAATTCGTTCCAGTAATAGGAAGCTTCAAGGTGAATGACCTTGAAGAGGTCAACACCGAGACCGAGTGATACATAACCTCCGTTGAGACCTCCGCGGAGTTCGAGGACCTTGAAGAGTTTGATCTCAGCACCCATCTTGAGTCTTGCAAGGAAAGAATTGAGAGAGAAATCATCAAACAGTCCGATAAGATCGACAAAGTCAATTGCAACTGTCGGATCTGCAAGCCATTCCCAGCCTCCGAGATCTGGAGCCCAGCCGACACCGAGAGCCAGGTTCATGTCAGACTTTGCCGTGAACTCATCAGCTCCGATCGCACTGAAGATCTCACCCATCGGGTCATCTTTGATTAAATCAAAATTGGTTTGTTTATAATTATAACCACCATTGATGATATTTATATTTGAAGCAACAGCAGAAATTGTGAAGCCGAATGGGAAATTTACATTAACACCGAGCGATAAAGGAACTGCCCAGCCAATAGCAGTAGTATAAGTTCCAAGAATATCATCAACATCTTTATCATTCTCAAACATATCCATGACAGTGTCATAGTCCACTGCTCTGGTAAAGGCTCTCAGATTCAAGCCAGCTGAAAAACCAACATCAAAATTGATTGCATTATCACGGAAGAAACGTAGTCCCAAACCAGTTGTAAGGGCAACATCTACCTGAGGAACAATTTGGAGAGAATCAAGATTACCGTCATCATTATAGACATTTAAATTAACCTGTGTATCCACAGCCAGGGCAAACCGTCCTGCTTTAAAGCCAATTCCAGCGTCAATTGTTGCAAGTTTGTTTCTACCAAGGTTAAATACATCAGACTGAAGAAGACCACCTGCAATTGAACCCGCATTATCCATGATTCCTGTTGGATCATCAAGTATCGTATCAAGGATTCCTTCATCATTATAGCTCTTGATGTTGTATAAGGTTACAGCAACATTAGGAATATTGAACACTAAACCTTTCGCACCAAGAGATGCAGGATTGATGTAAAGAGAGTCTGCATTATTCTGTACAGCAATACCGGCACCGCCCATAGCCATAACTCTTGCACTTGTTTTTATAAATGGAGATGCAAGTGCAGTGGAATAGGCAGGATCGTTCAAAAATATGTTATTTGCAGCAAACAGAGAAGAACATACTGCAAGAATTACGATTAATAATATAAAAAACTTTTTCATGTCTCCCCTCCTCAGTTTGTAGTCTCTTCTGCACTTGCCTGATCTACAAATGACTGAACAAGATCTGCAAGATTGCCAAGATTAAGAGCATTGATACCGCCAGATCTGAGTGTACTTGAAGTTTTAGAAATGAGTCTTATTTCACTAAGTGCATCTGTGATTGCCGGATTATTAAGCTGAATTTCTTTTCCTTCTTCTGGTATAACTGACGAGACCGATGTTACTAAGTTGGAAACCATTTGAACCTGAAGAACATCTGCACTGGTAATTGACCCAACATTATCAGGATCTGATTTGCTTTCGAGCTGTTTCTGCAGATTTGTCAAAGTAGATTTAAGTTCGTTGTACAACGCATCATCACTATCTTCCAGATTTGAAACTACTTCACTTAAAAGGCTGTTTGTCAAAGCCATTGTATTCTGTGCAGCTGTGGCAACATCTTGAGATACACCCTTTTTCATTTCATTTACGAAAGTTTCTTCCTTTCCACTACTTGAAAGTGCATCGTTTATGTTTTTATTAAACTCTGCTTTATCTTCAAGAGGTGCAATAAGACCACCTTCTGCAATTCTGTCTGCAACATTTGAGTCAATAACAAGAACAAGTCCAGATCCTTCTTCAGCATCAGGATTAATAAAATCGTTCACAGCATCTGCAAGACTTTCAAAGCCGGAAACTTTACTAATATCTAAGTTACTCTTTCCTTCTTCTTCATTTTCTGTAATAACAGATTCACCGTCAACTTCTGTTGTTGGTGTTTTAGCTATTGTATTTGCTAACGATTTTATGCTCTCACTGCTACCATTCTGACCGAATTTGTTACCCTGTGTTGCATCCAGTATGCCGTCAAGCGAACAGGATGTAAAAGAGAACAACAGCATAACAGAGAGAACCAGTACCCCAATGAGTTTTCTTCTCATATCATTTTCCCCTTTAAAAATGTTGATTCAGCATCTGGCAATGAGGACATCCACTGTCAGACAAATTCAATAAGACCGACTCCAATTATATACAGTATTAAAGAACAAATGCAAAATATAATTCATGAAAAAGCTCATTCTTTTCAAATATTCTGTGAGTTTCCAGCATTATTTGCCATTGTACAGATCATCAAGCGTTCTGATCTCACTGTCGAATTCAGAGAAATCGTACATATCCTCCATTTTGAAATTGAGAACCTTTGACAGCTTGTAGGCAAGCTCAAGGGATGGAGAGAATATCTCCTTCTCAATTGAATAGATTGTCTGGCGGGAAACTCCGCAGCAGTATGCCAGTTCGCTCTGACTCATGCGCCTCTTGATTCTCAACGCTTTTACAAGATTTTTCATAGCACTATAGTTTAACAGGATTTGAATATTGTCAAGTTTTATTTAACACATACAAGAGCAGAGGACGGGATGACCCGCCCTCTGCAGACTATTGCATTTGTGAGAAATTATTTCTTCCCGACTTCTATTGCAGCCTGTGCTGCAGCAAGACGGGCAATAGGAACCCTGAACGGAGAACAGGAAACATAGTTGAGTCCAACCTCCTGACAGAACTTGATGGTCTTCGGATCTCCTCCGTGCTCACCGCAGATACCAAGTTTGATGTCCGGGCGTACGGAGCGGCCGAGGTCAGCAGCCATCTTGACAAGCTTGCCTACACCACCGACATCGATTGAGGCAAACGGATCATATTCATAGAACTGCTTGTCAGGATCGTTCACGTAGTGTGTCAGGAAGCTTGCGGCATCATCACGTGAGAAACCGCAGGTCATCTGTGTGAGGTCGTTCGTGCCGAAGCTGAAGAACTCGGCTTCCTTTGCAATCTCGTCAGCCGTGATCGCAGCACGTGGAACCTCAATCATCGTACCGATCTTGTAATTGACCTTGAGGCCCTGCTCGTCAAACACCTCGTCAATGACCTTGACAGCTCTTTCCTTGCAGTAGACGAACTCCTTGTAGATACCTACAAGAGGAATCATGATTTCAGGATGAACGTCATAGCCTTCCCTCTTCGCCTGGATTGCAGCTTCAATGATCGCCCTTACCTGCATCTCGAGGATTTCAGGATAGACAACAGCGAGACGACAGCCTCTGAAACCGAGCATCGGGTTGAATTCATGATGCTTTGCAATCTTCTGGGAAAGCTCCTCAACGCTTATGCCGAGCTGGAGAGCGGTCTCATGGCGGGTTGTGCTGTCATTCGGCAGGAATTCGTGGAGAGGCGGATCGAGAAGTCTGATCGTGACCGGAAGCCCATTGAGGGTCTTGAAGATTTCATAGAAATCGCTTCTCTGCATCGGCAGGAGCTCGCTGAGAGCCTGCTGCCTTGCACCGAGTGTGTCAGCGAGGATCATCTTCCTCATTGAAAGGATTCTGTTGCCGCCGAAGAACATGTGCTCTGTCCTGCACAGTCCGATGCCTTCTGCGCCGAGCAGTGTTGCATAACGGGCGTCTTTCGGAGTATCGGCATTGGTGCGCACTCCCATGGTCTTGATCTCGTTGACGTAACCCATGAACTTCTTGTAGTTCTGGAACAGTCTGCTTTCGCTTTCCCTCATGGTTCCGTCAAGAACCTGCATGATCTCACTGGGTTTGACAGCGATCTTCTGTGTATATACCGCACCAGTGAAACCGTCGATTGCCATGTAATCGCCTTCCTTGAGCTTGATACCGTTGACTTCAAGAGTCTTCTGGACTTCATTCACATGGATTTCACCGCAGCCGGAAACACAAGGACATCCCATACCGCGGGCAACAACGGCAGCATGGCTTGTCATACCGCCACGGCAGGTGATGACACCGCGGCTGACAGCCATTCCTCCGATATCCTCAGGACTTGTCTCCTCCCTGACGAGAATTACATCCTTGCCTTCGGCGCTGGCCTCCTCCGCTGCCTTTGCAGTGAAGTAGATCTGGCCGCAGGCACCGCCCGGGCTGGCTGCAAGACCTGTTGTGGCAACCTTGATGCTGAGATCCCTGATCACCTTGTTGTCAAGGATAGGAGCGAAGAGTTTGTTGAATTCCTGAGCAGGAACACGGCTGACTGCAGTCTCCTTGTCGATGAGACCTTCCTCAACCATCTCAACCTGGCTTCTGATCCAGGAGAAGATGGTTCTCTTGCCGCTTCTGGTCTGCAGCATGTAGAGCTTGCCTTCCTGAATCGTGAATTCGATATCCTGCATGTCATGGTAATGCTTTTCAAGAATGTCGCGGATACCGCAAAGCTGTTCGTAGACTTCTGGGTTGACCTTCGCAAGTGTGTCTATCTTCTGGGGAGTCCTGATGCCGGCAACGACATCCTCACCCTGGGCATTCATCAGATACTCGCCGAAGAACTTATTCTCGCCGCTTGCCGGATCACGGGTGAAAGCAACACCGGTACCGCTTGTATCGCCCATGTTGCCGAACACCATTGTCTGCACATTGACTGCAGTTCCGAGAAGCCCGCGGATATCATTCATGAGGCGGTACTTGATCGCCCTTTCGTTGTTCCATGAATTGAAGACGGCGTCAATCGTCTTGAAAAGCTGGTATTCGGGATCAGTCGGGAAATCCTCATCCGTGAACTTCCTGTAAACGATCTTGTATCTCTTGATCACTTCCTTGAGATTCTCGACATCGAGCTCGGTGTCGAACACCTTGCCGTTCTCGTCCTTGACTGACTGGAGAACTCTTTCGAATTCAGAGTGAGGCACACCCATTACGACATCGCCGAACATCTGGATGAAGCGGCGGTAGCTGTCCCATGCGAAACGCTCATTGCCGGTCTTCTTTATGAGAGCCTGAAGTGAATCGGGATTGAGGCCGAGGTTGAGAACCGTATCCATCATGCCAGGCATTGACTGGGCGGCACCGGAACGCACTGAAACAAGAAGAGGATTCTCCTTGTCGCCGAGCTTTGCACCCATGAGCTTCTCAAGTTTTGCAAGGTTGGCAAGAACCTCATCACGCAGTCCTTCAGGATAAGCACCCTTGTGGGAATCGAAATAGGCACAGGCCTCTGTAGTGATGGTGAATCCCGGCGGAACCGGAAGTCCGATGCTTGTCATATCAGCAAGATTCGCGCCCTTGCCTCCAAGCAGGCTTTTCATGTCTGCCCTGCCTTCAGTGACACCGGCACCGAAGAAATAGACATACTTCTTTTTCTCTTTTTTCATCAGCTTTGTAAGTACAGGAAAAACTGTACTTTCTCCTCCTTCAAAGTATTTGGAAAATGATGTCATGCCAGAAAGCCATACATCAGATGCATAATATGTAACTATTAAATTCTATCAAATATTACTGCTTAGTCAATTGTTTAGCAGTTAAGAAATTACAAGAAAAGAAAAATTAATTTCCATGCATTGCGGGAATTATTTTGTTTATCGTGAAGCAATTAACATTTCCGATTTCACCAGGCGGAATCGTGTTTCATAAAAAAGAAACAAAAAACCGCATGGAAAAATGACATTCCCATGCGGACATCTTTAGGAGGTTGAATATATTCTGCTTGCCGTCAAGCTGTATAGGCTTCGAGTATCCTTGCCCTGGAAGGCTGCTTGAGTCTTTCAATGGCTCTCTTCTCGATCTGGCGGATCCTCTCCTTTGTGAGGTTGAAGATCTCACCGATCTCCTTGAGGCTCATAGGAGCATTGTTGTTCAGACCGAAGCGGAGGGTTATGATTTCCCTCTCCTTGTCGGAAAGAGTTGAAAGCACTGTATTTATGTCTTCCTTGAGGCACTTCTGCATTGCAAGCTCCTCAGGACCGAATCCCTCATCCTCGATGAAATCGCCGAGCTTGCTGGTTGTAGCCTCGCCTCCGGCTGTAACCGGGCTGTCAAAGGAAACAGTGTCGCGGGAGATTGAGAGAAGCTCATTCACGAGTTCCGGCTCAAGTCCGGCTTCCTGTGCGATTTCCTCAATGGAGACATCCGCGGAACCGGATGAGTGCATAAGGTTCTTCTGGGCTTTCTGGATCTGGAAGAGCTCGTTTGCCCTGTTGAGAGGAAGGCGGACAGCCCTGCTCTTCTCGCAGATTGCCTTCATGATGGACTGTCTGATCCACCATACTGCATAGGAGATGAAATGATATCCCTTGTCGGGTTCGAACTTGTCAAGTGCGATCAGAAGTCCGATGTTGCCTTCATCGATGAGATCTTCAAGGGGAAGACCCTGGCCCTGGAACTTCTTTGCAACAGCCACGACAAAGCGGAGGTTTGCATTTATAAGTCTCTCACGGGCTTTCTCATCGCCTTTCTGCGCTCTGAGTGCCAGCTGGTACTCCTCATCATGATCAAGAAGAGGAACCTTGTTGATTTCTTTTAAATATATTGAAAGGACATCCTTTTCGTCCTGAACTGATGATGTATCATTAAGCATTCTTTTTGACATTTTCTTAAGTCTCCTTCTGCATATTGATAAGCAAAGAGCATGCCAAGATAAGAATAATCAGCATAATTACTTATAATTAAAAAAATTACACTTATTTTACCAATTATGTAAAATGTGTGAAGTTAGTATCAAAATGACACAATGAAAATCTGAGACCCTATTTACGGGTTAAAATGACACACTATGATATCAGGCAGTGAGAAAAGGAGTCCTTTTTTCCGAGAAATCTATCTCAACCTGCCTCAGAAGGTTCCATTCATCCATCCCCTGAATGTTGAAAGGTGAATAATCAAGGCAGATCCTCATCTCATCATATGTCTTTCTTATGAGCTTCGAGACTTCATCCCCCTCGTTGAGGGAAAGATCGAAATTCCCGCGCGAAAGCAGAAAGACCCGGAACTGGTAATAGAAGAAAGAAGAGAACTCGATATCGAAAAAACCATCATCCGTACAGCGGAGATAGAATCCTTTGGCATAAGAAGATACACAGGTCTCAACCTCATTGGCGGCAGCAGCCTGCCGGCCTTTTTTCAGATAGATAAGACTGTTGATCTCTCTTATGTTCATTTTCCCTTTTCCTCTGATTACACCTTCTAGATAATAAGAAAAGAATGAAACGGCAAGTGAAAAAAATAAAAATTTTCACACTGTTACAAATTTTCACACTTTACTCCCCTTGCCGATTGATTTCCTCTTGGCTATATTATCTAAGGCTGGGAACAACCGGCGCACATAATGCTAATAATATAGGAGAGAAAATATGAAGATCATTCCGCTTAACGACAGAGTTCTGGTCAAGGTAAGTGAAGCTGAAGAGAAGACAGCCAGCGGTATCTACATTCCGCAGACAAGTCAGGAAAAGACACAGATTGCAGAAGTCATGGCAATCGGTGACAGTGAAGACATCAAGGTCAAGGTCGGACAGAAGATTCTTCACGACAAGTATGCCGGCACTTCTGTGAAGGCTGACGGTGTGGAATACCTCATTCTCGCTGCAGCTGACATCCTTGCAGTCATCGAGTAAAAATTCTGACGTTATGCCCTGCGCCCTGGTTTTCAGGGCGTTTTTCTTTTTCAGAAGAGGAAATTCTCTATTTTCCCGGCAAACGATGAGACATCAAGGGCTTCCTCATCGGGGATGTAATACGGTGGAAGGCAGTTTCTTATGGCTTCTATGTACCTTGAGGTTCTTCCGTCCGCGATTATGACGACACCTCGGTCGCTCTCGCTTCTTATAAGACGTCCGAGTCCCTGCTTGAGCGTAATCAGCATCTCAGGAACCGAGATATAAAGAAACGGCGATTTCTCCTCTTTCATGAGGAGCTGTGAGCGCGCCCTCATTATACAGTCCTGTATATGGGGAAAGGGAAGCTGGGTTATTATGAGCAGACGGAGCGCATCGCCGGGCACATCTATTCCCTCCCAGAACGATCTGAGGCCGAAGAGGATCGAATTCTTCTCAGTGAGGAATTTCTTTCTCAGGAGGTTCGTGCTTGTGCCTGTTTTCTGTATCAGCAGCGGCATCTCTATATTATCCTTCACCAGAGCATACACCCTTTCCATCATGTCCTTGGACGTGAAAAGAACAAGCGCGCTTCCACCGCTTGCGTTGACACAGTCCTCAATCATATGTGCAAGATATTCCGCATAGCTGTCTTTCTGCTGCGCATCAAAACGCATGAAATTCCCCCTCACAGGGAAAAGCAGCATTGCGTTCCTTGCGTAGTCAAATGGAGATGGATAGAAGCCGGTGACAAGCTCACTACCGCTTCCAAGTCCCACCTGTTTAAGGAAATAGTTGAAATTCTTTCCCGTCTTCACCGTTGCGGATGTGCAGACAACGGTATCGAGTTTGGAGAATATGAAATCATTCATCCTGCCGGCGATCGAAACCGGACTGACGCACATCGTCACACCCTCCTCATCGGGGCGGAACTTGTAATAGCACACCGTACTGTCATCTGTGCCGTGGTTGTAGAAGGAAAGAAGAACATCATGGTACTCCTCATACTCTCCGAGGATTCCAGATGCGAGATTTATATATATCTCATCTTCGTCACTGCAGTTTTTGTCAAGACCCTGCAGAAAGAAGCGGAAAGCCTTGAGAATCTCATCGAGAGTGATGAGAAGCTGTGCAGCCTCGCCCTTTCTCACGGCATCGAAATTCTCCTGCGTGTCAGTGACGAGACACTCGCTCACGAAAAGCTGTCTGTCCCTTGCTGATACAAGGGTTTTGAGATATATGCACACCTCACTTGTGAACTGCGTCAGATTGACATTGAAGGCTCTTGCGTCATCAGCGGTTATCTCCTTCTTGTAAGTCGTTATGATATCTGCAAGATGCATGTTGTTCTTGTTCTTGTAGGTGATGCTGAAAAGCTTCCTGTAGCTTTCCCTCACCCGCTCCTCGCTCAGCGAGAGGGAAAAGAACTCGGTGGCGCTTTTGTCAATATTGTGACATTCGTCAATGATGAGCCTGTTGTAAGGCGGGATGATGACAGATTCATCAAAGCCTTCATCTCCTGCCGCCCTTATATAGCTGTCTATGAAAAGCAGGGCATGATTCGTGACGATCAGACGGCTGTTTTTCGCCTTCTGGATCGCATTATAATAAAAGCACTTGCCTATATGGGGACAGCGCTGCTTGAGACATGTGTCCTTGTCGCTTCTAATATTTGCGGCAAATGAGGTTCTCAGCAGTTTATTCTCCAGCTCCTCCATGATCCCTGTTTCAGTGCTGCGGAACCATGAATAGATTTTGTCCTCCGCAGTCTCAGCCTCCTCGAACAGCTTTGCCTCACGGTTTCTGAAACCGCTTACGGCATTCAGCATTTTCGAGACACAGACATATCTGTTGCGGCCAAGCAGCAGCGCATATGGGATGTCGAGATCAAGAGCACTCTCAAGTGTCGGCAGGTCCTTGTTGATGAGCTGCTGCTGAAGAGCGACATTGCTGGTGGCGATGACTGTCTTCTCATCGCTGTTCTCCTGTGCGTTGAGAAGCGCGACTGCAAGATAGGCATATGACTTTCCGATTCCGGTTCCCGCCTCTATGACACCCTTGCGGTTCTCGTTGTAGCAACGTGCGACATCCTCGGCCATTGACAGCTGGTCTGGACGGTTCTCGTAGGATGGAAGGCGGCGGGAAAGCTTTCCGCCCGATGCGAATATGTCCTCAAGGTCGGAGAGGGAAATCACTGTGCACTCTCCGGCGAGGAAGAGTATTCCTCAAGCTTTCTGTGAAGTGTCTTCCTTCCGATTTTGAGTATCTCGGCAGCACGGGTTTTGTTGCCCTTGCAGTAGTCTATGGTGGACATGATGAGAATCCTCTCGGCCTCATCGAGACTTGTACCGATTTTTATGTCCACTGTCGAAGCGCTCTTCTCCTCCGTTATCTGTGGAGGAAGATCATCTACGTCAATGACCTTGCCGCGTGCAAGCACGACACAGCTTTCAACAGTATTGCGCAGCTCCCTTATATTGCCGGGCCATGAGTATGACATGAGAGCCTTGCGGGCAGCGGGAGAGAAGCCTGTGACGTCCTTGTCGTCTTCCTTGTTGAAAGTATCGAGGAAGGATGCGATAAGCAGTCCTATGTCCTCCTTTCTCTCCCTGAGAGGCGGTACTTCGATATGCACGACATTCAGGCGGTAATAGAGATCCTCCCTGAAATTTCCGGCCTTCACTTCCTCTTCAAGATTCCTGTTGGTTGCGGCGATGATCCTGACATCCACATTGATCGTCTCGCTGCCGCCAACCCTTTCAAATGCCCTCTCCTGAAGGACACGGAGTATCTTGACCTGCGTGGATGCATTTATCTCCCCGATCTCATCCAGGAAGATGGTACCTCCGTCTGCCAGCTCAAAACGGCCTTTCTTCTGGCTTACTGCACCGGTGAAGGCTCCTTTCTCGTGGCCGAAAAGTTCTGATTCGAGCAGGTTCTCGGACAAAGCCGCACAATGGACCTTGATGAAAGGCCCGCCGCTCCTGTTGGACAGAGAGTGTATGGCATCTGCAACAAGCTCCTTGCCGGTTCCGCTTTCGCCAGTCACAAGCACGGAGGCCCTGGTAGGTGCGACCTGCTCTATCGTCTCCATCATCTTCATAAGAGGCGCGCTCTTTCCTATGATCTGATGGAAATCCTGCTTCTTCTTAAGTGCCGAGATTTCCTTTGTGAGCTTCTCGTTCTGTTCCTTGATGAGCTTGTTTGACAGTGCCTTTGAAACCGTAAGTATAAGATGATCAAGATCAACAGGCTTCGTGAAGAAATCGACGGCACCGTCCCTCATCGCCTGGACTGCATCCTCTATCGAGCCGTGTCCCGTAAGCACGATGACGGGCAGAGTCGGGTATGCGGCATTGATCTTCTTCAGAAGCTCGTAGCCGCTCATCACCGGCATCCTCAGATCGGTGATCACAAGATCGATGGTGTTCTTGTTTATTATCTTCCAGGCTTCCTGTCCGTCTGCCGCCTCAAAGGTGTCGTATCCTTCGTCCTCAAATGCGATCTGAAGACCGGAACGTATGTTTCTCTCGTCATCGACAATAAGAATGTTAGCCATCACTCATCTCCTCAAGCGCGATTCTCTCATCACTGGGCACCGGCAGGCTCACAGTGAAAGTTGTTCCTTCCCCTACCGTGCTCTCAACACTTATGTCGCCTCCATGTTCCTTTACTATTTTATAGACGACGGTAAGACCAAGCCCCGTGCCGCTTGCCTTTGTTGTGAAGTACGGTTCGAAGATCTTGCTCATCTTGTCCCTCTCGATGCCGCATCCGGTGTCGCGGATGATTATCTTGACATCGTCACCGTCACTTCTGGCGATGAGATCAAGACGGCCGCCCTTCTCCATGGCGTTCATCGCATTCTTGATCATATTTAGCAGAGCCTGACGGATGTAATTCGCATCAAGCATGAGCTGAGGAAGGAAAGGCTCCACCCTGACAATGAATTTTATGCCGTGCTCCTCAAGCTCGGGACGCACGAAATCCTCAAGAGAGGTGATGACAGGTTCAAGACGCTGTTTCTTCAGTTCTACATTCATGGGACGCACTGCGAAAAGAAAGTCAACAGCAATGCCGTTGAGATGATCGATCTCCTCCTCAAGCACATTTGTATAGCGCTTTGCATCCTCACCGGTGAGACTGCCTTTCTTCTCGAATGCCTTCTTCAGCAGCTGGAGATGGATCTGCATCGCGGCCAGAGGATTCTTTATCTCATGGGCGATTCCCGCAGCCATCGTGGTCATTGCGGCGAGGGATTCGCTTCTTCTCAGCCTCGTCTCCTTTCTCTTGTCTTCAGTTATGTCCTGTACGGAAAGATCAAGATACTCCCCGTCCTCAGTGGTGAGAAGTCTGTTTGAAAGCAGGATGATCCTGACTTCACTGCCCGCCTGGAAATAGAATTCCTTCTCTTCCTCCTCGCTTTCGGCGCTGACCGTTTTCAGGTATGACATAACCTCATCATCTGTCACAAGCTCCTCAAGACGGTGTCCTTCAGCACGCCCCAGGTACAGTCTGTTGGTCGGAAGGAGCGTGAAGAAAAGAGTGTTCGCATAGCAGATGATGTCACCTTCAAGCACACAGTGTCCGACCTTTCCCTTCTCAAGAAGGGCTTCAAGCATTTCAGTTTCCGTCATCTGAAGCGTGATGAGTCTCTTTATCTCTTTTTCCGGCATGCTGTCGATCTTGCTGACGGCCTTCTTAAGTAATCTGTTGCTCATAAAGCAAGGATCCCCCTGTGAATGTTCTCAAGCATGACACGTCTGTTCTGAGCATATACCTGAGAGTTGTTGTAGCACCTGCTGATGATGCCCAGCACCCTGTCGCAGATGTGAGTATCAAGCTTTCCCTGACGAAAGCCGTCCTCGGCAAGGCAGACGCATTTTTCCAGAAACAGACGCCATGCGGAAAAACTGTCAAGGAAGGTACACAGACTGTTCGTCTCCTCAGTTGTCAGCCCGTCTTTCCTGACAAGCAGCCTGTAGATGAATTCCTCTGCGAATATGTTCAGCTGGTCAAGATCCAAGCCGGATGAGATGAGGAAGAATTCCTCAAGATCACTGCCGTCCCTTCTGTAGCTGTCCCTGATCAGCGTGCGCTGGCACTCAGCGGAAAGAGAGGGAAACTCGTAATGACGCACACGAGAGAGAATTGTGTCGATGATGCGTCCTGCATTCTGCGATACAAGGATGATGTATGCACCCTCTGGAGGTTCCTCCAGAAGCTTGAGGATTGAGTTGACGGCACCTGTGCTGACATCCTCAATGTTCTCGAGGATCACGACCTTGTTCTGCTCGCTGTTCTGCTGAAGATAGGACTGTATCAGTCTGATCTGGTCTATAGTGAAAAGCGATGATTTCCTTCTCTTCGAGATGAAGAGATCATATGCTTTGTCAAATGCTGAAAGGAATTGTGACGATGCCTGGCTGTCATCCGGTGCCGGCTCTTCCATCAGGATGGAAGAAAGCTCGCTGGCAGCGGCAAAGACTTCCTTGTCGCTGTTCGTGTAAAGGGCCTCATGACAGGAAAGCAACATCACCCTCACCTCATGGACCAGATTGAGGAATGCCGATGAGGTCATGTCCTTCTCGTAAAGATTCCTCAGCGCCCTGATGCGCAGTGTGCTATCCCGTGAGGACAGAGCGATTATGTTCGCACTTTCAAGCGTGTCGAATTTGTCCTCTTCCCCGCTGAGGCAGAGTGCAAGCTCGAGAGCCGTCGTCATTCTTGATGTATAGGGACTGCCTGAAAACAGGATTGACTGGGGAAGACGGAGGGCTTTCATCTCATCTTCCAGCCGCATGGCAATCTGCTTCTGCGTCCTAGCTGATCTGAGTAATGGCATTCATACCTTCCTGAGCAATGTTCTCAAGTGTTGAAATCGTACCTGGAAGCAGCGGGTTGATTATCTTGGTTATTATAACTGAAGAATTCAGCATGTTCGTCAGATCGAAAACCGGCTGGATCGTCAGCAGATAGACGATGACGGAAAAGACAAGAAGCGAGAACACAAGGCCCCAGATGAAACCGAGGATGTTGTCAACCACACCGAGGTTGAATGTCTCCACGATCTTCCTTGCCATCTTGCCTACAAGGACGACGGCAAGGAAACCGGCGAGTGCAAGAGAAGCAAAGCTGATGACAGATACGGCCCATGAAGGGAAGCTTTCCGGCAGGATCCCCGCCATGTTCGGTGAAAGCAAGGATGTGAACATGATGGCGACAAGAAGGCCGATCACTATGCCGATCCACTTTGAAAGTTCCATGACGAATCCCCTGATGCAGCAGAATACGGCGCTGACCATGGTGAAGACGAATATCACGATATCGATAATGCTGAGACTTACTCCTCCAAGTTCAATCATTTATGACTCCTTCAATTACAGATGCGATCCTCCCCGAGGAATCCTCGCATCTCAGTTTATAAGCGTTTTCTCCGATGTCTGTGTCATCATCCATCAGAACGGAAACTTTTTCAAGAAAATCTTTTCCATCCTTCAGTACCGCAGCCGCACCTCTTTCCTCCAGCCATGCAGCGTTTTCGATCTGATCCCCCCTGCTCTGACTGCTCCTGAGCGGGATGAGCAGGCTTGTCTTTGCCAGAATGCACAGCTCGCTCAAAGTGTTGGCTCCGCTTCGGGTTATGACAAGCCTAGCCTTCTTCATGAGAAGCGGAAGCTCATTTCCTATGAACTCCCTCTGATCATAATTCTCCCTCTTTATGGAAAAGTCCCCGCTCTTTCCGGCCTGATGGACGACATGCCATTTCGGACACAACCCGTCAAGATTCTCATAGACAAGTCTGTTGATTTCTGCGGCCCCCATGCTGCCTCCCAGCACGAGGATGAGATCAGGCGATACGGGAATATCTTCATGTGCTAATGAAACAATCTCATGCCGCACAGGGTTACCTGTATAGATGACTTTTTTTCCCTCAGACGCACATGATTCAAAACCGAGGCAGACCTTGTCGGCAAAATGCGAGTTTATGCGGTTGGCAAGTCCCATCGAGCAGTCAGACTCATGTATCACGAGCTTTATCCTGAGGATGGATGCGGCAAGACATACGGGAACCGAGACGAAGCCGCCTTTTGAGAAAAGGACATCAGGTCTTTCCCTCCTCAGTATTCCAAGTGCCTGGAAGAAACCTGCACATACCCTGAAGATATCGGTGAAGTTCTCAAAAGAAAAATAGCGGCGCAGCTTTCCCGTGCTGACCGGATAGAACCTCAGGCCGTGACTCTCAACATATTCCGCCTCGCTTTTCTTTTTCGAGCCGATGTAGAACGAGTCAAAGGAACCGTGCCTTGAGACAAGCTCGTCATAAACGCTCACAGCGGGGATCACATGGCCCAGCGTACCGCCTCCGGTAAATGCAATCTTCATACCGAAAACTTACTCCTCCATCTTGCAGTGTGTCAATTAGACACAGACCATGTTCTTTTGACGCAGGCCGGCGCCTTTCCTTTGCTTTCCGTTTTTTGTATTATATGCCTCATATGGCTAAGAATTTTTTTGCCGCCCTCTTCGGCGGAACCAAACACGATAAAGATATGAAAAGGCTCAACCCCATCGTGGCTGCAGTGAATGCAGAGGCAGGATGGGCTGAGAAACTGAGTCAGGAAGACATGGTCAGGCAGACCGGAGAATGGAAGGCTCAGCTCAGAGAAGGAAAGACAGATCTTGATGCGATCCTGCCAAAAGCTTTCGCAATGGCAAGGGAAGCCAGCTGGAGGGTTCTGGGCGAAAAGCACTACGATGTCCAGATCATGGGTGCAGTCGTCCTCCATCAGGGAGACATCCTTGAAATGAAGACAGGTGAAGGAAAGACCCTCACCTGCGTTCCTGCCGCCTACCTCAATGCACTCTCCGGCAAAGGCGTTCATGTCGTAACCGTAAATGACTACCTCGCCGGACGTGATGCCTCATGGATGGGTCCTGTGTATGCATACATGGGTCTCACCACCGGTTTCATCTTTGCCAATCAGGACAATGAGTCCAAGAAAAAGGCTTATGCCTGCGATATAACATACGGAACCAACAACGAGTTCGGCTTCGACTATCTGAGAGACAACCTGAAATGGAGGATGCAGGACAAGGTCCAGCCAAGGCACAATTACTGTATTGTCGATGAGATTGACTCCATCCTCATCGATGAGGCAAGAACACCGCTCATCATCTCCGGTCAGGCTGATGATGACTCAAAACAGGTGAAGGCTGCCAACAGCATCGTGCACTTCCTCAAGGAATGCGAGAAGAATCCTGAAACCGGCGAGTATTATGAGCTGACAAAGATGGAAATGCTTGACCGCAAGACAGTTGAGTCCTTCGACGAAAGAGGTGACTACAGGATTGACGAGAAAGCGAAGAACATCACATTCACAAAACAGGGAATAAACAATCTTGAAAGGATACTGAAGTCACAGGGACTGCTTGTCACATCAACAGATGAGAACGGAAATGACACAACCAGCATATATGATGACGGAAACTTCGAGCTGATCCATTACTGCACCGAGGCCGTGATTGCCCACCGCCTTTACGAGAAGGATGTGGATTATGTCGTTCATGACGGCATTGTCGAGATCGTCGACCAGTTCACAGGACGAATCCTTTCCGGCAGACGTTATTCAGGCGGTCTCCATCAGGCAATTGAGGCAAAGGAAGGCGTGAAGATACAGGGTCAGTCAAAGACTTTCGCCACCATCACATTCCAGAACTTCTTCAGGATGTATGACAAGCTTTCCGGCATGACAGGCACTGCAGATACAGAGGCAAATGAGTTCAAGCAGATCTATGATCTTGATGTTGTCGTGGTGCCGACCAACAAGCCTGTGAGAAGAGTCGATCTTCCGGACCTCATCTATTACAACGAGGAGATGAAGTTCAACGCAATCGTCGAGGAAGTGAAAAAGATCCATGCCACAGGCCAGCCTGTGCTTGTCGGTACTGTCTCAATCGAGAAGTCCGAACTGCTTTCAAAGATGTTCCGCCGTGCAGGTATCCAGCATGAGGTCCTCAATGCGAAGAACCATGCGAGGGAGGCTTTCATCATAGGTGAAGCCGGACGCAAGGGTGCGGTCACAATTTCAACGAACATGGCAGGACGCGGTACTGATATCAAGCTGGGAGGCTCCCCTGAGCATCTTGCGATGAAGAAAGTCGGAAGCGAGGCTGAGCCGGAAGTCCTCCGTCAGGCTGTGAAGGACATCATGCCGCAGTGGAAGGAAGCCTATGAGGAAGTGAAGTCCCTCGGAGGTCTTTACATCATCGGCTCTGAGCGCCATGAGTCAAGGCGTATCGACAACCAGCTGAGGGGCCGCTCCGGCCGTCAGGGTGATCCGGGTACATCCCGCTTCTTCGTCTCGATGGATGATACTCTCATGCGTCTTTTCGCTTCCGATACTGTCAAGTCAATTGTTGGAAAGCTCGGCATGACAGACGGTGCCCCCATCGAGAACAAGATGCTTACCAATGCAATCGAGAAGGCACAGGAAAGAGTTGAGGAAAGAAACTTCGAAATAAGGAAGAGACTTCTTGATTATGATGACGTCCTCAATGAGCAGAGAAACTACATCTATGAACAGAGAGACGAGATCATAACAAGCGATGACCTGCTCTCCCGCATCAAGGAAAACTGCAGGATCTTCACAGAGAGTCTTTATGAGGAGACACAGAAGGAAGGTGTTCTCAAGTACAGGGAAGCTCTTCAGAGAACCTTCACGACAAGTTTTGATCTCACTGATGATGAGTACAAGGCAAAGCCTGTCGACACAGTTGTTGACAGGATAAACGCAATCCTCGCTGCAAAGGAAAAGCTCATCGGAAAGGAGAACTTCAACCTGTTCATCCGTTCCCTCTATCTCAGAAACATTGACAGGAGATGGATCGACCACCTCGACGTCCTTGATGAGATAAAGGATGCTTCCCAGCTCAAGAGCTATGCACAGAAGAATCCTCTCATCGAGTACAAGAACGAGGCAAGTGATGCTTATGACAAGATGCTTGACGAGATAAGCGAGAATGTCTGCCGAACTGCCGTCGCCGCAAAGTTCGTCCTTAGAACTTCAAGCCGCAGTCCGCAAAATTCAAAGCTCACCCTTTCCCGTCCCCAGATCAATGCACAGGCAAGTCAGAATGCCGCAAAACCTCATGTGACTGACTCCGCAATGAAGACAACCACCGTCGTGCGCACCACGCCGAAGATCGGACGCAATGACCCCTGTCCATGCGGAAGCGGAAAGAAATACAAGAACTGCTGCGGCAGGAATGTGTAAGATCTGAAAAAACGTCTGACACACAAGGAGCTTCATGGTTAATCCAGCGGAGCTCCTTTTTCATGCATCATGCAGCAACCAGGATTTTAAGTTAGTATTGATTGTATGGATATGAATACTCCGGAAACAGAGACAGAACGTCTCAGACTCAGAAAGTTCCAGGATGATATCCCTGCCCTTCTTGAAATACTTCAGGACGGGGATGTAAACAGATTCCTTCCATGGTTTCCTCTGAAAACCATGGAGGACGCATGTGATTTTTATGAAACCCGCTATTCATCTGTCTATGCACAGCCTTATGGTTATGCATATGCTGTCTGTCTGAAAGATGATGATACCCCCGTCGGCTACATCAATGCAGACAGCTCAGCTTCCCATGATCTCGGTTACGGCCTGAAAAAGGAATACTGGAACCGGGGCATAATTACGGAAGCGGGAAAGGCCCTTATAGCACAGATACGGAAAGACGGCATCTTCCCTTTTCTGACTGCGACACACGATGTTAACAACACAGCCAGCGGAAAAGTGATGAAGAAACTCGGTATGAACTACATGTACTCTTATGAAGAAATCTGGCAGCCCAAGAATTTCAAAGTCACTTTCAGGATGTATCAGATAAATTTTGATCCATCTGCAGGCGTATATATGAAATACTGGAATGAATCAGAAACACATTACATCTGAGTCGGATTCAGATAAACAGTGAAGGATCAAGTGCGATGCCACTCTGGTCTATCTGGAAGTAAATGGTCGGAGACGAGAATGTCGTGGAAGAAGAAACCGTTCCTATCACATCACCCTGCTTCACCTCATTGCCGATAGTGACACTTACAGAATCAAGGAATGCATATGTGGTCTTATATCCCTGATCATGCTGGATGATCACGAATTTACCGTAATTGTCATCAGTTCCGAGATCAACAACCGCACCATCCGCAGCGCACATGACATGAGAACCTTCAGAACATGTTATGAGAATGCCTGAAAGCATGTTGCCGCTGTAAACCTCGCCATAGGATGCGCTTATGCTTCCGCTGACAGGAGAAATGAATGTGAGTGATGAGTCCTGAAGAACAGCTGCGGTACCGGCATCAGCCATGCTCGGTATGAAAAGTTCCTGACCGACATATATGTTCTCGCTTGTCAGGCTGTTGATATCCATAAGGTTTCTCCAGCCGAGTTCCGGATTGAATTTATATGCGATTGTCGAGAGCATATCACCCTGCTGTACAGTGTAGAGCTGTCCGTCCATGTTCGGGATCCTGAGCTGAACGCCCGGCTGGATGGCGGCGATGTTCATTATCCTGTTGACGGAAATGAGGGTGTTGACGTTTCTGCCGTAAGCTTCTGCGATCGTCTGAAGGTCTTCCCCTTCCTTTACGGTGTGCGTGAGATAGATCACATGATCGGCAGTATCGAAATTTGCCATATCCTGAGCAGAGATGAGATCAACGGCAGTATTGCGTCTGCTGTTTGATGAAGATGGAGATGAAGCCTGAATGGATTCAGCCGTAACAGTCTGGGCCTCAGCAGCGGGCGTTTCTTCCTCCGCACTGGCAGGCTCATTCTCTTCAGCGGCAGGCACAGCATCAGCAGATGATACTGATGAGGGCTGGATGATCTCGGGCTGTTTCACTTCAACCGTGACGGGTGTCTGTGTCTGACTCACTGAATTCTCTTCCTCCACAGGAGAGAGAATGAGAAAAACCAGAACGGCTATCGCACATATAAGGACACCCAGAACCGCAATCAGTCCTGTTTTGGAAGAAGATGTGCCCCTTTTTCGTCTCTCATTTGAGGAGCTTACCATATCATCATAGCTTTCTCGTCCCATTTGATTAAACCTGTACCTCAGCCTATAATACAATACAATGGCTAAAGATTCTAGAAGAAACAAAATACCGATGCTGTATCTTTGCATCGTACTGATTCTTTTCCTGATCTTCATCGCAAGGATAGCATATATTATGATCCTTGAAAACGATAAAGGAAAGGAATACAGCGATCCCGCCGTCGCATCTTCCGTCATAAGAGGCGAAATAATCGACAGAAACGGAAATGTGCTTGCTAACCAGACACGGCAGTGGGCTCTTTATTTCCGTCTTTCGGCCATTGACGACCTCACGAAAGCAGCCGTGCTCGTAAGTCCATACACAGACATGAGTGTTGATGAAATAATCTCACAGGCTCAGAAATACACCACATATGCACTTATAAAGAACAGAATGACGATGGAAGAGGCGGACAAACTCGAAGAGGCAATCCGCAATGCAGGAATGCAGAATGAGATCGTCGTTGAAAGCAGAAGCGCCAGAAGCTATTCATCCCTCTTTCATGCCTGCCAGCTCATCGGATTCGTGAATGCAGAGGGAGTCGGCAGCGAGGGTATAGAATACGCCTATGACGATGTTCTTTCCCCCTATCCCGGCCTTGGTGAGGATGTGTCTTACGGTGCCGATGTTCATCTCACGCTTGATCTTGACGTGCAGTATCTTGTGGATGTCGAGGTTCAGAACATCGCCTACGATCATAATCCTGATTACATAATGGCCCTTGTCGCCGATGCTTCCACAGGTGATATCCTGGCAATGTCATCCTATCCATGGTACGACCTCAACTATTACGGCTCCTCAAGTGAGGATGAAAGGATGAACAGGACACTTGCATATAATTACGAGCCGGGTTCCGTCTTCAAGGTGTTCACCCTCGCAAAATGCATGGATGAGGGAATCGATACTTCAACTCCGTTCATCTGTGACGGAAGCGAGACTTTCACTGTCGGCGACTCGACTTTCACCATCAACTGCCACAGCGCGCATGGTGCAGTTGATGCACGCAACATGATATCACTCTCCTGCAACGGAGCAATCGCATCATGGTGCCTGCAGCTCTCAGATGAGGATTTCTACAATTACCTCAGGCTGCTTGGGTTCGGCACCCGTCCTGAGCTTGAGCTCGGAGGCATAACATCCGGCTATCTTTCACGTCCTGAGAACTGGAGCAGCAGAAGCAAGGCGACAATTGCTTTCGGGCAGGAAATAAGCGTTAATGCACTTCAGATAGTACAGGCGGCAACGGCAATTGCCAACAACGGCGTGATGAACAGTCTCAGGATTGTCGACAGGATAACGGATCACGAGGGCAATGTCATAGACACGGGAGATGCATACAATAGCAAGCCTGTGATGACAAGCCGCACTGCAAACGAGATTCTTTCCTACATGGAGACTGCCGTGAAGGAAGGAACCGCTAAAAAAGCCGCAGTCGGGAATGTGGATGTCAGGGCTAAAACCGGTACAGCCGAAATAATAAATCCTGAAAGCGGAAGCTATGAAGACGGTACAAACCTCGCCTCCACTCTTGCCATCGCCGGTGACTATATCGTCTATTTTGCGATCTCTGCTCCAAAGGGAAACAGCGTATGGGGTGCCGACATCGCGGCACCGGCCTGCGGCAATGTGATCGCAGGTCTTGTCCGCCAGGGCAAGATAAGAACCAGCGATCAGAGTGTCATTCAGCTCAACTGATCATTCACCGGTTTCAGCTCCATATCAAGACCGGTGAGGTATTCAGTCAGAGAAAGAGTGCTGGCTTTCATCAGATCATCGGGAACCCCCTGCCCGTTTGTGCAGAATGAGACAGGAAGTTTCACTTCATAGGCAAATGTGAGGAACGGGCCGATGCTTCCGGTCTCATCCAGCTTGGTTACTATCAGTGAGCTTATCTTCTTGAACTGGGCATAATGCCTGTAAATTCTCAGCATGTCTTCTGTCCTGGTTGTGGCAGGGCATGTGAGAAGGTAGCTTGTCTCCGATTCTCCGAACAGAGACAGAAGGCCCCTGAGTTTCAGATTCAGTGCGGCATCGGCAGGACTCAGCCCCATCGTATCCACCAGAACGAGATCAAGGGAGCGGAACTGGTCCTTTGCAAGGATTATCTCATCCTCGCCTCTCACAAGCATGACTGGAATCGAGAAAGCATCTGCGAAGGCCTTTATCTGTTCATAGGCACCGATTCTGTAACTGTCAAGTGTTATGATTCCCACATTCTTGCCCACCGTCTTGTAAAGGGATGCTATCTTTGCAAGTGTTGTGGTCTTTCCGCTCCCGGTCGGACCGAGAAACACCTGATACTTTCTGGGATGTGCCTGATTCTCATGATCGATCATTACAGATGAGATGATCTTGTCACATATTGCCAGAGACAGATCATCGCCGGCCTCAAACCCGTCAAGGATGTGAGACCTCAGCGACATGCCGATTTCATTCTTGTCAAGGATCTCCGCTGCCCTGTCCTGAGTACTGTCCACATTTTCAAGGTCACGGGCAGGCTTGAGCGTGTCCAGCCTTTCCTGACTCGTGAGAGTCTCCGGGTCCGGAGTTCTGGCTTCCTGCTCGAACTCTGCCAGGTCCTGACGCGTGACGTTCTTTTTCTTCTCCTCCTTCGCAGGCTTTTCTTCAACAAGATAGAACGTGATCTCGCACTTTCTTCTCTTGCGCGTGAAGATTCCGCCGCCGGAGGTGTATTCCTTTCTTGAGATTATTCGCAGCGAGGAGCCGTATTTCCTTTTCGCCTCCTCAACTGCCTTCTCATAGCTGTCGCTTACCAGCGTGATGTACTGCATAAGCACTCCTAGAGAATATAACGGGTGACATCTTCCCTGGAGACGATGTCCTTGAGCTTGTCCTCGACATAAGACTGGTCAATGCTTACAGTCTGCCCCTTATACTTCTCAGCCTCATAGCTGACATCCTCAAGCAGTTTCTCCATGACTGTGTGAAGTCTTCTGGCCCCGATATTATCGGTTGTGGAGTTGACCTGATGCGCGAAATCAGCGATACGTCTGAGTCCGTCATCCGTGAAATCGAGAGTGACTTCCTCTGTCTCCATGAGAGCCTTGTACTGCTTTGTGAGCGCATTTTCCGGCTCGGTGAGGATTCTGTAGAAGTCCTCGCTGGAAAGATCGCTGAGCTCGACACGGATCGGGAAACGACCCTGAAGCTCAGGGATCAGATCGGATGGTTTTGAGAATGAGAATGCACCTGCTGCAATGAAGAGGATGTTCGTTGTGTCAATGACGCCCCAGCGGGTGTTGACCCTGGTGCCTTCGACAATCGGCAGGATATCCCGCTGGACACCTTCACGGGAAACATCGCCGCGTGAGTTGCTGCCGGTTGAGGCGATCTTGTCAATCTCATCGATGAAGATAATTCCCATCTCCTCCGTTCTTTCCTTTGCTTCCTCCACAACCCTGTCGTTGTCGACAGCCTTGCTCATCTCCTCTTCCCTTATGAGCTCACGGGCCCTCTTCACGGAAACCTTTTTCTTCTTAGGTTTCTGGAACATCGAGCCGAGGTTGTTCATGGCCTCCTGAATGTCCTCCATGGAGTTTCCGCTGCCCATCACCCCGATTTCCACACGGGATGCGGGCTGTGTGCTTATTGTAACCATCTTGTCTTCGAACACTCCGTTGTGAAGCATCTGTCTGAACTGCTCTCTGGCACTGTCTGATGATGATTCGACAACAGTTGTGCTGCAATCTTCCTTCACGCTTTCATCCCTTACGGAAGGAAGCAGAAGATCAAGGAGCCTCTCATCAACTGCACGGCTGACTTCTTCCTCCTTGGCTGCAGCCATCTCCGCCGTGACCATGTTGACGGCACTGGCCATGAGATCCTTGACCATTGACTCCACATCACGGCCGACATAGCCGACCTCTGTGTACTTTGTCGCCTCAACTTTGATGAAAGGAGCGTTGGCAAGCTTTGCGATACGGCGGGCGATCTCGGTCTTGCCCACACCGGTGGGACCGATCATCATTATGTTCTTGGGATTTATTTCCTCCCTGATACCGTCTGCAAGCTTCTTTCTCCTGCTTCTGTTGCGAAGCGCGATGGCAATCATTTTCTTCGCTTCTTTCTGTCCGATTATGTATTTGTCAAGAGATGCCACGATTTCTGAGGGGAACATCTCGTCAAGTTTCTTTTCCATTTGTCAGATAACCTCGCAAGTAATATGGTCGTTTGTGAATACGCAGATCTGTGATGCGATCTTTATTGAGCGTCTGGCAATCTCCTCGGCAGACAGATCGGCATTGCTGTCAAGATATGCCCTTGCCGCGGCTATGGCATAGTTGCCGCCTGAGCCGATTGCCATGCAGTCATCTTCAGGCTCAATCACATCACCTACTCCGGAGATGTAGAACATGCGCTTTCCGTCTGTCGCAAGCAGCAGCGCCTCAAGGTTCCTCAGCTGCTTGTCCACCCTCCACTGTTTTGCAAGATCGACCGCGGCACGGGTGAGATCCCCGTTGTCCTCGGCAAGCTTTTTCTCAAACAGTTCGTAAAGCGTGATGGCATCAGCGGTGGAACCTGCAAAACCGATGACAATCTTATCGTTGTAGATTCTCCTCACCTTTCTGGCATTTCCCTTGAGAATCGAACTCTGGCCCTGCGTGACCTGTCCGTCTCCGGCTATAGCAACTTTTCCGCCCTTCCTGACTGCGACTATGGTCGTACCTCTCAAATCATTAGTCATAATTCTCTTTTTCTCCTTTCGCATGCGGATGGCAGGCATCATAGACCTTATGAAGACCGGCCTTCGAGACATGCGTGTATATCTGGGTGGTTGAAATGCTCTCATGCCCGAGCAGGGACTGCACCACCCTTATGTCGGCGCCGTTGTCAAGCAGCTGTGTCGCATATGTATGCCGCAGCGTATGCGGAGTGAACTCTTTCTGCCACCCCAGCGCTTCCCTTACCTTAGTAAAAATAACGTGAACGCTTGAGAAGGGCAACCTGTTTCCCCTTGAAGAGATGAAAAGTGCCTTCTCATCCGCGCATCCCTTCTGGTTCAGGACAAGTTCCCTTTCCCTCAGATAGTCCTCCATCTCATTTATCGTGACAGGAGACAGAAAGAGAAAGCGGGTCTTTCCCCCCTTTCCTTTTATCCTCACCCGTCTCTCGCTTTTTTCAACCATTGCCACATCTATCCCAAGAGCCTCGCTGATACGTGCACCGGTATTGTAAAGGAAGAGAAAGAGGAAATGGTCCCTTATCCCGTCAAAGCCCTTCCCCCTGTAAGACAGGAGTTCATTCACCTCTCCGGCACTGAGCACGGAAGGCAGATGGAAACTGCCCTGAGAAAGGGAAACTGATGCGAAAACATTGTTTTTTATATATTCTCTTTTCTGAAGATAGCTGAAGAATGTCCTTATTGCGGATATCTTCCTTTTGACGGTCTTTTCAGCCCAGTCTGTCTTCAGGTTCCTCACATAGTCCCTTGCGTCATGAATGGAGAAATCATCTATTGATATCTCATGGCCTTCAAGATAAAGGATGAAGTCTTCCAGATCACGGGAATACGCACTCTCCGTATGGACGGAAAGCTTTCTCTCGGCATCTATATATGTAAGAAACGAATCAAGATAATCCCTTTCCCTGCTCATTGTTCCTGTTTCACAACCCCCTGATCAGACTGTAGCTGCGCCCGTTGTAATGATAATACCCCCTGCAGTCCGGGTATGAAAGAGTATCACCATGCATCTGTCTTGCGGCAATGTAATCGCGTGCAGATGTTATGATACGGGCACCCTCACGGGCATATATCCTAGCATGAAATGACGAAATGAATGAAGAGTGCACATATATTTCAGCACCGCTCATCAGAGCGCTCTCCACGATATCCTTCCGGCTTTCAGACAGCCCGAGCAGTATGATGTTCTGCTTTCTCGTTGCAAGATATTCTTTCAGCAGCACATCCTCCTTCTTCCAGGTGCCGCACTTCTTGTCCGGATGGAACGGGGAATAGATGCAGCCTTCCCTTGCCAGTATGACAGAACACATTCTCTTTATCTTCACATGGGTGAAGACATCCATTAGACCGCAGTCAAGGTAATATTCCATCTGGCCTTCCCCGTCAAGAAAACCGGTGCGGAAGGCTTTTTCGATAACACTGGATCCGCTTCCGAATGACACCGGTATTTCATTCAGAGCCAGTTCTAGGCCGAAGTGATATGCCTCATCCTGCAGGTATTCAAGCCCTTTTTTGGATGCACAGATCACAGCAGTGTCACTTCTCACGGGAAGACCGAAAAATGAGAGCACGTCAACCTCATTTTCATCCAGAGCGCAGGGAAACAGCGGGTCATTCTTTTCAACAAAGCCTATGTAGCTGTCCCATGCTTTCTTATACATTAGAGGATAGTTTGAGACTTCCAGAAGAGTTTTTTCATTCATACTCTTCTATACACAAAAAGTCCCGCTTCCGGCTAACTTTGCTTTTCGCTGCTGAGAGGAAAGTATTTGTCGAAGGTTGCAAGCAGGTCATCCGTGTTCAGATGCGTGTAGATCTGAGTTGTCTTTATATCGGCATGTCCGAGCAGCATCTGGACCTGCCTTATGTTCGCTCCTCCTCTGAGCAGATGAGTCGCATAGCTGTGGCGGAGTGCATGAACTGTCGCATCAATTCCGAGTTTCCCGACAAGAGCATGATAGCGTTTGTGCATGGCCTGCCGGGTAAGTTTTTCTCCTCGTCTTCCCAGGAACAGCGCATCTGTGCTTTCCCTCTCCCTGAGCGTCCTGCGGGCTTTCTTCCTGTTCGCACCGGCAAGGACAGGACGTACTGATGAAAGATATTCATCAAGTGCCCCTGCGGCTATCTCACCGACAAAGACAATACGTTCCTTGCTTCTCTTTCCAAAAACGATCAGAGTCTTTTCATCCCTGTTGTATGATGACACTTTCAGATTCACCGCTTCGCTTATTCTCAGGCCGCAGGAATAGATCAGCTCGAAAAAGACATAATCGCGGAAGAAAAGCATGTCATCAGATGCCAGAGCCTTCATGCTGTCGAGAATCGAATTCACTTCATCAAGTGAAAGTGCATGGGGAAGATACTGATCTGTTTTCGGCTTCTCCAGAAGCAGCGCGATATTGTCATCCCTCAGGTTTTCCTTCACAAGAAAGGAGAAGAATGAGCGGAGGGATGAATCTATGCGGGATATCGTACGGGCATCAAGCCCCCTGTCGCGGCAGCGGAAATATTCATCCAGTTCACTGAGGCTTATCAATGCGACATCCTTTCCTCTTTCATCAAGGTATGAAAGAAGGAAGCCAGCTTCCCTCAGATACACCTCGCGTGTGGCAGGGGCAAGCTGGACTTCATTTTCCAGATAATCTCTGTAGTCTTTATACAGCGGACTGTGGCAGGATCTGTTACCTTCTGTTGTTGTGTTCATCTTCCTCGCTCTGGCGGTAGCGCATTACGGCCGGAATTGAATAGTCGTTTGACTGGCTTCTCTTTCCCAGCTGCTGCTGAAGATCCTGCCAGCGGTTGACAGTGATCGCCTCTGCATCATTCGGTGCAGGTTTCACAGGAGTCTGCACCTGTGCGGCAGGTGATGAGGAAGGCTGATAGCTGCCGACTCCGGCAATATGCTGATTTTCAACTTCCTTCTCGCGTACACTCTCGCTGCTGCCTGATGAGACGAAACGCTTGAGTGCCGGCTCGCTTTCACTCTCGCCTCCGGTTACATCGTGGTGAGATTCAAATCCCGTTGCAACGACGGTTACCTTGATTCTGTCGCCGAGTTCAGGATTGAAAGCCTGACCTGCAATGATGAGGGCATCTTCCGCACAGTTTGCGGTGATGAGCTCAACCACATCCTGATATTCCTGCAGCGTGAGGTTGTCGCTTCCGGCAAGATTGACAAGAACGCTCTTCGCACCGTCAATGGAGGCATTCTCGAGCAGAGGATTGCTTATGGCCTCCTTTGCCGCATCGACCGCCCTGTTGGCGCCTTCTCCGAAGCCGATTCCCATAAGGGCATCACCCTTGCCTTTCATAACAGTCTTGACGTCGGCAAAGTCGATGTTGATCTCGCCCGGTTCCGTGATAAGTTCTGAAATACCCTGCACACCCTGATACAGAACATCATCTGCAATGAGAAATGCCTGCTTTATGGGAGTATTGTTCTCGACAACTCTGAGAAGATACTGGTTCGGAATGAGAATAAGGGTGTCAACCTGCTTTCTCAGCCTCTCGATACCTTGCTGGGCAAGAGCGAATTTCTTCTTTCCCTCAAAGGCAAACGGCGTGGTCACAACCGCAACAGTAAGGGCATTGCAGCTCTTGGCGATCTCTGCGACAACAGCCGCAGCACCTGTTCCGGTACCGCCGCCCATGCCGGCAGTGATGAAGACCATATCGGTATTCTCGAGCTCGGCCTTTATCTCTTCCTTGCTTTCAAGCGCGGCTTTCTCTCCGATTTCAGGCTGGCCGCCTGCACCGAGACCTCCGGTCAGTTCCTTTCCGATTGCGATTCTTGTCTGTGCATTCGAGCGCTGCAGAGCCTGTACATCCGTGTTGAGCGCCACGAAGGAAACCTTTTTCAGACCGGATGCGATCATCCTGTTGACAGCATTTCCGCCCGCACCGCCGACACCTACTACCTTGATGATGGTCGGAGTTGCCTGTTCCCCGGTTGTCGTGTCTTCAATATCAAAAATTCCGAATCCCATAACTATTTCTCCTAGAATAACTTACCAAAGAATCCTTTTATCTTTCCACCTATTGAGTGCTTTTCCCTGTCACTTCTTGATGCAGCAGAAGAGGAAGCGGAAACCTTTTTCGCCTCGCTCTTGAGCAGTCCGAGTACAGTCGTGTACTTCGGATTTATGTAGCTCCTGTCCAGTCCGGGCAATGCCTCGGGGAAGCCGATTCTGGCAGGAAGTTTGAATATTTCACTTGCAAGTTCCGTTACACCGGAAAGAAGGGAACCTCCGCCGACAAGGACGACGCCTCCGCCGAACGAACCCTGGTGCTCAACCTTCTCAAGTTCCATTGCAAGAAGTGTGAATATTTCAGCCATACGCGGCTCTATGATCTCAGAAAGAGACTTGCGCGGCATTCTTATGCTCGGCATTCCCCCGACCTGCGGAATGAGAATCATGTCGGAAGAAGGAACCGAAGGCACATAGCAGCTGCCTGATTCGCACTTTATCTGTTCTGCAACCTGTTTGGGCTTGTTGAGTATGTAAGCAAGATCGCTTGTTATGCTGTCGCCGCCGAATGCAACGCCGCCGGTATAGATCGGGCTGCCCTGCGAATATGCGATCATGTTCGTTGTGCCGTAACCGATGTTTATGAGGATCGTGCCCATCTCTTTTTCCTCAAGAGAGAGGACAACCTCACAGTCGGCAACAGTCTGAAGCATCATGCGCTGAACCTGAAGACCCGCCTTCTGCACGCATTTTCTCTGATTCTGGCAGATTGATGAGGAGCCCGTGACAAGCAGGACACGGCTCTCGAGTCTGTGTCCGAGCATATCGATCGGATCTTTTATGCCGGTCCTTGAATCAACCTGGAAGTCCTGCACGAGGGTATGGAGGAACTCCCTGTCCTGGGGAAGCTCGCGGGCACGTGCGACATCAAGTGAGCGGTAGATATCCTCCCTCTTTATTTCCTGTTCCTTTGAATTGATTCCAACGACTCCTGTGGACTGGAGGCCCTGTATGTGATCGCCTCCGACTCCAAGTATTGCAGAATGTATCTCACAGCCGGCCTGAAGTTCGGCATCGGAGATTACGGAGTTGATAGTTCTCAGGGTCTGCTCGATGTTGACGATTGATCCGCTGCGCACGCCTTCTGTCTGCTTTTCGCACAGAGCGTCAACCATCAGTGCCCCCTCTTTGTTAACGGACCCAATTACTGCTCTTGTCCAGCTTGAGCCGATATCCAGTCCCATCATTATTCTATCACTAGCCATACTCTACTCCACCGTCCTTTTGACCAGGGCATCACTGTAGAGATCCCAATGCTGCGGCATGAAGCGGATCATGCCTGCAGGATCTTCAGCAGTGCTTGCCTGGATTACCCTTATACTATCACTTATTCTGTTTTTTGATACCTGTTCTCTCACATAAAGTTCAGAGTATAAAGAATCCAGACTCAGGACTATCTGTCCGAAGCCTTCACCTGTATTATTATCGTATTTTATATGTGTTATCAAGGAGCTGTTCTCTGCCCTGACCTCGCTTATCAGCTCAAGTATCTGGCGGAATGATGAGGGAACAGAGAAACTTTCAAGGTAATTTATGAAAGATGATGAGACTTCAACGACGCACAGCTGTCCGGCAAGCGCTTCACAGTCGCTCTGCTCAAGCAGGACCGGCTTGTCATCATCTGAAATCAGATAATAATGAGTACCGTCGAAAAGCATGCACTCCTCATCACTTTCGACAAGGGTCACTTCCATATTGTTGAATGAAGAATAGCGTATGACACATTCCCTTATTCTGGGGTTGCTTTCTATCTGTGTTTTTATTGCTCCTTCATCCAGAGTGAAACGGTTTACTCCGTAGCATGAGGCGAGAAGCACGCTGACAGACTGAGGAATATCGGTCATTCCGTCAACAGTGATCATGTCGATATCGAAAAGCGGAATGTACCGTACTGCATAAAATGCAGTGATCACCACGGTAGCGGCAATGATGAGAATGATGATAAGAAAGTACATCCTCTTCTCACTCATCGCCCTGCTTCCTCACAATTGAAATCATTTTGTACATCAGTCCGCATTCAACGATGACGATGAACAGATTTGTTCCACCCTGGCTGAAGAAAGGGAGAGGAATTCCCGTCGGAGGAAGAAGTCCGGTCACGACAGCGATGTTTATGACGACCTGCGTTACGATCATCGTTGTTATGCCGATTGTGACCAGTGAAGCGAAATCGTCTCTGGTGCTGAGTCTTCCAGCCCCTCTGTAGCCAAGAAGTGCGAAGAAAAAGAAGAGAAGCAGTATGAATGTAAAACCGATGATTCCTGTTTCCTCGATTATTGAGGAAAGGATGAAATCGTTCTGCACTTCAGGAAGCAGTCCCATCTTGTACACACCGTTTCCTATGCCTTTTCCGAAAAGTCCGCCCTCCGCAATTGCCGAAAGCGACATGTTCACCTGCCAGTTGAGGCCCTGCGGGTCAAGGGATGGAAAGATGAAGCTTGCTATTCTCCTGACTCTGTATCCTTCGCTGAGCATATAAAGGATTGCCGGCACACAGAGAAATGCAAGTGCGATGATTATATAGCGCAGGCGCAGCCGTCCCGCAACACACATGGCAAGACAGAGTATGAGGAAATGAATTCCCGTGGTATAGGCTCTCTGCATGAGGATGAGGCCTGTGAAAATGAGAATGACTGCAAGAGGCACGACATAATACCAGCCTATGTATTTGCGTGTCCTTGTGCTGGAGAACCACCAGGAAAGGAAGATTATGACGCTGAGTTTCACAAGCTCGCTGGGCTGGAACTGCGGCAGCAGAGGAAGATCCAGCCACCGGCGTGCTCCCAGAACCGTAACACCATAAGGGGAAAAGCTTGTAAGCAGCATGAACACTGCCGATATGACGACTAGAGGTATCGCCGCAAGCCTGATCACTTTCATCGGTATGAAATATATTGCAGCAGCACAGGCGATACCCAGCAGTGCGAAGATTCCCTGGCGCAATACAAAGTAATAATGAGGCTGTCCGTTGCTGATGGCTTCTGGATAGCTGGCAGAGTACAGCATGAGAAGACCTGCACAGATCAGAATGATCACAGTGCAAAGAAATGTGAAAGGTGCAAAGCTGCCCTCACTCCTTATTTTCTCATTTTCAATACGGTAGTAATCGTTATAGTCTCTTTCATGCATTTCACTCATCACAGCACCCTCGTAAATAAGATAGCAGAAAGCAGGGATGTGAAAACAGATATGCTGAAGAATGTATCAACTATTTTCTCCTCCCCTATCCCCTTCATCTCCAGATGATGATGGAACGGTGCGATAAGAAAAACCTTTCTTGAAAACACTCTTATCGCGATTATCTGGATGAATGATGAAAGAAGCTCAAGATAGATCACTGCCGAAGACAGAACGACGGCAGCCGGATGATGGCTGAAAAAAGCAGTAAGTGCGATGAACGCGCCTATGAAATGACTTCCTCCGTCGCCCATGAAGACCGATGCCCTGCTTGAGTTGTAGACAAGGTATGCGGCAAGAACAGCAAAAAGAATCATCGATGCACTTCTGAGCGATGAAAATGATGCCGCACTGAGTATGAGAAGAGGCATGGTGACTTTGGTTGCCAGACCGTCAAGACCGTCAGTTATGTTGAGAGCATTCACCGTTGCCGTGATGAAAAGAACCGCCACAGGATAATAGACAACCCCCTCAATGCCGGGATAATTCTGCCGCAGTATATAAGCTGCAAAGGCAGATGCCGCAAGCTGCAGGATAAGTTTTGTGATGCTTTTGAAACCGTCCGCACTGCACCTGCGGAATTTGAGCATGTCATCTGCAAAGCCTATCAGGAAAAAAGGGAATGACAGGAAAAGATAATCCAGACTCTGCCTGTCACCGCTTATGAATGCACCTGCCGCATAACTTATGATCATCGGAACGGAACCGAGTGAACAGGTTCCTTTCTTGTACCCGTGCCTGTCTTTCAATTCGTCCTTTACCGGAGAATTGAAACTTCCTGCTGCCTTGACGACAGCAGGAGTGAGGAGTAATGAAAAGACAAAAGAAACAATTATGCCCATCAGCTATCCCACCTCTTTAAAAGTATCAAAGAGGCGTTCCATAGCCATTGAGCGAGAGCCCTTTAGCAAGAACAGATCCCCATGGGACGTTTCCTTCCTTATTGAGGAGGAAAGGACCTCGAAATCCGGTGTGTAGACAGCTTTTTCCTTCTGTCCGTTGTCGTAAAGAACCTTGTAGGCTTCTTCCATCTCGCTGCCGTACAGGTAGATATACTGACAGTCCGCACAGCACAGCATCCTGCCGACTGTACGGTGGGCATAACGCGAAGCAATCCCAAGTTCCTTCATATCGCCGAGAACGATATGCTTGTTCTTATTCCAGTGGACATTGCTGAGTGTTGCAATGGCATCGCTGACACTGTCCAGACTGGCATTGTAGCAGTCCTCTATGACTGTGAGGGAGCCCTCCCTGACAACCCTGCTGCGGCCGAAAAGAGCCTTCATTGAAGAAAGGCCCCGTGCTATTTCACTGTCAGGAATTCCGAGGCTGCGCGCTGCAGCACAGGCAAGAGATGCATCCTTTATATTGTGCAGGCCGACAGTTGGCATCACGAAACGCTCTTTCCCCAGACTCAGGCGGATACCGTCAAGACCAAGGAATTCAATATCGGTAAACGGGCTGGACACTGCAGTGATCCTGTCGGAAACAGTCCTGAAATACGGAAGGAATTCTTCATCATCAAGTACGAATCCTGCGGTCTGCGGCAGGAATATCCCGCCCTTTTCCCTGGCGATGGTCCTGCGGCTGCCGAACTTCTCCAGATGACTCAGTCCAATGTTGGTGATCAATGCGATCTCAGGAGGGAAAACAGAAGTGAGAATATCCATTTCTCCGACGTGGTCCACACCCATTTCAAAAACAGCATATTCCGATGAAGCATTAAGAGTGAGCAGAGCAAGAGGAAGCCCCAGCGTGCTGTTGAGATTGCCGGGCGTCTTGCTGACACTGTGGCTGACCGAGAGAATGCTTGAAAGCATCTCCTTCGTCGTTGTCTTACCGCAGCTTCCTGTCACACAGATACCTGTGAACTTCTTGTTGTTCAGAACATGGAGACTTGCAAAACGGGCAATGGCACGGGAGACATCGGATGCGATTATGAAACTTACATCACTGGCTGTATATTTTGAGATGATGTCAGCATGCCGCCTGTCAATCAGAATTACAGATGCACCATTTCTTATTGCTTCTGGTATAAATGAATAACCGTCTGCTTTTTCTCCGATCAGGGCAGCATACATTGCATCTTTCACAACTTCTCTGGAATCATAACAGACAGCGGCAATGTTCCTGTCCCTGCCTGCAAGTGATGAAGAAGAAAGTGATGCGAAATAAGCTGCCCTTATTTTCATACCGAGCTGCTCCGTGCGATTCTGAGTGTCGAAGCCGGATTTATCTCACTGTACTCAAGGTTGTATTCGACAACTTTGTCGATCAGAGCCTCAGGACTTTTTGCATAGCTTATCTCGCTTTCAAGAGTGCGTTCTATTTCTTCAAGCTCCATTATGCTGCTTTTCGCCTGTGCGATGCGCATTCTGTAAGCATGATTCTCGCCGATCTGGTAAATTGGAATCATCAGGGTGAAGAACATAAATATGATCAGTCCAACCGTTGCGATCTTGCTGATGAGTGTCAAATTGAATCTGTTAGTTGTTTTCATAGTCTGCATCTCCCTTTTTCTCAACTATCCTCAGCTTCGCACTTCTGCTTGGCGGGTTGTCCCTGCATTCTTCATCTGTGGCGACAACAGGATGTTTTGTAAGAATAGTTATGCTGCCATCTTGTGCAGCCTTGTTTTTGAAAAACCATTTGACCTGTCTGTCTTCCAGTGAATGGAATGTGATCACAGCAAGTCTCCCTTTCGGCTTGAGTACCCTCACGGCTTCCTGCAACGCCGGTGTGATTCTGTCCAGCTCATTGTTCACTTCTATGCGCAGCGCCTGAAAGGTTCTCGTGGCAGGATGAATATGTCCATGCCTGTACTGAGGCGGGACCGCAGAGTAAATGATATCTGCCAGGCGGGAAGCAGTTGTGATTCTCTCCCTACTCCTCTCTTCCGCTATTCTCCTTGCAATGCGCCGTGAGTAACGCTCCTCGGCATACTGATAGATGATATCGGCAAGCTCTTCCTCACTGTATTCATTCACAACCGTTTCAGCACTGAGCTTCTGGTTCTCATCAAGCCTCATATCGAGTTTCTCGTCGGCTCTGAACGAAAAGCCCCGCTGGGATTCAACGTAATGAAATATGCTGATGCCGAGATCGAAAAGTATCATGTCGGCAGAACAGTCCTCCCTTTTTGCAAGTTCCTCGTCAAACCACCCGTTCACGGGAATGAATCTTGAACCGTATGGAAGAAAACGCTCAATTGCCTTTGCCTGAATTGATCTGTCTCTGTCAAAGCCTATAACAGTCAGAGCCGGGTATTTATCCAGAAAGGCCTGAGAATGTCCTCCCTCTCCGGTGGTACAGTCTATCATCACAGGATTTTCGCTTACAGGCGCAAGATATGAGAGTATTTCATTTTTCATTACAGGGGTATGTACAATTTCCATCACATACCTCTCTTCGCCTTTGCAAGCATTTCTCCAAGCTCGGAAATAGATACCTCATCATCGTTGAGAAGGTCGTTGTATTTCTCAGGACTCCAGATTTCAATATAGTTGCCCATGCCGAGAATTGTCGCCTCACTTTTAGGTTCCAATCCGGCATAGGCGCGAAGGGACTGTGGCAGATTTACTCTTCCGCTGGAGTCAAAGTCCAATGGTTGAGAAGAAGATAAAAAACGCCTTGTGAACATTCTCGCAGCGGGAGAGAAAATCTGCATTCCGTCATCGCCTGAAATAGCAAAAGAGAAGGTCTTATCGAAAAAATCAGGGGGAAACAAAGCGATGCAAGAACCATCTAGTCCTTTCGTGGCAATAACCTGGTTTCCAGTGAGCATTGAGCGTAGCCGGGCTGGGATCATCAGGCGACCCTTTTCGTCAACTTTATTGATGTATTCACCAGTCAACAACATTTCCCAACAACCTCAACTTCCCACTTTACGGGATTTATTACCACTATTTACCACCATATTACTTCATTTTCCAAAAGAGAGGCTTAAAATTTCATACTTAATTGCTATTTAAATATGAAAACTCTTGATAAAATACTTAATATATATTAAATAAAAAATATTTTAAATTAAAATTTATTATTATAATATAAAGTATTATATTGTAAATATTCATATAAAGAATACTAAAGAATACTTTGATAAAATAAATCTTTGATGCATTAATCAAATAGTGGCAGCAAACACCCATATTGTGGGTATGCAATATCTCATTTTTACGCTATTTCGCGTAATTCCAAGAGATAAAATCTTAAAAAGTGGGAGAAAATGGCAATTGAATCAGAATTCAGATGTCAGATCCATCGAGTTTGACAACGATTCGTCCAACTATTTTGACAATTTTTCTTCGCAATCCAATGTTTAAAGCCTGTTTAGCCCCTACTCTTTTCATGTAATTCCTTATGAAACTGTTCAAAAAGCAGTTTTGCGCTGCGCAATTTTCACGAAATTGCGAAATTATCCAGGTGTTTTGACAAAAATCTTATCTGAAACGTTCATTTTTGAATGATCGGTGAGCAATTCAAATTGGAATGTTCGGAACATATAAAAACAGGTCTGTTTTTTGGGATTTAAATTAACAAGACCCGGCTCAGCGGGTCTTGTTGTCATCCTTCTTCTCAAGGAACAGATTGTAATCCATTTCAGGGAAGATGGCATTTCTCTTCTCAGCTTTTATAAGCCATTCAGTATGTACTGAGTTCTTGCACATATTGCTGTATACGACATTGAATGACCCCAGATGGTTTCTCAGTCTCTTTTCAGCATAGATGACACTCGTCCTGTCATGCAGAATGTAAGGCCAGTCGGAAGCCATTGCAAGAAGCACCTCACGTGCGGCCTGATTGAGAAAACGGGCCTTGAGTGATCTCTGGTTCGGGAAGCGTTCGGCAAGTTCCTCCATTCTTTCGATAGCCTTGTGGATATGGCGGTAAACCCAGCTGTTTTCTCCGTCAAGCCAGGAATCGGAATAACCGCCGCGGCCCCAGGAACATTCGTTCAGCTCTGCCTTCTCATACTCCCGTGAACGAGAAAGAATTTCACCCGGTGTGGTGAATTCTATATCCTTCTCCTTCACTCCGTTCTGAAGAACCTGCCTGAGGAATGCAATGCCTTCAAACCAGCGGTGGCCGAACAGCTCGGCATCAAAACAGAGATTGAGAACAGGAGATGACTGAGTCTCTGCTGATATCGACATCGCCTTGCGCCTGAGATGATACAGGAAATTGTCGGCATGAAGCCTGACTTTATCGGCAGCCTTGGAAAGATCATAAGGCAGCTTGTTGTCATCACGTCCGGTAATGGCCATGTATTTATAGCCGGTGAAGACTCTTACATCAGGCTCATGCACGTACGGTCTGATGTAGTCCATATCAAGATCATAGCCGATGTCCCTGTAGAATTCCCTGTAATCGGGATCACAGGGATATCCTGTTGAATCCGACCAGACGAGATTGGTTATGCTCCAGTCACGCGGGAACCCGGTAACCTCGGAATCATAAAGACGCAGTGGCTGATAGCCTGCGGACAGTATCTTGTTTTTTGCAGTTATGACGGAATGGGCAGGAATCTGACACCACTTTATTCCATAGTTTGCAAGTTCTTTTTCAAGGCCCGGATAATAACCGCATTCCGGAAGCCAGAAGCCTTTCGGAGCACTGTGGAAAAAGCGGATATGACTCTTTACACCGATTTCTATCTGGGTTCTGACTGCGGCCTTGTAATTCTTGTAAAGAGGGAAATAACAGTGAGTCGCAGCAGTTGCTATGATCTCGATGACACCCTTCTCCTGCAGTTTTATGAAACCGTCAAGGATATTCCGTCCCATACTTTCATAAAAGGCAAGATTCTCCTTGTATGACTTGAGATAGAATTTCGCCATGTCATGGCATTCCGGCTGCTGTCTGCGTGTACGGGCAACTTCTTTCTCGCCAAGTTCTATTCTGCCCTGCATATACTCGACAAACCGTTCCTGAAGAGGCTCGTCAAGCAGCATTGTACACAGTGTCGGAGAAAAACATATGCTGAGACGGAATCTGACATCCCTGCTGTCAAGATTCTCCAGCATTCTGAGCAGAGGGATATAGCTCTCGCACAGATCTTCAAAAAGCCAGTTCTCTTCGAGGAATTTCGGATACTCAAGATGTCTTACATATGGTGAGTGAGCATGAAGAATCAGATTGACACTAGTCTTAGACATCAAAGATTTTCCTCCTCTCTAATACATTGCACAATGCTTTCAACGCTTTCACTCGGCAGGATATATCCGTCGCGGTTGGTCAGCAGTGACAGCTCACGGCGAAGCAGTGCTTCATTGCCGGAAATCTCATTCCTGTGATTGAGCCAGTAAATCGAAACGAGATCGACAGTCTCGCTTGATACGAGAGTCTTCCTCTCCTTCTCATCTGCGACAAGCACAAGGGAAACCTGTGCATGAAGCGCAGACGTATTCACGTTTATATTCCATTCGACATCACTGTCGCTGATATCGATATCGTAGGAATCCAGAACCTCATCATCATTGAAAAGACGCACATTGATGAGGAATCTGTAACTGGAATATGCTGCATCGAATTTTTCCCTGTCGAAATTGGCAATGGACCAGTAGCAGTAAAGCCAGGTTGCATTCTTGGTAAGCAGATGTATGGATGTCTCATTATAAAGGTCCGGCAGATCAACGACACCGGGCAGGCTTGTCAGCTCGCTGCCCTCCCCCCTGTAGTCAGTAAGCCAGGTGACAAACTTTCTCTGGATATTGTCTTCCCCTCCCATCTGACTGTCATCACTTTCATCTTCATAGATTTCCCTGAGAGTTTCGATCAGTTCATCCCGCGACATTGATGCGGCATCATGAACACCCTCCTGGACAGCGATATGCTCGAGCTCTTTTTGTGAAAGAGATTCGATTTTGATCAGAACCATTTGCAACCCCTATAAATTCCTTCTCCTATCGTAAAAAAAAGCACTTTTTTAGTCAACAATTCGCATCGAATCAAAAATAATCTAACCGAAGTAAAAGGAGAAAATCAAAAATAATTCTAACCATAGCAGAGAAAGATG